>DHYU01000022.1:0-793 GCA_002415485.1 Proteobacteria bacterium UBA5122
GCCACACCTTCAGCCACTTTCACCTGATGATTGAACCGGTGCTGCTCGAACTCAAACGCCCGCCATCCAACATCGCCGACCACGGCCATGAATGGCACCGCCCCCATGAAGTCGAATTAGGCCTCGCCGCCCCCGTAAAAGAATTATTACAGCGCCTGCCCAGCTAATTCCCCTACCCGCCAGCGCATAGAAGGCCCTACCCAGCTTTGCTACAATGCGCGCCAACAAAACGGAGGACTCGTCATGACTCGCATGGTGCAATGCGCAAAACTGAAAAAAGAACTGCCCGGCCTCGCCCGCCAACCCTATCCCGGTGAAGTCGGCAAAAAGATCTTCGAAAACGTGTCAGAAGAAGCCTGGCAATCCTGGCTGCGTCAGCAAACCATGCTGATCAACGAATACCGCCTGTCGCTGATCGACCCCAAGGCACAAAGCTTTTTGAAAGAAGAGATGGAAAAGTTTTTGTTTGGCGACGGCGAGGCCTTTACGCCGCCGCAGATGTAAAAAGATCCAACATCCACACACTCAGCCCCGCCACTGCGGGGCTCTGTTTTTTTGGACTAGCGTGCCGTCAGATTCCGCGCACAGCGAAAACCGACATCCGTATTGCGCAGCGTTGGATCGGCATGACCACGGCGCGGCGCACGAAAGAAATAACTCAAGGCATAGTGCCCAGCGCCTGCACCACCACCCTTAACGACCTTGAACAGATCACCAAAGTCTTCACTCTGATAATCGCTACCGGGATACGGCTGATACCAATCCGCCACCCACTCCGAGACATTGCCCGCCA
>DHYU01000022.1:856-29197 GCA_002415485.1 Proteobacteria bacterium UBA5122
TCCCACTCGGCCTCAGTCGGCAGACGCTTGCCGAGCCAACGACAATAACTGGCGGCATCGAACCAATTGACCGCCGCCACAGGCAGCACATCCCGCTGCGCCTGAATCTTTAACAACTCATCGACGATCGCCTCGGCCGCCATCTCTCTTGTATCCATATCGAGCTGAAAATAATCGACGGCGACCTTGCGCAACAAATCCACCTCGAAACTACGCAGTTTGTCTTCGAGCACGTTGTAACCGTTCTGAATCCACGGCGGCGGTGGCTCCGCCCCTGTATCCATCACATACCGTTTGTATTCGGCATTGGTTACCTCAAGGGCATCGATAAAAAAGGCATTCACCTTTTGCTCATGCCGCGGGTGTTCATCCAGATACATGGGCTGACGAAAGCCAAACTCCTGCTGTTTACCCTCGGTGTCCACCTGATCACTGCCCATCACGAATGGTCCACCCGGAATAAACACCATGCCCTCCGGCAAACCATCGCTCGAACTGGTCGTCGCCCCGCCCCCGCTCAACTGCGGCAAGGTCTGCTGCTGGTAGTAATACAAACCAAATACCAGGGCCAGAATCCCCATCAGTATCCATACCATCTTCATGAATTGACTAAACACGTCGCGCCTCTACTCTGCATCCTTGGCACAACGAAAACCAAAACTCTCGTTGCGCGTGCGCGGATGAAAAAAACTACGATTGAACACCGGGGCCGAGATCCCGCACTTGTAAAACGAACAATCCCACCACGAACCACCCTTTAGGACCTTATATTTCTCGCCATAGTTCTCGGTAATTCGCGTATTCCCCGGGTAGGGTAGATACCAGCTCGACGTCCACTCCCACACATTGCCGGTCATATCATAGAGGCCAAACGGACTCCTCCCCCCCTCAAATGCCCCCACCGGCGTGGTATCGCCCTCTAAATACTTTGCCGCCCAACGTACCGGCGTATTGGCCTTGTCGATACTGAACTCACTGCCCCACGGGAAGACCCGCCCGTCGGTCCCCCGTGCCGCCTTCTCCCACTCACGATCATCCGGCAGGCGTTTACCCGCCCAGCGACAATAGGCATCCGCATCCTGCCACGAGACAAACGTCACCGGATGATCGGCCTTGCCCTCTGGAAAGGTGCGATTACGAAAATGACTGGGCGAACGCTGTCCCGTGTCATCCATAAACCGTTTGTACTGCAGATTGGTCACTTCGTATTTGTCGATCAGAAACGCGTCCAACACCACCTCATGGCGCGGTCCCTCGTCAGGCAGGCGGAAATCGGTACCTCGAATAAATGGTCCTGCCGGGATACGGATCATCTCATTCGGTTCGGCGCCAATGCGACTCTCGTCGTAATACATCGGCACACTCATGCCCGCCCCCTGACCCTCGGCCCTCGCCTTAGGTTTGGCGGTGCGGATCGCCGCGCCCATCTGTTCCAGCGCCTCACTAAAATCGGTCCGCAGCCCCTTTTCCTTGTGGCACTCAACGCAGGCGGTCGACGTCGAGCGCTTGAACAGCTCCATATCCCCCTCCTGATGACAGGCGACACAGCCCTCCATATCGTCATGATGAAAACGGATCAAACGATCGTCAGCGGCCGACACCACCCCCGCCATCACCATCAACAGAGCCGCAACGCTCCCACACACAAACCTCATGCCACCCCAAACCCCAGAAGTCAAAACGGACCCAAGATTAACACGAGCAAAAAACCACAACCAAAACTTGACGCCGCCAGGGCAACTTGGTTTAATACGCGCCTCTCAACACGCCCAGTTAGCTCAGTCGGTAGAGCAGGGGACTGAAAATCCCCGTGTCCTTGGTTCGATTCCGAGACTGGGCACCATAATCCCAAAGGCCTCGCTGTTTCAGCGGGGCCTTTTTTATTACCCCAACACTGCCGCAGCTCCCTAAGATTGGACTGAACCAATCCCCCGCCTTTGACTCGAACGCCCAATATCACCAAAATATCACGCATGAAGAGACACGCCTTTAAATGCCATCTATTCCTAGTCTGCCTCCTGATCTTCAGCGGCAGTGTGCAGGCATGGACATCCCTGCCTGCATCGCATACCGCAGACACCGAGGTGATCATGGACTTGGCGATGGATCACGATGAGCATTGCCCATCTCAGTCCGATGCCGATGACACCGTGTCTTGTCAGGGAGGCCACTGCAGCATGTGCGTGATCGGCCTGTCGCTCCAGCCGCCCATGGGCAACCACGCGACCTCACCGCCAATGCTGCCTACCGTGGCACTGCACAGCACCAGTATCGCCATCAGCGAACTCTATCGACCGCCGAGAGCTTTGTTCTAAACACGAATTCATTCTGTTTAAACACGACTCGAGGTTTTTATGAAAACAAAAGTTCCTGTTTCAGCGCCTGCTGAAGCCAATATTTCACGCCGCCGCTTTGTAAAGGGCCTCGCCGCCGGTTCAATGCTGGCCGGCCTGGGTTTCCCGCTCAACATGCTGCACGCATCGCCCAATCTGCGCATGCGGCAAAACATCTTGAGCGGCCAAGCGTTTGACCTGACCATCGGCGAGCAGGTGGTCAATTTCACCGGCCAACGCGCCATTGCCACCACGGTCAATCAATCTCTGCCGGCACCGATCCTGCGCTGGCGCGAAGGCGACCTAATTAAACTAAGCGTAAAAAACACGCTGGACGTGATGTCGTCGATCCACTGGCACGGGCTCATCTTGCCCGCCAACATGGATGGGGTGCCGGGCATGAGCTTTAACGGCATCGCCCCCGGAGAAACCTTTACCTATCAGTTTCATGCCAATCAATCCGGCACCTACTGGTATCACAGCCACTCGGGTTTTCAGGAACAGACCGGGCTCTACGGCGCCATCATCATCGATCCAAAAGAACCTGAACATTTTGAATACGATCGCGACTACGTCATTGTGCTCTCCGATTGGAGCGACGAAGACCCGGAAACTGTCTTGCGCAACCTCAAGAAACGTTCCCACTATTACAATTTTAATGAGCGCACGGCGGGCGACCTGGTGCAGGAGATCAAGGAAAAGGGCCTCGCGCAGACCTGGAATGATCGCGCCATGTGGAATCAGATGCGCATGAGTGATCGCGACATATCAGATGTCACCGGTTATACCTATACGTTTTTGATGAATGGCATCACCCCGGCCGAGCACTGGCGCGGGCTGTTTAAGCCCGGCGAGAAGATCCGCCTGCGTTTCATCAATGCCGGCGCCATGACCTTTTTCGATGTGCGCATCCCGGGCCTGAAGATGACCGTGGTCGCGGCCGACGGCCAATACGTGGAGCCGGTGACCGTCGATGAGTTTCGCATTGGCTCCGCCGAGACCTATGATGTGATTGTCGAGCCGACGGATGATCAACCCTATTGCCTGTTTGCCCAGGCCATTGATCGTTCCGGTTATGCCTGCGGTTCGTTGACGCCGGACATGGGCCGCATCGCCGATGTGCCAGGGCTCGACCCTGTGCCTGTACTCAGCCACGCCGACATGGGCATGGCGCATGGCAATCACCAAGCTGGTGACAACCATGCTTCCTCGTCTCATGCCTCGCACCAGAATCACGAGCAGCACGAACAACATAAAAGTCATGCGGGACACGCCATGCCCAACCACTCGACCATGGACCATGGCAGCGCGGCTCATCACGCATCGCACCCATCATCCGCCCCGGGCACCACTGAAGAAAAAATCATTAAGCTCGGCCCTTACGTCGACATGGTCGCAGAGAATCCGCAGTACCGTCTCGATGACCCCGGTGTTGGCCTGCGGGACAATGGCCGCCGCGTCCTGACCTATGCCGATCTGCGCAACTACTATCACAACCATCATACTCAAACACCAACTCGCGAGATCAAACTACATTTAACCGGCAACATGAGTCGTTACATGTGGTCGATAGACGGCATCGATAGTCACGACGCGCCCCCCATCGAACTGAAATACGGCGAGCGTGTACGCTTCACCCTGGTGAACGATACGATGATGAATCACCCCATCCACCTTCACGGCCTGTGGAGTGAGCTGGAAACCGGCGACATGATGCGGCTACCGAAGAAACACACCGTCATCGTCCAGCCGGGCGCCAAGATCAGCTATCAGGTCACGGCCGATGCAAAAGGCGATTGGGCATTTCACTGCCACCTGCTCTATCACATGATGGGCATGTTCAGAACTGTGCGCGTAGTTTAAGGAGGCCCGCGATGAAAAAGTTATTGATTGCAGCAATCTGTTCTGTCGCCAGCCTCAACACTTCCTTTGCCATGGACAGTGCCAACCCGGTCATATTCAAGGGCATGCTCAAACATCTGGAACATGTTGAAAAATCTTCAGGTGAAACCTCTCTCCACTGGGATGCCGAGGCCTGGCTGGGCACCGACATCAATAAACTCTGGCTGAAGAGTGAAGGCGAACGACACGAAGGTAAAATCGAACAACATCGAATACAACTGCTCTACAACCGTGCCGTCCTCGCCTACTGGGATGTACAGCTTGGCCTTGCCCATGACACCAAATCCAGCCCCAGCGACAACTGGCTGGCCTTGGGCATACATGGCACCGCCCCTTACTTTATTGATACGGAGGTCAACCTGCTGATTGGTGAGCATGGATTCAGCACGCTGGATATGAGTCTCGCTCAAGAGTGGATGCTCACACAGCGATGGGCACTGGAACCGGAGATTAGCTTAAACGCCAACAGCAAAGACTCAACGGAGTTCGGTCTGGGCAGCGGCCTCAGTCAGCTGGAGGCATCACTACGCCTGCACTATGAAGTGCGTCGTGAGTTTGCACCGTACGTAGGCATCGCCAGTCATCGATATCTGGGCGATACCAAGTCCATGCGCAACGACAATGGCGACAGTCAGGTCATGATAGGCATCAGCGCCTGGTTCTAGCCACTGCTGCCAATACCCGGCCAACACCACAGGGCGGGACTATTTTGAGTCCCGCCGCTTGTACACCTACTATCCCAAGTCACTGAGGCCCATGGGCAACATACTATTTAATCGCCCCCGCCTCTTGCAGTAATCGATATACCCCATCCGCAATCACCTGATAACCGGCCTCATTACCGTGAATAGGATCAGACTTCAAATCCGAATCCCGCAATACAGATGGAATGGTATCTTTATCCAGGGGGATGGCATTTTCCTCAGCCAATTCGCTATAAAACTCCGGTGCAGTCGGGAACAAACCAAACTCCGGCACGGCCAGCAATACCAACTGGATATCGTGAGATTTGATCACATCGATGATCTGTTGAATATTGCCAACGATCTCTTGCTTGCCTTTACGTCGCAAGATGTCATTACCACCTATACATAAAATCACCAACTGCGGTCGATGCTTATCCAGCTCAGCCTTCACCCGCACCAAGGTGCCAGCCGAAGTCTCGCCAGGCACACCCGCATTAATCACGGACAACCCTGTCATGTCTGCCAATCGAGATGGATAACTATAGACCTGATCAACGCCCGTACCATAAGTCAAACTATCCCCAAGGGCTAACACTACCGCATTATCCTGTAGCGGCGACAATGTCGCTTGAGGCATCCGACCTGACATATAAATCAATGCCACGACCAGAGCCACCACCAACCACACAGCCTTTTTATGCCTCATGGCAACACCTCCCCCGAGCCAACAACTCGACCAACACCTCGTACTTTATAGATTTAGAGCGCACAAAACCGTGCCAACCAACAACATCATTGTTAGCAATAACTGCACAATATTAATCTCTAGAATGAGATGACTTTGGACAGCGAAAACCACCTGCTTATGACAACAAAAAATAACAAACGAGTCGATGGAGACTCACCCACTTCAAATACAACTCCATCTGCATTGGCCACTGATTGCCTCTAGAACAATCATAAACCTTTCCTCCAGCACCATCCTTCAGGCTTGTGAACACCTTTGATAAGGCCGGCACGTTGATCCGCTATGACTCTGTTCATAGCAATTTATCAATTACTGTTACTTTATTAAAGGAGTTAAATCATGATGAATTGCAAAGCTCAATGCGACACACAGAACCTGCATACCTATCGCTATGAGTTCAGCCCGACGCTGGGACACTCAAACGCCTACGGCAATATATATTTTGCCCGTTATTTTGAATGGCAAGGCATGTTGCGTGAGAAATGGTTTAGTGAATGCGTCGTATCGGACATGTTTTCATTGCAAGGGGCCTTCGTGACCAAGTTCGCCAACAACGAATACAAACAGGAAGTCACTCCCTTTCAGAGTCTACTGTGCATGCTTAACACTCAATCAGTCAAAAAGGCTTCTTTCGTATTAATTTTCAGATTTTATGACAAGGAAACGGGAACGCTGGTATCTTCTGGAGCTCAAAAAATTGCTTTCATGTCTGGGGGCAAGCTAAAAAAACTGCCTGATAACGTGTTAACCAAAGTCCGCTCTTATGAACTTATGGAATAGAAGATGGAATCAACATATTAAACTAACATAAAAGTCCCGCCGCGATCGTGAAGCACACAACGCGATCGCGGCCGACACAAACCTCATTCCGCCATATGCCACAGAGAGCCTACTCGCCATGTTTTCAATTCTACCCAGCATAGTTGCCTGTTACTTCTTCATCATCGGCTGGCTAGTATTGAAAAAATCCAACAAACAACGAGCTCATCTAGCCTTCGCATTACTGTGTTTTACAACCTTTGTCTGGCAATCCACGTGGAGCATTCTGTTTCAGGTCAGCGACCCTGAAGCGGCAATGCTATTAATCAAGTTTGGCTATCTAATCATCTGCTTTCTCCCCACCAGCCTCTATCACTTTCTAATAGAAGTGTCTGGAGCACATCAAGAGCGAAAATACGTCTACGCATCTTATACACTATGTATATTGCTTGCGAGTGCGCTGGTAAGCGGAAATTGGTTGATCTCAGGATATTACGAGTATTATTGGGGATACTATCCAAAGGCAGGCCCCTTGCACCCATTGCATGTATTACAAACAGCGGTCGTGGTACTGCGCGGGCTCTATATTGCTTATCAACAACTAAAAACCAGCCCTTACCCTCTAAGAGAGCAGCTAAGATATTGTATCAGCGGCCTGCTGATTTACACCTTCGCGGCCATTGATTACGCCTGCAACTACGGATTAGAGCTATACCCTCCAGGCATCGTCTTTATTACAGCCGGACTCACCATCATTGCGTACGCCCTATCCAAGAAAGAACTGCTGGATATCCATCTGATCATCCCTCGCTGGGGCGCACACATCATCACCGGACTGCTGGTTGTTTTTAGTTTTGCAGGCATACACTTCCTCGCGCATCAGTCTCCGGCGCTACATCTAACGCTCTCGCTTTTCGCAGCTCTGGCATGGGCCAAATATGGCGATATTCTTCGCCTTAAGTTACAAACCACCACTGAGCAGAGGTGGATACGCAATTGGTATGAGCCCAATCAAGTCACCAATTTATTGATTCAACGACTCCAGCCATTACTGAACAAGCGAGATATCGTGCTCAGTGTTGCTCAAACATTAAGCGACACCCTCGGCAGTCGCCAAGGCGATGTTCTTGTACGCGAAGGCAACTATTTCACCAGTCACTCGCAGAGTCACCACTCGCTATCGCTGCTTGACAAGGATCATCCGCAACTAGAATTTTTAGCTCATAACCCGTACCAACCAATTGGTTACAACGAAATCCCAGGCGCCACCCATGAGACATCTGTAATCAACTGCCCGCACGATAGCATTCTTCTGCCTCTACATTCGTCGGCCACCCTGGAAGGCATCATCATCCTTAGAGGGCGTATATCAACGCAAACACTTACTACTCGGGACCGACAATTCCTATCTACCCTCACACGTCAAACCGATGTTTTCTTGGATCGCGCCGAGGCACATCGAAAACTAATGGCAGAAGCTGTGGCAGAGCAAGAACGCCGCATCACACTCACCAAGGCAATCGCAGGCAATATCGCTCACGAACTGAGAACCCCGCTTACAACCATCAGCATGACCGTCAAGGCTCTCGAAAATCACTGGACACCCTTGTGGCGAGGCTATGAACTTGGCAAGAAATCACTAAGCGAAACAAAACAAACAAACATCACACTGTTATCACCTCGTCATGAAATGGGCATTAGAGATGCTATAAACAGCATCGATCGCGCAACACGGTTATCGCAAACAATAATCACCATGCTGATGGAGAACGTGCAGAATGAAAAAATAAATACCGCAGACTTCAATCTATACTCTGCAGCTCACTGCATTCAAAAAGCGCTACAGGATTATCCATTCCAGGAACATGAGGCCAGCATTACACACTTTGACAGTCGACATGACTTTGAATTCTTCGGCTCAGGCACACTATTAATTTACGTCATATACAATTTACTGAAAAATGCCCTTTATTACATTGCAAAAGCAAACAAGGGGGATGTAAACATTTGGCTCGAGACTTGCCAAACCAACAACCAGATTCACTTCCGTGACAGCGGCAGCGGTATCGCGCAAGAGGTGATGCAACACATGTTTGAGCCTTTTTACACAACAAAACCTTCCGGGGTTGGCAACGGCCTAGGCCTCCCCTTTTGCCAGCGCGTCATTCAAAGCTTTAATGGGCGCATCAGCTGTCATTCAGAATTTGGCGTCTATACAGAATTTGTAATCACGCTGCCAAAACCCGTCGCCCCCATCGATCGCGACTAAAACACCCCAGCGAATACAATGCGCAGATTAGTCCACAAAAACACAAACGCGTCGCCATCTATTTGGCTTCATTTTTTGTCACACCGCAGCGCTCACATTCGTAAACAGTGACTAGCTTTCCCTGCTTTACATCAAACTTATTTGATGTCACAACCTTCCATTTATGGAAACCACTTTTGCATAGGGTTTTCCCCTTGTGCTTCTCGCTCGGCTTGAGCTTGCGGAATTTCACGACATCACCCATGAATACACTTACCCATTCAATATTAAATTTTTATTAAATATATCGGTTGTCCGACAAAAGTACTACTGCACAGATCATTCCTTGACGGGTGCAAACTTAGTTGCTAAAACTTACTTCACACCATCGATCCTGGTGTGATTATAAAACTCGAACCAGAGGGAGAATTTGAGACATGCAAATCAATAAGGTAGTAGTAGTCGCAGCAGCATTGGCTATGGCATCAGGCAGCGCAATGGCATCAAACAACATTGGTAGCTGCGGCTGGGGCTCCAAATTGTTCGACGGCCAGTCAGGCATTGCGCCACAAGTTCTTGCCGTGACCACCAACGGCACTTCTGGCAATCAAACTTTTGCAATTACCTCCGGCACTTCTGGCTGTACTCAAGACGGTACTGTCAGCTCCTCCTGGCAAACAGCCATGTTCATCGATGGCAACAAAGAAGCCCTGGCCCGTGACGCCGCTTCTGGCCAAGGCGAAACCCTGGATGCACTGGCTGCTCTGATCGGCGTTGCCGAACAAGATAAAGTTGCCTTTGCCCGCACCACCCAAGAAAACTTCGCCAGCATCTTCACCGGCGCTGACGCCAGTGCTGAAAGCATTCGCGTTTCTCTGCGTGACGTGATCGCTGCCGACGCCGGCCTGAGCAAATACGCCACTGCAATCTAATTGCCGCGTAACTTGTTAAGCTGATCCATGCCCGGTAGAGTGATCTACCGGGCATGTTTGTTTTGGGCCCCTCTGTCTTCGCCCCCTGTACATGGATGTCGTAATGTACCGTTGCCATCATTCTCGTCTTCATAGTTTCTTCACGCTCGCGCTACTGGTCTCACAGATTCCCTTCAGCGCCCAAGCCTCCCAACCTACCGACTATCTGCAGCAACTGACAAAGGCAGCAACGGACCAAGCACTACACCAGCGCCCCGAATGGCACAAGCTGATGCATTACAAACCGACACTGTTCGGCGACTATGAAAGCCAGGTCGATGCGCCGCGCTATTTCATCGCGACTAATGGCAAGACCAACCCTCAAGCCGAATTAAGTGCAACACTGAACGCCTTCTTTGAACCATTCCCACAGGATGAAGAGGCTCAACATTTACACCCCCAATGCATCTTCGTTGCCCGCTACGCATGGCTCAAACGCGAGTTGGGTTTTGATTCACAACAACTTCCCGAACACCACTGCCAGCGTTTCGAAGAGTGGCTGACCGCGCTCAACCCCCAAGGGGTGACACTGGTCTTTCCTACCGCTTACATCAACAGCCCCGCCTCGATGTTTGGTCATACGCTGATTCGTATCGACACCCGCAATCAAACCGACAAGACCCGCCTGCTCTCCTACGCCCTCAACTTCGCTGCGGATACCGGCAATGACGGCGGCCTAGCCTATGCATACAAGGGCCTGTCCGGGGGTTATCCCGGTGCCTTCTCGGTGATGCCCTACTATCTGAAGGTGCGCGAATACAGCGACATGGAAAACCGCGAGATCTGGGAATACCGCCTCAATCTGACCGAGGCCGAAACCATCACCATGCTCTATCACGCCTGGGAGCTGCGCGGCATCTGGTTCCGCTATTACTTCTTCGATGAAAACTGCTCCTACCACCTATTGTCACTGCTGGAGACCGCACGCCCCGACCTGGACCTGACCAATCAGTTTGGTGCCTGGGCCATCCCGTCCGACACCGTACGCGTTGTCGCGGATGCAGGACTCATCGAGCACGTTGACTATCGCCCATCACGCGCCGACCAGCTCAGCCATCGCCTGCGCGACCTGAACAAAACTCAAGTTGGCTGGGTACACCGCCTCGCATTAGATGCCAGCGCCAAAGACGAAACCGCCTTTTTACAACACAACCCGCACGAACAGGCGCTTTTGCTAGAGCTGGCCCATGAATATGCCGCCTACCAAAAAGAACGCGGCGATGATGCGGCCGCCGCACACATGCACGCGCTACTACAAGCACGCAGCGCCACCGGCATCAGCCTGGCCACCAATCCTGCACCGACACCCGCCATCCGCCCTGAGCAGGGCCATGCCACCGGCAGGGCTGCGTTCGGTATCGCCCGCGTCGATGAACACGACATCTTCAGCCTCGACCTGCGTCCGGCCTACCACGACCTGCTCGACCCGCTGCCCGGTTATGCCCGCGGCGCGCAGATTGCATTCTTTGACCTGGGACTACGTTACGATCAGGACAGCGATGAGACCTACCTGGATCGTTTCATCCCGATCGAGATCTTTTCTCTGACGCCGGTCTCCGCGCTCGACACCCCTATCTCCTGGCGAGTGGATCTGGGTTGGCGGCACAAGCATGGTCTGCCGCAAGGACATGTCCTCAGCAGCATCAATGGCGGCGGCGGCATGAGCTGGACCCTGCCCTGGGGCGATGACACCCTGGCCTACGGCATGATCAACGGCGGCATCGACATCGACAACGATCTCGACAAGGGCTACAGCGCCGGCCTCGGCGGCGAGGCGGGGCTCGTTAGCCACTGGCGCGCCTGGGCCTCGCACCTCTACTGGCGCCACACCTATTACCGCGCCGGTCATCGCCATCACGAACACGCCGCAGTGTTTGAACAACGTCTACAATTAAATGCCGACCACAGCCTGCGCCTCGAATGGTCGCGCCGGCAGGCCCTGGCCGATGGTTACCACCAACTACAACTTAGCTGGCTGCACTATTTTTGATGCGTCGACTGTTCTTCATCCTCCTCATCACACAGGCCCTCACCGGCTGCACCGGGCTGTTTTTCTATCCCAGCAATCATCTGGTGCGTACCCCTGCCGACATCGGCCTGAAATACGAAGAGCTCTACATCGCCTCCACTGACGGTACGCAGCTGCATGCCTGGTGGTTACCGGCACAGGGGGAACCCCATGCGACCATCGTCTTTTTTCATGGCAACGCGCAAAACATCAGCACCCACATCGGCAGCGTCCACTGGCTGCCGGAACAGGGCTTCAACGTCTTGCTGGTGGATTACCGCGGCTATGGCAAGTCCGCCGGGCGTGCAGTATTGAAAGGTATTATTGAAGATGCCGACAGCACGCTGCGTTATGCACAGCAGATGCATCAGGCAGGCGATACGCCGCTGATCGTCTTCGGCCAAAGCCTCGGCGGTGCGATTGCAGTACATACCGTCGCCCACGCCGCCGATCGCCAACGCATTGCGGGATTGGTCGTCGAGAGCGCCTTCAATGGCTACCGACAGATCGCCCAGGAAAAACTTGCCAGCAACTGGCTCACCTGGCCCCTGCAATGGCCGTTGGCGCTGACCATCAACGATGATTATAGCCCCATCGCCAGCGTGGCCGCAGTCAGCCCGGTGCCCCTGCTGCTGATCTATAGCGCGGAAGACCAGATCGTGCCCGCCCATCACGGCGACCAACTTTTCGAGGCCGCAAAACAACCGAAGGCGATATGGCACTACCCCAACGGTCGCCATATCGCCCTCGCCAATCAGGCAGATTACCGTCAACGGCTGACGGCCTACCTGATTTCAATCACCAAATAGGATTTATTCGCTGCGGCTGGTCACTTCCAGCAGGTGGTATCCGAACTGGGTTTGCACCGGACCTTGAACCACATTCAGCGGCGCACTGAACACCACCTTGTCGAACTCGGGCACCATCATGCCACGACCAAATGAACCGAGATCACCGCCGTTTCTGCCCGATGGGCAACCAGAATATTGTTTCGCCATGTCGGCGAAATCAGCACCGGCCTCGATTTGGGCCTTAATCTCGTTACACTTCTCTTCTGTGTCGACCAACAAGTGGCGCGCAGTTGCTGTACTCATCTATCTACTCCGTTGAGTTTATGACTTACTTCCCCGCGCCGTTGGCGGGGTATTGATTGTAGATGGCGACAAAGGCATCGACATCTGCCAAAAACAGATCGACCAACTGGGGATCAAAATGTTTCCCTCGTTGCTCGCTTACGTGTTCGATCACGCGTTCGATCGACCATGACTCCTTGTACACACGCGGCGAATACAGCGCATCAAACACATCTGCCAGCGCGATAATACGACCAAAGATATGGATCTCTTCACCCTGCAAACCCTGCGGATAACCACTGCCATCCCACTTTTCATGATGCTGATGCGCAATGATGCCTGCTGCCACCAGCGTATCGCGCTGCGAATGTCGCAGCATCGCCGCGCCGATCTCGGGGTGATTCTTCATGACCGAACGTTCATCATCGGTCAGAGGCCCAGGCTTAAACAAAATATCGTCCGGGATGCCCAGCTTGCCGATATCGTGCAGGGGCGAGGCCACGGTCACCAAATCCACCTGCGCCTCATCCAGGCCCAGTTTGCGTGCCAGCAATTGGCTATAGAGCGACACCCGTTTGGTGTGATTAGCCGTCTCTTTTGAACGTTGTTCTTCGATCATACCCATCGTGAATACGGTCTCACGCATGGTGCTTTCAATCTCATCGTTCAACAACAACAGTTCCCGATTTTTTTCACGCAACATATCCTGGTGCGCAATGATCTGATCGTTAAACATGTTGAATTCATCGGCCACCGTCGTCAGTTCGCGCGTCATAAACTCTTCGCTACGCAAACGACTTTTTTGTCGATAGGCCTCGGCAGCCTTATCCATCAGGGTATTCAAGGGCAACGATACGTAGCAACGAATCGTGCGCGAGGTGTTAACCAGGACCAGCAACAACGCCGCCCCCGAAATCGCCATCAAGCCGGTAACCACCATCAAGGCATGATTGCGGTACTCGGTCACGTCCAGCTCCATGTCCACCGCACCCAATACCGTGCCCGCATCCACGCTGTGACAAGCAAGACAGTTGAGGTTGCCCTCTGGCGATGCAATATACGGAATCACCACCCGCACGGTGGGTTGCAGCGACCATTCATGGTGCACAATCACTGGTTTAGCGGCCGTAAACGCCTGCCGGGCGGCAGCATCCATTGTCGTCCGCTCCCAGGCAATCCCTTCACCAAACTGATTTACCAAGGCCGGGCCACGAATGATTTCCAGACGATTCACTTGGTGAAGTTGGCGGATTTCTTCGAGATAATACTGACGCTTGTCCATCACCTCGGCCTTCATGTGGGCCGTTAGACCTGCCTTTACCAATTCGGCATGGGCGATGGCCTGGTTTTCAATCGCCTGCAAGGAAAGCGCACGAAAGTTGTATGCAGTAATAGCCAAGACTGCGATCGCGATTATCAGCAACGCATTGACTAAACTACGGACGGTGATGGTTCTGATACTGGGTTTTTTCATTGTTGAGACAACTGGCTACAATCAATAATAGGGAGCATTGTACATCATCAACTGCTCATCAGGCCCCTGCAAATTCTCCCGCAGCCCCCGGCCCCGGGCCTTTCTTAGCAATGGCGGCACACCTTTAAAGCCCAAACTTGCGCACAAAAGTTTACAAAAATAGTTGTTTAAACTACTGTAACGGAAGATTTTGCAGCATGTACACCGATTTTTAGAATAATAATGAACATGCTGCCTCGTCGTTACTTTTTCGGGAGGAAGGTCACGTGAGTTACCGTTTCATACTTGTCGTTACCTGTGGGCTGGCAAGCAGTTCACACCTATGGGCAGGCCCTGAGGAAGACATTCTTCTGTTATATCCCAACGAAGAAATCGTCAACATCGCCACCGGCACCAGCAAGCCCATTCATTTAGCCCCTTCCGTTGCCAGCGTGATCACGGCCAACGATATCAAGGCCAGCGGCGCCCGCACCCTGGAAGAGGCGCTGGAATACGTCCCCGGCATTCACTCATCTATCTCTTTTAATCGTCACGATTCGATCTTTTCCATTCGCGGCATTCACACCGACAACGATCCTCAGACGCTCTTTCTGATCAATGGCATCCCCTATAGCGACTCCTTTACCGGCGGTCGCCCGCAGAGCTTTCGTTTAGGTGTGGAAAACATCTCACGGATTGAGATCATCCGTGGCCCTGGCTCAGCCGTTTACGGGGCCGACGCCTTATCGAGCGTCATCAATGTCATCACCAAAGACGCCGATGAAATGGCGGGCTCTACCGTCGGCGTCCGCCATGGCTCATTCAACAGCAATAACCTGTGGGCTCAGCACGGCGGCAACTACGGCGGCTGGGACACTGCCATCAGTTTTGAATACTTCAAAACCGATGGCGATGATGGACGCGTTATCGATAGTGATCTACAAACAATATTTGATGGAAGATTCAATACCTCTGCGACTCTGGCGCCTCATGCAACCAGCACCTACACCACCCAACACAACACCTCGCTTAACCTAAGCAAAGGCAAGTGGAATGTTTGGCTGAATAGCTGGGTCGTCGACGAAGCAGGTGTAGGCCCTGGCGCCACCCAAGCCTTAGACCCGGTAGGCCGTCAAGAAACCACACACAATACATTTGCGATCAACTATGAAGAATCCAATCTCGCGCCACAGTTAAACTGGAAAGTACACTTGGACTATCACCTGATCGATAAACAGGCCTACTTCCAGCTGTTTCCTCCTGGGGCCGTCATCCCAATAGGCAATGACGGCAATGCCTTCACCTCCGGAGGAGGTCGAGTTTTATTTAGCGAAGGCATGCACGGCAATCCCGGCGGGGACATGGAGCAACTACAGCTCGAAAACAGCTTCACTTATAGCGGCTTTAATAAACACCTTCTGCGACTTGCATTTGGTGGTGGCTTTGACGATCTAACCGCCAAAGAGACAAGCAACTTCGGCCCCGGCACCATCGATGGCACCCAACTTGGTTCAGGCATCAATGTCATCAATGGGCAACTCACATCCAAGACCAATACTGCCAACAGCTTCATGCCCCCTTCCAACCGCAAGCTTCATTTTATTTCACTACAGGATGAATGGAGTTTTGCCCCTGACTGGGAGCTAACTACAGGCGTCCGCCACGACAATTATTCAGACTTTGGCACCACCACCAACCCACGGATGGCACTGGTATGGGCGACAAGGTACAACCTGACCACAAAGATGCTTTACGGCCGCGCCTTCCGTGCGCCTAGTTTTAACGAGCTTTATTTAACCAACAATCCTGCTGCGACAGGCAACCCTAACTTGGCGCCCGAAACCATTGATGTAGCAGAACTGGTCTTCGACTACCGACCAACCTTTGATCTGCGCTCAGTCGTAAATATCTATCGATATGAACTCGATGATTTAATCGATTACGTCAGCGGCGTATCACAGAACATCAACGACCAAGAAGGCCACGGCTTCGAAATGGATGTTAGCTGGCATGCAGCAACAAAACTCGATATACACACCAATTTCGCCTGGCAACACTCGGAAGATAGTCGCACAGGGGACATCATTCCAGACGCACCAGGTCGCCAGGCCTCATTAGCCGTACGCTATAAACTTGCAAACAGTTGTAGCCTAGCCCCTCAGGCCAACTGGGTCGGCGACCGAGTCCGAGCAACAAATGACCCTCGAGCAGCCATCGCAGACTACACGTTGGTCGATGTGACATATCGTTGCACACCTAGCAGCTCACCAATAGAGTGGGCGTTAAGTGTGCGCAATGCATTTGACAAAGATGCACGTGAGCCTTCGCCATATTACTCGAACTTAGGCCGGGCCAGGATCGAAAAGGACTTTCCACTAGAAGGGCGTAACGTATATATCGAAGCCATCTATCATTTTGACCAATGATAGACACCCACACACATAAATTGATCACTAACGCCCAGTATATGCCACCACTCTAAACGGTCGCTCCTCGTTCTTGGCTTTAGGCAAAGGACGAGGAGCTTTCCCCTGATACTGAACATCATCACAACGCAACGGCAAAAAACTCTCGGGTTGTTTCTCAACCGCATCGACATAACAAGCCGTCACGCCACTTGCGACGAGTGTTGCACTAATACGATATACCTCTTCCGGGGTTAACCCCTGATCAGACAGAAATGCTGACACGTATCCATTAATATTCATACGTTCGTCATAACGTTCAATCAACACCTGCTCAATCTGATAGGCCAACTGTAGATGAGGGCCAACCTCAAAACCAAGCTGGGCCGAGACCTTTTGCATCGCAGGAATACGCTCATCCCCTTTGGCTATTGGACGCGCATAACCCATGATATGCGGCTTGCCGCCATGCTTGGCGCATTCATCATCAACGATCGCCTCGACCGTCCAACCTTGTGTTAACAATGCATAGGCATGCTGGATAAACTCCAGGCCAGCGATAACTGTTTTGGAACCGCCATAGGCGCGCGAATCCGCACCCAACACACCGGCCACCGTCGCGGCAACCACCGATGTACGCATTGATCCTGCCAGTGCACCAATCTGATTACACCAGATCCGCGAGTCTGGCCAACTCATACAGATCTGACGCGCCTCAAACCAATCGGCCAGGCGTCGCTCCGGCAGGCGGCCTGTCGCATTCAATATCATCACCTGCATATAAGACTTCTGCCCAACCAGATCATCCATCATCGAATAGCGATGGTTATAGACCGCCTCGCCGACCTTCCAACCACCTTTGCTGCTGGTGATGGTGTTGCGGCGCTGATCCCAAAAATGTGTATCAGTCTTCATAATCAATAAAGTAATTTTCGTCTTTGATGAAAGGCATATCAGTTAGTTTTTTATTTGACTGCTCGACACCATGCGCCACCAACCCAGGTGCCAGACATAACTGATATAAACCCGCTGCGGCACGAGGCTGGAAACCCAGATCGGCAAACACTGCTGCAGCCAAGCCGGTATGCAACCAACCCATGTGATGATCCTTCAGCTTCGCGGCAAACTCACAGCCCCACGCCAAGGACTTCCCGGCACCTGGCATCGAAGCTAGATGTTGTGCAAATTGATTTGGCAATGGATCAACACCATTAAAACGCGCACCAAAACCAGGAGCCAGGTGCACATCATTTACGGCATCAGATTTTTCATCGAGCTGCATCAATAATGTATCTATCACTGCGGCGGGAGATTGTTTCAAATGCTTTCTTAAGAAACGCATGGCGGGCTCAACCTCCGCCGCTCCCAAGTGGTCACCACCTAAGGTCATCAATGCAATGGGTAGAATATGTGAGCTATTTGATTTGCTAACACCTGCGTTCATCGCTGCACGTGTCGCGGCATGCCGAGGCCCGGGATTAATAGCCGACACCATGAACATTTCCAATAATTTCGCTTCATCTTTATTGGGCAGTTCACCACGAAACAACAAATACAACATTTCTACAAAACTGATGTTTTGCATCAGCTCGTTTAAATCATAACCGTGGCAATAACAGTGTTCGGCAAGATAGGGGTTGTCGTTGGAGGGCGTTTCCAACCATATTTTTGTAGATGCTTTATCCGCATACGTTTCGTTGCGTCGCTCTACATCCTTATTATTTTCCATTGTATTCCGATCGTAGCTTTACCAGCTAGGATATCGGATGCCATCGATCAACCCTTAACCGGGCTATAAAAAAACCGGGCAGTTCATCACTGCCCGGCAAAATTTCATTTTTCTTAAGGATTATTTATAACGTACTGCGCAATTCTTTCAGCTGCTTTGCGCGCAGTTTTTGAATTGGGATGTAATCCATCTCCGTTGTGTTCGAATCCTTCCCACACATCAAGATACACCGCCCCTACTAATTCGCTTTCTATGCGGAGCCGATGAAGCTCACTCAATGCCTGCCAAGATCCACTATCAATAAACCAATAAAATGGACGATAACGTTCGAAGTCCAATGCCGATGCGGGTGGATAACTGGTATAGATGGGCGTAATCCCGACGCTCAATGCCCGCCGTCCTAATGCGATCAATCGATCGATATATTCATTCATTTCCACTGCAGTACATGGCGTGGTTTGCACCTCAGGCACATCGTAATTATTTGAATGCATACAATCATTGCCGTGCGTAATAACCACATAGTCGGCATTATAGGTTCCGGGCTGTGCAAAGTTTCTCACTCGGCTTAGCGCACGATCAAACTGCTGATCAAAACTAATCCACTTCACATCACTACACACAGTGCCTGCGCTTAACGAACAGTCCCGGTGTGCCACCGTGCTTGCCCCCGCCACGCCTTCGTTAATCACAAAACCCGGCAGGCGAGGATCTTTAATCAATGCCTTGCCCAAATCCAAATAACTCCCCCTACCTACATTGAGGCCTCCCCAGACCCCCTGCATCTGATCATTTAACGGCAGATCGCCATTGGCCATCGACGCCCCCACCACCAATATCGGCGCCGTTAAAACCTGCTCGGCCTGAACACCACTCGCACTAGCCATCAACATCACACCGGACGCCATCAATACTGACACTTTCTTTTTAGTTACTTCCAAACAAGCCATTGACCTCTCCTCACTCAAGACTGTTTTATAGGTTGCCCCCTCCATGGCAGCGGTTTTCGTCCATAGCCCTCTCAACCGCAAACAACTATGTAGCCCTAAAACAATAATTCTTGAGTGGAAAAGTAGAAAAAACACCAAAACCTATCAGTTCAGTCAGTCAATAAAACGACAAGATCGATAACATATACCTTCAACACCAAGAACAATGCCAGCCCGCCTTACAGCGGGCTAGCTCACTGCCCTTAATGCCAGACACCCGTTGCTGCCACTGCCTGGGCGTAGTCACGAAACTCTCGCGCCGGCCTGCCCAAGACCCGCTCCACATCGCCCGTGGTAAACGCGTTGCGCCCATCCAGGACTGTCGAAAACAGATAGTTCAACAGCCACTGAAAATCCGCAGGCAGGCCCATCTCCTTCAATGCTGCGGCATATTGATCCGGCGTAATTTGTACATAACGGATATCACGGCCAGCGGCCTTGGCAATCTCCGCAATCACTTCTTTAAAGCTCAGCAGGCGTGGCCCGGTCAGCTCATACAAACGCCCCGCATGCACATCATCACTCAAGGCCGCCAGCGCCACGTCAGCGATATCATCGGCATCGACAAAGGGCTCGCCCACGTTCGCCGCGGGCAATACAATCTCGCCCGCCTGCACCTGCTCCAGCAGAAAGTTCTCACTGAAGTTTTGTGAAAACCAGCTGCAACGCAGAATCGTCCATTTCAACGCAGACGCCTTCACCACCTCTTCCGCCCGCTGCGCCTCCTCTTCACCACGACCACTCAAAAACACAATGCGCTCGACCCCGGCCAGCTCAGCGGCAGCGACAAAGCTTTTGATCGTATCCACCGCACCAGGAATCGCCAGATCCGGGTAATACGTCACGTACATTGCATTCACCCCCGTCATCGCTGCCGCCCAGGTATCCGGTCGTTGCCAATCAAACGGGATGCTCGCCGCGCGCGATCCCAAACGCACCGGCCGCCCCTGCGCATGCAGGCGCTGCACAACACGACCTCCTGTCTTACCTGTCGCACCGATCACCAAGACCAAACCATCATTCGTCTTCATCGTCATCTCTCCTATTCCATGATTAGTAAACGCGAGATAACTATGGCCCGAAGCCACATTTTTCAGAATGATCACTACTCCGGAGTTCTTGCTCGATCGTCCAGACTTTGCAAAATCCTGCGTTTTCACTTCAAATAACACTTCAACATGCGAAAACAGGCACGCACATGAGTACACCGCCAGTCATTGCCATCGATAACGCCACGCAAGATCCCTTGAGCGAGGCGCTGCACTTTCTGCGTATGGATGGTGCGTTTTATTGCCGTTCTGAGTTAAGGGGTGAATGGGGCGTGCACATCCCCCACATGACTGATCACTTGTGGTTTCACGTCGTCACCGAAGGGTATTGCTGGTTGGAAATTGAAAACGGCAAAGAGGCCTGCCTGCTCAAACCCGGCACCTTCGCCCTCGTACCACACGGCACTGGCCATCGCATCTACGGCAGCAAAGGCGCGAACACACCGAATGTATTGGACCTGCCGCGTGAACAGATCAGCGAACGCTACGAAATCCTGCGCCACGGCCAAGGCGAACTGCATAGCCACATGATCTGCGGCGCGCTCTGCTGCGACCACCCCGCCGCGCGCAATCTTGTCAATGCGCTGCCCAAACTACTGGTCTTTGATGAAAGTCGCTTTGGTGACATGGCCTGGATGCACACCCTGCTGCAAATCATGGCCTTTGAAATTCGCGCACCACAAGCCGGCGGCGAAGCCATCATCACCCGCCTCGGCGACGTACTCGTCGTGCAGGCTATCCGCAACTGGCTCGCCACCGACCCCGCCGCCAACAGCGGCTGGATCGGTGCACTCAAAGACAAACAGATCGGCAAGGCCATCGCCCTCATCCACAAAGACCCTGTGCGCAACTGGAGTGTCGAAGGCCTCGCCAAAGAAGTCGCCATGTCACGCTCCGCCTTCTCCGCCCGCTTCAGCAAACTCATCGGCGAGCCCGTCATGCAATACATCACCCAATGGCGCATGTACAACGCAATGGACGTGTTAAAACATCAAAACACCACCGTCGCTGAAGTGGCTGATCAGTTTGGATATCAATCGGAAGCAGCATTTAGTCGTGCATTCAAACGAGTGACCGGCGCAGGACCTGGGGACGTCAAAAGGTTTTAGCGCACTTAATCAGTTGAGCGACAACAAACATTGGAAAATAAAAAAGCCCCATCCCAACCGGGACAGGGCTTTTTAATATGGAGCTGGTGATAAGATTCGAACTTACGACCGGCTGATTACAAATCAGCTGCTCTACCAGCTGAGCTACACCAGCAAAGAGGGGGGCATTCTACCTCAGCTTTTGCGAATGCGCTACTGTTTTGCCAAGACCATTAACGACATTCACGAACATCCCGTTTTGCATCGGGCACTTCGGCCATTAGCGGCTGCCAGACGCTATCGCTGTCGAGGTCTGGCTTCCACACTTCGATATCGAGCCAATAACGTGCCTCGGAGCGATGGCGCTCTTCGAGTTTGGCGGCATAACCGGCCTGTTCGATTTCCTGTTGGCGTTTCATCGCACTGGCTTCGTTTCTGAACACGCCGACGGATATGGCATTGGCGGGTTCAGAGCCCGAAACGATCAACACATCGCGCAGGCCTTTTTCTTTCATACTTTTGAGTACGTCACGCGCCTGTTTCACAGTAGCGTGCGGGCCGACATAGACCCAATAGCCGGTGCGGACCTTTTCCGCCACAGCGCGCTGTTGGGTGACAAATCCCGCTTCGTCAAATTGGTTGGTGGCACGATTGATGGCGGCCAAACCTGCAAATGGGCCTATCGTATAGCAGGCCTGTGGTTTGGGTTCACCTGCAGCAACCGCTGCTGGCAGATCAATCAGCGGCGAGGGTTCAGGTGAATCTTGTTGTACTTGTTCAATGACCAGAGCCTTGGGTGGCAGTTCGCCGCGCTCGGTCAACAATTGCAAGGTCGGCACACCAGGAATTTGCGCCTCCGGCAACGGCGCCTCAATTTTAGGATTGGCATACTGCCAACCGAAATAGGCCAGATTCATCAACAACAGGCTGACCATCACCCAACGCATCTATTCGTATCCCTTCGCCAAACAGGCTAGACCTTGCAAAACCAGGTCTGCTTGATATTCCACCGCCGCACCGAGGCGCGCCGCCACAAGTTCTCCGTTACCGCCACTAATATAGCAGGCCTTGGGCTGCTGCTGATCGAGAAACTGTGCGACTGCACCTACCAGTGCCATTTCGGCGCCGATTCGCAGCCCGTTCTGGGTGTCGCGCCCCAGCCGTTGATCCTGTTCGTGACTGGCACCCGCGGTGGCAATACCTGGGGCCAGTGATAAGCTGTCCTGCATCCGTTGCAGACCGGGGACGATGATGCCACCTTGATGCACGCCGTGGTCATCGATCCAATCGACCGTCATCGCCGTACCACAGACGACAACACACACGGCGCGCTGCGCCCGCTGCCAGGCGGCCAACATCGCCAGCCAGCGATCGACACCAAGCCTGGCCGGATCGCGATAGCAGGTCGGCAACAATGATAGATAGTCGACCACCGCCACGGACCGCACATCCACCGCCTGTGTTTGCCAATAGGTCTGCATGTTGTGATTGAAGATGGGACTGGCGACACTGCTGAACCAGACCTGTGCGGCGGGCTGCGCCGACCAGGCATCACGGGCATCCTGCGGGACAACGTCGTCATCCCTCATGCAGGCCTGTTGATCCAGCAGCCGTTCGCCATCAAACCAGGCCCATTTGATGCGAGTGTTGCCGACATCGATCAACAGTTTCAAGACAAGGGCCTCATGCTGACTTCGCCGGAGTAGAAACGCTGCAGGCCGCTGCTCGTATCCAGCAACAGCGCGCCGCCATCGTCCACGCCGCGCGCAATGCCATGCACCTCACCGTTGGCGGTGTGCAGCACCACGGCTTGATCGGCATAGGCATCGTAACTGCGCCACTCGTTGAGCAATTCGCCACTGCCATGCTGTTCAAAATAACGAATCGCATCGAGCAGATGATGCAGCAGTCGCGCCGCGACCTGATTGCGCGATAGTGGTCGCCCAGCGATGCTGGCCAGATCCACCCACGGCTGGTCAACCAGCTTGGAGGCATCGGCCGCCAGCGACATGTTGACGTTGAGCCCGACACCGATCACGACGTGATAGTGGCCGCTGGCCTCGCCACTCATTTCGAGCAGGATACCCGCTAGTTTGCGCCCATCCCACAGCAGGTCATTGGGCCATTTGAGTTGCGCCCGATCGATGCCCAGATCGCGTAGCGCGCGTTTGATCGCCACTCCGGTGACCAGGCTTAGTGTCGCGATGCGCGCCGGATCGGCCTGAAAGCGCCAGTACAACGATAGATAGATGTTGCGTGCAAAGGGCGAGGCCCAGGCGCGGCCGCGTCGGCCACGGCCCTTGAGCTGCATCTCGGCCAGACAGGCACTGCCACTCTCCAACTCAGCGATGCGAGACAACAGATGGGCGTTGGTCGAATCGATCTCGTGATGACATTCGAGGCTAGTTAATAACTGACTGACCTCTGCATCCAACGCGGCCAGGATCTCATCACGCGCAAGCAGTTCGGTGCCTTCGGCCAGACGATAACCTTTGCCGGTGACGGAATAACAATCGATGCCGATCGCCTGCAAACCCTTGATGTGTTTCCAGACTGCGCTGCGGCTGATACCTAGCTGCTTTCCCAGCGCCTGGCCGGAATGGAAGCCCCCCTGGGCGAGGATATTGAGGACTTGGTATTTCATGATCTGCGGGCGCGGCTCGGTTAGGGGTATGTGGGTCCGTATTCTAACCGCCCTGCTTTTTTTCGCGCAAAAAAAACGGGGCCGTTTAGGCCCCGTCTTCGCGTGTGGCAACGTCGACTTACAGGTTGTCGGCGTTCTTGGCCAGATAAGCAGCAACGCCATCAGCGTTTGGCTTCATACCTTCATCGCCTTTGTTCCAGCCGGCTGGGCACACTTCGCCGTGCTCTTCGGTGAACTGCAGCGCATCAACCAGACGCACCATCTCGTCGACGTTACGGCCCAGAGGCAGGTTATTCACTTGTTGAGATTGAACGATACCGTTCTTGTCGATCAGGAATGAACCACGCAGGGCAACACCGGCTTCTGGGTGCTCAACATCGTATGCTTCCATGATTTCTTGTTTGGTGTCGGCAACCAGGGTGAACTTCACAGGACCGATACCGCCCTTGGCTGGATCAGTGTTACGCCATGCGTAGTGTGTGAACTGAGAGTCGATAGACACGCCAACAACCTCTACACCGCGCGCCTTCAGCGCGTCTACACGGTGATCGTGAGCCAGAATTTCTGATGGGCAAACAAAAGTGAAGTCCAGCGGATAGAAGAACAGGACAACGTATTTACCTTTCAGGTCAGACAGCTTGAAGTTATCGACGATGGAACCATCCGCCAGCACAGCGGCTGCGGTGAAATCGGGGGCCGGACGACCTACGAGTACGCTCATGTGTTATCTCCCTTAAACAAAATTGCGATTGAATGGAAAGTTAGAATAATTCTAAATTCGGGCCATACACTATCGACTTTCAACCTTAAAAGCAAGTGAAGGACTCGGATATTACTGCATAGCCGCAGACGCCGACGACTCGTAAAATAGCCGTATGAATGCCACTCCTTACAAAGGCCGCTTTGCGCCATCCCCCACCGGACCTCTGCATTTCGGCTCACTGGTGGCGGCTGTGGCCAGCTATCTTCAGGCACGCAGCCGGGACGGTCAATGGTTTTTGCGGATCGAAGACATCGATCCTCTGCGAGAGCCTGCCGGCGCCAGCGAGCAGATCATCCGCACCTTGCAGGATTTTGGCTTCGAATGGGATGGTGAGCTGATCTTCCAAAGCCAGCGCAGCGAGCATTACCTGGCGGCCCTGGCCAGTCTGCAGGATCAGCACTGGACCTACCCCTGCAGCTGTAGCCGCAAACAGATTGCCGATCACAGCACGAGCGGCCCTTATGGTCCGATCTATCCCGGTAGCTGCCGCCTTGGCCCGCTCGACGCCACGCGCCCGTGCGCACTGCGGCTGCGCGTGACCGACGATGAAATACAATTCCACGATGCGGTCTATGGCGCACAACAGAGCGTGCTCAGCAAAGATCTAGGGGATTTTGTCCTGCAGCGTGCCGATGGACTGTTTGCCTACCAGTTGGCCGTCGTAGTTGATGATTCGTTACAAGGGATAACCGAGGTCGTCCGCGGCAGCGATCTGCTCGACAATACGGCGCGCCAAATTCACCTGCATCACTGCCTGGGCCTGTCGACGCCGGACTATGTACATCTGCCACTGGTGCTGAACGAGGCCGGACAAAAGCTCAGCAAACAGACCTTTGCTCCCGCCCTGGACTCAGACGCACGTCAACGGCTGCTGGTGGCAGCGTTGGCCTTTCTTGGCCAGCCGGTGCCCGATGAGTTGGCATCGCTGCCGCTGGCACAGATCTGGGATCACGCGATCCACCATTGGTCACTGGCAGCGGTGAGCCCGCACAACCGCAGTCTATCGCCAGGGATTGACCCCTAACCAATCGTTGCGCCGCACCAGCGTGCTTTCGTCCACATCGCTAAGGCATTCCAGGTTAACTATATCCGCCTGCGGCGTCTCCAAACGCACACGATGCACGTTCAACTCGTCGCGGCGAAAGGCGTGGATCTCGACCTCATCCCCGCAGGCATAGCGCGCCATCAGCGCCTCGAAATTGGCTAGGGTCACCTTAAGGCCATTGATCGCTATCAGCACATCTCCTGCGGCCAGGCCTGCTCGTTCCGCGGGACGATCATTGAGCACTACCGCCAAGCGAGCCTGCTCACCTTGAGCAACGACACTGATGCCCAGCGCGGCGGCCATCGACGACGTGGGCTTTTTATTGGCCGCACCGCCCTTATCCTGCAGTGAGGTAGGCGCACGCAGCGAAAAGTCGATCCCCAACCATTGGAGGCTCTGCCCCAGGTCCGGGTCGCGGTTGCCATACAGATAATCGGTAAAAAACTCCGTCAGGTCTTCGCCGCACAACTCCGCCGCAAGGGCCTCAATACGCCCCTCAGGTACACCGATGCCCTGTTTGCCGTAATCCCGCCACAGGCGACGCATGAGATCGTCTAATGACTTCTCCCCCTGGTGGGCGCAACGGATGCGGAAATCAAGGGCCATCGCAATCACCGCGCCCTTGGTGTAATAGCTGATGATGGCGTTGGCGGCGTTTTCATCCTGGCGGTAAAACTTGGTCCACGCATCAAAGCTGGATTCGGCTACCGATTGACGAAAACGTCCCGGTGCTCGCCAGACGCGGGTCAGGCTTTCGGCCAACATCTGTAGATATTCTTCGATCTCGATGACACCGCAGCGCACCAGCGTCAGGTCATCGTAGTACGAGGTGATCCCTTCGAAGGCCCATAACTGGCGCGTGTAGACCTCCTGGCTCAGATCATAGGGCTCAAACACCTCTGGCTTGATCCGCTTTACGTTCCAGGTATGAAAGTATTCGTGGCTACAGAGCCCAAGAAAGGTTCTATAGCGATCGGATTGTTTGTCGACGCCCTTGAGCGGTAGGTCTTCACGACTGCACAACAGGCTGGTTGATGCTCGATGCTCCAAACCACCGTAACCATCTCCGACCACATTAACCAGAAACATGTAGCGCTCCATCGGAGGGAGCTCGCCAAACATGTCAACATGGTGCTGGCAGATCTTGGTGAGGTCGTTGCAGATACGCGTCATGTCGGTCTGATGGCGACCCGAGATCACCACATCGTGCGGAATATCGTTCACCATAAACGTGGCCAGGCTATAATCCGCGATCTCTACCGGGTGATCGACAAGCTCTGCATAATTTGCCGCATGGTAGCGCCCAAAACCATACAACTCAGCGCCGTCTCGTGTCAGTGTTGTCGCCACTCGCCAATGCTGTGCACAATCGTGCGCTGGAGACTCAATCTCCACGGTGCAGGGCTGGTCTTCCTGTCCATGCGCCGACAAAAACACACTGGTGCCATTAAAGTATGCGCGGTTGCGATCCAGATAGGCCGCACGCACCGAGAGATCCCACGCATAAACCTGATACCTGACCGTAAGCGCCCCTTGCGCAGGCGCCGCCCGCCAGGTCGACTTATCCAGTTTAACGAGAACCACGTCACCGAGCTCGTCGTATGCGTTGATCGATACGATGTTTTTGGCGAAGTCTCGAATCATGTAACTACCCGGAATCCATGCTGGCAACGACAGCACCTGACCGTCGGCAGCAGGATTGGGGATCGTTAGCGAAACATCAAACAGATGTGCCTCAAGGTGTGCGGGCACAATCTTATACTGCATAAAAGACTCCGTCTGATCTACAGGCAGTGACGATGACGCGCTGTAAAGAATGCGTATCTCCGCCTGTTTCAAAAGAAAAAGTTATAGCACAAATGACTCGCATTCATGATACGTCTAGCAACGATTCATTAGTACTCACTAGCAAATGATAGCGTTACCAACCCCAACCACTGAAAAACAGACACCACAAAAAACAAAAGGCCGGCACAAGGCCGGCTCTTTCTACAGGCAAGATGGTTTGGCTTAGCCAGCCAAGCCCATACCCAGAACAGTCAGGGCAACAGTAGCGACTACGATTGCGACTACGATCAGGCCATCATCTTGAGTTGCAGATTTAGTAGACATTGACATCTCCTCTTACTTCATAGCGAATACATCGTTCGGTTGAATTTCCGAACGTGGGATGCAAGATATCACCTTTTTTAGACTTAAAACACCCCTGACTTTACTCAGGTATTCCATTATATTGGGCGAACTGAAATAGAGGAATACGTAAGGTGTTAGGCCCAAAAGAAAAACCTCATCCAATTAATTTTCGGTTTAAAAATTGGAGAGCCTTGATCGGCCGGAAGTAGGCAAGACAACCAACATGAAGTCGAGCATTCTTTGAGCAACCTCACAGCATACCCACCAAGACGTAGCCTAAGCATTCCGCTAAAAAGAAAAACCCTCACCCAGGGT
>DHYU01000080.1:0-17172 GCA_002415485.1 Proteobacteria bacterium UBA5122
GTGGTGCAGGTCAACGGCAAGCTGCGCGGCAAGATCGAGCTGCCCGCCAGTACCGACAAGGCAGCGATCGAGGCCGCGGCACTGGCCAACGAGAACGTGCAGAAATTCACCGAGGGCAAAGAGGTGGCCAAGGTCATCGTTGTGCCCGGCAAACTGGTCAATATCGTTGTTAAGGGCTGATCACATTCCGCTGATCGACTGGCGCCGGGCAGCGGTCTATCTGTTGCTGCTTAGCCTGTTGCTGTCGTTGCTCAGCGCCTGCGGCTGGCGCCTGCGCGGCGCGCTCGGTGTGGCGCTGGATCTGCCACCGGTGTTGCTGCAAACGCAGGACGTCAGCAGTGCGCTGCTCGACGATCTGCGTCGTGGCCTGTTGGCGAGCAATGTGACGATCGTCGATAACCGTCAGGCGGCCGGTCTGGTGTTGATGGTGAAGAACGAACGGCGCGAGCGGCGGGTATTGAGTGTCGGCGGCGACGGCAAGGTCAGTGAATATGAATTGCAGTACGCGATGTCCTATGCGGTGTTTGATGCCGACGGCAAGGTGTTGGCGCCGATGAGCACGCTCGACAGCACGCGCGATTATCGTTTTGATGAAAGTGATGTCTTGGCCAAGGACGAAGAAGAGAGCCAGCTCTTCGATTACATGCGCACCACGGCCGTGCAGAATCTGTTGCGACGCCTGCAAAGTCTGGCAATGACACAGGCCCAGGCGCGCGATGAGGGTGCGGTGTCCACTCCTGAAGAGCCAGCCGCACCTGCGGTTGAGCCACAACCCGATGCAAATTAAACCCGAACAACTGGCCGCCCATCTGCGCCAACAAATGGCGCCGGTGTACTTCGTCAGTGGTGATGAGCCGCTGCTGGTGCAGGAGGCCTGTGACCAGATCCGTGCCGCGGCACGCGCTGCCGGGTGTAGTGAACGCGAAGTCTACAGCGTGGAGCCCGGGTTCGATTGGAACGGTTTTTTGCAGGCCGGTGATGCCTTGTCGCTGTTTGCCGATCGCAAGTTGATTGAGCTGCGCATCGCCAGCGGTAAACCCGGTGATCAGGGCAGCAAGGCGATTCTGTCGTATTGCGAGCGGCCATCGCCGGACAATGTATTGCTGATCGAATCGGGCAAACTTGAAAGTGCGGCGCGCAACAGCAAGTGGCATAAGGCGCTGGAGAGTGCCGGTGTGGTGGTCCCGGTATGGCCGGTGGAGTTGAGTCAGCTACCCGGTTGGGCGATGCGGCGAATGAAGGACAAAGGCCTGCAGGCCGGACAGGATGCGGTGGCTTTGTTGGTTGAGCGCGTTGAAGGCAATCTGCTGGCCTGCGTGCAGGAGATCGAAAAACTGCTGCTGTTGTATGGGCCGGGACAGATCACGCTTGAGCAGGTGGCGAGCAGTGTCGCCGACAGTTCGCGTTTCGATATCTTTACGCTGGTGGATGCGGCCTTGCAGGGTGATAGCGTACGCGCCAGTCGTATCATCCATGGTCTGCGTGGTGAGGGTGTGGAGCCGGTGTTGGTGTTGTGGGCGTTGACGCGTGAGATCCGCAGCATGACCAATCTCGCCGTCGACGCCAAGGCGAGCGGCGTCGAACAGGCGCTGGCCAAGGCGCGGGTGTGGGATAAACGCAAGCCGCTGGTGCGCAATGGGTTGAAGCGTCATTCGCCGCGGCAGTGGCAGTCATTGTTGCGCCGCTGTGGCCAGATCGATGCGATGGTCAAGGGCGCGCAGCGCGGCAATGTGTGGGATGAATTGTTGGAGTTGAGCCTGTTGCTCGGCGGCCTGCAATTGCATCCTGGTGTGGTTAGAGAGTTTACGTAGAGAGAAAAGCTTGTGAGTGGTGACGTATACGCATTTGAAGTGAGTGAAGGCAATTTCGCCGAGACCGTGGTGCAGAATTCGCATCAGCTGCCGGTGGTGGCGGTGTTTCTCGGCATGTGGTCGGAACACTGCATGTTGCAGGATCAGATCTTCACCCAATTGGCGACCGAGCACGCCGGGCGTTTCATCTTCGCCAAGGTGGATATCGACATGAATCCCGAGCTGCGCAAGGAATACCAGGTCGAAACCGTGCCGACGACGATCGTGTTTCGCAATGGCGTCGCCGAGCGCACTGAGCTGGGTGTGCTGGAGATGGACGAGGCGCGAGCCCTGTTGAAGGACTACGGTATCAGTTTTCCCGCAGACGATCTGCGCCATGAGGCGCGTGCCAAACATATCGCCGGGGATACGCCGGCCGCGATCGTGCTGTTGACGCAGGCAATCCAGCTCGATCCGCGTAATACGCGTGTGGCGATGGACATGGTGCAGATCTTTCTCGACATCGGCCAGCTGGACAATGCGCGTGGCCTGTTTGCGCGTCTGCCTGAGCGCGATCAAAACAGCGAACTGGGCAAGCAGCTGCTGGGGCAGATCAATATCATTGGGTTGGCCTTGAAGACGGCCGGCATCGATGCGCTGCAGGCACAACTCGCGGCCGACGCCGATGATGCGCAGGCGAGGTTTGATCTGGCGGTGTGTCTGATGGCGCAGCATGACTATCAGCAGGCGATGGATCATCTGTTGCACGTAGTGCAGCATCGGCCGGATTTTCGCGACGGCGCTGCACGCGAGATGATGGTGGCGGTGTTGCAGTTGCTCGGCGGCAGTCAACCGGAGTTGGCGCGGGAGTATCAGAAACAATTGAGTAACGTGTTGGCGAGTTAGTTGAATAACGGGCGGGGTAAAAGGATGTCGAATCGAGTAAGCAAACACTATGACGAGGAGTATTTTAACTGGCAGGCATCCATAGGTGAATTTGGAGGTTGGGCCAATCGGACCAAGTTTGAGGCTTATATCTCCCAGGCGGACACGGTGTTGGATTTTGGGTGTGGAGGCGGTTTTTTGCTGAAGGGACTACAGTGTCAGCGAAGGCTGGGGGTGGAGGTTAATCCTGCAGCGGCCACGACAGCCAAGGAAAATGGTATTGACGTGTACTCTTGTGCTGATGACGTAGAGGATGCATCGATTGATGTCATTATTTCGAATAATGCGCTGGAGCACACCTTGATGCCGTTGCAGGAGCTGCAATCCCTGTACAAAAAGTTAAAGCCAGGAGGGAGGATTGTTTTTGTTGTCCCTTGTGAATCAATTAGTTTTGCCTACAAGCCTGATGATGTGAATCGCCATCTTTTTAGTTGGAGCCCGATGTGTTTGGGCAATCTGTTTGACGAAGCAGGGTTTGAGGTCCATGAGTCCAAACCGTATATTCACAAGTGGCCGCCCCGGTTTCGTTGGTTTGCACGGCTTGGTGGACGCACTTTCTTTGAGTTGTCTTGTCGTGTGTGGGGGCGTTTGGCTCGGCAGTGGTTTCAGGTGAGGGTGGTTGCATCTAAACCCGCCCGATGACGAGAGAGACCTTTAATGATGCTGGTGCTGGGTTGGCGCGACCATGCATTGACTCTTTGTCAGGCGGACAACCGGGGGCGTATCGAGTAAAATACGCCCCTTTCACGTTTTATCAGGCGGGATTCTGTCTATGAGCGATGTACATCAATACATGACTGGGCTGGGCCAGCGCGCACGCGCGGCGGCACGGGCGGTGGCGCGGGCCGAGACCAAGGCCAAGAACGCGGCACTGGCGGCGATTGCCGACGCGATCGAGGCCAATGAGGCGGCCCTGTTGAAGGCGAATGCCGAGGACATGCAGGCCGGGCGACAATCCGGTCTGGATGCGGCCTTGTTGGATCGTCTGGAGCTGACACCTGCGCGCATTGCCGGCATGGCTGAGGGCATCCGCCAGATCATCGCGCTGCCTGATCCGGTCGGTGAGATCAGCGATATGAAATACCGCCCGACCGGCATCCAGGTCGGACGCATGCGCGTGCCGCTGGGTGTGGTCGGCATCATCTATGAGTCACGGCCGAACGTGACCGCCGATGCAGCGGCCCTGTGTTTGAAGTCGGGCAACGCGGCGGTGCTGCGTGGCGGCAAAGAGGCGATCCACTCCAATCAGGCGATCGCCGATTGCATTGCGGCCGGGCTGGAAAAGGCCGGTCTGCCAGCGGCGGCGGTGCAGGTCGTGCAAACCACCGACCGCGCCGCGGTCGGCGCGATGATCACGATGCCTGAATACATCGATGTCATTATCCCGCGCGGCGGCAAGGGCCTGATCGAACGCATCAGTGCCGATGCCCGCGTGCCGGTGATCAAACACCTGGACGGCATCTGCCATGTCTACATCGATCGCGATGCGGATATCGAGAAGGCCTTGCAGGTGGCGTTCAATGCCAAGACGCAGCGTTATGGCACGTGCAATACGATGGAGACACTGCTGGTGTCGGAAGAGATTGCCGAGCGCGTGCTGCCCGAACTGGCGGCGATGTATGACGAGAAGGGCGTGGTGATGCGCGGTTGTGCCACGACCTGTCGTGTCATCGGACATGCCCATCCGGCGACGGAAGAGGATTGGGGTACGGAGTATCTGGCGCCGATCCTGTCGATCAAGGTGGTGAAGGACGTCGACGAGGCTATGGATCACATCGAGCGTTACAGCTCGCGTCATACCGAGTCGATCGTCACGGAGAACATCACCACGGCGCGCCGTTTCCTGCGAGAAGTGGATTCCAGCTCGGTGATGGTCAANNGAGATCGGCATCTCCACCGACAAGTTCCACGCCCGTGGACCGGTGGGGCTGGAAGGGCTGACGTCGTTGAAATACGTCGTCTTCGGTGACGGGCATATACGTCAATGATTGGTATCTTCGGCGGCACCTTCGATCCGGTCCACAGCGGCCACCTGCGCCCGGTGTGGGAGATCAAGCGGGCGTTGAACCTGAGTGAGGTCCGCCTGATCCCGTGTGCGATCCCGCCGCACCGGGGCGAGCCGCTGGCCACGGGTGAGCAGCGGCTGGCCATGTTGCAGGCGGCGGTGAAGGATGTGCCGGGGTTTATCGTCGATAAGCGCGAGCTGCAACGCGGCGGGCCGTCTTACATGGTCGATACCCTGCAGTCGCTGCGCGACGAGCTGGGGCGTCAGCCGATGTGTCTGATCCTGGGCCAGGATGCGTTCAACGGCATCGACCGCTGGCATCAGTGGCAGCGCCTGATGGATCTGGCGCACATCGTGGTCATGCAGCGTCCTGGCGCGGTGTTGCCGTCGATGGGGCCGGTATCGGATCTGCTGGCGGCCTGCCGTACCGACAGCGTGGCGGAGTTGTCGGCGGCATCGGCCGGGCGTGTCTATCTGCAGTCGGTGACGCAGCTGGAGATATCGGCGACGCAGGTCCGTCGGCTGTTGCAGGCGGGTGGCGTCGATGCGGTGAGATTTTTAGTGCCCGATGTGGTGCAGACATACATCGAACAGCATAAGCTGTACGGCAAACGCGAACATTAATCGAATTAAACAGGCCTGCGGGCCGTATGAGTAACGTGATGAATCCTGAACAAGTAAGAGATGTGGTGGTCAAGGCGCTGGACGACATGAAGGCGCTCAACGTGACCGTACTCGATGTGCGCGGCAAGTCGGCGATCACCGATTTTATGATCATTGCCAGCGGTACCTCTGACCGCCATTTGAAGGCGGTGGCGAACAATGTCGAGGTCGAGGCCAAGAAGGCGGGGATCAAACCGCTGGGTGTGGAGGGCAGCGCTGAGTGGGTGTTGGTCGACCTGAATGATGCGGTGGTGCACATCATGATGCCCGCAGTGCGCGATTTCTATCAGTTGGAAAAGCTGTGGGAGACGGGGGCGATCAAGGCGCTGAATGAGGCCAAGCCTACGGGTGGTGCCGAATAATCCCGCGCCATGCGCATCCATTTGATAGCGGTCGGGCAGAAGATGCCCGATTGGGTCAAAAAGGGTTATGACGAATACGTCAAACGCCTGCCTGTGAGTTGTAGCCTGAAACTGGTTGAGATTGCCCCGGGGCACCGCGGCAAGAGCGCCGATATCAAACGCGCGATCGAGGATGAGAGTCAGAAGATGCTGGCGGCGATCCCCGAGGGCGCGATCGTGGTCGCCCTGGATGAAAAGGGCAAGTCTTGGTCAACGCTGACCCTGGCCGAGCAGATGCGCGAGTGGATGCAGGCCGGGCGCGATGTGGCGCTGTTGGTTGGCGGTCCCGATGGCCTGTCGGATGCCTGTCGTCAGCGTGCCGAGCGGATCTGGTCGTTGTCGGCGCTGACCCTGCCCCACCCGCTGGTGCGGGTGGTGCTGGCCGAACAGATCTACCGCGCGTGGAGTGTGACGCAGGGCCACCCCTACCATCGCGAGTAACACTACTTGTCGCGCAGGGTCTTCAGTCGCGAGCCGATCGGCGGCACCTCTTCACCATCAATGTGAACATCCAGCAGCACGGGTTTGGTGCCGTTGCAGAGGCTGTTGATATCCAGTTGTTTAAAGTCGTGCAGGCTCTTGATCACATAACCCTCGGCGCCCATCGCCCGCGCCATGGCGGCGAAATCGACCGGCGGTAGCTCGAAACCGATGGGCTCGCCGCCGCCCATGCGCTGGCCGTGTTTGACCATGCCCAGTGCGCGATCGTTGAGCACGACATAGATGATCGGCAGTTGATGCTGCACGGCGGTCGTGATCTCCTGGCCGCTCATCAGATAGCTGCCATCGCCGGTGATGCAGATGGTGGTGTCATCGCGGTTGCCGAGGGCCGTGCCGACGGCAGCGCCGATCGCCCAGCCCATCGCGCCAAAGCCGAAGGCGATGCGCTGGGCGCCGGGTTCGGTGTTCAGCAGGTAGTGGGTCGCCCAGGCCCAGGCATTGCCGGCATCAATGATGTAGCGGCTGGACTCCGGGAATGTCTGCGCCAGTTCACGCAGCACGCTCTGTGGTTTCAGCGGCATGGCATCGCTTAGACAGCTGTCGTGATCCTCGACGGTGATGTTCGGCGGGATGTATTTGCTGCCGCGTGGACGCGCACTGTTGATGACGTGCACGTTGCTGCGTTTGTCTGGAATATCCGTCAACAGGTCTTCAAATATCGTACGCAGGTTGCCCATGATGTGCAGGCAGGCCATGGGTGAGCGGGTCAGGTCCTCATAGGTGTTGGTGATATGGACCAGGCGCTCGTTCAGCAGTGACTCGCTCCAGCCGCTGGTAGCCAGCTCGCCGAGCGAGGTGCCGATGGCGACGATCAGGTCGACATCTTCGTGTTCCAGTGCATGTTGGGCACTACGGTGGCCGGCAAAACCAAACACACCACGATAGAGCGGGTGATAGGGGTGGACCCACTTTTTGCCGGAGGGGGTGGAAATGACCTCTGCATTTAGTCGTTCTGCGAGTGCAAAGATGTTGTTGTGGATGTTGCTGCAGCCGCCGCCGATGCAAAAGACAATGCGGCTGCTGCGTTTGAGCGAATCTTTGAAGATGTCGTAACTGGCGTCATCTTTAAACTTCGGTTGACGGAAGTGATGCGCGATATGGTAATTGCCGAACTTGCCGCTGGCCGGCATGGTCATGATGTCCATCGGGATGCTGAGATGGACCGGCCCCCGTGGCCGACGAAAGGCGTTGATCAGCGCGGTATAGAGTTTGCCTTCGAGCTGATCGGGGTGAGACACCAGCGAGTTGTAGTGCGTGCAGTGTTCGAACATGCCGACCACGTCGACCGCATCGGCAGATGATTCCTGTAGACCCGCCTTGCCAAAATTGGGCAACGCGGTTTGTGGTGTGATGACAAGCATCGGCACGCGGTCGGCGTAGGCCGAGGCGACGCCTGTGATCAGATTCGTTGCGCCGGGGCCGGTGGTGGCACAACAGACGCCGAGTTTCCCGGTCTCTCGCGCATAACCATCGGCCATAAAGGCGGCGCCCGCCTCATGACGGGCAATCACCGCGCTGAGATGCGGTGCACGTTGGCGACGACGACGCGGGATGGAAGAGCGATAATTCAGGCCCACGGGATTTTCGGCATTGTTACGCGCATGGCGTGCAATGGCATTATAGAGCGGTTCAATGGCTCCGCCGGGGACGCCGAAGATATAGTCGATGTTGATTTGGTAAAGGTAGTTGACGATTAGGTCGGCATAGGTTTCTGTGCCAGTGGTCTCCGGTCTTTCAAACTGCAAATGATCGAATGGTTCAGGACTGCCTTGAGGTTTTGTGGTTCTAAAATCAGCCATTCCAATATAACCTTATTCTAATTCCTTTGTGGTGCAGAGCCGTGACTCCAGCCCGCATATATGCTGCGGCTTAAGATGGCGGCCGGGTAATTGGTTTCTTTAATTGAGGAAAAACGCGTTAAAACATAGCGTTTTGCCTGGTCTTTGCCCCGGCTATGGGCTGTGTTTTGCTAAGTGATTTATTTGTTTGCCCTTTTGAGAGGGGGCGGGTATGGTGCCGCGTATGATGGGCAAAGCAATTTACCTGGCCTCGCGCTCGCCGAGACGCAAGCAACTGCTACACCAGATTGGTGTGGATGCGGTTGTATTGGAGGCAGATATCGATGAAACCCCGCTCAAAGGAGAGGCGCCTGCACTGTATGTGGAGCGGATGGCGCTGGAAAAGGCGCGTGCCGGGATCTCTACGGCGAGTTTGTCGTTGCCGGTGTTGGCAGCAGATACCTCGGTGGTGATTGATGATCAGATCCTCGGCAAGCCGCGCGACGAAGCCGATGCGGTGGCGATGTTGCTGCGTTTGTCCGGGCGTGGACACCAGGTGATGACGGCGGTGGCGCTGGCGATGCAAAATGGCGACATGCAGGTGCGATTGAGCATCAGCCATGTGCGTTTTCGCACCATCAGTGAGGACGAGTGCCGTCGTTACTGGGCCGGTGGTGAGCCAGCCGACAAGGCGGGGGGCTATGGTATCCAAGGCCAGGGCGCGGTCTTTGTCGAGCATTTGGAGGGGAGTTTCTCGGGGGTGATGGGCCTGCCGTTGTTTGAGACTGCCGAATTATTAAAACATGCCGGTTTGGATGTCAGCCAGCGCTGGGCCAACGGTGAATAAGTAGATTGTGTCTGGGTTATGTCGACTGAAATTTTGATGAATGTCACGCCGCAGGAGACGCGGGTTGCGGTGGTGGAGAACGGTGTCTTGCAAGAGGTCATCGTCGAGCGCGAACGCCGCCGGGGTCTGGTGGGCAATATCTATAAAGGCAAGGTGGTGCGGGTGTTGCCAGGCATGCAGGCGGCCTTTGTCGATGTGGGCCTGGAGCGCGCGGCCTTTTTGCATGCCTCGGATGTGGCGGTGGAGCATGGCGGTGAAGATCTGCACGACAGCAATAATCGCACGGAAAACATCACCCAGTTGCTGCGTGAGGGGCAGGAGGTAGTGGTGCAGGTAATCAAGGACCCACTCGGTACCAAGGGTGCACGTCTGACGACCCACATCACGATCCCTTCGCGCTTTCTGGTGTTCACGCCGGGGGTGTTTCACGCCGGGGTATCGCTCAAGATTGAAGACGAGGCCGAGCGCCTGCGCCTGAAAGAGACATTGAGCACGCTGATGGTTGACGGCCCCGGTGGTTACATCGGGCGGACTGCGGCCGAAGGCGTGCCGGAGGAAGGTCTGGCGGCGGATACCCAGTTTTTGTCCAAGCTGTGGGAGTCGATCCAGCGTCGCATCGATTCCACGGGGCCTGGGGAGCTGGTGCATGAAGATCTGCCGCTGGTGTTGCGTGTGTTGCGTGACGTGGTCGATGGCGACGTGGAGAAGATCCGTATCGACTCGCGCAGCACTACCCGCCGCGTGATTCACTTTGCCGAGCAGTTCATGCCCGAGGCGGTGGGCAAGGTGGAGCACTATCCCGGCGAACGACCGATCTTCGATCTGTACAGCGTCGAGGATGAGATCCAGAAGGCACTGGAGCGTAAGGTGCTGCTCAAGTCCGGCGGTTATCTGATTATCGATCAGACCGAGGCGATGACGACCATCGACGTTAATACCGGCGCCTTTGTCGGTCACCGCAATCTGGAAGAGACCATCTTCAAGACCAACCTTGAGGCGACGCAAACCATCGCCCGCCAGCTGCGGCTGCGCAACCTCGGTGGCATGATCATCATCGACTTCATCGACATGATCGAGACCGAACACAAACGCCAGGTGCTGCGTTCGTTGGAAAAGAATCTCGAACGCGACCGCGCCAAGAGTCATATCACGGAGGTCTCTGCACTGGGCTTGGTGGAGATGACACGTAAACGCACGCGCGAATCACTGGAGCGCGTGCTGTGTGAGCCCTGTCCGACGTGCAGCGGCCGTGGCACCTTGAAGACACCGGAGACGGTCTGTTTCGAGATCTTCCGCGAGATCATCCGTGAGGCGCGTCAGTTCGACGCCCAGCAATATCTGGTGTTGGCCTCTCGCGAGGTGGTGGATCTGTTGCTGGATGAGGAATCAACCAGTGTCGCCGAGTTGGAAGAGTTCATCGGCAAGCCGATCAAGCTGCAGGTGGAGTCGCTCTACACCCAGGAACAGTTCGACGTGGTCATGGTTTAGACACTTCCATGGGGTGTCGGTTAATGGGATCGGACACTGAGTGACCTATCGCGCCTTAAAATTCATCAGTCGCCATTTGTGGTTCTCGTCAGTGCTGATGCTGGTGGTGCTCGCCTTGTCATTGACGGCGGCGCGGATTCTATTGCCGATGCTGCAGGATTATCGCGGCGAGGTCGCGGCTGAGGTTGGCGAGCGCGTGCAGCGAGAAGTCACTATCGAGGCCTTTGAAATTGGCTGGCATGGTCTCGGTCCTCGTGTGTTTTTGCACGAGGTGCGGTTATTGGCCGACGATGGTCACTCGACCTTGCTGAGCTTTAAAAAGGCCCATGTTGATATAGATCTATTGGCCAGTCTGTTGGATTGGCAGCTCAATATTGGGCGCCTGTCACTTAATGGTGTCGAGCTGCAATTGGTGCGGCATGAAGACGGTCGGTTTGGCTTGGCAGGAATGGATGTTACTGATGCGGTGGTATCGCATAACGATAGTGATGCCGCCTTACGCTGGTTGATGAATCAAGGTCAGTTGCAGGTGCTCAACAGCACTGTATGGTGGCGGGATCTGCGTACGGGCGAGACACTCAAATTTCACGATGTCAATCTTCAACTCGACAATAGCGGAGCGGGGCATCGACTCAGTGGTCATTTGCAGTTGCCCTCTGCGTACGGTGATCGCCTGCACCTGGCTGTAGACCTGCAAGACAGTGAGTTGGAACTGGAGCGGCTGAATGGTCGTGTTTATCTACAGGGTGAGGGGTTGCGTCTGTCGCGATGGCTGGCGGGGGTTGATCGCTCCGGGCTATTGGTTGAGCGTGGCAGCTTGGACGCGCAGTTATGGCTCGATATCAATGACGGCGTGCTCGATACAGTTAAGGGCACTCTGGATGGCGATGATATGTTGCTGGTTGGTGACGGCGCGCGTAGTGCTCGGTTGGACGCGGTCTATGGTGAGTTCGTCTGGCAGCGTCGCCTTCATGGTTGGGAGTTGGATATTGATCGCTTTCGGCCGCGGATCGATGGTGTGGCCTGGCCAGCGACGCGCATGTTGGCGCGATACTCCAAGAGTGACGCCACCGCACAATTAGAATTGGCCAGTGACTTTATTGATCTTGAAGACGTGGCAACCTTCAGTACGCTGCTGCCCCAGCTATCACCACAATTGCGTGACCTCCTGTTGCAGAGTCGCCCGCGTGGTCGTGCAGCTCAAGCCTATGTGTCACTTGAGTGGTCGTCCGATGAGGTGACACCCCCTCGATATTTTATTAGCAGTCGCATCAGCAACCTGGGCTTGCAGGCGGTGAATGCCCTGCCGGGTTTTGATGGACTCGATGGCGCCCTGAATATGACGCAGGATGGCGGCGTGTTTGAGCTGGCCAGTCGAGGCGGTTTTTTTGATAGCCAGGGTTTGTTTCGTGACTTTATCGCCATAGAACAGATGGCCGGGCGTATCGACTGGCGCCGTCGCGAGGATGGCTGGCATGTGTTCATCGATGATTTGAGTATCGCCAATCAGGATATCCAAAGCCTCACCCGTGGCAGTCTGCTTTTTCCCAATGACGGGCGTAAACCAGTGGTCAGTCTGTTCGGCCGTTTTCACGATGGCGATGGCCGGAGCACTTCACGTTATCTGCCGGTCAAACTGCTGTCGCCGGCTACAGTGGCCTGGCTGGACCGGGCGATCCAGCAGGGGCGTGTGCGTAGCGGCGCGATGGTGTTGTCTGGCGCGCTGGATCATTTCCCGTTTGATGATGGTAGTGGTCGATTCGAGATTCGTTTTGATGTTGAAAGCGGCGTGCTTGACTATGCCGATGAATGGCCGCCATTGACCGGGATCAACGCCGAGATCCTCTTTCAGGGACGTTCAATGACGATCTTTGGCCGCCAGGCAACCATCCTCAATTCAGTGGTCGAGGGGGTTGAGGTGCACATCCCCGACCTGGGTGGCCACCCGCCGATGTTGCAAGTGAATGGCAAAGTGCGCGGTGACGCCGCAGATATACTGAAGGTGTTGACCGAGTCCCCGTTGCGCCAGCGGTTTGCAGACTTTCTGGGTAATGCACGTGGTTCCGGCGATGGCAGGTTGGAATTGGGCTTTAATCTGCCTTTGGCGGGCGGGGAGGCGCCGACAGTCAAGGGACAGCTGAGATTGACTGGTGCAGAACTTGAGTTTGAGGAGTACGGCCTCGATTTACGCAAGATCAGCGGTGTGCTCGGTTTTAGTGAGAGCGGGATAACTGCGCATGGTGTTGAGGCCAGGGTCATGGGGCAGGCGGTGACCATCGATATTAATACCGAAACCAAGGGTGGTAAGCGCTGGTTGCAGTTTAACGCCAATGGTCACTCGGATCTGGCCGCGTTGGCGCGGCGGCAGCCATTGCCTGTATATGCATTTTTACAGGGGAATGCGCCATGGCGGGCGAACTTTCGTGTCGCCACAGACGACGCAAAGGTTGCGCCCATATTGCGGATAGACACTGATCTGAAAGGGGTGGCGATCAATCTGCCAGCGCCATTGGCCAAGCCAGCCTCGAAGCCTGCGCCCTTGACTGTCCAGGCCGAATTTTTGCGAACAGGCGCTAATTGGCGGATAGAGTTTGATCGTCGCCTGTATGGTTTGTTTGATATTCCCCAAGATAGTGCTCAAGGGCGCGGCAGTATCGCGCTCGGCACAGCGGCGGTGTTGCCGCAGGCGCCGGGGATGCGGCTGGCCGTCCGTCAGAGCAAGATGGATATGGCAGCCTGGTTGTCATGGCTGACGTCCGATGCGACGGCAGACAAGGCCAGCAATAAAGCCAGCAAGACATCCAGTAGCAAAACAGAGCGCAAGGATGGCGATAAGGATGGCCTGGCCTTGCGCTGGATTGAGCTGGATGTTGAGCGTGCCCGCTTGGGTGAGCGCACCCTGCATGGGATGAAGGCAAAAGGTGTGTTGGGCAAAGATGCCTGGCGTATTGAGCTGGACAGTACCGAGGCTGAGGGTGTCGTCAGTGTGCCGTTGGCGTCGGGTGCGCCGCTGCAGATGGATTTTGTTCGTTTGTTGCTGTTGGCACCTGATGCGCCGGCGGCGGGCGCCTCCAAGGCGACAGCGGATACGACGATCAATCCGGCTGAATTGCCGCCGCTACGGATTCGTAGTGATTATTTTGTTGTGGCGGATATGAAGTTGGGGCAGTTGGAGTTGCGTACCTCGCCGCGTGAACAGGGCTTGACGATTGAACGTCTGCGCCTGGATTCGCCGGCTGCCGAGGTCAATCTCAAAGGCAGTTGGACACGCATCGGCAAGCGTCACAGTTCTGCGATCAATGGGCGAATCGATATCCGTGACTTTGGCGATTTTCAATCAAACCTGGGCTATGCGGCGAGTATCGATGATGGTGAGGGGCCAATCGATTTTGATCTGCAATGGGGCTCACCATTGATCGATCCCCAGTTTGAGCTGTTGCGGGGTAAGGCCTCGTTTAACATCAAGGATGGGCGTCTGCTGGATGTTGAGCCAGGTGCGGGGCGTCTGTTGGGTATGTTCGGTATTGGCACCTTGTCGCGGCGCATGACGCTGGATTTTAGCGATGTTTTCTCTCAAGGTTTTGCCTTTGATGAGATGGAAGGGCAGTTCGCCGTGGTCGATGGCAGCGTCTTTACCCGTGATAGCGCAGGCGAGTCACAACCACTGAAGATCAAGGGGCCTGCGGCGAATATCGAGCTGCGTGGTCGTGCCGGATTTGTCGACCGCGATTATGATCAGCTGGTGGCGGTGACGCCGCATGTTACGGCCAGCCTGCCGGTATGGGGTGCGGTGGCTGGTGGTTTGACCACCGGCGCGGCGGTGTTGTTGATGGAGCGCCTGCTGCGTTCGAAGATTGATGACGCGACCCGTTTTTATTACCGCGTGCATGGCAGTTGGGATCAGCCGCAGATGGATGCCGTGGATGCGCAGGGGCAGCTGCTGAGTCCGGCGCCCTGAGCTCGATGTTCAATAGGTTTTAGTATGAAATATATGGAAGTTTTGAACTTATGTTATTCTCCGTGCCCATGAAAAAAACCATCATTGCACTCTTGCTCTCTTCTTGCGCCACTGTTGCCTGGGGGCAGACCGATACTGAATCCGAGGGCCTGGCGACTGAGAGCGTCGTCGGTGGCGAGATCGTCAATCCACAAATCACAGATGCGGTGACGCAGACCTCTGGCGCAGATGTCAGCGAGGTCGCGCCGACCGAGGTCAATGGTGCGGTGATTGATGCCGTTGCAGCACAGGAACCAGCATTGACGCCGGGGCCTAATAATTACACGGCAACCCCAGTGGTGGCGGACGATGCTGTTGCCGCCAGTTTGCCAGCCGAGGTAGGCTTTGGTGCGGAGTTCTGGTTTAGTCCGCGCCATGGGGATGTTATTGCGCAGAAGCCAGCGTTGCGGGAGTTGGTGCAATCCTTACTGACGATGCCTGAGGCGTATTTACGTGTCACCTATCCTGAGGGTGAGAGCGGTGAGCTGTGGGGGCAGGAGATGCAGGCCTGGCTGGTGGCGCTGGGCATCGGCTCGGATCGCATCGAGTTGCAGCCATCGACAGAGCTGTTGGAGTCGGTGACGGTGAGCCTGGCGACCGACTCGGTCAGTGAGGAGCACGCAGATCAACTCAGTGCTGACGTGAGTCCTTCGTCGGATCAGGTCGTCGCTACAGAGTCGCCTGCCGAGGTACAGCAGGCCGATGAGCCCGCACAAGCAGAATTGAATGAAACGGATGAAGCCGTCGCCGAGGAGGCCGTGGCAGCTGAACATCCATCGGAAGCAGCAACAGAAGTAACGGAGCAGTAGTCGATGACCGGAAAGAAGATGGCCGCGATCCAAATGGCGTCAGGCCCGAACGTAAACGCCAATTTGTTGGAAGCGGCACGTCTGATCGCCAAGGCGGCGGAGGCCGGTGCCAAGTTGATCGTATTGCCCGAAAACTTTGCCATCATGGGCATGAATGATCGTGACAAGGTCAAGGTGCGTGAGGCCGATGGCAAGGGACCGATCCAGGACTTTTTATCACAGCAGGCGAAAAAGCACTCGGTGTGGCTGGTCGGTGGCACCATCCCGCTGGCCTGCGACGATGCCAGCCGCGTGCGCGCCAGTTGTTTGCTCTACAACGATCAGGGGAAACGGGTGTGTCGTTACGACAAGATCCATCTGTTCGATGTGTCGCTCGAGGAGACCGGTGAGCAATACACCGAGTCGCAAACCATCGAGCCGGGCGACGAAGTCGTCGTCGCCGATACACCGTTCGGCCGGCTGGGTCTGGCGATCTGTTACGACCTGCGCTTCCCCGAGATGTTTCGTGCCTTGCTGGACAAGGGCGCACAGATCGTCGCGTTGCCGTCGGCGTTTACCGCGATCACCGGTCGTGCCCACTGGGAGGTGCTGGTGCGGGCACGGGCGATCGAGAATCTGAGTTATGTGATCGCCGCCAACCAAGGTGGTTATCACGTCAATGGCCGCGAGACCCACGGCGACAGCATGATCGTCGGTGCATGGGGCACGGTGCTGGATCGTCTGCCGCGCGGGTCGGGTGTGGTCCTGGCCGACTTTGACCAGGCGCGGCTGGATAGTTTTCGTCGTAATTTGCCGGCGATTGAACATCGCCGTTTATAACGCCTACCGATTAACGCTGACGCGGGACACGCTTCATGAGCCAACCTTTTGATATCGCACGCGACACCATCCTGACCCCGGCCGGGCTGGACGAACAGGCCCTGCATGATGTGCTGGCGCGCATCGTCAGCGGCCATGCGGTCGACGCGGCGGATCTGTATTTTGAAACCAGTCGTTACGAGTCCTTGTCGCTGGAAGACGGCATCGTCAAAGACGGCAGCTACAGCATTGACCGTGGTGTGGGTGTACGCGCCATCAGCGGTGAAAAGACCGGTTTTGCCTATGCCGACGAGTGTCATCTCGCCGCGCTCAATGGCGCCGCCACCAGCGCGCGGGCGATTGCCGCCGCTGGTCAGAGTGCGCGCGTGCAGGCATGGCGGACGCAGGCCTCGGCACCCAGCCTGTATGTGCCCGATGCGCCGTTTGATTCGATGAGCGAGGCCGACAAGGTCGCGCTGCTGCAACGGATCGATGCCGAGGCGCGCGCGGCCGATCCAAGGGTGACGCAGGTCATGTGCAGCATGGCCGGTTCGCATCAGGTGATCCTGGTGGCGGCGACCGATGGCACGCTGGCGGCCGATGTGCGACCGATGGTGCGCGTCAGTGTCTCGGTGGTGGTCGAGCACAATGGCCGTCGCGAACAGGGTTCATCCGGTGGTGGTGGCCGCGTGGGCTACGGATATTTTATCGAGCAGGATCGTGCGCTCGGTTATGCGCGTGAGGCGGTGCGGCAGGCGCTGGTCAATCTCGAGGCGCGCGATGCGCCGGCGGGCACGATGCAGGTGGTGCTCGGCCCCGGTTGGCCCGGCGTGTTGTTGCACGAGGCGGTGGGGCATGGTCTGGAAGGTGATTTCAACCGCAAGGGCGTCTCGGCCTTCAGTGGCCGTGTCGGGCAGAAGGTTGCGTCCGAGCACTGTACGGTGGTCGATGATGGCACGCTGCTCAATCGCCGTGGTTCGCTCAATGTCGATGACGAGGGCACGCCGAGCCAGAACACTGTACTGATCGAGAACGGCATCCTCAAGGGTTACATGCAGGACAAGATGAATGCACGCCTGATGGGCGTGGCGCCGACCGGCAATGGCCGTCGTGAGTCCTATGCCCACCTGCCGATGCCGCGCATGACCAA
>DHYU01000080.1:17186-121736 GCA_002415485.1 Proteobacteria bacterium UBA5122
AAGGGCGCGACGCTGATCGGCAATGGCCCCGAGGTCATGACGCGCGTCAGCAAGGTCGGCAACGACCTGCGTCTGGACGACGGTGTAGGCACCTGTGGCAAGGAAGGTCAGAGCGTGCCGGTGGGTGTTGGTCAGCCAACGATGTTGATCGATGGCCTGACCGTCGGCGGTACCAGCGCCTGATCAGATTAGATCAGGCCTCGCCCTGCTCGCAGAGCTCGCGCAGGTATTTGAATAGGGCGCGGGCAGATTTGGGTGGTTTGTTTTGTTTGTGCTCGCGCTGGGCGTTGAGCATGAGCTGGCGCAGCTGTTGGCGGTCGGCGCCGGGGTGTTCGTCGACGAATTGATCGACGGCGTCCTGGCCTTCGTTGAGGATGCGGTCGCGCCAGCGCTCCAGCGCGTGGAATTTTGCGGCGGACTGTTGGCCGGTCTGGCGGATGGCGTCGAGCGCGGCCTGGATCGGTGCCGCGTCTTCGCCGCGCATCAGCTTGCCGATGTATTGCAGCTGACGTCGATAGCCGCCGCGGGTGTTTTGGATCTTGCGCGCCAGCTTGATGGCATCGATCAGGGTGTCCGACAGCGGGATCTTGGTCAGCGCCTTGTCGGGTAGCTCGACCAGATCGCGGCCGAGGTCTTGCAGGGCGTCCATCTCGCGTTTGATTTGAGAGCGGCTCTTGACCTGTTCGTCGTCCGCCCAGTCTGCGTCGAGCGAGTCGTCGTCGAGTGCGTCTTCATCGTCCCACTGTGGTTCCAGTGGTTCGTCGAGGGTGTCGTGTTCGTCGGAATGGCGGCGGCGTTTGCTCATGAATTCTTCGTCCGGGCTGTGTCTGCGGACGGCTATGGTAACTGAATTGAAACAGAAATTTAAAAGGTGATGCGCGATGTCTGATACGCCGGTGGTTAAAAATAGCGCCTACAGCGCCGAGCAGCTGCAGCACATGGTCTCTGATCTGCTGGCGGAGGCGGTGCGTCAGGGGGCGACGGCGGCCGAGGCGGCGGTGAGTATCGAGAGCGGTCTGTCGGTGACGGCGCGCATGGGCGAGGTCGAGACCATCGAGCACAATCTCGACAAGGGCCTGGGCGTGACGGTCTATGTCGGTCAGCGCAAGGGTTCGTCGAGCACGACGGACTTCAGCTCTGCGGCGATCCGCGATGCGGTGGCCGCGGCCTGTCGTATCGCCAAATACACGGCCGAGGATGAATATTCAGGTCTGGCCCCCGCTGAGTTGATGGCGACCGACATCCCCGACCTGGAGCTGTCGCATCCGTGGAATATCACGCCCGAGATGGCGATCGAACAGGCGATCATCTGCGAGGCGGCGGCGCGTGAATTCGATCCTCGGATCACCAACTCGGAAGGCGCGACCGTGTCGAGCCATCAGGCCTATCGCGTCTATGGCAACAGCCACGGCTTTGTCGCCGGCTATGGCGGCAGTCACCACGGCATCAGCTGTGCGGTGATCGGTCAGGACGGCGACAGCATGGAGCGCGATTATTGGTATACCAGTGAACGCCGTGCCGATGCGATGGAAGATGCGGCGTCGGTTGGGCGGCGGGCGGCTGAACGCACGGTGCGCCGCCTCGGGGCGCGGCAGCTGGGTACCTGTCAGGTGCCGGTGTTGTTCAGTGCCGAGCTGGCCGGTGGTTTGATCTCGTCCTATATCAGCGCCATCCGCGGCGGGGCGCAGTATCGCAAATCGACCTTCCTGCTCGACAGCCTGGGCGAGCAGGTGTTTCCGGAGTTTGTGAATATCTACGAGCGGCCAAGGCTGGTCGGCGGCAATCGCAGTGCGGCCTTTGATCGCGATGGCGTGACGACGCGGGATCAGGACTTTGCCCGCGACGGTCGTGTCGCCAGCTACGTGATGGACGCCTATGCGGCGCGTCGTCTCAAGCGCGAGACCACCGGCAATGCCGGCGGTGTGCGCAACCTGTTTGTCGATCACGGAGACATGGACCTGGCGGTGCTGTGCAAACACATGGACCGCGGCCTGTTGGTGACCGAGATGATGGGCATGGGCACCAATGGCGTGACCGGCGATTATTCACGCGGCGCGGCCGGGTTTTGGGTCGAAAACGGCGAGCTGCAATACCCGGTGCATGAGATCACCGTCGCCGGCAATCTGAAGGATATGTTCCGCAATATCGTTGCGATCGGCTCGGATGTGGAGCGTCGTGGCAATGTGCAGGTCGGCTCGATCCTGGTCGACGGTATGACGATTGCGGGCGAATAAACGCACTAACTCTGCGAAAAATTCCACTTTAGGCCACTTCTCATTTTCATAGCGGACCTCTACACTGCCCCTATTGTTGGCATTATGTGACACTTATGTTGGATAAAAACACACATCCGGACGATGTGGTGGTCAAGGTGCGGGACCTGGTCTTCAGCCGGGGCTCGCGTCGCATCTTTAATGGGGTCGATCTCGATATTCGTCGCGGTCAGGTGACAGCCATTATGGGGCCCAGCGGCACCGGTAAAACCACGTTGCTGAAGCTGATCGGCGGCCAGTTGCGCCCCGAGCGCGGCACGATCGAGGTTGAGGGACAGAATGTGGCGCAGCTGTCGCGGCGCAAGCTGTTCGAGTTGCGCAAGCGCATGGGCATGTTATTCCAGAGTGGCGCGCTGCTGACCGACCTGAACGTCTACGACAATGTCGCCTTTCCTATTCGCGAACACACCAATCTACCCGAATCGATGATCCGCGACCTGGTGCTGATGAAGCTGGAGGCGGTCGGTCTGCGCGGTGCGCGGGGCCTGATGCCGAGCGAGCTGTCGGGCGGTATGGCGCGGCGGGTGGCCCTGGCGCGGGCGGTGGCGCTCGATCCGATGATGATCATGTATGACGAGCCGTTCACCGGTCAGGACCCGATCTCGATGGGGGTGTTGGTGCAGCTGATCGATCGCTTGAATCACGCACTGTCGCTGACCAGCATTGTCGTCTCACACGACGTGGCCGAGACCTCGGCGATCGCCGATTACATCTATGTGTTGTCCGATGGCAAGGTGGTCGATCACGGCACGCCGGAGGCCCTGGGCCGTAGCCAGTCGCAATGGGTGCAGCAATTCATGCAGGGCCTGCCTGATGGGCCGGTGCCGTTTCATTTTTCTGCGCCGCCGTATGGCGAAGACTTGCTGGCCGGGGGTAAGGGATGATGGACGCATTGGCCAAGTTGGGGCGTGGCGCGCTCGACTTCTTTGAGCGCCTCGGGCGCGGTCATCTATTTTTGATGTATGTGCTGGCGGGTTCACCGCCGCTGTTGTTACGCCTGCGGCTGTGGACACAGCAGATGTATTCCGTGGGCGTGTTGTCGCTGCTGATCGTCGCCGTGGCCGGGCTGTTTGTCGGCATGGTGTTGGGCCTGCAGGGCTATAACACCTTGGTCGATTTTGGCTCGGAGGAGTCGCTCGGTGTGATGGTGGCGCTGTCGCTGGTGCAGGAGCTGGGGCCGGTGCTGGCGGCGGTGTTGTTCGCGGCGCGGGCCGGGACCTCGCTGACGGCCGAGATCGGTTTGATGAAGACCACCGAGCAGTTGTCGGGCATGGAGATGATGGCGGTCGATCCGCTGCAGCGCGTGATTGCGCCGCGCTTCTGGGCGAGCTTTGTCTCGGTGCCGCTGCTGGCGGCGATCTTCAGTGCGGTGGGTGTGTTTGGGGGTTATTTTGTCGGCGTCGGGCTGTTGGGTGTGGACGACGGCGCGTTCTGGTCGCAGATTCAGTCGCGGGTCGATTTCCACGAAGATGTGATGAACGGCGTGATCAAGAGCGTCGTCTTTGGCTTTGTCGCCGCCTGGATCGCGCTGTTTGAAGGTTATGACGCGGTGCCGACCTCGGAAGGGGTGGCGCGGGCGACGACGCGCACGGTGGTGCACACGTCGATCGCAGTACTGGGTTTGGATTTTGTGCTGACCGCACTGATGTTTGATTGAGGATAGGATCATGTTTCATAACAGAAACCTGGAAATAGTGGTCGGGCTCTTTGTCGCGCTGGGCTTTGCCGCGCTGTTTATTCTGGCGATGAAGGTCAGCAATCTGAGCGCCTTCTCCGACCAGGAGGGCTATAGCGTCAGCGCACGCTTCGATAACATCGGCGGGCTCAAGGTGCAGGCGCCGGTGACCATGGCCGGGGTGCGTGTCGGGCGCGTGGAGGGCATCGGTTTCGATCAGGAGACCTTCGAGGCGGTGGTGACGCTCAAGATCTACAACGAGTTTAAACAGCTGCCACGCGATACCAGCGCCTCGATCTTTACCTCCGGCCTGCTCGGTGAGCAGTACATCGCGCTGGAGGCCGGTGGCGATGTGAAGAACCTGGCGGCGGGCGATGAGTTCAAGATCACGCAGTCGGCCCTGGTGCTGGAGGAGTTGATCGGTCAGTTTCTGTTCAAGGCGGCGGAAGGGGGCGAATAGTCGTGCGTAATCGCGGTCAGGTAACGCTGGCGGTTTCCTTGGCGCTGGGGACGGCGCTGAGTACGCCGGTGGTGTCGGCGGAGGCGCTCGACCTGCAGCAGGCGGTGGAGCGTGCGCTCAATCACGACCCGCGCATTGAGGAGCGCCACCATCTGGCGACGGCGGCCGAGGCCTTGTTGCAGGAGGCCGAGGGGTATCGCGGCTGGATGGTGCAGAGCAACAGCTTTCTGGCCGTGGCGCCGCAGGCCGAAGGCGATATGTTTGTCGAGGGCAGTTGTGCCGCCGGCAACTGCACGCTGCGCGATGACCGTTACGATGTGGATGGTCTGACACCGTGGTTCAATGTGCAGGTGGCGCTGATCAAGCCGCTCTACACCTTTGGCAAGATCGAAAACTATGCCGATGCCGCGCGCGAAAACATCCGCATCAAGCAGCAGGATGTGCGCTTGCAGCAGGGTGAGACGATTATCAACGTCAAGCAGGCCTATTATGGTTATCTGGCGGCGCGCGACGGCCGCTTGTTGCTGGATGATGTGATCAAGCGTGTCGAAGGTGCGACCGAGTTGGTGCAGGGCTGGCTGGATGAAGGCGAGGGAGATGCCAAACAGTCGGACCTCTATGCGCTGCAGGCGGCGCGAGGTCTGGTGGCCCGCTATCGGGCGCAGGCAGCGGCGCTGGAAGGCGTGGCCCTGGATGGGCTGCGTGTGCTGACCGGTGTTGGGCTGGGGCAGCCGCTGGACGTGGCGGATCGTCGTATCCAGCCGGTCGAGTTGCCGGACCTGGACGTCGAGCGCCTGCGCGAACTGGCGCTGGTGCAGCGGCCTGAGATGCAGCAACTGGCGGCGGGCTTGAAGGCGCGCCGGTCCTTGGTTGAGGCGCACAAGTCCGAGGCCAAGCCGGATATCTATGCCGGTGTCGCGGGCATGTTGTCCAATGCGCCGGGGCGGGATCGCCTCGAGAATCCGTTTATTTACGACCCTTTCAATGAGGCCGGTGTCTCACCCATGCTGGGCATGCGTTGGAACTGGACGCCGGGTGTCGCCGATGCCAAGACCGCCGGTGCGCGCGCCGAGTTGAATGCCCTAATCGCCAAAAACAGCTTTGCCCAACAGGGCATCCCGTTTCAGGTAGTGGAACAGGTGCATCAGGTGCAGGGCCACTATGATGCGGTGTTGGAGCTGGAGCAGGCCACGCGCGCGGCGCGGCGCTGGATGATCGCCAGTTACACCGACTTTGAGGCCGGGCTGGAGAAGGCCGATAAGGTCATGACGGCGTTTCAGGCCTATGTGCTGGCGGCGAGCGATTATTTGCAGATGACCTATGAATACAACATGCGCGTGGCGCGTTTGCAGCAGGTGACGGGGGAGCAGTTATGAAGAATCTGGTGAAGTATTTGGCGGGTGTGTTGGTGGCGATGGGCTTGGTGATCGGTATGCCGGCGCAGGCCAATCTGTCGCCGCAGGATCTGGTGCAACAGACAGCCGATCGTATGCTCGGCAAGCTCAAGGAAGAACGGGCGGTGATCGCGGCCGAGCCGCAACGGATCTACGAGCTGGTTAACGAGATCGTGCTGCCGCATTTTGACTTTGAATACATGTCGCAACTGGTGGTCGGTAAACATTGGCGTGGTGCCTCGGCCGAGCAGCGCAACAAGTTTGTCGGTGAGTTTCGCACCTTGCTGGTACGCACTTATGCCACGTCCTTGAATCAGTATGTCGATCAGCAGATCGTCTATCTGCCGTCACGTGACAAGGCGGGGGCGGATGAGGCGACCGTGCGGACCGAGATCGAGCAGCCAGGCACCTTTCCAATCCCGATCGACTACAAGTTGCATCTCAAAGACAGCAAGTGGATCGTGTTTGACGTGGTGATCGACGGCGTGTCGATGGTGACCAATTATCGGACGACCTTTGCCAAGGAGATTCGCGCTGGAGGTATGGATGCGCTGATTGCGAGTCTGGCCGAGCGTAACGAGAAGGGTATGGAATGAACGGCGGCACCCTGGTGCGGGCAGAGAATGGCCATGTGCAATGCAGTGGCCGTTTGACCTTTGATAGTGTCACCGCGCTGATGCAACGCAGTGATCTGTTGTGGCAGGGGCAGGGTGCGCTAGTGGTCGATCTGGCCGGCGTGGACCGTTCGGATAGTGCCGGTTTGGCATTGCTGGTTGACTGGACGAGGCGGGCGCGGGCCGCCGGGCGTGAGATTCAATTCATCCACGTGCCTGCGCAGCTATGGGCCATCGCCGAGGTCAGCGGCCTCGAGGCTGTGCTGCCATTGCAGCGTTGAGTGTTGCGGGCTTACAAAATCAGTCTATTAGCGGTATCCTAGCGGGCTTGTGTTTGTGTCGCTTTGGTCATGGTTGGAGCTGTGACGGGCGGGCATGTTTTGGGTCGCGTCAAAGTCGCGACTGAATTAAGTACCTGAAGATAGACTGAATTTTCGATGGATAAACTGATTATTACCGGGGGGGCGCCTCTCAACGGTGAGATTCGCATCTCCGGCGCCAAGAACGCGGCACTGCCCTTGCTGTCCGCGACCCTGTTGGCCGATGGGCCGGTCACGATTCGTAACGTGCCCCATCTGCAGGACATCACCACCACCATGGAGCTGCTCGGCCGCATGGGCGTGCAGCTGGTGATTGATGAGAAACTCAATGTCGAGGTCGATCCGACCACGATCAATAGCTATATAGCACCCTATGAGCTGGTGAAGACCATGCGTGCGTCGATCCTGGTCTTGGGGCCGCTGGTGGCGCGCTACGGGCAGGCGGATGTCTCGCTGCCCGGTGGTTGTGCCATCGGCTCGCGCCCGGTCAATCTGCACATCAACGGTCTGCGTGCGATGGGTGCGCATATCGAAGTTGAGGGCGGTTACATCCGCGCCCGTGCCGATCGCCTCAAGGGGGCGCACCTGTTCATGGATATGGTGACGGTGACGGGTACCGAAAATCTGTTGATGGCAGCGACGCTGGCCGACGGTGTGACCGTGATCGAAAATGCCGCACGCGAACCTGAGGTCGTGGATCTGGCCAACTGTCTGAATCAGATGGGCGCCAAGATCACCGGCCACGGCACCGATACCATCACGATTGAAGGCGTGGAGCGTCTGTCGGGCACCGATTATCGCATCCTGCCGGACCGGATCGAGACTGGGACCTACCTGGTGGGTGCGGCCATTAGTCGTGGCCGAGTGCTGTTGAAGGATACGCGCCCTGAGTTGCTGGATGCGGTGCTGGCCAAACTGCGCGAGGCCGGGGCCGAGATCAAGTGCGGCGCCGATTGGATCGAGCTCAATATGCACGGCAAACGACCGAAGGCGGTGGATATCCACACTGCGCCGTACCCGGCGTTTCCGACCGACATGCAGGCCCAGTTCACGGCCCTGAATGCAGTGGCCGAGGGCTCGGGCGCGATCACTGAAACCGTATTCGAAAACCGCTACATGCACGTGCAGGAGTTGGTGCGCATGGGCGCCAATATTCGCGTCGAGGGTAATATCGCGATCACCAACGGTGTAGAACGTCTGACCGGTGCGCCGGTGATGGCGACCGATCTGCGTGCCTCCGCCAGTCTGGTGTTGGCAGGCTTGGTGGCCGAGGGCGAGACCACGATCGAGCGCATCTACCACATCGACCGTGGTTACGAATGTATCGAAGAGAAATTACAACAGTTGGGTGCGCGCATTCGCCGTGTGCCGGACTAGAGATTTAGACAGATGAATGACACCTTGACCATTGCCGTCTCCAAGGGGCGGATTTTCAAAGATGCGCTGCCGTTGTTGGCAGCGGCCGATGTGGTGCCGGTGGATGATCCGGATACCAGTCGCAAACTGATCCTCGATACCACCAATCCCAAGGTGAAGCTGGTGTTGATCCGCACCTCCGATGTGCCTGTGTATGTGGAGTACGGCGCGGCCGATCTCGGCATCTCCGGCAAGGATACTCTGCTGGAGTATGAAGGCAATGGCGTGTATGAATTGTTGGACCTGAAGATTGCCTGCTGCAAATTGATGGTGGCCGGGTTTCCCAATGCCGAGGCGCCGTCGCGCCAGCCGCGGATTGCGACCAAATACGTCAATTCGGCCAAGCGTTATTTTGCCGAACAGGGCAAACAGGCCGAGATCATCAAACTGTACGGTTCGATGGAACTGGCGCCGCTGGTGGGTCTGTCGGACTACATCGTCGATCTGGTCGATACCGGCAACACGCTGAAGGCCAATGGTCTGGAGCCGCTGGAACACATCGCCGACATCAGTTCGCGCCTGATCGTCAACAAGGCATCGATGAAGATGAAACACGCCACCGTGAAGGCATTTATCGGCAAGGTGGCCGAGGCCGTGGCCGCACGCAATCCGGCCTGAGCGCAGATACAAAATTGAGTGAACAAGGATCAAGACCATGAGCGATCTTGCGGTTAAACGACTGGATTACAGCGACACCAACTTCTGGGATGAGATGAAGGAGTTGCTGTCATGGGAAAGCGTCTCTGACGAGGCCGTAGACAAGACTGTGCGCGACATCCTGGCCGATGTGCGCAAACGTGGTGATGCGGCGGTGGTGGAATACACCAATCGTTTCGATCGCATGAGCGTGCCGAATATGGCAGCGCTGGAGATTGATCAGGCGCGTTTATTGGGCGCGCTGGAGCGCATCGACGGCGATGTGCGTCAATCTCTGGAATTTGCCACCGAGCGCCTGTTCGCCTATCACGAACACCAAGTGAGCGAGACCTGGACCTACCGTGAGCCCGACGGCACCATGCTTGGACAGAAGGTCACGCCGCTGGATCGCGTTGGTCTGTACGTGCCGGGCGGCAAGGCGACCTATCCCTCTTCGGTGTTGATGAACGCGGTACCGGCCAAGGTCGCGGGTGTGCGCGAGATCATCATGGTGGTGCCGACACCGGATGGCGAAGTCAATGATATGGTGCTGGCCGCGGCGGCGATCGTCGGCGTCGATCGTGTCTTCGCCATCGGTGGCGCACAGGCGGTAGCCGCGCTGGCCTACGGCACCGAGACTGTACCGCAGGTCGACAAGATCGTCGGTCCCGGCAACATCTATGTCGCGACGGCCAAGGGTAAGGTGTTCGGCACGGTCGGTATCGACATGATCGCCGGTCCGTCCGAGATCCTGGTGGTCTGCGATGGCAAGACCAACCCCGACTGGATTGCGATGGACCTGTTCTCGCAGGCCGAGCACGACGAGGACGCGCAGTCGATCCTGGTATCGCCCGATGCCGAGTTTTTGGACAAGGTGCAGGCCAGTATCGATAAGTTATTGCCGGAGATGGAGCGTTCAACGCTGATCCGTAAATCACTGGCGGCGCGCGGTGCGATGATCCTGGTCGCCGATATGGAGCAGGCGGTGGAGGTGGTCAACTACGTCGCCCCTGAGCACTTGGAGTTGTCGGTCGAAGAGCCGGACGACCTGTTGGAAAATATTCGTCACGCCGGGGCGGTCTTCATGGGCCGTTACACCGCCGAGGCCGTCGGTGATTATTGCGCCGGGCCTAACCACGTATTGCCGACATCGCGCACGGCGCGTTTTTCATCGCCGCTGGGCGTCTATGATTTCCAGAAGCGCAGCAGCCTGATCATGTGTTCTGCGGCGGGCGCGTCGAAGCTGGGGGAGACGGCGTCGATCCTGGCGCGCGGCGAGGGCTTGACGGCGCACGCCCGCTCGGCCGAGTATCGGATTAAATCTTAAGTCACGAGGATCTATTGAAGATGGCTGAACGTAAGGCCAGTGTTAGTCGCAACACCCTTGAAACCCAGATCAGTGTCAGCGTCGATCTCGACGGCAGCGGCAAGGCGGATTTCGTCACCGGCGTGCCGTTTCTTGATCACATGCTGGACCAGATCGCCCGTCACGGCATGCTCGATCTGAAGATCGAGGCCAAGGGTGATCTGGAAATCGATGCCCACCACACGGTGGAGGATATCGGTATCACGCTGGGGCAGGCGGTGGCCAAGGCGCTGGGCGACAAGAAGGGTATCCGTCGCTACGGTCATGCCTATGTGCCGCTCGACGAGGCGCTGTCGCGGGTGGTGATGGACTTCTCCGGTCGTCCCGGCCTGGAGTTTCATGTCGATTTTCCGCGCGCCAGCATCGGTGGCTTCGATACCGAACTGTTCTATGAGTTCTTCCAGGGTTTCGTCAATCACGCGCAGTTGACGCTGCACATCGATTGTCTGCGTGGTCGCAACTCGCACCACATCGCCGAGACCGTGTTCAAGGCCTTTGGCCGTGCGCTGCGCAACGCGGTGGAGCTGGATGCGCGCATGCAGGGCATCGTGCCGTCGACCAAGGGCTCCCTGTAAGCAAACTATCATCGGAAAGATAAGCAGTTATGACTAGCGTCGCCGTCATTGATTACGGAATGGGCAATCTTCACTCTGTGGCCAAGGCCCTCGAGCACGTGGCCGAGGGGCGCCATCAGGTGTTGGTCACCAGCGATGCCGCCACCATTTTGGCCGCCGATCGCGTGGTGTTGCCCGGTGTCGGCGCGATCCGCGATTGTATGGCCGAGATGCAGCAGCTGAAGATCGACCAGGTGGTGCGCGAGGTGGCGGCCAGTGGCCGGCCGCTGCTCGGTGTGTGCGTCGGCATGCAGGCGATGATGGCGCACAGCGCCGAGAACAACGGCGTCGACTGCATCGGCCTGTTTGATGGCCGCATCGGCTTCTTCGGTGATGCGCTGGCCGGCGAGCCGGGCGAATACAAGGTGCCGCACATGGGGTGGAATCGGGTGCATCAGATAGCCGCGTCGCACCCGATGTGGCATGGAATAGAACAAGACAGCCGCTTTTATTTCGTCCATAGTTATTATCTGCCGCTGGCGCAGGCCGAAGGTGTGTGTGCGGCGACGACCGAGTACGGGTTTGAATTCTGTTCGGTGGTGATGCGGGGCAATGTGTTTGCCACGCAGTTTCATCCCGAAAAAAGTGCGGATGCAGGCCTGCGCCTGTATGCCAATTTTCTTAACTGGGATGGCCGGGCCTGAGGGTGGCCGGCCGCTCGCTAATTAAGCCGATATTTGAGGATACGGAACGATGCTACTAATCCCCGCCATTGATCTGAAACAAGGTAAGTGCGTGCGCTTGCGTCAGGGTCGTATGGAAGATGACACGGTGTTTTCGGAAGATCCGGTTGCGGTCGCCGGGCGCTGGGTCGAGGCGGGCGCCAAGCGCCTGCACCTGGTCGACCTGGATGGCGCTTTTGCCGGCAAGCCGGTGAACGCGGGGGTAATCAATGAGATTGCCTCGGCCTTCCCCGACCTGCCGATTCAGGTCGGCGGCGGCATCCGTGATGAAGAGACCATCGATGCCTATCTGGCTGCGGGCGTGCGTTACGTCATCATCGGCACCAAGGCCGTTAATGCGCCGCACTTCGTGGGCGATGTCTGTGCCGAGTATCCGGGGCATATCATCGTCGGCCTGGATGCCAAAGACGGCAAGGTCGCCATCGATGGCTGGTCCAAACTGTCGAATCACGACGTGATCGATATGGCGCAGCACTTCGAACGCGACGGCGTTGAGGCGATCATCTATACCGACATCAGCCGCGACGGCATGATGCAGGGCGTGAATGTCGAGGCCACGCGCAAGCTGGCACAGTCGATCAATATCCCGGTGATCGCGTCGGGTGGTGTCACCGATATGGAGTGTTTGCGCAGACTGAAGGCGGTCGAAGAAGACGGCATCATGGGCGCGATTGTCGGTCGTGCGATCTATGAAGGCACCATCGATCTGGCCTTGGCCAACAAAGAGATGGATGGCGAATAATGGCATTGGCCAAACGCATCATTCCCTGTTTGGATGTGGACAACGGCCGCGTCGTCAAAGGCGTGCAGTTTGTCGATATCCGCGATGCCGGTGACCCGGTGGAGATCGCCAAACGCTACAACCAACAGGGCGCAGATGAGTTGGTGTTTCTCGATATCACCGCCAGCCATGAAGATCGCGAGACGATGGTGCACGTGGTCGAAGAGGTGGCGTCGCAGGTGTTTATCCCGCTGACGGTCGGTGGCGGCATCCGCACCAATGATGATATTCGCCGCATGTTGAATGCAGGGGCCGACAAGGTCGGCATCAACAGTGCGGCAGTGGCGCGACCGGAATTCGTGCGCGAGGCGGCCGAGCGTTTCGGCAGCCAGTGCATCGTGGTGGCGATCGATGCCAAACGCGTCAGTGCCGATGGTGAGGCGCCACGATGGGAGATATTCACGCATGGTGGTCGTAAGGCGACGGGCATTGATGCCGTCGAGTGGGCCAGGCGTATGGTGGAATACGGCGCGGGCGAGATATTGCTGACCAGCATGGACCGTGATGGCACCCGTGATGGTTTTGATTTGGCCCTGACGCGCGCGGTGAGCGAGGCGGTGGCGGTGCCGGTGATTGCCTCCGGCGGTGTCGGCAACCTGGATCACCTGGCCGATGGCGTGGAGCAGGGCAAGGCCGATGCGGTGTTGGCGGCGAGTATCTTTCATTTTGGACAACACACCGTGGGAGAGGCCAAGCAGTGTATGGCGGCGCGCGGGATCGAGGTGCGCTTGTGAGCGAGGCATGGCTGGACGAAATCCGCTGGACCAGTGATGGTCTGGTGCCGGCGATTGCGCAGGAGGCGGCCACCGGTAAGGTGATGATGTTCGCCTGGATGAATCGTGAGTCGTTGGCGGAAACGGTGGCCAGCGGTTACGCGGTGTATTGGTCGCGTTCGCGGCAAAAGCTGTGGCGCAAGGGCGAGTCATCCGGGCATCAGCAGAAGATTCACGCAATTTATCTCGATTGTGACGAGGATGTGATCCTGCTGGAGATCGAACAGCAAGGTGGCATTGCCTGCCATACTGGTCGCGAGAGCTGTTTTTATCGCCGTTTTGAAGATGGCGAGTGGCGGACCGTTACGCCGGTGATCAAAGATCCGAATGAGATCTATTCGGGGCACAAATAGTTTTCAGGAGCACATGTTTTGACACATTCGGCGGATATCCTGGCCCAGGTGGCCGCGATACTGGAAGAGCGTAAGCAGGCAGAGGCCGGTTCATCTTATGTCGCCAGCCTGTATGCCAAGGGCTTGGATTCGATCTTGAAGAAGATCGGTGAAGAGGCGACGGAGACCGTGATTGCTGCCAAAGGTGGTGACCGTGATCAGATTGTGTACGAAATGGCCGATCTGTGGTTTCATTCCATGATCCTGTTGAGTCATCAGGGGCTGCGGCCTGAAGATGTGCTCAATGAGCTGGCGCGGCGCTTCGGCACCTCAGGCCTAACGGAAAAGGCCTCGCGCAGCAAATAACGACGACGATTAAGCGATTTAAGACGGAGTAAGAACAATGGGTTTTAGTGGCATTAGTATTTGGCAGTTGTTGATTGTGGCTGTGATCATCGTGCTGTTGTTTGGCACCAAGAAGCTGCGCAACATGGGCTCGGATCTGGGCAGTGCGGTGAAGGGGTTTCGCGGTGCGATGAAGGATGCCGAGGACGGGGATGACAAAAAAGACCCGGCGCAACTGGCACAAAACGAACAGCAGGGGCGTGTAATCGACACCCAGGCCACCCGTGCCGATGCGACGAAAGACGTCAAAGACGAAAAGAAGGTCTGATCTTCGTCGTCGGTGATTTTGCCTGCGCTGATCCTTTATGTTTGATATCGGTTTTTGGGAACTCGTGCTGATCGGGGTTGTGGCCTTGCTCGTGGTCGGTCCCGATGAATTCCCGACGCTGGTGCGCAATTGTGGGCGTGGTCTGGGCAAGTTTCGGAATTTTATGAGTTCGGTCAAATCGGATTTCAGTTATGAGATCGATAAGGCTGAACAATTGAAAGAACTGATGCGCAAAGAGGCAGAGATTGCCGAGTTGCACAAGATATTGGAAGAGCGTTCCAGTGCTGATGCCGCAGGCAGTCAGCCGGTCGCCAAGCGTGACAAGGTTGTAGAGACGAATGAGTCCACAGGATCAGGAACCGACACGGTCGCCGATCAAGGGGCGCAAAAGCCGCTCCCTGTTCGGGAGTCGGATAAACACCCGCAGTAACGCATCCAAACAACATCACGAGAGCGGGTTGGTTGGTCATCTGGTTGAGCTGCGCGACCGACTGCTGCGTTCGGTGCTTGGCATCGGGCTGATCTTTTTGTGTTTGGCACCGTTTGCCAACGACCTGTATTCCATGCTGGCACAGCCATTGGTGAATTCGCTGCCGGAAGGCACCACCATGATTGCGACCCAGGTGGCCTCGCCCTTTTTAACCCCATTTAAATTTGCCTTGGTGCTGGCGGTGTTCATTGGTATGCCGCTGTTGTTATATCAGTTCTGGGCCTTTATCGCACCGGGGCTATATCGGCATGAGCGACGGATGATGGTACCGCTGTTGGTCGCCAGTTCGTTGCTGTTTTATTGTGGTGTGTTGTTTGCCTATTTCGTTGTCTTCCCGTTGATCTTCTCTTTCCTGGTCAGTATCACACCGGCCGGTGTGTCGGTGGCGACGGATATCTCCGAATATCTCGATTTTGTGCTCAAGCTGTTTTTTGCCTTTGGTCTCGCCTTTGAGATCCCGATTGCGACGATCGTGCTGGTGTGGGCAGGCGTGACGACGCCGGAGGCGCTGGCGCAGAAACGGTCTTATGTGATTGTCGGCGCATTTGTGCTGGGCATGTTGTTTACACCGCCGGATGTCGTGTCGCAGACCTTGCTGGCGGTGCCGATGTGGATGTTGTTCGAGGTTGGATTGTTGATCTCGCGGATGATGGTTCGGCGCAAGGCTGGGCGAGGCGATGATGAGGAGCGAGACCAGACGTCATCGACTGATTGAGTGACATATTCCAACTGGATAATATGTTAAGAAAAGCCCCGGTATGAGTGTCGGGGCTTTTTTTGTGCCGGCTCAGTGTGCAGGTAGATTGGGGGTTGGTCGCTCGCCAATCATGACATCCAGGTGTTGCGTGGTGCCATTGCGGACGATGCTGATGTTTAAGGTGGTGCCGGGTGGATTGCTGGCGATGATGTTCATCAATGCGCGTGCGTTGCTGGCGGACTGTTGGTTGACGTGTGTGATGACGTCGCCCGGCTGCAGTCCGGCGATGAAGGCAGGGGAGCCATTATGTACGCCCGCAATGATGGCCCCCTGGCTGTCGCTGAGGTCGAAGGATTCGGTCAGGGCAGGGCTCAGATCCTGGACCTCAATGCCAAGCCAGCCACGGAGCGTGCGACCGTATTCAATAATCTGTTTCATGACGCCTTTGACAAGGTCTGAGGGGATCGCAAAGCCAATGCCTTGTGAGCCGCCAGAGCGCGAGAAGATGGCAGTGTTTATGCCAACCAGGTGGCCGCGAGTGTTGATCAAGGCACCACCGGAATTGCCGGGATTGATGGCAGCGTCAGTCTGAATAAAATTTTCAAAGGTACTGAGACCTAGGTGCGAACGGCCAGTGGCGCTGACAATGCCGCTGGTTACGGTTTGGCCGACGCCGAATGGATTGCCGATGGCCAGCACGACATCGCCGACACGCAGGTTTTGTGGGTGGCCGAAGGTGATGGAGGGAAGGTTTGCCAGCTCAATCTTTAAAACAGCGAGATCGGTTTCTGGGTCGGTGCCAACAATGGTTGCGCCGGCGAAACGGCCATCGTTGAGCAAGACTTCAATTTCATCTGCGTTCTGAATGACGTGGTTGTTGGTCAGCAGATAGCCATCAGTATTGACGATTACGCCAGAGCCGAGGCTGTTCTCGAGGCGTTGCTGGGGGGCGGGGACTGCATCGCCAAAGAAGCGGCGTAACAATGAATCGTCTTCCATAGAGGGGTGGCGCTGGGTGACGACGGTGCGGGTATAAATGTTGACGACGGCGGGCGCGGCATTTTCTACGGCGTCAGCATAGGATACGGTGCCTTGAATCTCGATGCGTTGACTCTCGCTGGCAGGTGCCTCGACAAATTCGACCGTCGGGCGTTGAAATGTGTCAGGCTTGAAGAGCAATAGCAGTACAAAGGCAAATGCCAGCCCGGCGGTAATGGCTTCAGTCAAAAAGCTTAAAATTTTTCGCATTTGCATGTACGGTCTACCTTGGTCGAGAATGTTCTCTGGGAACAGATGGTAACGTAAAGCGCAGGAGAAATGCATGATTCGCTTAGACCAATTGGTCGGCTATTGTGATGATTTGTTAAGTGCAGCGTCGTTTAGTGACTATGCGCCTAATGGGCTGCAGGTGCAGGGGCGGGAAGAGGTGAGAAAGATTGTCTGTGGCGTCACTGCGTCGCAGGCATTGATCGATGCGGCCGTAGGAAAAGGGGTTGATGTGCTATTGGTTCATCATGGATTCTTCTGGAAGGGGGAGTCTGCGGTCGTAACGGGTATCAAACGCAATCGCTTGAAGGCCTTGTTGGCCAACGACCTGAGTCTCATCGCCTATCACTTGCCGTTGGATGCGCATGCTGAACTTGGAAATAACGCTCAGCTAGCGAAAGAGCTCGGATTGAAAATTGAGGGACGCTTTGGTCGGGGGGCGCGTGATGAGTTGGCAATGCATGGCTGTCTCGAGAGCATGATGCCGATAGGGGATCTGGTGACACTGGTCGAGGGCAGGCTAGGGCGCAGACCAATGCATCTGGCCGGAGGGTGCCCACAAGTGCAGCGAGTGGCGTGGTGTACTGGCGCGGCACAATCTTATATCGAGGCCGCTGCAGCGATTGGTGTTGATGTGTTCATAAGTGGCGAAGTGTCGGAGAGCACAACGCACTTCTGTCGTGAGGCGGGTATTCATTATTTGGCGGCAGGCCACCATGTAACTGAGCGTTATGGTGTAAAGGCCTTGGGAATGCACCTGTCTCAGGAATTTAATCTGGACTGTGAGTTTGTTGATATTGAAAACCCAGTGTAGCGCTAAAAATTAGCGGTTAATTGTGCAAATAAAAGTCATGTTTATGGGGGGGTAAAGATGAGTTAATTATACGATTATGGGGGTTTAAGAAATATATTCGCATTAAAGGTAAGTGATTTAAAAAGTTGACCAAACAGCGTTGACATTGTCAGTGAAAGTGGTCTAGCATGGCCGAACGCTGGTTGGAAATATGGTAATAAATGCTGTTCGTTATCAGGGGATAATGAGCAGTTGAAATAAAAAAGAGCTAAATAGCCTTATTTCTGCAAGATTAGCCAGACGTATCAGACGATAAAAATATAATTGCGCTATTGAATGTTTTGAGGGGGCGCATAGGTCTGATTCATGGGAAGAAGTCGTTTTTTTTAGTATTTAGTTAACCTGAGAAGAAGTTCCGCGAACAAATGTAGGCTGCCCGGCAACGGGTGGTTATGGCAGAAGCGCGCGGGGTTCTTTTGTTTGTATAACTTTGCCTTTTGGATCTAGCTAGGATCGAGGATTGAGATGTTGAATATTCGCATTGTCTCTAAGCTGTTTGATTCGGGAATGCGTGTCGTTTCACGTCGTCGTGGTTTGATGGCGTTATTGATGGCATGCTGCCTGGGTCTGGGGAGTGGTGTAGCACAGGCCGAAGTGCCTAACGCAGTTGCACCTAAGGGAACGCACTCGGGCGAGCATGTGCCTCAGCCGATTGATTTTCCGCATGACATTCACGCCGACATTAATGGCATTAACTGTATGTACTGCCATACCTATGCGCGTCGCAGCAAGGTGGCTGGGATACCGCCCACTAGTAAGTGCATGGGCTGTCACTCAGTGATTGCGACGGATAAGCCGCGTATTCAGCAGCTGACCGAATATTGGGAAAAGAACGAGCCGCCACGCTGGAAGAAGGTCCATGATGTGCCTGACTTCGTACACTTTACCCACGAAAAACATTTACAGCGTTTTGTCTTCGAAAATGAAGGCATGAACGTGGAGAATGTGGATCAAGTTTGTGCTTTCTGTCACGGTGATGTGAAGAAGATGACTGTCGCAGAAAAGACAAAACCTCTGACCATGGGGTTCTGTGTCCGCTGTCATGAGGCCAACGAAGGGCCTTCTGACTGCTGGCATTGTCACAAGTAATTGACGGGCGATCAGGGGTCGCCTGGTCTGACTATAACCATAAAATCGGATGATTTGTTATGAGTGGTAACGACATCAATCGCCGGGATTTTCTGAAATTCATGGGGCTTGGGGGCGCTGGCGCGGTAACTCTTTCGGGTTGCGACATGCCAACGACTGTCACGCTGGAAGAAGGTAAGGAAGAGGTTGTTTCTTATCTGGCGCCTGAAGAGTATGTAATTCCTGGTATCGGCGTTTGGTACGCATCTACCTGTCAGCAATGTCCATCAGGCTGCGGTGTTCACGGGCGTGTGCGTGAGGGGCGTGTGCTGAAGCTGGAAGGTAATCCTGACTCTCCTGTTAATGCTGGTGTTTTGTGCCAGATGGGGCAGGCGAGTTTGCAAGGTCACTACAATCCTGATCGCATCACCAAACCGATGGTGCGCAAGGGTGGCAACCTGACCGAGGTAAGCTGGGAAGAGGCCATCGAACTGGTAAATAGCAAAGTTGGCGCGGCAAACGGTAAGGTTGCCATGTTGACAGGCGCAATGAGTGGGCATCAGGCTGAATTGATGGATACTTATTTGGCCAAGATCGGTGGTAAAGATCACTTTGTGTACGAAACCATCAATAACGCAGTTGCCGAAGCGGTGAATGCGGAAATGTTTGGTTCGGCGCAGCCTCGCTACAACCTGGATAAGGCCGGTGCGGTACTGAGTTTTGGTGCTGACTTCCTGGCGACCTGGGTATCTCCAATGCACTTCTCTCAACAGTACGCTAAATTCCGTACTGGAAATCGTGGCGTGTTGATTGCAGTTGAGCCAAATATGAGCCTGACAGGTGCAAATGCTGACATGTGGGTGCCAGCTAAGCCAGGTACAGAGGGTGTTATTGCGCTGGGTGTCGCCAATGTGCTCATCTCTAAGAAGATGGTTGATGGCTCTGTGTTGCCTGTGGATGCGCTGGCCACGATCTCTCAATATGGCGTAGACAAGGTAACGGCTGAGACAGGCGTGGGCGGTGACGTATTAGTGCGTATCGCAACTTACCTGAAAGAGCGTAGCCCGAGCTTGGTATTGGCGGGTGCATCTGCACAAAGCAATACTGGCGGTTCGCAAGTAGTGGCTGCAGTTAATGCCTTGAATATCCTGTTGGGCAATGTCGGCAAGACCATTGGGGCAGAAGATGCATTCCCGGTTAAATCGTTGGCGCCTCGTCGCGGTAGCAGTGCAGCATTGGCTGCGTTTGCCAAGGGCGCGGATGCAGGTGATTACGAAGTTGCCTTTATTTACAACACTAATCCGCTCTATTCAGCACCAGCCGGCCTGGAATTGAATGGCAAACTGGCAAAAGTGGGTCTGAAGGTTGCATTGTCAATGTTCCCGGATGAAACCACGCTGGCAGCTGATGTGGTATTGCCATTGGCCTCTCCGTATGAGGACTGGGGTACGCAAGTGCCTGGCTATCTGCCGAGCGAAGGTGGTTTGAACGTACAACAGCCACTAATGCGTCCTTTGTATAGCACGGTTAAGGGGTTGGGCGATGTCTTGTTGGTGTTGGCCAAGGCGGCCGGTGCTGAGGAGCTCAATCAATACGCAGACTTTTATGCATATTTGCAAGCCGGTTTTGCAGCGATGCCAGCATCTATTAAAGGTGGCATGAGCGATGCTGAGTTTTGGAGCAAATCACGGCAAAAAGGTTTTGTTGCAGTTGCCAATAGTCAAGGTTCACTGAACGTTAAGGTCGGTGATCTGGCACAGGTCGCTGATAAAGCGGGCTCTGATTTCCCGATGCATTTGGCACCAGCGGCACGTGCAGGCATGTACGATGGCCGTAATGCCAACCTGCCGTGGCTGCAAGAGCAGCCAGACCCAATCACCAAGGTATTTTGGGACTCTTGGGCAGAGCTGCATCCAAGTACAGCTGCCAAGCTGGGCGTGAAGGAAGGCGATTTTATTCGCGTCGAATCTGCCCAGGGCTCGCTGGAGGTTCAGGTCTACGTCTACAAGGGTGTTCACCCGGATGTCGTTGCTGTGCCTATGGGGCGTGGTCATGATGAATACGGCCGTTTCGCAAGCCGTGAGAAGGGCGTGAATCCTTTAAAACTGATTGGTGGCGATGTGGATGCCAAGAGCGGTGAGCTGGCGTTGTATTCGACAAAGGTACGTGTATCGAAGACAGGTCGTTCCGCGGAGATGCCGAGACTGGGCGGTAGCGAGAGCCAAGTCGGTCGTCGCTTGGTAAGCACTGTGTCAGCAGATGTATACAGAAGGACTGAAGGAGGCGGTAACAATGTCGCTTAAGAATGTTCTCGAAAATTGGTCAGATTACCGCAAGGGCCATGAGCAAGGCGGTCATCATGATTATGAGCACATGTGGGTTATGGCTGTTGATCTCGACAAGTGCACTGGTTGCAACGCATGCTCTGTTGCCTGCTATGCAGAGAATAACCTGGCGGTTGTTGGCAAAGAGCGCATGATGAAAGGCCAGGGCATGCACTGGTTGCGTGTAGAGCGATACTGGGATGAACCGCAAATTGGTGGTGATGATGGACAATTCCAGTCCGCCGGAGGCAGCTTTCTGCCAATGATGTGTCAACACTGTAATGCGGCGACTTGTGAGCCGGTCTGCCCGGTTGCGGCAACCTATCACACGCCTGATGGTTTGAATGCGCAGGTTTATAACCGTTGTATCGGCTCTCGTTATTGTTCGAACAACTGTCCGTACCGCCTGCGTTATTTTAACTTCTTCTCTTATTATGAGGAGTCATGGCCAGAGCCACTCAATCAACAGTTGAATCCTGATTTGAGCGTTCGTGACAAGGGTGTTATGGAGAAGTGTACGTTCTGCGTTCAACGCATTCGTACAGCCAAAGATACAGCGCGTCGCGAAGGCCGTGCGGTACAGGATGGTGATGCAGTGACTGCATGTGCCCAAACCTGCCCGACTCAGGCAATTGTTTTTGGTGACATGCTCGACAAAGAGTCCAGGGTCAGCAAGATCTGGGCTAAGCAACAAGTCGAGCTGGGTAAAACCAAACAGGTTAAAGCGAATCCGGAGCTGCGTGGCTACCGCATTCTCGAAGGTCTGAACACAGACCCCTGCATCATGTACCTAGATCGGGTGCGTGAGGTTTAATCCTCGTCGCAAACATAATGGACTCTGTTAATAGCATAAGCGTGGTATGACCAATGCAAACTAAAGACATTAACGAGAATATTGCCTGGGCGCAGATTAATGCTGACGTCCTGCGCAGTATGGAAAGCCCGCGTATGGGGTACTGGATCGCTGTTGCCGCTTGTTTGGCAATGGTGGCCTGTGCCGTTGTCGCGGAAATTTATCAGTACCAGATCGGCATGGGCGTTGGTAATCTGAACTGGCCTCACATGTGGGACATATATATCGCAACCTTCGTATTCTGGATTGGCATGAGTCACTCCGGTACGTTGTTGTCAGCGATCTTGCACATCATTCATGCCGACTGGCGGAAGCCGATCTATCGTTTCGCTGAAGCGATGACTACCTTCTCGCTGATGACAGCGGGTTTGTTCCCGATCATCCACTTGGGTCGCGTATGGAATATGTACTGGGTACTGCCTTACGTCTCTGATCGTGGCATCTGGCCGAACTATCGTTCGCCTCTGGTCTGGGATGCGTTCGCGATAACTACCTACCTGACCTCTTCAGCCTTGTTCTTGTTTATCGGCATGATTCCAGATTTGGCGATCTGTCGTGATAATGCACGTGGCTGGCGTCAAAAGTTGTACACCGTATTGTCTATGGGGTGGCAGGGTGATGATCGTCAATGGCGTAACTTCCGTAAGATCTACCTGTTGATGGCGTGTTTCCTGATTCCGCTGGCGGTATCGGTTCACTCTATAGTATCTGCTGACTTTGCGATGTCGATAATGCCTGGCTGGCACATCACTTCGTTCCCTCCCTACTTCGTAGCGGGTGCGTTGTACTCTGGCTGTGCGGCGATCATCACACTGTTCATCATCTTGCGATACTTCTTCCGTTTTGATGAGTACATGACGATTCCGATTCTGGAGAAGACTTGTAAGCTGACGTTCGCTATCGCGATGGTTTGGTCTTACCTGACACTGATCGAGTTCGCATCTGTTTGGTACGGCCATGACCTGGTTGCCAAAGAATCGTTGATGGAACGTTTTGTTGGTCCTTATTCACCGTTCTTCTGGCTGATGTTGTTCTGCGGCATTATCTGTCCGTTTGCACTGGCCATCGAGAAAATGCGGCGCCACTTGCCGACCATGTTCGTGGTCTCGCTGCTATTGAACCTGGGTATGTGGCTGGAGCGTTGGATGATTGTTACGCCTACCCTGGCAACCTCTCACTACCCATTTGCTTGGGATGTAATGTGGCCGGGCATGGTTCAGTGGGCGATCGTCTTCGGTAGCTTTGGTTGGTTTGGTTTATTGTTCCTGATCTTCGTTAAAGTGTTCCCATCGGTATCGATGTACGAAGTTAAGGAAATGGTGTTCCATCGTCGTCACGCGCATCGCCCAGATCTGGCAGCGAAATTCCATCGTCGCTCATCTGACCAGCAACCGGGTGATACAGCTAGCGGCCAGCCACGTCCAGAAGGAGCCTAACCATGAGACGTTATTATGTAATGGGTTTGTTCAGTAACTTTGACGAGGCATTCGCAGCCATCAGTGACATTCGGGATCATAAGATCCCGGGTGTCACCGTCGATGACGTTACTTTGAAGTCACCGATTGAGCATCCAGAGATTGAAGAAATTCTGGGGGATCGTGGCTCACCGGTGCCAAAATTTGCACTGTTTGGTGCGATCTTTGGTGCGATCTTTGGTTTCTTTTTCCTGGCGGCAGGCCAAGCAGCATTCTTGGTGCAGCCATCAGGGGGTAAACCGGTGATCCCACTGCCATCAAACATTGTGTTGAGCTACGAAATGCTGATTTTGTTTGGTGTTCTTTCAACGTTGGTAGGGTTCTTTATCAGCGCGCGATTAATGACCAAGCGTCATCCGCTGTATTCAGAAAAGGTGAGCTTGGACCAGATTGGTATCATGCTTGAGCTGGATGAAAAGAATGTGAACCCTATCAAGGACCTGTTTAAAGAACACAAGGTTCTGGAAATTCGCGAAGAGGTGGCACGATGAAGTTTAAGAGTGTGGTTGCCGGCGCATTGATGATGCCGGCGGTGGCTCTGGCCTGGCCTTGGTCCACAGACATGATGAATCAGCCTAATATCAAGCCTCAGGAAGGCCCGATGGCACTGTTTCCTGATCGTTCGATTCCTGTGGAGGGTATTCCGACTCAGGTGGCTGACCGTGAAGCTTCACGTGATCTGCAAAATCCTGTGCCAGTGACGGCTGAATCTGTCAAAAAAGGTCGTGACTTGTACAAAATCTACTGTGGTGCTTGCCACGGTAACACAGGGACGGGTGACGGTGCTGTGGGGGCCAAGATCGGTGCGATTGCTTTGAATACTGATTATATTCAAAGTGGAATGACCGAGGGCTGGATCTGGGGAACCATTACCTTTGGTAGTTACGTCATGCCTGCCTATGGCGTTGTGCAAGGCAAGCGCGGATCTAACGACCTGACAGTGGAAGAGCGCTGGCATGTTGTGAATTATATCCGTAACGGCATGATGAAAGACGCCGCTGCAACTACTGCAGCCGGTAACTAACTAAAGCAAAAAAGCTACGAGGGTTAGCATGGAAAACTTCGGCTTCTGGTCGGTTTTAATAACCAACTTTTTGATAGTGCTATATTTGGCACTTGGCGGCGTTACGCTGGCGGCTGTGCTGCATCTGTGTAATGGACAGTGGCGCTTTCAGGTGCGTAATCTGGCCTGTTCGCTGGCCGTATTGTTCCCTATTGCGGGTGTATTGCTGCTGGTCATTATTGCGGCAGGTGAATCTGCCTTCCCTTGGATGGCGCAACTGGATGATCCAAATGCCCATCTGCCAGGATGGCATGCGCCAGCGTTCCTGTATGCGCGAGAAATCATCGGTTTCTTGCTGGTGGCGGGTTTGTATGGGCTGTTTATCAAATACCAGCACGAATCAGAAATTGATGCGTCATATGCAGCACAACGTCGTTTTCGCAACGTTGCACTGTTGATTCCGTTTGCATACTTCCTGTACGGCTCTATGGTTGCTTGGGACTTTGAGATGACCATGGTTCCGAACTGGCATAGTGCGAGTTATGGTGCTTACTTCTTCCAAAGTAACTTCCATATGTTCCTGGCATTCTTCACGATCTTTTTGTTCTTCCTGGATCGTTCAGGCAAGTTGGCCAAGCCGTTTGAGGGCTACATCTTTAACTTTATGGCCCAGTTTATGTTGGCGATGACCATCCTGTGGACGTATCTGTACTTCACGCAATATCTGATCATGTGGTACGGCCGCTTGCCAGAAGAGATGTTCCGCTTCGATAACATGATGAACGGTTTTGGGCTGATCTGGTGGTTGTTCCTGGTGCTGAAGTTTGTGATTCCATTCTGCACTCTGGCTATTACCCCGAATCGTCACAACCCGACTGTCATTGTGATTGTGGCCTTCAGTATCGTGATCGGCACCTGGATTGAGCGTTACGTCTGGGTATCTGGTTCGGTTGATCCACAGTTCTACCGAGCGCCGATGAGCTCGTTCTCTGATATTGTCGTAACCCTGGTGATCTTTGCGGTCTCTTGGTTTGCAGTACGCTGGAGTTTGACGCGTTACGGCCTGATCAAGGCGAACTAAGTTTCGCTTCGATTGGACAACAAAAAAGGGGCTTAGGCCCCTTTTTTGTTGATATGTAAATCAGCTGCTCAACGCCCGCTGACGATAACGCCTCGAGCGTGTCTGTTCAGCCATCCCTCGATACGTTTAACTAAATACGCATCATAGCCAGTAAAGGAGTGATTGGCGCCAAGGACTTCAAATTGTCGATAGATGATGTAACCTTGCACCTTGTTACCCGGCTCTGTGGCCAGCTCTAGATTCTGTCTGAGTCGTTGTTCCTGCGGCTTGTTCTCGCCAGACTTCCTTGCAGACAGGGCGCGTTTATCCGCACCATGGGTTACAGTATATAAATCCTGGCTGCCATAGATATCAAAAATAGGGATGTCGATATTCTCAAGGGCTTGATCGAGAAGTGGGAGGGCTTTGCCAACCGGGGCGCCAAGACTAATGGCGACAAAACCTCGTATACCTTTGTTGTCTTTGAGATACATGGCGCCCGCGCTTGCCCCGCTGCCATGACCGATTAAAATTACATTGTTAAACCCTTGATTTGAAAGGTAGTCATAGCCGGCATTGATTTGTGCTGAAATTGCCCCGGGAATTTGTTCGGGCTCGTTGATGAGATCCAGTTGTGGACTATATATAGAGAGCGTTGCCCAGCCTTCTCGGGGGAGTTGTTCCCGCAGTGGACGAATGACGGCAGGCCAATCTGGATGGCCGCCTTGATTGTGGAGCAGGATAATGCCGCCAGCGGTGATGCCAGCCAAGGGGGGGGTATATAATGCAAAGTGCTGCTTGTCCTGGACTGCTAGCCATATGCCAGTGCCGGTATTGGTGCCAGATTCAATGTCTTCCGCGCTGTAGCCCTTAAAGTCTACCGCGTGCACGGTCGGGAGAGTGATAAATAAGGCAATCAGCATAAAAATCCATGCGCCAAAAGGGCTGTTTATAAAAGGTTTGGCACTTTGTTTAGGGCGAAGAAGGGCAAATAATATATGCATTGGGCGATTTACCTTGCGTCGTTATCTTTACCGGATAAAGCCGGGCGTGAAAATTCTGCCCCAATCAGTTAAAGTTAGCGGCTGTTTGCCCCTCGGGCTTGATTCCGTGGGCTTGAAACGATTGATTCTTTAAGTAAATATGAGGTTTCATCATGTCTGATTTTCAAATCGCCCCATCAATTTTATCTGCAGATTTCGCGCGTCTCGGAGAAGAGGTTGTCAACGTCCTCAATGCCGGAGCAGATATCGTGCATTTCGATGTGATGGACAACCACTATGTGCCTAACCTGACCATCGGGCCGTTGGTGTGCGAGGCATTGCGTAAGCATGGTGTGACTGCGCCGATTGATGTGCACCTGATGGTAAAGCCAGTCGACCGTATCATTCCTGATTTTGCCAAGGCAGGTGCGACCTATATTACGTTCCATCCAGAGGCATCTGAGCACGTCGATCGCACTCTGCAATTGATCAAGGCTGAAGGCTGCAAGGCTGGCTTGGTATTTAACCCGGCAACGTCGCTGGATGTATTGAAATACGTGATCGACAAGGTTGATATGGTGTTATTGATGTCGGTTAACCCAGGTTTTGGTGGTCAAAGCTTTATTCCGTCAGCGCTCGATAAACTGCGTGAAGCACGCAAGATCATTGATGCCTCTGGTCGTGATATCCGCCTGGAAATCGATGGCGGTGTAAAGGTTGATAACATCCGTGCAATTGCCGAGGCGGGGGCAGATACCTTTGTTGCTGGTTCAGCGGTATTTGGTGCGGCCAAAGACAGCGATCCGAACAAGTACGACACTGTGATTGCAGCGATGCGTGCCGAGCTGGCGAAGGCGGGGAAATAAGTGAGCCTGACTCGCCGCCCTCTATTGGTGTTGATTGATCTGGACGGCACGCTGGTCGACAGTGTGCCGGACCTTGCCTTTTGTGTTGACGAGATGATGGTCGCGCTCGGCCGTGCCCCTTGGGGGATCGATAAGGTCCGTACCTGGGTCGGCAATGGTGTTGAGCGCCTGGTTATGCGCGCACTGACGGATACGCTGTGGGACGATCCTGCAGAGCATGATTTTCAGCAAGCGCTGCCGATCTTCATGCAGCTCTATGCGGATAACAATAGCGGACGCAGCTGTCTCTATCCTGGTGTCGTGGATGGTATCGATGCCCTTAAGGCCGCGGGGTATCGCGTCGGCTGTGTTACCAACAAGGCAGAGGCCTTTACCGTGCCACTGTTAAAGGCGATGGGGATTTTTGATCGGTTTGATATCGTCGTCAGCGGCGATACGACGCCGAAAAAGAAACCTGATCCGATGCCCCTGTTGTATGCGGCTGAAAAGCTGGATACGCGTGCAGAGGATTGTTTAATGGTTGGCGACTCCATGCATGATGTGCAGGCAGCGCGTAACGCTGGTTTCCAGGTGGTGTGCGTGCCTTACGGTTATAATCACGGGCATGATATCCGTGAGGCCAAACCCGATGCGGTGATCGATAGTTTGGCAGCACTAAAACCTCTGTTGGAGCAGGCGGCTTAGGTGATGACTCCTTGTTTTATACATGCCTCCCATGGTGTTCATTGTTGGCGATGGTGAAGCTGGGCTTCACCTTGATCTCACATGAACACAATAATGGATGGTCTGCACAATGAACCAACAACAGTTTTCCGCACTGGCGGCACAGGGTTATAACCGCATTCCGCTCACCCGCGAGGTGATGGCGGATCTGGATACTCCGCTCAGCAGTTATCTCAAACTGGCCGATGGGCCATATTCATATCTACTCGAATCGGTTGAAGGCGGTGAGAAGTGGGGGCGTTACTCCATTATCGGTCTGCCATGCCGCACGGTTCTGCGCGCCCGTGGTCGCACCGTCACCATCGAGCATGAAGGTGAGGTGATCGGCAGTACCGAGGCGGATGATCCACTGGCTGTGATTGAGGCCTTCCGCGAAGAGTATCGAGTGCCCGAGGTCGAAGGTCTACCAGTGTTTGCCGGTGGTTTGGTCGGCTATTTTGGCTACGACACGGTGCGTTATATCGAGCCTCGATTGACGCGGGTTAACGAAGATCAGCTTGGTGTGCCTGACATCCTCTTGATGGTGTCGGATGAGTTGCTGGTGTTCGACAATCTGCGTGGTCGTATACATGTCGTGGTGCATGTCGACCCAAGTGTCGATGGCGCCTACGATCAAGGTGAACAACGTTTGACGGTGCTGGTTAAGCGTTTGCGTAACCAGACGATCACCCGCCAGGTCAGGCCACGTGGCCGCAAGGTATCCGAAGAAGACTTTGTTACCGGCTTCGGCAAACAGGCGTTCGAAGATGCGGTTGCGCGGATCAAACAATACGTGCTGGATGGCGATGCGATGCAGGTGGTGATTTCACAGCGTTTGAGCATCCAGTACCACGCAGCGCCGTTGGACCTGTATCGAGCCTTGCGCGGCCTCAACCCTTCGCCCTACATGTTTTATCTGAATCTGGATGATTTCTTTGTCGCAGGTTCATCGCCCGAGATCTTGGCGCGCTGCCAAAACGGTGAGATCACGGTGCGACCAATCGCAGGGACACGTCCGCGTGGCAAGACGCCACAAGAAGATGTGGCCTTGGAGCAGGATCTCTTGGCTGATCCCAAGGAGTTGGCTGAGCATCTGATGTTGATTGATCTAGGCCGTAACGATGTGGGGCGTGTGGCGGAGACCGGTACGGTCAAGGTCACAGACAAGATGATCGTCGAGCGCTATTCGCATGTAATGCACATCGTGTCCAATGTGACGGGCAAATTGAAGGCCGGGCTGAATGCAATGGATGTATTGCGTGCCACCTTCCCTGCGGGGACCTTGTCAGGTGCACCGAAGATTCGCGCGATGGAGATCATCGATGAGCTTGAGCCTGTGAAGCGCGGCATCTATGGTGGTGCGGTGGGTTATATTGGTTGGAACGGCAATATGGATACCGCAATCGCGATTCGAACCGCGGTGATCAAAGATGGCACCTTGCACATTCAAGCCGGTGCCGGTGTGGTCGCCGATTCGGTGCCACAAAACGAGTGGGACGAGACGATGAACAAGGGGCGTGCGATCTTTCGTGCGGTGGCCATGGCAGAGGCTGGGCTGGATTAAATTCGTCTGTAATTCGTTTCGTTGCGTGTCCTGAAAAGCCCTGTCGAGTGGTATTGCTCGGCAGGGTTTTTTATTTCGTTCCGAAGCGCGTGCGCACTGCAATGACGTATATGTTTTTGCCGAAACAGACTTTTATCGCTACTATCTTGTTTTTACGCAGTTTGCGATATGTGGTGTGTTGCCAGTGATGCTGTTACGAAGACTGATCATATGAAAAAAACGACCTTGTTATTAAAACTGAGTGCGCTATGTAGTGTGATGGTTATGCTCTATGGCTGTTCGGGTGGTGTTGTGAAAACCGGTTCAGGCATGGGGGCGTCGGCCGAGCTGGTTGAGGCTGGCTTGTGCGATCCTGAATTGGGCGCGCCATTTTCATATCGAAAGAAAATTGCAATACTGGCTGCGGATATTAGTGACTTGCAGCAAGCCAGCGATATGCCGGGGCTGGATGTTGCGTGGTCACGCAATATGCAGCAGCAGCTAGAGGCAACGGGACGTTTTATCCCTGTGGATGCGAGCAATCAGCGGCTACATGTCGGAGAGGCGCAGCAGGAATGGATCAAATCGTTGGCTGAAAAGATCGATGCTCAATTTATTATAGCCATTGATTTTGAGAATTTGCATGTCAGCCGGAGTCAGATGGGGAGTGGCAATTACGCGATTGCGCTACCGGGTATGCGGCGCCAGCTGAATGTGGCCATGTCCATATATGATGGTTATTCAGGCGGGCGCATGACAGGTTTTGCATATGGTGCCCAAGTCTCTGGTTTTGAAGGTGATGTCATCAATCCACAGGGGCAGCCGGTACTAAAAGGACAGTTTCTGGAGTCTGAGTTGGGCACCGCCTTGGCGGAGATAATGTCCAATCAGGTCGCCGATATTGAAGCACAGATGGCATGTTTGCCGTTGATGGCGCGGGTGTCAAAGTTTATGAGTGGTGAAATTTATGTTGATCTACCCGGCGCGGCAGGTGTAATGCCTGGCGATACCCTTCACCTGTTCCGCCAATTTGGAAAGGTAGATACTCCTCTAGGGCCGGTTGAGGTTGTTAGGGTCTTTCCTGAGTCGTTGGTGGTGGTTGCTAAAGGTGGAGAGCCGAGTTTGAGTTATAGCCCGGGGATGTTGGTGAGAGCTTGGTAAAGAGGCTGGGCTGTTTCGTTTACAAAGAAAATGTGAGGGGTTGTTATGAGTGTTTGCATGGGGCGAAAATTAAAACAGTTCGTTGTAGGAGGTGTGGCGCTTATTGCACTTGGTGTGTCTTCAGTATTGCAGGCCGAGGCTTTGGTGAGTCCGGTTCGTTTGTTTCTGGATGAAAATACTACACGTGCAGTGGCGATCCTTAACAACCCCAGCAAAGGGGAGCGCACCTATCGTCTCGGTTGGGTTGAAAATAAGATGGATGAGGGCGGGACTCAAACACCCTATGGGCCAGATGGTATTGTCCAGCATGCGACTGCGAGTCAATTTCTTAGATATTCCCCTCGTCAAATTGTGGTGCCGCCGGGCGGGAGTCAAACGGTCAGGATAGATTTCCGGCCGCCGAAAAATATGTCCCCCGGTGAGTATCGATCTCACTTAAACTTTCAGGTGGTGCCGGAGGTGTCTGAGCCACACAGTATGTCAAAAATTGGCTCAGACTCAGAGGGAATCAGCGTGGTGTTGGCCATGCAGTTGTCTATTTCGATTCCAGTGATATTGCGTTATCAGGTAACAGATGCGCCTCAGGTGACGATTGGTGAGGTAGTCCGCTTGCCGGTAGAGACAGGAGCTCAGCCCAGAATGGCCATCACGCTTGAGCGTGCAGGGCAGGCTAGTAGTTATGGTGCAATCGTGGTCGAAATGCAGCGCAATGCAAACTCTCCAGTGGAACTGATTGGTGAGGTAAGCGGTATCAATATCTATGCGGATGCAGAGCGGCGGCGTGTTGATGTACCGCTCAGAGATTCGGGGGTGCCATCTGGCGCATGGATCCGGGTGGCTTATGTGGGGTTGGAAGAATACCAGGGGCATGTATTTGCTGAGAAGGTGATGCAACTGCCGTAGGCGGGGGTATGTGGCTGAAACTAAAGGATTTGTTATTGGATCGCGCAGAGAGGGTTAAAAATATTTAACTAATTGCTAAAGGTTTGTTGTGGATTGAGCGATATCTTCCTTGGCAGCGGTAAATTTGCAGGGTGCAAATATCCGCTAAATACAAAAGCAAGAAAGAAATTATGGAGATTCTCATGAAGCTGAATTCTTTTTCTAAACAAGCGATTGGCCTGGGAGCTGTTGTTGCGTTGGGCTTTGGGGTGGTTGGTACAGCATCAGCAAACACGCCTTTTAACGTAAATGCGACTGTGCAGAATGCACTGGTTGTCACCAATGTGAATGATATGAATTTGGGTACGGTGTTTGCGACTAAGGCAAGTACTGGTTTTTATCGTTACATGACCTTGTCTCCTGCAGGTACGTTTAATAACTCTCTGGGTAGTGCTGCAACGACCCTGATTAGTTTGGGTGGCGCGGCCGCAGCGACCGGCAGTGTGAATGCCCTGACCACTGCGCCATTTACCGTAGTATTGCCGACTGTAACAGCTAACTTGGTAAACACTGGTGATGCTACATACACTCTTACCGGCTCGGCGGTTGATGTACAGAGCTTATCGAGCCCTGCCACTTCTGCCCGATTCACGCTGGTGAATTTCCGCGCCGGGAATCCCACCAATGGGACTGCAGATACGGGCTGTTCTACCGCAAGCTCATGTCAGATTACTCCAGCGGCAACAGGTGCGGTTACCTTTAAGATAGGGGCTACGTTAGTGACCGGGCAGAATGCGCAAACTGATTTTGTAACCGGAGCATATCAGGGAACATTTAATGTTAGCGCAACATACTAGTTCGACACGTTAGGTCGATGTTGAAGCGGGGGCTTTTATAGCCCCCGCTTTTTTGTTTATATAGTGCAGTAAATTTGCTTTCAGTGGAGAGAGGGAGAGGAGTGATCATTCCTAAGGGGCTTGGTTCGTCAGTGGGGGCTGTGAGGATATTTGTAGCTCAACTATTGCTTGTTGTGACTCTATTTCAGGGGGCATGGGCTGCGCCTGTGATTACTCCGCAGGTAGCGCTGGGATTTGGTGAAATAGCGTTGCGATCTAACAATGCGATCATCTCAATGGCGGTCTCAAATTCGGGAGCGGTGACTCCTGGCAACAGCCAGATCATTCCGTTGGGAGGGGCTGTTAGAGGTGAGTATCGATTGACGGGATTTCCCCCAAATACCGTGTTGAGCTTTGAGTGGGATGATGCCCAGTTGAGTTATGCGGGACAGATGCATCCAGAGTTTCTTACGGTTACAGCCTATACGCCAACAGCTGCAACGACCAATGGTGCGGGTGAAGCTGTGGTTTATCTAGGGGCAACGATAAAAACCAGTGGTACGGGCGCTATGTATAATGACGGCACTTATAGCGCAGTAACAGCAATGCGGGTTACCTACTGGTCGGAGTCCTTCGGCCAGTTTATTACTCATTCTGATGCGGTAATCTTCCAGGCTGTGCTGCAATCTACGATTTCCGTCACTCAGCAACAGGGGCTTTCATTTGGTTATGTGGCTGCAAACTCAGATCCGGCCTTAACAGCCACTCTGCGCATTAGACCGAATGGAACCACCAGTGAGATCCCGGCAGGAAGTGCTCGTATTCGTCATTTGGGGGGGGCAGTGCCTGCGATCATGCAGATAAGTGGCGCTGCGCCAAATACTCAAATCAGTATTACCCCTGATCCTGGTTCAGTCTTGTTAATCCATATCGCACAAGGAACAGGAGTACCCCAGTTTGTTGTTAGAAGTTTGGAGGCGGATCCATCTCCAACGGGGATAACGGATAGTAACGGTGCGTTACTTGTTAAAGTAGGAGCTGTGCTCGAAACACAGGCGACCACAAGTGCTTATGTGGCAGGTTCGTATAGCGGGGTCCATTCAATTACCATTAGTTACTAGCGACTGACTTATGTTTAGTGAGTTATACCCGGGTATATCGGGCCAGGGCGGGTTATGCAGGGGAGAGGCTATTGGGGGGAGCAATGCTCGAAGCCTTTCTTTGCGTTTTCTTGGTGGATGTCAGGTATTGCTTGTAATGGTGTTATTTGAATTGCGAAACAGGGCCATGCATCTCTTTGGGTAATGATCTCGGAACAAGTTCAGTGTGACGTTGTTGCGGATTTTGGTGAATGTATTTGTTTCATGATCAAAATATTTTGATGTGATGGATTATTATATCGGCGTTGCGTTTATCGTTCAGTATGGTCATTGCTCGTGATATTGAATGATTAATCAATATTCAGGTTTGAATGTGGCGCCAAGAAGTTTTTTTCTTGCAAGAATGGTCATTATCGGGCGGCTTCCAAGGTGGTTATGAAGCGGTCTTTTGTGGTGAGTATTGTTATCAATCTTTAGTGGAGAATGTGTCGTAATGATACTTGCCCAGCTACCTATTTTCAGAGAATGCGGCCAAGCAAAGCCGGTTTCGGTTCTGGTTGCGGCCTTGTTCTTCTTGAGTCTTGTAGCATCATTGTTTTTTAATGGTATGCAGGGACAGTATTTCTCTCTATCTATGAGTTTGTTGATGGTTGCGGTGTCAGTCGCTGTTTTGGCTGGCGCTAAAGCAAGAGCAGATTTGCCAAAAACGCCACTACTTCTTTCATTGTTGGCATATGTTGGCTGGCTTGTGCTTAGTGTGTTGTGGTCTCCCATTCCTTATCTAAGCATCACCTATTGTTGGCTGTTGTCTGTGCCGCTTTTGATTTTATTTATTCTGTATTTGATGCCCGATGGCAATCTTGTCTGGCGATATATTTGGCAGTTGTTGTTTGTGGTCGGGGTTGGGCTCATGGGGATGGGGCTTTATCAATATTTCTGGCTTGATCATTTCCCGACGGCAACTTTTATTAATAAAAATTCTTTGGCGGCTGCTTTGGTAGCGCTGGTTTTTGTTGCGATTAGTAGGGCAGTGCTGGCTATGCAGCATTGGGGTTTCTTTGTTTTTTTGACAACGGCTTCTTTGTTAATTGGATTGATAGGCAGTCGGGGGGCCTTTCTTGGTCTGGCCTTGGGTTTGGTTGTGTTGTTAGCGTTGGCCATTGTTATCGCATCAGTCCGGCGTTCTATGTTTATAAATTTCCTGGCAGTGGCAATTGGTTTGGTTGTTTCGAATTTGCCGATAGTGAATCTTAGAGGTAGCTTAATTACGGATCGCTTGGAGGCTCTCTCTGATCCATATAGCGCAGGTAGTGATCGGTTTCTAATTTGGCAGCAGTCGTTGAACATGGCGTTGAGCAAGCCGTTGGAAGGGTTTGGTCTGGGGACGTATTGGCAATTTTGGCCGCAATGGCGTGATCCCGCAGATGGTACATCGGGTTTTTGGGCGCATAATGACTTTCTTCATTTATGGGTTGAGGGTGGACTGATTGCAGTTGTGTTGTTATTGCTTGTTCATGTGCTGGTGGCGCGAGCAGTTTGGCAGATTGTAAAAAGCAGCAAGCGTTCTGAGAGCGAAAAGGTTGAAAGTGTTGTTTTATTTGCAGGATTGTTGGCGGTGGCTATTCACGCGCAGTTCACCTTTAACTATTACAACTTGCCCATACTCATCATGCTGTCATTGATGTTGGCCCGCATTTCACGGATATGGTTGGATAGCGCTGCTTGTGAGGTTCGTCGGTTGTCAGTTGGAGCGGCGCGTTTTGCAATTCCGGCCGCAACTTTTTTTGCGATTATATATTTTGGCATGACAGGCTGGAGTCAAGTGGTGTTTGAAAACGCAATAAAGCTGATGCGTTCAGGGCAGTTCCAGGAAGCCGAGCAACAATTTGTTCGTGCTCAATCCTTGTGGGGTGGGCCGGATATGTTTTATTACACACATGGCTTACTAAAAGAGCAGCAATTTGTTGCGACGCCTGCCGAGAATGTAGTTGTTCGGCAACAATTCTTTGCCGAAGGGATGGCTTTGTTTGAAAGGGCTATTAATATTAGTTCTGTTAGGCCCGTGCCGTATTTCTTGCGTGCTCGATTGAGAGTTCAGGCCGCAGAGTTGGCGGGGGAGAGCTGGTTGGCAGATGCAGAGTCGGATTTTAAACAGGCCTTAGCAGTAGATCCACGTTATATTGAAGCAAGAGTAACCTTGGCTAATATATATGCGGTTACTAATAGACAAGGTGAGGCTGATGCCTTGTTGGAGCAAGGAAGTGCCCAGCTTTACAATTTCGACACTCCTAGTTTACTCACCTATTATCAGATGTTAATACAGGCTCGGTTGCGGGCTGGGGATGTGGTTGCCATTAATGAAGTCGTTGAACGATACAATCAGGTTAGAGCTCATTTGAGGCATTAGCCGAGAATGCTCAATGTTGGGATGGTGTGGCAATCCTAGCATGGGAGGTTTGCGCCTCCACCCTTATAGTTTTCCAGGGGAAAGTGTAAGGGCTTAGCTGGATTGGCGGTAGTAGCAAATGCTTTGCAAGGCTTTTGTCGACAGATTGCTTTGTTTGCCTTGGCATATGCTGGCTAGGCGCTCCAGGGGGGAGGTTGCGACGGTTGTAGTCGTGGTGACCGTGGTGACTGTGGTTGTTGTGGTTGTGACCGTTGTTGTTTGTGGTGTAGTTGGTTCTTGGATGGCAATGGCCACGACGGGCGCGGGTGTTGGTAGGTCTGCTTCAGGGACGGCTTCTGTTACAGGTGCTAGGACCACTGTTTGTGCAAGAGGTGGGGTGTCTAGAGTTGGTTCTTCTAATTTGATGCTCTCGATTTCATCGGTAAGCTGGGCCGTCATAATTTGAGGCGAAATTTCTTCTTCCGCAATTGTTTCTTCTGGGATGATGCTGCGGCGTGCGTATTGTTGCGGGGAAAATGACTCCCTTTTTTCAGTTTCGCTGTACATGGATTGTTTGCCGACGAAAAAGCCTACAACACTGCCTGCAAGTGTGCCGACGGGATGTGCAGTAAGTGCGCCACCTAATATGGTGCCCGCTAGGGACCCTACCCGGCTGGGGTCGGAGAGAAACTCTTGTGTGTTTTTTTGGGATTCGGCCGCGTGACCCAGTGAAACGCTACAGGCAAGGCTTAGCGCTATTGCCATGGATTGTTTTTTACTTGATGTTTTTTTATGAAGTTCCATGCTTCCTCCCGCGCTCATAATTTTTCCCCTAGCTAATGATGTCGACATATTTGCCCTAAACTTTAGTCTTGTGGTTTAGTTTGGTTTGATAACAATACAGCTCTGTCCCAATCGTTTTAGTCGCTGGCATAGAGTCTGGGCCTCGTTGCTGTTGGCAGTGCCTCGTGCTTGCACTCGATAAAGAGTACCTTTTGCCCCAAGGTCTACCGGTTGAGCGTACAACTCAAAGCCTTTGAGGGCCGTGTTTTCGAATTTCTGTTTGAATAAAGCAATTGCATTGTTGGCTTTGTCTGCATTGCTAAATGCACCTAGCTGTAGTACAGCTGTATTGTTAGTCGCAAGAGGCTGCTGTAAGGCAGCAGGGGGTTTCGTCGTCATTGTCGGCTGACTTATTGTCTCCGCACGATTTGTAGGCGCGATGGAACCTCTTGGTGCAATCGAGAAAGGGCTGATTTCGGTCGTTCCGAGAGTGATGTCTTGATGTGTGTGGGTAGGTGTCAGCTCACTTAAGCTCAGTGTTAGCGGGGGATGTGTTAATCGATCGCGATTATCCTCGGTGACGGTCAGTGTGTATGTGCCGAATGGAACAAAATCAAATATAAAAAAGCCATCACGACTGGTGATTCTAAAGTCAACGAGTTCGTCTTGCAGATTGCGTAATTCAACAACGATGCCGGCTTGAGGTGCTAGAGAATTGTCGGAACGACGTTGCATGATCGTGCCGTCTATTTCGCCGCTGAGGTTGACTGGGAAGTCGACGATATCCCAGTGGCCAGGGCGCGGATTAACTGAGTTGCCAGGGTGTACTGATATCATATTGGTTTCTGGGAGTGAGTCTTGATCCAGGCGTATATCGGTAGGACGCCTGGCTTGTAATCCTGTCAGATAGGCTACGCCATATTCGTCGGTTTCGACGGTTTGAAAAAGTTGCGGTGCATAAACGGTGGCATTGGCGATAGGCGTATCTCCATCGCTGTATTGACCGTCGTTATCCATATCGTTGAAAACGCGGCTGGCTACGGCCCCGGATTGCGCCAATGATGTGCCCGAGGCAAAAATGCCGCGGCGCTCGGGTTTTGGTGATAGTGAAAATGTAGCGAAGATAAATCCTTTATATGTTCCATCCGATTCGTACTCGATGCGGGGGGATAAGGTCAGGTGCTTCATGTGCCAGCTCATGCCGGTGCTGTAAGTCGTGAGTTCGTTCAGCGGGGTGTGCTCTATGCCAAAATTCATGCTCATATCGGTTGCAATGACAACATCTGCTCTCAGCATGTATTGAAGTGCTTCGCGCTCGGGTTGTAACTGGTAGCTATACGCGCCGCGAATGAATAGAGGCATTAAACGACTGTCGAAATACAAAGACCCTGATACACGATCGTCTTTATTTGGTTGTAGAGGGTCATCGTAGGTTTCGAGAGATAGGGAGTTGCCGATTCGTGTGCTTTGTATCTTGCTGCTTAGATCTAGGGCGTAATTCGTTGTTGAATTAGCTGCTGTTTTATTGTGAGTTGCGGCAAGGCGTGTAGACAATGCGTAAATGTTACCGGTGGCGGTGACGGAGGTGCGACTTGTTAGCTGGATGTCGCTGTTGGGAGCGGTCGCCACGACTGAGTCGGCATATTGGGTGTGTTGAAATTTGGTGCTAAAACCCAATAAGTTGCTAGAAAACGGGGTGCTCAGAACCGCATTCCATATGGTTCCTCCTATGGGGTCTTTAATGCCCTCAAGCTCAACTGAGGCATACCGCAAGCCTTTTCGTATGCCCAAGCCATAATAATTGAATCGTTCAGCATTGCTGACGACACTGTTCCAGCCAGTGTTGACTGAGAGGCTGGGAGTTAGGCTGTAAGCAAGGTCCGCAGTGTACCTCCCGCTACCAAGGTCTTCTTCAGGTATCTCTGTGTTGGGCTCGGACTCATGTAGTGGTTGCCCAAGTTGTGAGGCCGAAAATTGATAACCTATGTTGCCTGGAGAGAGGTGGCTTGTGCCTCCGTAACGTGTAATCGTTTCTGTGCGTCGTTCCCCGGCTGGTCCGTAGAACACCAGTTCAAACACATTGGCTCCGGTGAATAGATCAAGTTCGTGGAAGTCATAGCGTCCGTCGGGTCCGACGAACTGATAGTCGATGCGGACGCCATTGTGCAGCAGCTCTACTTCCCAGTCAGGCAGGATGTCGCCGCTGATATAGGTTTTGCTTCCATCGGCGGAATAGAGGTCAGAGCCCTTCTTGGTTGAACCTGCAATGCGAACTCCTCGCTCAAAATCATATTGAGGCGCACCTTCGAGCCAAGAGGGCTGAATGTCGCCTACTTCTATGCGGCTGATCCCCGAAGGTGTGAAGGGTTCGTCGCGTGACAGTGTCATGCGTGCATTTTGAAGAGAGTCATTTTTATTGCCATGGAGGTAAATCGATGAGCTCATGTATGCAAGGTCGTTACGCAGGAGGGTCGAGTGCATCCATTGAGTCTCTGGGTCTAGTGGCGTGGGCTTGGTTTCTCGAATGATGGAATAGCCAAGAGTTATATCTGCGACGGGTGGGCCGATGAGTTCGTATGACGGTGTAATGTTTGGTAAAGACGGTGGTTCCATGACAAAGCGCGTGCCCGCGACTTGGCGACGCGCAGCGCGAAGCTGGGCTGGTAGTTGTTCTCGAGGTGATACTGTGACAGAAAGCGTTCTCATTTCAACGGAAAGATCGGCAGGGAACCAGCGTGAAAAGGTTGTGATGGGAATGAATATGTCGTGTTCATATACCAATGCATCGTCTGCCGCCAATGAGTTGGTTTCATCCTCAATGGAGATCGTGCGCTGGTTGAGGTCTAGTTCAAATGTGCGGCTTTGGCTAATAAACCACCCCTTGGCGCGACCCTCGGCACTATTAACCTCGATTGGAAATTCGAGTGCAGCCGCCGCTTCAGAAAGCGATACATAGGTGGTGTCATCAGTGGTATAGGCTGTGACCGACTGACCGAGGATTTCGCGTTCGAGGATGAAGTCGACAAGCAGGAGGTTGTTTTCGTCAAAAGGCGCTGTGGCTGCTGGCAATGCCAGTGGCAATGAGACTGCGCTTGTGATGACAAGGCCTAGAATTGAACGCTTTAGTCGACGGCGAGATTCCAAAAGCACGATTCCATTTACTTGAGAGCCGGTTAGCGGGCAAGTCGTTATCGTTGTTATTTGTGGTCGCCCCGCAGTGGCTGTTCGCATCATGTGACTAACGACTTGATTTGAGTGTAGCACAGCAAACTTTTTTTTTGATAGTCTGGTTTGTGCGGCAAGTGGTTGTCTGGGCGGCAATTTTTTGCCGCACAAGAGGCGGGAAATGTCCATCAGGCGTGGTAGAATGCTGCGACTGTTAATTAGGCGCTTATTACTGAGAGAGCGCGTGCCACCAAGCTCGGTTGCGAGTTGATGCCATTGGATTTTAATTATGTTGTTAATGATAGATAACTACGATTCGTTTACTTATAACATCGTGCAGTATTTCGGTGAGCTGGGGGTGCAGGTGCAGGTGCATCGCAACGATCAGATTACGATCGAAGAGATTGAGGTGATGGCGCCGAAGTACCTGGTGATCTCGCCGGGGCCGTGTACGCCGAATGAGGCGGGTATTTCGGTGGCGGCGATCAAACATTTTGCGGGTAAGATCCCGATGCTTGGTGTATGTCTGGGGCATCAAAGTATTGGCCAGGCCTTTGGTGGCAAGATTGTCCACGCCGGCAGTGTGATGCATGGAAAGACATCGATGGTGTTTCATAAGGATGCCGGTGTTTTCAAGGGATTGAGTAATCCGTTGGAGGCAACGCGTTATCACTCGTTGGTGATTGAAAAAAACAGCGTGCCGGATTGTCTCGAGGTGACTGCATGGACTCAGAGCGAGGCCGGCGAGTTGGATGAAATAATGGGCGTGCGCCACAAGGATATGGCGATTGAGGGCGTGCAGTTTCATCCTGAATCGATCCTGACCCAGCATGGCCACGACATGCTGAAGAATTTTCTCGAACAACATAAATAACGCACAAAGGGAGCGAAGCGATGGCGACTCCGATGACGATGCCGGCGGCGATACGCGCGGTAATCGAACGCCGTGATCTCAGCGGCGATGAGATGCACGCGGTGATGAGTTTGATCATGAGTGGCGAAGCGACACCGGCGCAGATCGGTGGTTTTTTGATTGGCCTGCGTATGAAGGGCGAGACGGTGGACGAGATCACCGCCGCGGCGCGTGTGATGCGCGAGTTGGCAACGCCAGTTGCACTCGGTGACACGACTTACCTCGTCGATACCTGTGGTACCGGTGGTGATGGTGCCGAGACGTTCAATATCTCAACTGCATCGGCATTTGTCGTCGCCGCGGCCGGCGGCAAGGTCGCCAAGCACGGTAATCGTTCGGTATCTTCCAGGTCGGGCAGCGCCGACGTGCTGGAGGCAGCGGGGGTCAGTCTGGACTTGGGGCCAGAGCAGGTCGCGCAGTGTGTGCAGCAGATTGGCGTCGGTTTTATGTTTGCCCCCAAGCATCATGGCGCGATGAAGCATGCCATTGGGCCTCGCCGTGAGATGGGGGTGCGGACTATCTTTAACGTACTGGGGCCACTGACCAATCCTGCAGGTGCCCCGAATCAGGTGCTGGGTGTGTTTAGCGCAGACTTGGTGGAGCCCTTGGCGCAGGTATTGGCGCAACTCGGCAGTCGTCATGTGTTGGTCGTCAATGCGGATGATGGCATGGATGAGATCAGTATTGGTGCGCCCACCCAGGTGGCGGAATTGAAGGCTGGTAAGGTCTCGCGTTATCAGATTGAACCAGAGCGCTTTGGTATGCAGCGCGCCGCGTTGTCGAGCCTGGCCGTCGCCAGCGCGGAGGAAAGCCTGGGCGTGATTCGGCGCGTGTTTGCCAATGAGCCTGGCCCGGCGCGGGATATCGTGTGCTTGAATGCCGGCGCGGCGATTTATGCCGCAGGTTTGAGCGAGAGCCTGGAGGCTGGTGTGGTTCGCGCATGTGAGGTGATAGCCAGCGGTGCAGCGGCCAATAAATTAGTCGCCTTGATTGAATTAAGTCAGAAGTTGTCAGCATCATGAATACTCCCGATATTTTACAGCGCATCCTGAGTCGAAAACTGGAAGAAATAGCAGAACGCAGTGCGAAAGTCAGTATTGATGAATTGAAGGCACGTATCGCTGCACAAAGCGCGCCGCGAGGTTTTGTACAGTCGATCGAAAACAAGATCGCTGCCGGTGAGGCTGGTGTGATTGCAGAGATCAAGAAGGCCTCGCCCAGTAAGGGCGTGATTCGCGCAGATTTCCAGCCTGCTGAGATTGCTGAATCTTATGCGGCGGCGGGTGCAGCGTGTCTGTCGGTCTTGACTGATGCCGATTTTTTTCAAGGTCATGAAGATTATCTACAGGCTGCACGTGCAGCCTGTGAGTTGCCCGTGATTCGCAAGGATTTCATTATCGATCCGTATCAGGTCTATGAAGCGCGTGCGATAGGCGCGGATTGTATCTTGCTAATCGTTGCAGCCTTGGATGATCAGCAGCTAAAAAACCTGAGTGAACTGGCCGCCGAGCTGGGGATGGATGTCTTGGTGGAAGTGCATGATGCAGAAGAGCTGCAGCGCGCCCTGCTTTTACCATTGAAGTTGATTGGCATTAACAATCGAAATCTGCGTACATTTGAAACCTCATTGCAAACGACGATAGGACTATTGGATCAAATCCCTTCTGATCGTATTGTTGTCACCGAAAGTGGCATTCATCATGCTGAAGACGTTGCCTTGATGCGCCAGTATGATGTGCACGCCTTTCTGGTTGGCGAGGCATTTATGCGGGCAGAAACCCCGGGCGCTGAATTGCGGGCGCTGTTTTTTTAAACAATTGTTTCATCGTTTAAGTTGCACTATTGCTGGTCGATAGCTGGTATTTAGGAGTGTGTGCGGCGTGTGCGTGCGCAAAAAAAAGTATGGAGAAAATGATGAAAAAGAATATTTTGTTATCGGCGGCGTTAATGGGGGCTGGTTTAATATCCACGCAGGCGATGGCTGCACCATTTAACAGCATGGACCCGCGCTCGTTTGCGATGGGGGGGGCCGGGGTGTCGTCAGGCACGAGTGGCAATGCTGCGTTGATGAATCCTGCCTTGTTGTCAGCCGTGCCAGATGACGATGACTTTAGTATTGAGTTGCCGATTGTGGCGGCTCGTCTGTATGACCCAGGTGATTTGCAGGACGGCATCGATGATTACAAGAGCAGTAATGTCGAAGGTGAGTTTGATGCGGCATTACGGGCGCTGAAGGATAATGGAGCCTCAGCGGCGAGGTACAGTGCGGTTGCGGCTGCGACGAATAACCTTCTGAGCAAGTTGGAAGCAATTGCCAATGATCCTGTGCAGGCAGAGCTGATGGGGGGTATGGTTGTCGGGGTGCCTAATAAGACATTGGGTGCGTCGGTGGTGGCGTCAGGGCGTGTGGTGCTGGGTGGTATTTTGAATATGACCGCAGCGGATCGTGCGCAGCTGAGCAGTATTGCCAATCAGGCAAATAATCAAACCTTGGCAACGAATACGGTTGATGTCTTTAATTCTGGTAGCTTGACCTCTACATTGGACGCCCGCGGGGCATATATTCAGGAAGTCGGGATTGCCCTGTCGCGTGAGTTCGATGTGGCGGGTGGTCTGGCATTTGGTCTTACTCCCAAGGTGGTGAAGGTCCGCACCTTTGATTATTCGCAAGGGGTAAGTAATGCAGATATTGGTGAGAGTGACACTGGGCGTAAAGATTTTGATGAGTTCAATCTTGATGTTGGGGTTGCGAAAGACTTTGGTGTTGGTTTTCGCGCAGGGTTTGTAATCAAAGACTTGATCGGGAAAGAATACGAGACAGCACTTGGCAATAAGATTAGCCTGGACCCGCAGGCTCGGATCGGGGTTTCTCACTCCAATGAATTTGTGACAGTGGCGGTTGATCTGGATCTGACTGAGAATGAGCCGGCCGGATATGAGAGCAAGAGCCAGTATCTGGCCTTGGGCGCCGAGCTGGACATCTTTGATACGGTACAGCTGCGAGTAGGTTACAAGAGTAATCTGAGCGATGATAAGACCAGCGCGCCGACAGTTGGCTTTGGCTTTTCACCCTTTGGAGTGCATGTGGATGCCGCTGTTTCAGCGAATGACGATGAGGTCTCGGCGTCGTTGCAGCTTGGGTTCCGGTTTTAATTTTTCCCATCTTAAATGCATAAAAAAGCCCGGCTCTGCCGGGCTTTTTTATGGGCGACATTGGCGGTAACTTAGCGAGTGCCGTGTACGACGATGGTTTTGCCTTTGACCGAAATTAGGTTTTGATTTTCCAGCGTCTTGAGTACACGGCCAACCATCTCGCGCGAGCAGCCGACGATGCGCCCGAGCTCCTGGCGTGTGATCTTGATCTGCATGCCGTCGGGGTGCGTCATGGCATCGGGTTCTTCGGTCAGGTCGAGCAGGGTGCGTGCAATGCGGCCGCTGACATCCATGAAGGCGAGGCGAGTGACCATGCTGGAAGTGCGGCGCAGGCGCAGGGCCATCTGAGTGGCCAGTTTGAATATGAGGTCTGGGTTTTCTTGCGCCACAATGCGAAAGGTGTCGTAGCCGATCTCGGCGACCTCGCATTGGGTGCGGGCGCGGATCCAGGCACTCCGCTGCGGAGTGGAGCTAAAAAGCCCCATTTCGCCGAAAAAATCACCTGCATTTAGATAGGCAAGCACCATTTCACGGCCGTCATCTTCTTCGGAGACGACGCTGACCGAGCCTTCTGTCACGTAATACAGGGAGTTTGGTGTTTCGCCCGCATAGATAATGACGCTGTTTTTTGGGTAGCGGCGACGATGGCAGTGACTCAAAAATGCCTCAATCGCTGGGCTGCGTTCCTGAGATTTAACTGGTAGCGGCATAGTCTATCCATTGATTTCTTTTTTCCATAGCTAGGGTATCGACCGCAATCCCTGCTTTTTTGAGTATTCTTTGCGGTATCATTTGTTTGAAACCCTTATGGGCTGTTGGAATTGAGGAGTGGGTGATGAAGGCGCGAGTAAAATGGGTCGAGAATGCGATGTTTGTGGCGGAGTCCGGCAGTGGTCATGCGGTTGTAATTGACGGCCCGGCGGATGGCGGTGGTCGCAATATGGGTGTGCGGCCAATGGAGATGCTCTTGATGGGGACAGGTGCGTGCAGTGCCTATGATGTGATCCATATCCTGCGCAAGGGGCGTCATCCGGTCTCGGACTGCGTGTGTGAGGTGTCGGCGGAGCGTGCAGACGGAGTGCCTGCGGTATTTACCAAGATCCACCTGCATTTTATTGTCAGTGGTCGTGGACTGAAGGAGGTTACTGTACAGCGGGCAGTGGAGTTGTCGGCAGAAAAATACTGTTCGGCCTCGATCATGCTTGGGAAATCGGCTGAGATTACGCATGATTTTGTGGTGGTTGATGAGGCGGAGCAGGCAGAATGATCAAGCCGCAACCGACCTCCGGCATGCGCCACGTGGCGCTATTTGTGCCTGATCTGGAGGTGTGCGAGCAGTTTTATGTGGAGTTGTTGGGGATGCAGGTGGAGTGGCGTCCCGACCCCGACAATGTCTATCTGACCTCCGGTAACGACAACCTGGCCCTGCACCGGGCGCCTGCAGGCTATGATTTGTCGGGCGATCAGCGCCTAGATCATATCGGGTTCATCATTGATGAGATTGATCAAGTCAGTGTTTGGTTTGACTTTTTGCGTGGCCATGATGTCAAAATGAAGACCGAGCCGCGCACCCATCGCGATGGCGCCCGTAGTTTTTACTGCCTTGACCCGGCCGGAAATACGGTGCAGATGATTTATCACCCGCCGATCGTGAAAAAATAGCTCTACAATTTTCAGCAAATAGGCGATAATCCGCGCTTTTTCCCGTCCGCTTCCTGGGCGGGGTGGGTGTTGTGAGCTTGGAGGGCATTAGATGGCCGGGCAAATGAGTAAGTTGAAGCTGCATGGGTTTAACAACCTGACCAAAACGCTGAGCTTCAATATTTATGATGTTTGCTATGCGGTGACGCCGGAGCAGCGTGAGGCTTATATCGAGTATATCGATGAGGCCTACAATGCGGAGCGTTTGACGCAGATTTTGACCGATGTAACCAATATCATCGGTGCGAATATTTTGAACATTGCCCACCAGGACTATGATCCTCAGGGCGCCTCGGTGACCATTTTGGTCTCTGAAGAACCGATTGTGGCGGAAGAACTGTCTAATAGTGAGGCGCCAGGCCCGTTGCCGGAGTCTGTGGTTGGGCACTTGGACAAGAGCCATATCACTGTTCATACCTATCCCGAGAGCCATCCCGAAGGCGGCATCAGTACGTTCCGTGCCGACATTGATGTCTCCACCTGTGGTCGTATTTCGCCGCTGAAGGCCTTGAACTATCTGATCCATAAGTTTGAATCGGATATCGTGGTGATGGATTACCGTGTGCGTGGTTTTACGCGCGACACCAAGGGTAAGAAGCACTTTATCGACCACAAGATCAGCTCGATTCAGAACTTCATCGCGCACGACACCAAGGAGAAGTTTCAAATGATTGACGTGAACGTCTATCAGGAGAACATCTTCCATACCAAGATGATGCTGAAGGAATACGATCTGGCCAACTACCTGTTCGGCGTTAAGCCTGAAGAACTGACTGGCAAAGAGATCAAGGCGATCAATACCCAGCTGAAGCGTGAGATGGCCGAGATCTTCTACGGTCGGAATCTGCGTCGCGGCCTCTAAGTCGTCGTCCTGAGTGTTTGTCACCAAAAAGCCCCAGCAGGGGCTTTTTGCATTTTAGGGTGAAAAAAACCGCCCAAGATGGGCGGCAAAAGGGGGAGTTCGTTGAGGTGCCCTTAGGGCTGTTTGGCCCGGGGTAATGAACTGCCGGGGCGAGCGAGGTAGGCGAGCATTTCACCTTCCGCGCTGACATTGACGTACATTTCCCCTTCCCAGGCCAGTGTCTCACTGAGTGTTTGGAAGGCCTGATCATGGTTGGTGGCGGAGGCGGTGAGCATGCACATGCTGCTGGCGCATTCGAGCTCGCCAAGGGTGATATCTTGCGTGTTGCCAAGGCGATTTCGAACTTGGCTGGTGGCCTGCGGGCTCCATTCAGGATCGACGCCTTCAGAATAAAGTGTCTGTTCCAACAAGGTCTGTTGGGCTTGTTGTGTGAGCTGTTGTCGTGACTGAATCTCGGCTTCGCTGAGCTGAATAGCGGGTGGCTGCGCTAGGGCTTGTTGGTCCTGCAGATCAAGGCGTAAGGCCGCCAGCTCTGACTGAGTGGCCACCAGCGCCTGGGCCAGTGCCTGGATTTGGCTATCGCTATCGCCAGCGGGGAGAAGGCGGCTGAGATCGTACGCTGCGGCCTGGCGCTGTTCTTGTTCGGCGATTAGTTGATCTAAGCGGTTGGCTTTTGCGTTGAGTTCATTTTGTAGGGCGTGCAACTCCTGTGCATTGACGGCTGGCGCAGTCGGTACATTGGGCTGCGACATGGCGAGGTAAGCGCCGCCGACGAGCGCTAAGGCGCTGATGGTGCTGGCACTGATAAAAGGGATGGTTTTCATGATGGCTCCTGTGGCTAGGACCACCGCCCCTGTGTGGGGCGGTGGTGTAGTGATGGCCGCTTACTGACTGACCTGGTAGGTGACTAGGCCGGACTGGTTGCCGGAGTAGGTGGGGGGGACGTTACAGCTGAAATAAAGATGCGAAATGCTGTTGTCGCCCGCGAGACCGCCAGTGTTGAGGTGTTGTGTGCTGTTGCCTGAGCCGCTGGAGGTTCTGACGGGGGTCCCCCAAAAGCTTGCGGAACCATCGCTGTTGCGTGAATAACTGATGAGTTGGCACGAAACATTGGCGGAGTAGTGTCGGTCAACGGCGCGTATCCAGCTGCCTTCGACGGCTGCATTGTGCAGAAAACCATCGAAGTCGGTGCGTTCGACCGGGCAGTCGACGCGCATCCATTGCGTGGCGGATGGATTGTAGATGGCGCTGGCGCTTAGTAACGGGGTTACATCGCCATTGGTCCATTTGACGCATTGAGAGGCTGGGCTGTTGGCGGCGCCTGCGTGGGCCTGGGCGCTGATGAGGGCTGTTGATGTGATGGCCAGTGCGGCCAAGGTTTTGCTGTACATGACGTACCTCCTTGTAATGGATATGGACTGTGTCCTGCTGTCGCCGTCCTGGCGAAATCTGCGGGACGGTGAAAGTATGGTTGCAGTTGGAGGTGTTGAGAATGATACGTGGGTGGAGAAGTGGTATAGCTTGAGGGCAACTAAAGTATCAGTGCCCGTGAAAAACAGCGGGAGTGTCGAGGGTGGCTAGATGCGGTAGGCGAGGCTGGTCATGATCTTGGAGGTGAGTCCCATCATCTTTTTGACAGGCGTCGGCAGCTCGGCGCCGCCGTGTTGCAGGGCGATGGTCGCGTGGTGGGCCTCATCTTCCTTCATTTGTTCGACGACGGCGCGACTCTTGGCGTCCTGCGCGGGCAGGCGTTCCAGGTGCTCGTCCAGGTGCTTGATGACCTGGTGTTCGGTCTCGGCGACAAAGCCGAGGCTCCATTTGTCACCCGCGATACCTGCTGCGGCGCCAATGGCGACGGAGCCGAAATACCACAGCGGATTGAGCAGGCTGCGGTGGCTGTCGAGCGCCTTCAGACGTTGGTCGCACCATTCGAGGTGGTCGTTTTCTTCCATCGCGGCGCGTTCCATCTTTTCGCGCACATCGGGTAGGCGGGCGGTGAGTGCCTGTCCTGTGTAGAGGCCCTGTGCCGACACTTCCCCTGCATGATTGACGCGCATCAGGCCCGCAGCATGTTTTTTCTCGGCCTCGGTCATCTCGGCTTCGGCGATATGCGCGGCCGGGTCCGGGCGCTCAGTCAATTGCGGCTGGCCGAACAGCGTGCGCAGCGCGTTGTCGAGGTTGGCGATGACCTTGTCGGCAGGCGTGTAGTGGCGCGTTGTCTGTGTGTTCTGTGTGTGCTGTATGCTCATGGGCTTGAACAATACCGGACGCGTGGTGAATGAATCAAGCCAGTTGTTGCGCCAGCAGGCGCACGGGGTGGATGACCTCGATGCGCTGTTTGTCCTGGCGCAGGCCAGCGGCGATGTGCAGTGCGCAGCCGATGTTGCTGCTGACGAGTAGGTCGGGCGCGGTCTGTCTGACGGCGGCGACCTTGTCGGCGCGCAGTGAGTCGGCCATCTCGGGGTGATCGATCATGTAGCTGCCAGCGGCGCCGCAGCAGAATTCATTGCCCGCCAGCGGCGTGACGTTTAATCCGGGGATGCGCGCCAACAATGCGTAAACCGGTGCGGTTTGTTTGAGCACGTTGCGCAGGCTGCACGGTTCGTGCACGGCGACGGTCTTGTTGAGTGGGCGCAGTGATTGCGAGGCTGGCCAGTCGATGCGATTCAGAAACTGGCTGATATCTTCCACCGCCAGCGCGCCGCCAGCCTTTTGCGGGTACTCGCTGAGCTGGCTGCCACAGCCGCTGGCGCAGCTGATGACGGCCTCGATATTGAGGGCGCCGAAGGCTGCGAGATTCTGTTGCGCCAGCTGTTGCGCCTGGCTGTGTTGACCGCTGTGTTCATGCAGCGCGCCGCAGCAGGTCTGGGTCGTGGGTACGTGTACGCCGTAGCCGTAGGCATTGAGTACCTGGATGGCGGCATCGAGTGTGGCTTGATCAAACATGTCGCCGAAACAGCCGGTGAAGAGCGCGACGTCGCCGCGGGTTTCGCCGCGGGCGGGATAGTAGGCCTGCCAGTCGTGAGGGCGGTCGATGCTCGGTGCCAGTTGTTCAAACCGCTCGAGCCCCAGTGCGCGCGTGACGCCGAGGCCGCGGCCGATGGCGCGCAGGCCGGTGCGATCGCTCAGCCACAGTTTGTTGGCCTCGCTGCGCTGGCGTTTTTTGTCGATGGCGATGTCTTGCAGCGGGATGCGTTGTTCTTTGGCGAGCGGATTGGGGCCGAGGGCGCTGCGGGCGTCATCCATCAGACTGCCGAAGGCGACGCCCGACGGGCAGACGTTTTCGCAGGCGCGGCAGAGCAGGCAGTTGTCGAGATGCCCGCGCAGGGTGGTGTCGATCTCCAGACGGCCGCTGTTCATGGCCTGGATCAGCGAGATGCGGCCGCGGGGTGATTCGGCCTCGCTGCCGGTCTTGCGGTAGGTGGGGCAGTGCGGCAGACAGAGGCCGCACATCACGCAGCGGTCTGCCTTGCGTTTGATGGAGTGTTTGAGTTCTGGATTCAATGTTTGGTGTTCGCTAGTCGGTTATGGGCGCATATTCACCCAGGGATTCGTTTATTATACGCGCTTGCATTTTTTGGGCGTGTGGTTTGAGTGAGGGGCTTATGTCTTATTTTGAGAAACATGTGTTTTTCTGTACCAATCAGCGTGAGGATGGCAAGGCGTGTTGCCAGGATCATGGGGCGCAGGCGCTGCGTGATTATGCCAAGCAACGTGTTAAGGCCTTGGACCTACGCGGCAAGGGCAAGGTGCGGATCAATAGCGCGGGCTGCCTGGATCGTTGCGGCGAGGGGCCGGTGATCGTCGTCTACCCGGAGGGGGTTTGGTACACCTACGTCGACAAAGAAGACATCGATGAGATCATCGAAGAGCACGTGGTCCATGGTCGTGTGGTGGAGCGGTTGAAGATTTAGTCATGCACCCGATTGTGTCGGTGCGCGGTTTGCGCAAGGTGTACGGCGAGCGTGCCGTGGTGGATGGCGTTGATCTGCAGGTGCGGCCCGGCGAATGTTTTGGGCTGCTCGGGCCGAATGGTGCCGGTAAGACCACGACGCTGCGCATGATGCTCGGCCTGACGCCGCCGACCGCCGGCGAGCTGGAGGTGTTGGGTTTTGCGGTGCCGGCGCAGGTGCAGAAGATGCATGAGCGACTCGGTATCGTGCCGCAGGCGGATAATCTCGATCCGGATTTTACGGTAACGGAGAATCTGCGTGTCTATGCCGGGTATTTCGGTATCAAAAAACGCGAGTTTCTGCAGCGTCTGCCCGCGTTGTTGGAGTTTGCTCAGTTGGAGCACAAGGCCGACGCGACGATCTCGTCGTTGTCGGGCGGCATGAAACGACGACTGACGATTGCGCGCGCGCTGGTCAATGCCCCGGATCTGGTGGTGTTGGATGAGCCGACCACGGGGCTGGACCCTCAGGCGCGTCAGCTGATCTGGCGGCGCCTGCGTCTGTTGCTGGCGCGGGGGCGGACGCTGATCCTGACGACACATTATATGGAAGAGGCCGAACGGCTGTGTGACCGCGTGGCGATCATGGATGTGGGGCGCATCCTGGTGGTGGGCAGTCCGGCGGAGTTGATGCGTGATCACATCGAGCGTGAGGTGGTGGAGGTGTACGGTCCCGGTGTCGAAGATTGGGGGCGGGCGCATGCGGCAGGCAAGGCGGCGCGTACCGAGTTGGTCGGCGAGACCCTGTTTTGTTACGCCGAAGACGAGGCGCCATTAGTGGCATCGTTGCGTGAGCACCCTCAGCTGCGCTTTTTGCATCGCCGGGCCAATCTTGAGGATGTGTTTCTCAAGTTGACCGGCAAGGAATTGCGTGATGACTAGTGGTTGCTGGCAATGGCCGCGGCCGAGTCAGCGGGCGCTGGCCGTGTGGCGGCGCAATGTGCTGGTGTGGCGCAAGCTGATGGCGCCGTCGTTGGTCGGCAATTTCGGCGAGCCCCTGCTCTATTTATTGGCGTTGGGCTACGGTCTGGGCGGATTTGTTGGCCAGGTGGACGGCATGGATTATGTGGTCTTTCTGGCGGCGGGTATTGTCTGTACCAGCGCGATGAACACGGCCTCCTATGAATGCCTCTATTCGGCGTACACACGGATGACGGTGCAGGAGACCTGGGCCGCGATGCTGTCGGCGCCCTTGAGTCTCGATGATATTGTCTGTGGCGAGATCCTGTGGGCGGGCACGAAGGCGTTGATCAATTCCAGCGCGGTATTGCTGGTGGCGACGGCGCTTGGCTTGGTGGCCGATTGGCAGGCCTTGTGGGTGCTACCATTGGCCCTGCTGTTGGGCTGTTGTTTTGGTGCCATGGCGCTGGTGGTGACAGCGATGTCGCCGGGGTATGACTTTTTCTTATATTATTTCACGCTGGTGGTGACGCCGATGTTCCTGCTCAGTGGGGTGTTTTTTCCGCTAACGGGCGTGCCGGACTGGGTGCAGATGGGGGCTCAGCTGTTGCCCCTGGCGCATGGCGTGGAGCTCGTGCGACCGCTGATGACTGGGCAGGTGCTCGACGGCGCGCTGTTGCATCTATCGGTGTTGTTTGGGTATATGGTCTTGGCGAGCTGGGTGTCGTTGATTTTGGTGCGTCGCAGGCTGCTGCGCTGAGACGCTAACAATAAAAGGCAATTAGGCCTTGTTTCGTGCAAAACCTTCGTGTAAGATTCGCCGTCTTTCTGAGCAGATCTACTGATTTAGGATTGATCGATGAAAACGTTTAGTGCAAAACCGGCCGAAGTGAAGCGCGATTGGTTCGTCGTTGACGCCGACGGCAAAACTTTGGGTCGCCTGGCGACTGAAATCGCAAGACGCCTGCGTGGCAAACATAAGGCTGAGTATACGCCTCACGTAGATACTGGCGATTATATTGTTGTGGTTAACGCGGAAAAGGTCGCGGTAACTGGCAACAAAGCTAAAGATAAGATGTATTACCGCCACACCGGTTACATCGGTAACATGAAATCTGCGAGCTTCGAAAAAATGATCGATCGCAAACCAGAGAAGGTTATCGAATTGGCCGTTAAAGGCATGCTGCCCAAGAATCCTTTGGGCCGCGCTATGGCGAAGAAGATGAAGATCTATGCAGGTCCGGATCATCAGCACGCCGCGCAGCAGCCGAAGGCGCTGGAAATTTAATTAATTACGGGAATTGCTTAGCATGGCAGAGATGAATCAATTGAGCACTGGCCGCCGCAAAACTGCAGCTGCACGTGTTTACATTAAAGCAGGCAGTGGTAACATCACTGTTAACAAGCGTGGTCTGGATCAGTATTTTGGTCGTCAAACCTCTCGCATGATTGTGCGTCAACCGCTGGAAGCGGCTGATCTCCTCAGCAAGCTGGATGTGTTTGTCACTGTTAAAGGTGGCGGCTCAAACGGTCAAGCGGGTGCGATTCGTCACGGTCTGGCGCGTGCATTGGTTGAGTATGATGAAGGTTTGCGTAGTACCATGCGTCGTGCAGGCTTCCTGACTCGCGATGCCCGTGAGGTTGAGCGTAAGAAGATCGGTCTGCACAAGGCGCGTAAGCGTCCTCAGTTCTCGAAGCGTTAATTTCGCAGTCGAGATCGATATACAGAAAGCCAGGTGCGCAAGCCCCTGGCTTTTTTGCTTTATGGGTCTGGGTTGGCGGAAAAAAGGTTTGTGGGTTGGGCTAAAGGGGTGTGTGTTGTATTTTTGTTACGCTTTTAAAGATTGACTCATAAGGTCAATTATATTTTTTTGATAAAAAGCATTGATTTTGTTTGTGGGGTGTTGTAGTTTTCTCTCGTGGTATGACTTTTTCACAACACATATACAATAACTCAGGAGAGTTTCTACTATGCAGAAGAAATTGATCGCTCTGGCAGTGGCTGGTGTTATGGCTGCTCCTATGGTTGCTCAAGCAGCTGGTGCTGAAGTTTATGGTCAGGCTCGCATGTCTGTTGGCATTGTCAGCAACGATGCGACTGGCACCTTTACTTCAGGCGGTGAGAGAGAAGACAGCAAGATCAGCGTTACTAGCCATGCTTCTCGTCTGGGCTTCAAGGGCTCAGAAGATCTGGGTGGTATGACTGCGGTATACCAAATCGAAGCTGCGGTTGATATGGATAACGGATCAGATTTGACTTCTGGCCTGCGTAATACATTTGTTGGCGTTGCAACTGGTTCTGGTACTTACGTTTTGGGTAAGCACGACACCCCTTATAAAGCTGCTACTGGCAAAGTAGATGTATTCTCTGACACTCATGCGGATTTCAATGCAGTCATGGGTGGGTCAGAGGGTGCTCTGTCATTGGTAAGTGCTGATCATGACGCGCGTGCTGATAACGTAATTGCTTATATTTCTCCAGACATGAGTGGTTTTAGCGTATTTGCCGCCTATGTTCCTGATTTGTTGAACGATGATCTGACTGATAGCCAAACAAGCGCCAGTGGTGGCACTATGATTGATGCTGCTGAAGCCTTTAGTATTGCTGGTATGTATACCGCAGGTCCTCTGTACGCAGCACTGGCGATCCAGACTGTTGGTGCGGACGCCAGTAATGGTGGTGCTGTTGTACAGGTGGCTGATGATGAAGCAACCAAGATTGTAGTTGGTTATAAACTGGGTGCAACTGACCTTGGCTTTGTGTACGAAATGCTGGATGGTGGCACTATCGGCGGCGCCAAGCAAGGCGAGCGTGACAACTTCTACTTTAGCGTGGCGCATGACTTGGGCAACGGTTTGACACTGAAGGCTGCTCTGGGTCAGGCGGGTGAAAATGATGAAACCAGCAATGTAGATGCAAATAACAACACTGTTAGAGGTACTGACGGCGCTGATTTCTTTGCGCTGGGCGTCTCCAAGGCCGTATCTAAGACTACAGAGTTCTATGCTCTGTACACTACTGTTGATAACGATACCTATGGTGACTTTGACCTGGATTATGTGGGTGCCGCAGGTCCTAACGGTCCATCTGCAAATGCAATTGCCGCTGGTGTTAACATCAAATTCTCTTCAATGTAATCAAACGATTGCATTTGATGTAGATAAAAAACGGGCGCTTCGGCGCCCGTTTTTGTTTTGGTGTGAGAATGAAAGATCAGATGCTAAGTTGGTGTTTTGTTTGACATTTGTTTGACACTAAATGCCGCCCTATGATAGAAACCCCAAAGGTTCGTATAGAATAATCAGAATGAATTTTAGAGTCGCTCGAAAATTCGCGCCGCTATTCGTGTGTTTGGGCGGGGGCCTGATGCTTGGCGCAGCTGTGGTGCAGGCAGGGGTCTTTAATACCAAGCACAATTTGGGCAGTACGGGGATTAATGCTGCCAGTACGTTTAGTGGTACGCGAGAAATTTGTGTGTTTTGTCATACGCCACACGGCGGGGATGGCGAGGCGGCTGCGCCTCTATGGAATCGTAACCTTGATCCATCGGGTTTTGTCACATACGACCAGATGGGTACAACTACGCTGGATGCAGCAATTGAGCCGGTGGGATCGGTATCCCTAGCCTGTTTATCGTGTCACGATGGGACGCAGGCGATGGATGCGTTGTTGAATGAGCCGGGTTCGGGGCGTGAAGTGCCGGGTTTTAATCAGGGGCGCTGGGATGGTATTGCAGCTTATGCGGAGGGGCGCATTGGTCCACAGGGCTGGTTGACCAATCTAGGTAAGGATATTAGTAACGATCATCCGGTTGGTATTCAATACGCTGGCGGTGGTTATGCGCTGTCAGCGCCGGCCGGACCTGGATATGACCCAGATTTTTTTCCTGCGTCGTCAGAAGTGGCGGGTACCTCGCGTAACTGGTGGGTGGATACACCGGGGGGGACGGCTGCGTTTGAGCGTACTGATATGAAACTTTATACCCGAGTGGCAACTCGGGGGGCTTTTGCTGGTGAGCCGCAGCCGTATGTGGAGTGTGCGTCTTGCCATGATCCTCATGTAGACACAAATCCAACCTTTTTGCGCATTGATCCGGCGGGGAGTCAGGTGTGCTTGAGTTGTCACAATAAATGACCTGGTGGCGTGCTGTATTGGGGATGTGTTGTGCGCTGTTTGTGGCGGGGCAAGCGCTAGCTGCGGACCTGGATATCTATATGGTCGTCAATGGTGTGCCGATTGAGCGCGGCGAGGTTGAAATGGCTATTCGTATGGAGGCGCGTAGGCAGTTTTATCATGGTCGTATCGATGATGCCCGGATGAGTCAATTGCGTCGCGATGTTGAGCAGAGAATGGCTGACCGTGTGCTGTTGCTGCAAGAGGCGCAAGGACGTGGTTTTCGGGTTGGGGAGGAGGAGTTGGCTCTACGTTTGCAGCAGGCGCTGGGCCAGTATAAATTGGCAGAGCTTGCTGATGAAGAGCGTCGATCATTGGTGCGAGCACTAGAGTCTCAGTTGGCTGACGAGATTTTATTGGAGCGATTAAAGGCAGAGGTGCAGGCGCTTGGGGCTCCAAGTGAGTCGCAGTTAACGGTTTTTTATCAAAATAATTTAGATAAATTTACAACGCCGGAGCGTTTGCATCTCTCGGTGATTTTATTGAAGGTGCCTCCATCTGCGTCTTGGCAGGCGTGGGAGGCGGCGCAGCTCGAAGGGGAGAGGCTGCGCCAAAAGGTGTTGCAGGGGGCTGATTTCGCGGGCTTGGCGAAAATCCATTCCAGTGACGACTCGGCAGCCCGAGGAGGGGATCTCGGCTACGTGCATCATGGAATGTTGTCGGAGGAGGCGCAGGCTGCGGTGGATGCATTACAGCCAGGAGAGTTGTCGCCAGTGGTGATGTTGCTGCAAGGCGTGGCGCTGTTCAGGCTTGAAGGGCGCCGCGTCGCTGAGATAAACCCCATGTCGAAGGTTCTGGTGAGACTGGAGGGGTTGTGGCAGAGGGAAGAGGAACAGTTGCGCTGGGAGGCGCTGTTGTCGCATTTGCGCGCAGGGGCAGAAATAGTTGTTAACGATAAAATTACCCCTTAAGTCGTCTAGGGTGGGGCGAAGTGGCTAGTGTTCGACCAGGGCTGCTGCGTCGTGCGTCTGCTCGTGTTGGTCGGGGAGGGGTTGCGTTGTTTTGTGCGGTGTATAGCACTGCCGGAGTGGCTTTGTCCCTGGGGCCGGTGGATACATCTGGTTATCTTGGCTACAACTACAGATCGCTTAGCCATACATCGTCAACGAGTGATAGCCAGCAATTGCTCGGGTCGTTGAGATTGGCGTCTTTTATTGGGGAGCCTTGGCTGGCCACTACACAGTTGTCGCTAAGTATTGCTCAGGACGCCAGTAGCTTGGAGGGGGATGGGGCAGCAACTGCCGAGACTGATACCAGTATTCTGACGGGTGATTGGTCGTTAGGTGTTTTACCTCAAAGCAAGACTCCGTTTAGCTTGATTTATCAGATAACTGATAGTCGTGTAGATCAGTCGGGAAGTGAGCTGACGCCGTTAACGTATCTCGGTCAGGATTATGCGTCCTCGTATTTGGGGTTGCGCCAAAGTTTTTTGATGGACCATGGCGGGCGATTGCAGATGACGCTGGACGATCGCTCTTGGGAGTCAAATATTGGCTCTGATTATGATAGTCAGGTGCTTGGTATCGAGGCGAATTTGCGTTATCCGGAGCATCATTTATTGGCACGCTGGCGCGATGAGATGTCTGAGTACGTTGGTGCGTCCAGAGAGAACAGCAGTCAGATTATTGATTTAACACATAATTACCACCCTCTGCGTAGCGTGCGGCTGGACTCTAAGGCCAGTGTGTATGACTACGAGCGCAGCTTTATTGATCCACTTGCAACGGATTTGCGATTGTCGACGACTCAGGTGACGCAGGTTTCGAGCAACCTCTTCTGGCGACCGCCGATCGCGCCATATTCGGTAAATGCCGGGGTTCGGTTAATGTCGATGGCTGGTGATAGTGGTCAGGTCTCAGCCTTTGAGCAGCAGCAAATTGTATTGAATGGCGGTGCGTTTTATCGAGTTAATCAGCGCTTGCGATTGGATGCGGCAGTGGTGCAAACGCTGCAGGAGACTGAGGGTGTTGGTCAGAATGATCGATATATGCGTGGTGGTGCGCTTTATCAGTCTGAGCTTGTGCCGGTTTTTGGTGGGGCGGGATACCACTGGCATAGCAGCGGGCGGGTGGAGCGAATGGATGGCAATTTGCGTGATGTGATTGGTGCGACCGTTGATTTAGGGCAAAATCTGAGCCAAGTTTGGTGGCTGGGTGAGCGAACGTCAACGACATCGGTGCGGATGAATTTGGGGCAGTTGTTTGGGCTGAGTGGTGAGAATGGCGAGGTGTATGATGGCCTGGTCCAAATATTTGAGGATACATGGCGCCATGAAATGTCGGTCAATCATACGGCTAGCTTCGCCTTTAATCAGCGAGTGTGGCAGGGTGATAGTTATGCTCAGTTGTCGCTGTCTGATCTACGCACGGATTACGCAGGAGAGACCGGGGGAGAGGAGCAGGATGGTGACTTGGTAAATCAAACGGTTACGCTGCAATTGACGCGGGATCAGGAGTTGGGGCGACGCAGCTCATTGGTGGGTGATGTGTCGGTGCAGCGAACCAGTATCAATGATCAGCAGGGTGCTACTGTGTATCCGGAAACAGAGACCACCACAATGACGGCAAGTGTTCGTTTTGAGCATCAGCAAATGTTTGGCGTGCCTCGCTTGCGCTTCAATGCGGAATATATTCAGACGAGTACTTCGCTGGATGAGGCGGTTGATCGTGCGGATTTGATTGGATCATTGGCGTACGGTATTGGCATGCTTGAAACAAATTTAGGGATGCGGTTGACGGAGGCTGACAGTCAGAATTATGATCTGGTATACTTCAAGGTTATGCGCCGCTTCTAATTGGGGGGTGGGGCAGACCAAAGAGTTTTTTAATAATAATGAGGAGAGTGTTCGCTATGTCTCGTACGACCAAGCATAGTAAGTGGAGGTACATCCTGCTTGGGATTGCCACCTGGTTGGCAGCCTTTACCATGCCCCAGACTGCTCAAGCAGAATACGGGGACGTTGTGATTAATAACTACGCGGATGCGGCAGGCATTCGTCCAGTTGTGTTCCCGCATTGGTTCCATCGTATTCGTTTCCGTTGCAAGGTTTGTCACGCAGACTTGGGCTTTGCGTTTAAAGCGGGCGGCAACAAGATTGATATGGCTAAGATCATCGACGGCAAATTCTGTGGCGCGTGCCACAATGGTGAAGTTGCGTGGTCGGTTGAAAACTGCTCTATGTGTCACTCTGGTATTCCGGGCACTCCCACTCACTTCCATGGCAGTACTGTACAGCGTTTGATTGCGCCTGCGTACAAGCCTGTTGAAGCCAAGTAAGGGGGGCACAGATAATGAATTTGCGTAATAAGAGTTTATTGCTGTCTTTTGCCTTTAGTATGGCTGTTTCAGCGCCTGCGATGGCAAATGAGCAAGTTTCAGCAGAGGGCGCTCAATCTGAAGTGATTCACTTGGCGCAGGTGTCTGGTGCGAACATCTTCAATCGTAATTTGAAAAAAGAAGAGCAGCGTAATGCTCCACCACCAGAAGATGGCATCCATGATACTGAGAATGAGGGCACCTTCGTTCTGCAGGCTCCTCTTGAGGCCTATCAAGGTCTGCCGCCGAGTGAGTATGGTAACTATGTCGATTGGGTAAAGGCGATTGATGAGAAGAAACTGAACCCTCGCTGGGATCGTGTTAACTCTGCTGAAGAGCCCTTTGTAATGGATATGGATATCGTGCGTGAAGTTAAGGCATCTGTGCCTGATGTAGTGTTCCCGCATCGTCAGCATACAGAGTGGTTGGCGTGTTCTAACTGCCATCCAGCGATCTTTATTCCACAAAAGGGTGCTAACCAAATCAACATGTCAGGTATTCTGCTGGGTCAGCAATGTGGTGTGTGTCACGGTAAGGTATCTTTCCCGATCACAACCAAGTCTTGTGTGAAGTGTCACTCCAAGCCGAAGCCAGCTGATTGGCAGCCACCGTTGAGTGAATCAACACTAAAGAATCCATGGAGATAACCGTTATCAGACTCTGATAACGCCTGGACAGATGGCCGCCTACGGGCGGCCTTCTACGTGATAGGGAATTCAAAATTTATTGGCGTGGTTTTGTGTCCGGGGGGATGTTGAGCGGCGCCAGCTCTGGATCAGAGATTTAAAGCTTGGGAGAGGAAGAATGAATCTGAAAGTCAAAGTCTTGTCGTTGGCTGTTGCAACTGTATTGGCAGGATGTGCTGGTGCGCCGCAGAAAGATGAGGCTGTTCTGTCTACAGCTGTGCCGGCGGAATCGTTGGTGTCGCCAGTGGCTGAACAAGCGGCACCACTAGTTGAGGCAACAGTTGCGGACGTTGTCGAGGAGTCTGCGTCAGCCCCGGCAGATAGTCAGGCAGAGGTTTCGTCGCCAGCCGTGGAGGCGCCTGCGCCTGCGCCGATTGCAAGTACTACAGCACCCCAAAGCAAACCTCAGCCCGTCACGCCGTCATCACCGAATACATTTATCGTGGGCTCTTATCCTAAAACAGGAGATCATCCTGCTTTCGGGCGTGGTACTGATGTGGGGTTTGTTGTAAATGGTAAGGAAGGTGCTGATGTGGTTGTTACACGGGGGGAGGCCTATAAGTTTGAGGTGGATACCGGAGTACAGCACGATTTTTATCTGACGACCAATCCTGCAGGTTGGGGGGTTGGGGCCTATACCAATAGTGTCGAAGGTCAGTTCATTTACAAGGGTACGGTGGATTTTAAACCGGATGCTGAGACGCCGGATTTGCTGTATTACCAATGCCGAAACCACAAGTATATGGGGGGCAAGATTTATGTCCTCGATAAAGGTGAAAGCTTGGCGCAGCTGAAGCAGACATTGGAGGCTGCAGATGCTGGAGCTGCGGCAAGTAAACCCCGGGCGCCAGCTAGAACCGTTAGTGAATCATCGGTCAAGCAAAAGCTAGGGTATGCCAAGATGGTATTGAGTTCTGGTAGTGCAAAGCGTGTCGAGGCGAGCGGCAATGCGGAGGCTATTGCGACATTGAAGCAAGCGCGGGATATGATTACCGGTGCCCAGAGTACGTTGGATGGTGGTTCGCCAGCGGATGCGATGGATCAGGTTGATGAGGGCTTGCGCCTGGTAACTGCTGCGTCGCGAATGATTACAACTGAAAGTGAAATGGCGGGTGTAAATCATAAGGCGCAGCATGAAGAGCTTCTGAACTCGTTGTCTACTTACGAGAAATCTTATGCGCGTAACATGGAGCGCATAAAGAAAGCGAAGCAGCAACCCAAGAAGACCTTGGATGAAGCAGAGTACAATCGTTTGGTAGGCGAAGGTAAAGATTTGGGTGGCAAGGGTGATTATGTGAAGGCAAACAAGGCGTTGGAGCAGGCGCAGGCACTGATTACGTCTGTCCTGACCGACATGCTGCATGCCCAGACCGTAGTTTACGACAAGAACTTTGAGTCGCCTAAAGAAGAATATGAGTACGAGCTGGCTCGCTTGGAGAGTTATGAAGAGTTGGTGCCGTTGGCGATAGACCAGAAGCAGCCAAAGCAGAGGACTCTCGACTTGGTTGATGGTTTTGTAGAGAAGGCAGCCAAAATTAAGGGTGAGGGGCTCGAGATTGCAGCCAAAGGCGACTATAAGATGGCAATTATGGCGATGCAGGCAGCGACCTCGAATATTCAGCGTGCATTGCGCATGATGGGTGTGAACTAATAGCACGACCTTACTTCGTTGTGTATAGTACGTCAGTCAGGGGCTCATGCCCCTGATTGATTTTGTCAGCTATGCGAATTAACTAATTTGATCATGAGTAGCTTAAAGTTTAAACGAGTGGCGAAATTCGTCTTGGTAGCGCTGGCATTGGTGTCGATGCCGCGTGTTGCTCAGTTACAAGAAAAGTTTGAAGGTGATTTCTGGAATTCCGGGGAGCACTTTCAAACTGAGGGCAAGGTAGTGCCTGTGGCGGAAGATGGCATCCACGATCCGACAAATGATGCCGTACGAGTTTTACAGGAGCCGGTGGAGGCGATGGCTGACTTCCCTCGTGATAATTCCGGTGTCATTGACTGGGTAAAGACATTGGATGAGGGGTTGATCTCTCCACGTGCCAGTAAACTGGGCGATGAAGAGATGCATGCGGTCGATTTCGATGTCATCTTCAAGAATACTCAGTCCATGCCTTATGTGCGTTATCCACATAAACAGCATACAGAGTGGTTGACGTGTGAAAACTGCCATCCACAGATATTTTTACCGCAAATAGGGGGTAACCCTGTCACCATGTCAGCGATTATGCAGGGTGAATATTGTGGTGTTTGCCATGGAAAGGTTGCCTTTCCCCCAAGTAAGAACTGTGGCCGATGCCATTCAGTGCCCCGCGAAAATCCTGGCTTAAGATAAATTCTGTATGGTTCGCCGCCGTGTTTTTGATGGCAGGGTGTTCCTCGACAGGAGAAAAGGCTTCCGGGCCTGAGGTGCAGACTGATTCTCAAACGGCTGAACTGCTGGAACTGTTCGAAGGCTTTGGTGAGGAGTCAGTTGGGGGGGATGCAGAGGTCGAGCCAGAAGTTGGTGTGGGGATCACCGATATCAGTGTACTTGAGGAGTTGGGTGCGGGGAGTGATGCATTCGATGACTCAGAGTTAAAAATCCCTGAGGTCAATTTTGTTAGCCCTGTGCATGTGGCTGCGTGGGATGTTATTCAAGGTGGCCATGTGGGGGCGGCCATTATCAGTGGTAGACAGATTCACCAGTTGACGCGTCCTGTGGCGGTGGCGACGCGCGGAGAATATGTCTATATCGTTGATGAAGGTGTTGATGCTGTATTACGGTTTGATTTGGCAAGTCGTCGCCTAGAGCAGGTATTGGATTTGCGCGCAGCTGTGACCGGGGCCGCCGCCGACATTTACGTAAACCCAGATTTTTCTTTCTATCTAACCGATACAGATGGCAGTCGTGTTTTGTTGTACGATCGTCATGGGCGCATGATTCAGGAATTCAAGAACTACTTCAATATGGTCAAGCCGGTTGCACTGGGTTTGCTGGAAGGGGGAGATCTGGTGGTTGCTGATGCCCATTATGATCATGTCTTGCGCTTTAATTCTGCTGGGACTTTGCTCGCAACCTATGGTGGGCGCGGGACCGAATCAGGCAAGTTTCTCAATATCACAGTGATGGCGACCGGGCCGGATGGTATGTATGTCGGAACGCGGGTGGGGCGTCATGTGCAAGTGATAGGTGCTGACGGGATGTATCGCTATTCATTTGAAGAGGCTGCGTTGGCATTTCCTTCTGCGATTGTGGTTGATGACATGAATCGTAGTTATGTGGCTGATTATATGGATAACACGATCAAGGTGTTTGATCGGGGCCGCCTGGTGACAACCCTGGGTGGTCATGGCGCAGGTCCGGGCAGATTTATGCGCGTGACCGATATGTGGCTGGACGGTGAATTTTTGTATGTGGTGGATAGTTTGAATGCCCGCATACAGATTGGCCACTTGCTGCCTGAATAATCAAAACAATGTTTTCGCAGTGTGTCTCGGATGAATGCTGATGTGGATGCTGCGATCAATCTCCATTCCTAACCTTTCTGTTCAATGGCCGCTAGTGGTTGTTGCCGCCTTTCTGTCCTTGCAGTTGACGGGGTGTGCACAGTTACCGGCGACATTTGAATATCAAAACCCGATTGCCAGCCAGGGTGAGGCTGTATGGCCGGCGCCCCCCGAGCAGGCGCGTTTTCGTTTTGTTGGTGAGGTGACGGGGGAAGAAAATCTTGTCCGTCCCGGCGAGGAGGTGCGCAATGTGGGGGTGCGCATGTTGCGATGGTTGGTCGGTCTTTCGCGGCAAAAATCATCGCCGGTCATTCTTCAGCGGCCGCAGGCGGTCATCACCGATGGGGCGGGGCGTATCTATGTCTCAGATGTAAGTCGCCAAGCGGTATATGTGTTTGATCGCACGCGTGCAGAGCTAGCGGTATGGGAATACGCGGCAGAAGGGGTGCGTTTTAAAATCCCAGTGGGTTTGAGTCTGGCGGATGATGGTTCATTGTATGTTGCTGATGCTGGTTTGAAGGCGATCGTACGCCTGGGTCAGCAAGGTGAGCCACTGGCCTTGCTGGGGGTGGGGGAGTTGATACACCCGGCCGGGGTGGTTTGGAGTAATGAGCATCAGCGTCTATATGTCGCTGATCGGGGCGCCAATAGCATCAAGGCTTTTTCCTTGGATGACCGACTATTGTTTAGCTTCGGTGGCCATGGTGAGCGGGAAGGGATGTTGAATGGTCCGACTTATCTGACGTGGCATGCCAATGAACTGTATGTGACAGACACATTGAACTCACGCATACAGATTTTTAATCCCGAGGGAGAGTTTGTGCGCGGTTTTGGGCGGCGCGGGATGTATCTGGGAGATTTGCCTCGCCCCAAGGGGCTGGCAGTGGGACCCAATGGCAATATCTACGTAGTGGAATCCTATTACGACTATTTGTTAGTATTCAACCCCAAAGGGGAGTTTCTGCTGCCGATTGGAGGTAGCGGATACGGGATAGGTCAGTTTTACCTGCCAGCAGGGGTGTGGGCAGATGAAGCCGGCTTGGTTTATGTGGCCGATACATTTAATGGCCGGATCAAGGTGTTTGAGTCTGTTGAAGAACCGGATGAGCCAGAAGCGAATCGGGGCGAAAGTCCTGTGGGTACTGAGCGCGCTGCTGGCAGCTAACGTTCACGCCTCCGATCGTATTTCAGACATACGCAATACCAAGCATAACTTCTCTGCGACGGTGGTTCCGGCGTTGCCGGACGGTGCTGCTCGTGATGTGTTTGCCGTTAACGAATCACAGATTTGTGCCTTTTGTCATACGCCTCATGCGGCGACACAGGCGCCAACAGCGCCGATCTGGAACCGTCGTTTGGATGGTCAGACCTATACCCCTTATACCTCGACCTCGATGGATGCCATCGACATCGGTCAACCCAACACCAAGTCCAAATTGTGTTTGTCATGTCATGATGGCACGTTGGCGATTGGATCGGTCAATGTATTGAATCGACAGGAATCGCCCACAGTGCTGATGACAGGGGTACGCGCTGATGGATCAATGCCTCCTGGTGCGGGAGAGAGAACAGGCTTTACTCGCCTTTTGGGGACTGACCTGAGTAATGACCATCCGATCTCGTTTACATACGATGCAGCGCAGGCAATGCGCGATGGTGAGCTGCGTTATCCCAATCAAGAATCCTTTCTTGGAGAGCGCTCTCCAGGCACACGACCACTGTTGCCACTTGAAAATAATCAAATGGAATGCGTGACCTGTCACGATCCACATATCCGTGGCAATGATGGCGAGAACGTAAAGTTTTTACGTGTGAATCGTTTTCAACAGGCAGCTCCCGTAGAAGGGCGCTTTGATCAGGCCAATGATGTTATTTGTATGGCCTGTCACGAGAAGGCTGGCTGGGCCTTGTCTGCTCACGCCAATCCCTCTGTTGCCAATGAGGTGTATACCGATGCCGCCGCGGATTTGCGTGAGTTTCCACGCAATACCCAGGTTTGGCAGGCCGCATGTTTTAACTGCCATGACCCTCATACGGTTCAAGGCTCACGTCGTCTGCTGCGTGAAGGGACGGATGATGCAGGTTTGATCCATGCCAGTGGTTTGCGTGTAAAGCAAGGTGGAGAGCCTGCGATCGAAGAAACCTGTTACGCCTGCCATTCGGCGGATGGCGGGGTGTTGCAGGGACAAGGATCCGCTAATTTCCAAGTGCCTGACGTAAAAACAGACTTTACGACCATGCGTATTCATATGCCGATCTCCAGCAGAGATCAGCCTGCTGGAGAAGAGCGGCACTCAATTGGAACGGCCACTCAGTTTCCGCAAAATGGCCAAGACTTCATGGAATCGCAAGAGCTTTTGGGGAAAGGTAATCTAGAAAATCGGCATGCAGAATGTACGGACTGCCATAATCCGCATCGAGTGACCCAAAATCGTCTCTTTAATGCCGATCCGACCATTGGTGATGGGCAGGGTACGCACAATCATGGCGGGGGCAGTGGCGATATTGCGCATAACCCGGCGACCGTGGGGGCCGATGGCGATTTCATTCCGGCCGGCGTGCACAACAATCTTGCGTCAGGGGTGCTCCGTGGTACCTGGGGGGTTGAGCCTGTGTATGCGAGCACGGTATTTACGGCGCAGCCGGTGGCGTTTGAGGTAAAACGGGGTGATCCTGGTATAGGTGGTGGTACAGATGTGACGGAACCATATGTGACGCGCGAGTACCAAGTGTGTATGAAATGTCACTCTAATTACGGTTACGACACGCCACCACCGTTAGGGACGAACCACTCAGGGGGGACGCCTCCTGGGACCAATAGCCTGTTTGTCTACACAAATCAGGGGGCGGAGTATCAGTCGCCGAGTGATCATAAGGGAGAGTTTAGAAACTCTGCACCGGCCACGCCGACCGGCGCATATGCAGGTATTGTCGGTGAGTGTGCTGAGGTCAATACAGGTTTCCTCAATAAGACGAGTGATGGTGCCTATGTCGGCAGTAAGTCAGACCCGCAGCGACACCCACCGGCTGGATACTTGGATCCACAGAATAACTGCGTTAACTACGTGACGGAAAACCATCGATCCTGGCATCCGGTGATCAAGTCGACTGGCCGCACCCCTTCGGTGCGTGGTGAGGTCGTGGATCTGGACCCGAATGATTGGTTGCCGCCGTTTAATGCTGGAGTCGGTGTACAGACCATGTATTGTACCGACTGCCACGGGTCGGATACTCCCAATAGAACGGTCGTGCCTCATGGTGGAGATCAGGGCATGGTATGGGGGCCGCATGGCTCCGATCATAACTTCTTGTTGAAGGGGCAGTGGGACGAAAATACAGGCACCAATCAATCTGATGCACTGTGCTTTAAGTGTCACGATTACAACTTCTATGGCAAAAACTTTGGTGCTGCCAATACCGGCGGGATTCAGACTCAGACATCCGGCTTTAGTCGTCAATTGGGTGGGCCGGGGGCATGTTTGTTGGTGCCAGATCAAAACTTGCATACAGGCCATGCCAACCGGAATGGTGGTAACGGCGTACAGAATTTTCGCTGTAATTTCTGCCATATTGCGATCCCGCATGGCTGGAAGAATAAAAACTTCCTGGCCAATCTGAATGACATCGGTCCGGAGATACCGGGAGTGTTGACAGGCGGCAATCAGGTGCGAAACAAGACGAATGTGCGTTATTACCGCGGCCCATACTACAACGGTACGGTACTGAAGGTGGTCAACTTCAAGCGTTCGGGGGCTTGGGAGCATTTCAGTTGTGGCTCTGCCGGGACACCAGGGAATGGTCAGGTCGGCGGGAATGGTAATCAGGCCTGGATGACCCATATCGGCGCCGAGAGCGAGAGCTGCGCTAACATCCCATGAGGTGGCTGAGACGCCTGGCCTCCACCCGTTTGACCTTGGTGGGGATGGTGCTGCTAGCCATCGGCGCTGGGCTCAGTTATGACAACCCTGAGCACATGCCGGTGTGGGTGCTGGCCACGCCGATGGCCTTGCTGGCACTCAATCTCAGCGCCGCTATCGTAGTTTATCCTGCTATTTACCGGAATCCGGGGTTGCTGGTGTTCCATCTGGGGCTGCTGGGGATCTGTGTGTTGGCAGCTATTGGTCGGCTTACTCATTATGAGGCCCATGTTGAGATGAGCAAGGGCCAGATATTTGCAACTGAGGCGGCAAACGATGTCCGGCATGGCCCTTTGCATATGGGTGATCTGGATTCTGTTCGTTTTGTGCAGGGGCCATGGACGGTGGACTACACTTCGCGTCTGACGCGTGGGCCGACACGCAGCCATGTCCTGGTGCCTGATGAGCAAGAGGGCTGGCAGGAGATTATTGTCGGTGACGACACACCGATGATCCTCGAAGGTTTTCGCTTCTATACCACCTTCAATAAGGGGTTTGCTGCGGTCCTGACCTGGATTCCGGATGAAGGCGAGGCCGTGACGGGCACCATTCATATGCCCTCTTTTCCATTGTTTGACTACAAACAATCCAATAGTTGGCAGCCGCCAGGCGGTCAGGAGATCAAGTTCTGGCTGCGCTTACAGACAGCATATGACATTGATGGCAGTTGGACCCTTGATGGTAAGACCTCGAGTGCCAAATTGGTTGTCAACACGGGAGAGGAGCGACATGAACTTGATCCCGGTCAGGCGGTCCCTATGGAGGGTGGTCAGCTGCGTTTCGATGAGCTGACGACATGGATGGGATATCGTATTTTTTATGATCCGACACTCTTCGGCCTGTTTATTTCGTCTATGTTGTCGGTGCTAGGGCTGTGTCTGCACTACTGGCGCAAGTTTGCGCATAAGCCGTTGGCAACCGAGGTATTGTACGGTCGTGACAACGTGTCAGCACCTGGAGTTACACACAAGACCGACGCGGATGCGCCGGTTCAAGCGAATCAACGAAACACGGTACATTTATGAGCGTAACTGATTTTCCTGAGCTGCCTTGGATGTGGGCGGGGCTGGCCGCCTATATGGGGGCGACAGTCATGGCCTTTCGCGGCGTGATAACGATGGAAAATATTGGTGCCTTGTCGGCGCCGAGTCGTATAAACCAACAGGTAGTGCTTGCCTGCATAGTCATTGGGATAGTGTTGCTGACAATATCTCTGGGGGTGCGCTGGGACCGGCTTGGTCATGGTCCGTTTGTAAATCTATTCGAATTATTGATCAGCCAATTGTGGAGTCTGGGCCTGATCTACGCACTGGTCTACTGGCGGGTGCCTGCGTTGCGCGCCAGCGCCGTGGTTGTGATGCCGCTCATTTGGATACTCGGTACTTGGGTTTTATTTATCGAGCCTGCGGACAGCCGTTTTCCGCCGACCTATTCCAATAATTGGTTGTGGGCACACGTGGGCTTCGGTAAGGTCTTTTTAACCTTCTGTTTGGTCGCGGCGGGGCTGGCGGGCATTATCCTCTTGCGCTCGTTGCCGTTGGCTCGTGACTGGTTTCGTGGCATGAGCACCGAGTTGCTCGATCAGATGGCCTGGCGTTTTATGATCCTGGTGCTGGTGTTCGATAGTCTGATGTTGATCGCCGGTGCGGTGTGGGCACAGGATGCATGGGGCCGTTATTGGGCCTGGGATGCACTGGAGACCTCTTCGTTTATGACCTGGTTGTCGATCGGTGCCGCGATCCATGTCCGCATGACTTATAAGCTTGACCCGCGGATCGGCGCACTGACTATCCTCGCTATTTTTGGCCTTGCCTTTGTGACCTATTTTGGCGCGCCTTTCTACAGTCAGGCGGCACACAAAGGGGTGATTTAGATGTCGATGAGTCGTGTCGATGTCGTAGCGCTGTTTATGTTGGTACTGCTGTTGGGAATATTGGCCGGTTACAGCAGTCGTCCACAATTTGCATTTCAAGCACCGCCAATACCTGCCCCATCGTCCGCCCGCTTTGCCGATGCGGCACAAGACCCTGCTGCACATGCCCGTCAGTACCGTGAGGCTGAACTACAGGAACGGTTTGACCAAGCCGTCGCGATGTTGCATGCAAAACAATATGATTTTGCGATCAAGGCGCTGCATCGGGTAATTGAGCTGGCGCCAGGAATGGCCGAGGCCTATGTCAACATGGGCTATGCCCTGATCGGTCAGGAAAACTGGAAGGCGGCGCAGGATTTCTTTAATACCGCAATCGATATGCAGCCCTTCCAAGCCAATGCCTATTGGGGTTTGGCGGTGGCCTTGGAACAACAGGGCGATATCGAAGGTGCACTGGGGGCGATGCGCACCTTTATTCACTTATCTCCACCGAATGATCCGTTCCTGCGTAAGGCACGTTCCGCATTATGGGAATGGGAGAGTTCACTCCAGCGTGGACCCTTGCGTGAAGAAGAACAGGAATGGATTGACCGTCGTTCGCGTGAATGGGAAGAAAAAGATGGTCCCGAGGCAGATGCGCCGGCAACCGACTCCATTCCGATCAATGTCGGCTCGCCGCATTAAAGACAGACCAGCGTCGTATTGCTCTTGGTTTTCCAGTGACGCTGTGGTTGTTGTAAGCGACACATCGGTGCAGGCGCCATTGTCTCATTGAGATGACTGACCGCCAGCGCCAATGCATTACGCGCAATTCTGGCGGCACCAAAGTGATAATAGTTTTTGGTGCATTCGATCGGTGAGTGCAGATCGGCACGCCGCCCGATATGAAAATCGACCCAGGCCACCAAGGGCATGTTGTTGTGACGATTGATGCATACCCAGGAATCGTGATCGATAATGATGTCGACCTGTTCCAATTCGAGGATGGGGATGCGCAGTGTATTATTGGTTTTAAGCAGCGCACGTCGAATGGTGTTGAAGTATGTCGCATCGACATAGGTCGTAATGGAAGAATACGTGGGTAAACCGATCAACCGTCCCATCATGACAGCCACTCCTTCTGATTGATTCTCCTTACCGGGCCGGTGTAAACACCGGCCTTATCCATCTCAGCGGCTGTTGCGTATCGAAACTTGAGCGAACGGCTTTAAATTATCGATTCAAAAAATTGCGTAACTTTTCCTCAGCTTGCTCTTTGAGTTGTTGTTCGGCCTCTTGTTTTTTCTGCTCGGCCTCCTGTTTTAAACGCTGTTTCTCTGCTTCGGCCCTGGCGCGGAGTTCTGCTTCCTTTTGCGCTGCCAGCTGGCGGAGGCGTTCTTTTTCGGCAGCGGCCTCGGCCTGCAGTTTGGCCTTCAGCTCGGCCTTGGTTTTATCGAGCACGTCTTTCGCACGTTGTTTGAGAATCTCATCCCATTGCAGATCGAACTTGGGCTCGGCGAAGGTGCCGCGGACATGCACCGGTATACTCAGGCCTTTGACTTCATCGATATTGACGCCGCCCTGGCCGGTAGCGCTTTTAATCAGCACGCCCGTGGCCAAATAATCGATGGTTTGCGTGACCAGATTGACCTCACCCTTGCCGCTGATACGGACAAAGGGTGATTTAACCAATAGATCCTGATTATTGACGACGCCATTGCGTATTTTTATGCTGGCCTGCATTTCCGAGAATTCGGTTTGATTGGCGAACTCATCATTTGGCACGGTTTGTTTTTCGATCTTCGCCTTGGCCTTGCGAATCAGGAACGGCAGGCTAAAGCCGCGGACGGCGCCACTGCTTAGTGCGAGTCGCGCATCACCATTGAGGCTGCTCAGTATCTGATCGGGTTCGAGTCCTTCGGCGGTGAGTTTAAAGGCAATGTCACCGATGCCGGAGATGCGCTCCTCTCCCATAAAGTCTTTTAACAGCGGTCCGGCGTGGATGTTTTGCAGTGATTCGTTGACGCTGACGCGAGCGACATCCTGGCGAACATCTAACTGCATGTCGCCGTTGTAACGACCTTGATAGAGCTGGGCCTTGAGGGGCGATAGCTTGATCAGACCGTCTTTGGCATGTAGCTGGGTGTCGATCTGTTGCACATGGAGTTTGGATATCGTCAGTTGTTGCAGGCTGAGACGGCCATCGATATCGAGTGCGCGCAAGGTGTCGAGCGGCAGACTGGTGGCGGCCGCTGCCCCGGCGCTGGCGGGTGTCGCAGCAACGGTCTCTGTTTGTTCAGTGGCGGGCGGCAGGTAGTCGTCGGCATTGAGTTGGTCGATGGCGAGCTGATAACGCAGACGCGGTAGCGCGGCATCGGCTGGCATGGCGACATCGATGTGGCCGGTCAGGCGCGTTTGATCCAGCGTCAGCACGATGTCTTTCAGTGAGAGCTGTTGTGGCGTGCCCGCAACGCCCAGTGATAGTTGCGCCTGGGTCAGCGCCTTGGGGTTGGCGGTGATGGGCGCATCGATGGCCAGCGCCTTAAACAGATCGCGTGGGTTAAAGGCGCTGGTTTGTAACTGGGCGCTGAGGTGTGGTTCGGTCAGGATGTCGCGCGCGCGAACATCGCCCGTGAGCGTCAGCTGCAGGGCGCTCAGGCTGAGGGCCTGGATGTGGGCAGTGGCGGCCTTGAGGTCGCTGCTGATGTCGCTGGCGCTAAGGCTGATGTCGGCCTTGCCGCCGGGCAGCGCGCTATGCTCAAGGCTGCTGCTGAGCTTGAAGTCGCGCAGTTGATATTGCTCGGCGGTCAGTGTGAGCAGGATGTTGCTGTTCAATTGCAGAGTGCCTTTGCTGGCAAACTCGGTGCTGTCGAAGTTGAGCGTGAGCCCGGTGTTGTTGAGTTGATGTGCCTGTTGTGGACCGAGGTCCGGCGTCAGCTGGGTCGTGAGTTGCAGGTGCGCGTTCAGTGCGGGCGCATTGCTGCTCATGGCCAGGCTGAGGCTGATGTCGATGGCGCGATCCAGCGCCAGCGGCCCGGTGTTCAGGTTCAGTTGGCTGATCTCGTAGTGGCTGTTGAGACCATGGTCACGGTAGGACAGTTGCGCGTTATTGACCTGCAGGCCGCCGATGAAGAAACCCGCGAGCGCGGGGGATGCGCTGGCGGGCTGTGGTTGTGTGGCGGCGGGCTGGGCGGCAGGCGTCGCTGGTGATGGATCTGTGGCTGCCGGTGTGGTCAGGTCTTGCCAGTTGTTGTGGCCATCGGCGTTGACCTCAAGTGAGACGCGCAGGCCTTCAATGATGACGGCGCGCGCCTCAATTTCGCTCCTAAATAGCGGTAACAACGCGACCTTGACGTCGACACGCTCGACATGGGCGAATTCCTTGCTCTCAAAGCCTGCGGCGTTGCCGAGGCTGACCGCGCCGATCTCGGCACCAATCCACGGAAACAGCTTGAGATCGATATCGCCCTGGATCTCGAGATCGCGGCCGGTGGCGTCTTTGACGGCCTGGCTGATCTCGGGTTTATAGTCGTTGAGATCAATGAACAATGGGAGGGCGATAATGAGGGCAACGAGTGTGGCGAAGGTTCCGCCGACGATCCAGCCAATCCGTTTACTGAGTGTAGACATGCAGGTATCCGCTTGAGGTGAGTCTTAATATTCTAGTCTGCCGAGGTGAGTGCCGTCATCCTGGATGCGATGGGGTTTGTATGTCTCGGGTGTGTTATTTTTGAACTTCTAGGATTGAGAGGGGATCGAACATGTCACAACAACGTCTCGATAAGGTGGGCATAAAATCGGATACGGGTGGGAGCTGTGGGGAACTGTCGGTCATGGTGTTGACCTCCGCAGAACGCCTGCAACGGAGTGCAGGGGCCTTGCTGTTATGCTGGTTGCTGGCGGGGATCACGCTGTTTATCCCAATTGCCCATTTTTTTCTGGTGCCCATGTTTTTGATCGCGGGGCCAGTGTTGTTTTTTATGCGTTACCGGGTGACCGAGCTGAAACAAGGTGTGGCAGGCCATTGCCCGGAATGCAGTCAGATGGTGACCTTTGAACTCGAGGCGACAGACAAACTGCCCAAGTGGACCTATTGCCCCAGCTGCAATAAGTCTGTGCATTTGGTTTATGATGCCGGTTCAGTCAAGTAGAGAATTCGTATTATGCGTTTGGTAATGGTGTTTTTGGTAATCGGCATGGTGGTTGTGGCCGGCGGTGCATCTATCTTGTTATTGTTGTTTATGTTGGGACTGGTGGGGTAGTGCAGCACGCCGCCAGCGCCTCAATTGACCGTAGTTGTTTTGTCCCTAGGAATGGAGGATGTAACGATGAGCGAGTGTTGTGTGGTGGTGGCAGATGGTGCGCGGGCAAGACTGTTTGCGTTGCAAGAGGTAGAGCTTGGCGAGATCGGGCCTAATTTGGTTGAACTCTCCGATTTGAGCAATCCCGAATGCGAGGCTGCAGGCAAAGAGATTTGGAGCGATACGCAATCCGGTCGTAATCGTTCTCAGGCCGGGACGCATGCCTATGATGATCACCGCGATAGTCATCGTGCTGAGCTGGCACGGCGCTTTGCCTCCAAGATCGCTGAAGCGACCACCCAGCTAGTACATGCCCAACAGGCGCGCCGCCTGGTTGTGGTGGCCGAGAGTCGCATGTTGGGTCATCTACGGCAGGCGATGCCCGTGAGCAATGGTCGCCCATTGGTCGTGGTTGAACTGGCCAAGGACCTGAGCAAACTGCCCGCGCAGGAGCTGCACTCTCATTTGACCAAAGCCGCAATCCTACCTGCGCGGGCGTTGAATTTATAAGCAGGTTGTTTGGAAGTGGAAATAAAAAAGGAGCCGTAAAGGCTCCTTTTGAGTATCTGGAGCGGGTGATGGGAATCGAACCCACGTATGCAGCTTGGGAAGCTGCCGTTCTACCATTGAACTACACCCGCACTGATGTTGCTTGCGGAGCGTATTTTAACAGGAATCAATAATAACTGTAGTGTTCTGAAATCAATCGGTGATTCAGAGATGAAGGCGGGGTGTTTTTCTGGTGTGCAGGGGGAGGCTTGGTCTTCCATGTTTTGGGTGGTTACAGGTAGGAACAGGTGTCTTTGTTAGCCAGCTGTACCAACCCCCAGCCAAACTGCGGGTCTTTGCCGGGATCACCTAGGTCTTTTGCATTTTTTTCAATTTGGCGTGGATTTTGGGTATGCCCAAGCATGGCGATAGCGGCGCTAACCCAGGGGGCGGCTATGGAGCTGCCAGACATATATAGCCCCTTGTGGTTGGCTGCATCGGCGACCCATATGTCAACGCCGGGGGCCGCCAGGTCGATGTGATCCCCTTGTGTCGCATTGCGTGCGAGCCGTAAGCGGGAATCTATCGCAGAGACTGCGATGACGGATGGATAGGCCGCCGGGTAGACTGGACTGTTGCCGCCTGTATTGCCTCCCGCTGCAACAATGGTGCTTTTTAAGGTGGTTCTTTCCACAGCCTTTTGTAATAAGCGATTGTGTGGGCCACTTAGACTCAAATTGATGACATCCACCTTTTTCTCCAAGAGCCAATTGAGCCCCAATAACATGGCCTCAACCGAGGCTGCAGGTGTGTTTTGGTTTTTCATGATGACGGCATTGAATAGCTGGGCGTTGGGGAGTAGTGGTTGGGTGAGAGACAAAGAGGGGTCAAAGGCCAGCCATATGGATGCAATTGCGGTGGCGTGTTGATGCGGGGCTTTTTGTTGATCGTTGCGAATAAAGGTTTGTTGGTGGATTCGCTGATTTGCTAGCGCTGGATGCTCGATGTCGATAGGGCCATCCATCATTCCAATTTTTACCCGATCGCAGTTAATGTTGACTGGTGACGACGTAAGTTGAATAAAACTGTCGTTTGGGCTGGTCTGAGGACTGCTTTGTGTACGATAGAAGTGATTTAGATCTGCATGGAGGTCGGGAAATTTTTGCTGAATTTGGTTCAATACATCATTTGCCGGGCGCTCCGGCAATTGAAATACACTTATGACCATGCCAAGGAAAGGGAGTCGCTTGCGTTTTAGCAGCCGGGCATTGAAGGCATTTAAATGGTTCGCAATTTCACGAGCTTGTTCCATGGTGTCGCTGCTAATGACGATTTCATTAGGGATATAGGTCTCCAGGCTCTCGTCGCCAGGGAAGAGTTTAAGGTTGGCGTTATCACGAAAGCGATCAGGCAGAAGGCCGGAGCTTTGCTCAATGTACTGACTGCGTTGTTCAGATAACGATGGCTGTTTGACTGTCGGCGATGGTCCGATACTTATGTTTGGGGCATGGGGGGGCGAGGGTGGTTGTTCCGTGCCTGAAGTCGACCAAGGTCCGGCGGCGGGCTGCGTTGTCATCTCGCTTGAAGGTCTTGGCGCTGCTTGTGTTTCAGTTCTGATGTCTTGCCCGGTAGTGTCCTGTTTAACCGGGGCTGTAGTATCAACTTTGGTTGTAGGTGATGGTGCAGTTGTGGCTGTTTCGACAACGGTGGCCTGGGTTCTATCAGTAATGGCACCAGTGACCGCCGGATCACTGTTTTGGGCTACAGCAGCAGAGGGTAAACATGCAGCGATTATCACGAACCATTTAAATGTTTTGAACATGTGCAATTATTTTGGAATGGTTGCGCAGGGTGTCAGCAGTTTTGTCATTGATTTGTGCGCTGGTCACTGTATAGAGACCTGCAGCGCTTGGGCCATCTATAACTCTTAAGTCATATTGCAATAACAAATGTTGAATGTCGGATGCGGTCGCCGCGTCATGAAATTTGATTCTAAGTACAGTGCTGTATCCCACGCTGGATGCCATTTCGTAGCCACTATGTTCTGTGTTGGGTAGGACAATGAATACTGTTTGCGCGATCAAAATGAGTGAAGCTGCGATTGCAGCAGGGCGCCAGAAGCGTTGAATCCGGTTCTGCTTTTGTTCTGAATGGATGTCGCGTTTCAGGCGCTGCCAGGCAAGTTCACGCGGTGCCTGTGGCAGGTCTTGTGATTTTACATGTTGTCGTAAGGCCTCTAGGAAGGCCTTGTCCTGTTGTAACTCCTTCGATCCCTTAAGGTTTGCTTCTATTTCCTTGAGCTCGTGTTCCGGTAGGCTATTGTTGACCAGCCATGGTAGAGCATAGTTTTCGCTGTCTTGGTTGTCCGAAGATGAACCTTTGTCACGAGTAGTCATAGGTGATATCTCCTTGCGTAAGCCTTTGAATGCACTGACGCAGTTTTTCTTTGGCGTGGAAGATTCGTGACTTTATTGTGCCGACGGGTAGCGCAATAATCTCAGCGATCTCGGGATAGCCAAGGTCTTCGAAAAACACCAGATGGACGATCTCTTTATGGCTAGATGAAAGCTTTTGCATGCAGTTATCAAGAAAGGCGGAATGTTGTTCAGCGTTGATCTCGCATGCGATGCTTGGTGTTTCATCTTCAAGAGAGTCATTCAGTTCTTCTCCGCTATGTCGTTTGTTGCGACGATAGTGGTCCAATAGTTTGTGGCGGGCAATGCCGATCAGCCAGGTGCTGATTTTAGACTTGCCTTGAAAGCTTTGTGGTTTGCGCCAGACGTCGAGCATGACCTCGTTCAGTATTTCTGATGCGATGCTTTCTTCATTGCAATGGCTGAAGATATAACGATAGACAGTGTTGGCATTGTCATCAAAAAATATCTTCATTGCCTTCTCACTGCCATTGGCGATATGGGCTAGAAGGTCTGTAGGTGCCGAGGTTTGGGGGGGGGTCATGGCGTTTGAATCTCGAACAATTTGCTTTGACCAACGATTCGTCCATCATCTGAAAGTGCGATTACGCGCCAATAATAGGACTGGCCAATCTTCAGGTGTGCCCATGATGCGTTGCCTAGGATAACAGTTGTTTTGTTGGCTGGAATGATGACGCCGGTGACCGGGCGAGGATAAAGGTTGCTGACCAGATAATTGCTGATCTGCGGAGAGTCATAAATTTCTAACTGATAGGCGGTAGCGCCAGGGATCGGCAGCCAGCGGAATTCGGTTTGAGGGGAAATCAGCGCGTTCAGCGGCGGGTGCTGGACATTCATTAAATCTGGCTCGGTTGTCATCACATTCTGGGTGTTGGATTTGACTGAGTAGCGTAGTTCATCCGATGTGATGCCAGGGCTGGGCTGGGTGATTTTCAGGCGCAGTAAATATTCACCTGTTTGACGGCTTGGTAAGGAGGGGCTGCTAATGGTGATCTTGCCGCCAGCAAGTAAATGTTGAAGGTGGGTTTCGATCGGACGGAAATTGGGCTGACCCATCGTGCTCGGTGGAGTTGCCACTTCCCAGGTGTAGCTGATTACACCACTGCCAGTGTAATTGATGACCGCATAGGCACCGAACTCAGTTTCAGTATCAACGATGACGCTGCGGCGCTCGTTATCAAAGCGTAATTGTGTTCGATTGATACGCAAATGTGAGGTGTTGCTCAGCGGTGATGTATTTTGATTGGCGTTAGTGTTATTGGAAACGCTGCCGCTGGCATTGGTTGCTGGCGCACTAGATGCGCTATCAGTGCTCTGAATGCTGAATCTGACGACGGCAGTTTTTTGAGAGCCATCTTCTGAATTGGAGAAGGTGCGTTCATAGAAAAAAACATTTTCACCCTGATTCTGTAATTCACGAATGATTGCCAGAGGAATCTGCAATGATTCACGCATGCTAAAGGTGTAATCGCCACCAGCAGGGATGGTTAAAGTGTTGACGATTTCTGCGGAGACCCGCTGCAGAACTTGCCCGCTCGGGGTTTTAAATATGCCCAGGCTAGAAAATACTTTCACAGTATTGGCCCTTGGGACGGTTTTAATTACCTGCCAGTTGATAGTGCTGCTGCCTGGTGTGTTTACCTGCACGCTGGCGGGAATATTGTTGCCTGTGGCCGAAGTGATGGTGGCATGGCTGGTGGTGCTAAATAGCACCAGGGCTAGGCTAATAAATGTGAAGTAGGCTTTCATCATTTTGATTCTCAATTCTGACGTTTTGTTGATAACGATGCAGTCAAACTAATGAATATTTGATAATCATCGTTGTCCATGCTGCGATCTAGACGGTTTTCAAAGTCGTTGGCTTGTGCGCTTAGACCAAGATCAAAACCGAAGTCATTGTGATCGGCTTGTTTTAGCATCCAGTTGATCGATATCACGGTAGATTCTGTCTGCTCATCCTGTAGGTCGTTACTGATTTCGTATTGGTTCAAACGATATTCCAGTGATGTGGTCAGGCGGCGATTAAAGGCATAATGGCTGGCGATGACCTGCCATTCGCTATTGAGCGCCGCTTGATGCACGCCAAGATAATCGGTTTCCTGCCATTTGTAGCGAGGATTGAGAGACCATTGGTCAGTACTGTATGAGAGTACGGTTTCGATGCTGTCGGACTCACTATCATTGTTGTTATAACTATGGTCTTGATAGTTCGACTGGCCAAGGACCACTCCCCAATAACCCCACAGGTAGTTCAGATTGAGGTTGCTGTTCCAGTAGTCGGTTTGATTGTCGACGGGGGGGGAGATGGATACCTCAGGGCTTTTGATCTGCGCTTGAGTTTGTTCGCCCAGCGTCAGGCTTAGGTAGGGGGTGCCCCAAAAGCCAGGGTCTCTGATTATCGGGGACCAGCTGGTGGTGATGTTGTTTTGTTCGGTTTTAATGGTTGGTAAAATCGACAGATCTTCTACGTTGTCATGTTGTTGAATCAGATTGATCTGAAGACCTAGACTTTTCCATTGAGTCGCGGCAAACAGTCGCTGTTGATCTTTGTCATTGACTAGGCTGTCGTTGGCGAGGCTCTTAAAAAAAGTGCCGATGGTCTGTGTTTCAATGCCAGTGTTCCAATAGAGGCCGTTTGCCAAGGTGTCTTGCACGCTGGCCGACAGTACGTGGGCGTAATCCTTTTCTGCATCCAGTTGATCCAGGTTGCTGTAGTCAAATTCTGTTTCAGCATACTCTCCGTACAGCGTCAAATGTTGGTCGAAGAGTTTTGATGTAATACCGATAGAATGACTGTTGCCCTGTTCAACATTATTAATTTGTGGTTCCCAAAAATCGGGCGTGCTGCGTTTTCCGCTGAGACTAATGATGCCAACGTGGAACTGGTCGGCTTTGCCTGGGATAGGGTTGCTTTCCAGTAATGCGCCGCTGACACGATTTTTATTGTCACTGATGCCTAGCCCTTCGCCAAAGCCATCTAGATCGTCACTGGCAAAACTGAAAACAGTTGCCTGGCTTTGTAGTTCAGGCGCCTTACCTTGTATCGATAGGCCGCGGCGATGAAAGTTTTCCAAAACTAGGCTGTGTTGGCGTAGGTCGTGATGACCAATCTTGGCGCCGATGTATTGACTCTCCGTGGCGACGACAAAATCACCAACGTCAAGTGTGCGTGCATCATCGTACTCGCTGTTGCGACTGTTATAGAAGAAGTCAAACTGACCATCGGTTTGCCAATTCTCAGTGCTGGTGCTAAAGCCGACGATACTGCTGCCTTGTCCTTGCATGCGGTCCGGCATGGGGGGCGCGATATTGTCTTCAGCAGCCCGATAGATAGCGCTGAGTTGTGAGTTAGTACTGAAATTGTAACTGTGTAATAGATCGCTGGAACGCACATCAATATTCCATGCCGCCATTTCTTCCACTTCACCGTCAGCACTAAAATGGACCAAACGTAACAAGTGACTGCCGGGCTCCAGTTTTTGGATTGGCCTGAAGGCGATTTGCTTCCCCTCCTGGCTTAGCATTTCGGTGATGTTGATGGCGTTAAGCTCGACAATCATCTCTTCAGCGGCAATTAGGCGCAGGACATCATCTGTTAGCTCAATTTTGATAGCTTCGTTATCTAGCCAGTATTGGGTGTTCTTCGCTGGCACTAAGGTGGCTGCAGCATGAGCTGTGAGCGGTAGTGCACAACTGGCTAGGAGTGTCAGCATAAATGTGCTGAGTTGTTTGATGGTAGTGGGGCCGAATGTCGGCCCCTGTGTTGTTGAAGAATGATGAGTCACAGGCGGTTCCTTGTTTTCCGTCATGGTTCTCGAAAATTAGCGACCGCTGGGGTCTAGTGTCGGGACCTCGTCAGTGCTTCTGCTTGGGAGGGTACGGGCAGGTGTGCTGTTATCACTGCTTGCACGTTCTGGTTTTGTTTCTGTCGTCGCGCGTTCGGGTTTGTTATCACGCGTAGGTTCAGCTCGCTCTGGCTGGTGTTCGCGATTCGGCTCGGCATGTTGTGCCCGTGAGCTTTCCTCGCGAGAGGGTTGTTCAGCGCGTGGAGGTGTGGTTTGTTGTTGTATTCTTGGATCAGCCTGTTGATTGCCTTGGTGTTGTGTTGGGGCTTGAATCTGCATGGGTTTGGGCAGGGATTGCGGTGACAAGATGTTTTGCCCGCTTGTGTGTGGTGTAGATTTGCATTGCACAACGAAATTGGCCTGGGCGGAGCTGACTGTGTTTGGCTCTAGCACTTCTAACTGTGCCCAGCCCTGAAAGCTGAAATTCATGTTGTAGTTAAAAATCTGTTGTACCGGCTTGGTGCCAGCGCTATCGAAACTTAGGGTTTGGGTGTTGGTGGTGGTGCCTTTGAAGTCTTTGAAGCGGTATTTCACACTTGTCGCACCTGTGGTGGTGATCGCTCCTGCAAATACCACTGATGCTGGGCAGTTTTGATACGTTTGTCCCTGAACGGTTTCCAGTTTTGCTTGGCTAACGTGAGTCGGTGTTTGGACGTTATTGGCATTGGCGATAGGGCCCTTCGGTTGGGCCTGAATGTTCATGCCGCCCCCCCAGCCACCACCTTCGGCTTTTTTACAGATGATGATTAGTTCTTTATTGAGACTATCAAGACCGTAAGAATGTATGTCGTTTTTGCCACAAGCCGCATAGCTCTGCAGGGTGAGTGGTACTTTTATCGTGTGCTGGCTGTTGAAGAATTGTTGTTTAGAGACGCCTTGTCCAAGTTTTTCTTGTAACAGTGCGTTACAGGCCTGAACGGGGTCTGGGATGGAGTTGTTGTTGGCAAATACGTTTAAAGGAATATCTAATTTAACATCCGTATAAGGGATTTGTTTTTTAAGCAGGTAATAGAACGGAAGAGGGCTTGTAGATATTCCACCAGCTTCTCCTAGTAGTTCGTTGCCAACTGCTTTATTTATTATGCTCCAGTTTTGATTAAAGGTAACTGCAAGTTCTTTTAAGGCGTAATCGTTGCCTTTGCACCCAGCCTTAACTTCAGTATAAAAAGGGACGCTGTTTTGAGTCGTGGCGGTGAATTGATTGCCGTTATTGTTGACGTGAATCTTGCCTTCATCTATATGGATGCCGCCAGATTGCAGGTTGATAAAGTCGACCTTTGAACCCGCGTTGGCCGGCAATGGCAGAGCCAGTCCCAGGCTGATGGCGGCGATAATGGCGTGTTGTCGAGTGTTGTTCATGGCGTGCTCCCGGGTGTTGTTTGTCCGACTTGTCTGTCTGTCGTTGCAAATGGGAAGGCGGTTCAAAGTTTTTTTCGATCTTTTACTGGTCGTAATCCTTGTTGGCTAGTATGGCACTCGCTTGCGCGGAGTGTCCATGCTGCCAAAGTGGTAATTGTGGAGACTGGTGTTGCCTGGTCGGGTGGCCTTCGATTTGTGCCTGGATATAGTAAAATCGCAAGATCTTAAGGTCAGTGGTAGGAGTTTTTATGGAGATTCTGGTCAACGGTGACGCTCGCGAAGTGGCAGCACCGTATACGGTGGCGGACCTGGTGGCGGAGCTGGGTTTGCAGGGCCGTCGCTTGGCGGTGGAGGTGAATCTGGATATCGTGCCGCGCAGCCGGCATGAGGCGCACCAGTTGCGGGCGGGCGATCGGGTTGAGATTGTGCATGCGATTGGTGGCGGCTAGCGGTCGCACTGGGGCCGCCCGGCCGCGTCTTGCTGGGGTATAATCCCCGCTTCGTTTTTCCCGTAACACAGGATTTTTTATGTCGGATACTGCGCAAACTGCTGGTCGTGACCCTTTGGTCATCGCTGGTGTTGAATATTCATCCCGTCTGTTGGTTGGTTCAGGTAAGTACAAGGATTTGGAAGAAACGCGTCTGGCGACTGAAGCCGCGGGGGCTGAGATCATTACGGTAGCGATTCGTCGCACCAATATTGGCCAGAATCCGGATGAGCCCAATTTATTGGACGTAGTACCGCCGAGCAAATACACCATCCTGCCGAACACCGCCGGCTGTTATAACGCCGAGGATGCGGTGCGTACCTGTCGTCTTGCGCGTGAGCTGCTGGATGGCCATGACCTGGTCAAGCTGGAAGTGCTGGCCGATCAGAAGACGCTGTTTCCGAATGTGATCGAAACGCTGAAGGCCGCGCGCACACTGATCGACGATGGTTTTAAGGTCATGGTCTACACCACCGATGACCTGACCATCGCCAAGGAGCTGGAGTCGATGGGCTGTGTGGCGGTGATGCCGCTGGGTGCGCCGATCGGTTCTGGCCTGGGGATTCAAAATCCGTACAACATCCGTTTCATCGTGGAAGAGCTGAAGGTGCCGGTGCTGGTTGATGCCGGAGTCGGCACTGCATCCGACGCAGCGGTGGCGATGGAGCTGGGCTGCGATGGTGTGTTGATGAACACGGCGATCGCTGCAGCGAAAAATCCGGTGCTGATGGCCTCGGCGATGAAGAAGGCGGTGGAGGCCGGACGTGAGGCCTATCTCGCCGGTCGTATGCCGCGCAAACGCTTTGCCAGTGCCTCGTCGCCGATCGACGGTACCTTCTTTTAATCCTGATCACAGTGCCCGCCCGTGACCGCGGGCGGGAGTTGTCATGTCCGAGTTCGAACAACCCGAAAAACCGATGCGCAAGGTGCGCAGTTTTGTCCGTCGTGAAGGGCGCCTGACCGTTGGTCAGCAGCGGGCCCTGGATGTGCTGTGGCCGCAGTGGGGCATTGAGGCGAGCGGTGGGCTGCTTGATTTCAAACAGGTGTTTGGCCGCGAGGCGGCGGTGACCTTGGAGATCGGCTTCGGCATGGGCGACTCGTTGGCCGAGATGGCGCTGAAGGCGCCTGAGCAGGACTTCATTGGCATCGAGGTGCATCGACCAGGTGTAGGGCGCCTGCTGGCGCAGATCGAAGAACAGGGCAGCGATAACCTGCGAGTCTTTTGTCATGACGCCGTAGAGATCCTCGCGCAGCGTATTCCCGATGCATCGTTGGATCGCGTGCTGCTGTTTTTCCCCGATCCGTGGCATAAAAAACGCCACAACAAACGCCGCATCGTGCAGCAGCCGTTTTTGGATCTGCTGCGCCTGAAGTTAAAGCCGGGCGGTATCTTTCATATGGCTACCGATTGGCAGGACTATGCCGAGTGGATGATGGTGGAGATGAACGAGGCCGAGGGTTTTGAGAATGTCTGCGGTGCGAATCAATATTCACCACGCCCGGATTATCGGCCGATCACCAAGTTTGAGCGCCGTGGTCAGCGTTTGGGGCATGGCGTGTGGGATTTGGTGTTTCGAAAAGGCGCGTCGTGAGCCGGGGCTGATGAACAGGTCTTTAGCCGGTAAGTGATAGTAAATGAAAAGGCCCCGACTGATTCAGTCGGGGCCTTTTGTTTTTGCTGTTGCAGGAGATTAATGCACTTTGCGACGGCGCATGATCTGCAGTGCGATCAGGCCGCTGCCCAGTAGCAGTAATGCATGAGGCTCAGGTACGGTGCCGCCATTGTTTTGATCGTCTATGAACATGGTGACCGGTGTTTGACTCATTTGCACACGACCTGCGTTAGTGAAGGTCAGGCCTGTGACGAAGGCCTGTGCATCGGAGGGATCCAGCATGGCATCAGTTTCGATGCCCATGATGCGGAAACGGCTGACGGCGGTGTCGAAGAAGTGTTCAACGCCAGCCAGGATTTGGACGCCGGTGTCGACATATTCGACAAGCAACTCATCCCACAACCACAGCATGAACACGCCATCGCCAATGTTTGGTAACAGGACGGAGGCGAATTGGTTGTTGGTGCCTTCTGCGATCTCATAGTCATAACCGATGGCGATGACTGGGTCGATAAAGATGCGTTCGTTCAGGTCAATATTGAAATCAAATTCAAAGCTGCCCTCAACGATGATAGGCATCAGGGGGTTTTCAGGGGTGTCGCCGGGCAAAGAGCCATTACGGATCGCGAATTCCCACAGGCCGGGAGTGGCTGCGCTAACATTGCTGGTGTTTTGAAGATTGAGCACGTCAGCGGTACGAGAACCAGGAAGTGAAAAGTAATTTACATTATCTCCAGCGTCATACCCTGCTTGAGCAGGAGTGCCGCCCAGGCCATTTACACCGCCGCTGGCATCGCCTGTGGTCCATTCCAGACGGTCATAGCGGAATTGGACGTCAAAATCACCTGCGTTGCCAGTGTCGCCAGCTCTGTTTTGCAACACCAACTGAAAGTTATTGGTCTTGTCCGTGCTTCGAGAATAGTAGCCGACGTCATTCCAGGTGATGATGACGGTATCTGTATTGAGTGTGTCAACAAAAACACTGCCGCATGTTGCGCAGCCAGTGTCAACATCAGCCCAGAACGGCGCAATCATGGGTTGCGATGAAACTGGGAATTCTCGCGGGGTATAGATACCTACGCCAGAGTTAAAGGTGATGTTGCCGTTGTTATTGATAAAAAACGTATTGTATTCGTTACCGAAGAAGTTAATGGTAAACGGAAGGTTGAGTTCGGACGATGAACCGTCATCGTTTGGGTTCATGGCGAGGTCGCCATATGTCCCGTCTGCATTTGTCAGTAATGGAATTGCATGAGCTGTGCTCGACAGGCCTACGCAGGCCGCCAGGAGTAGGGGGCTGATTGCCCATTTTGTTATAGACATTGAAGTTGTTCTCCCTGTAGTGATCAAACTTTTCCTTATTATTCATTAAGCAAAATAGGGGCCAGATTGATATTGTCTTTAAAAATAGATAGTTGTGATTTCATGTTTGTTCGATTCTATGTAGAGTGTAAAAAAAACCGACATTGCATAAGGATAATTGTGTGGGGTACTCTTCGTTTGGTGATGGTTGGCAAAAAGTGTAATGGTGTTGAGTGACTAAACGATTTTTAATATTGCTGTGTGGCTTATTTGTGTTTTCTCCGGCGGTTTATGCCATGACAGGTGCACAGTTGGCCGCCAAGTGTGAGGTATCAATGAGTGAGCAGCGTAGCGCTGAAGTGCAACGCATGTTGGCCGTTGCGTTGGACTCAGGAGCTTGTGCAGGTTTTGTGGGTGGTGTCGTGCAGGGAGTGAATCTGGTGGGTGGCATGTTAATGATGCAAGGGGCGGCAAAGAAGAATTTTATTTGCGCTTCTGAGCAAGTGCATGCGCGCCAACTTGTGGAAGTGACGTTGAAGTTTATCAAGGCGAATCCTGATATGGCTAAATTGCCCGCGCATATCAATGTGTATGAGGCGCTGTCTCGAGAATATCCTTGCAAGGAATAATCTGTCTTTGTTGATTTGGAGGCGCGAACACTTGCTTCGCGCCTCGTTCAACTGATCTTACTGATGCACGTTCAGTAAACCCAATACGCCATCCAACCCGCAGTGATTGAATGCCGCATGCGCCTGTACCTGGACCTTGGGTTTGGCATGGTAGGCGATGCTGAGGCCCGCTTCTTTCATCATCACCAGATCATTGGCGCCATCGCCCATGGCGACGACTTGGCTGGGTTTGATTTTCAATTCTTCACATTTTTGCAGAAGCAAATCTGCCTTGGCCTGCGCGCCGACGATGTGGCCGTGGATCTCGCCAGTGAGGCTGCCGTTCTCAAACTCCAGCGTGTTGGCCAGCGTATAGTCGAGATTGAGGCGTGCCTTGAGTTTGTCGGTGAAATAGGTGAAACCGCCTGAGACAAGCGCGGTCTTGATGTTGTTTGCCTTGAGGCCGGCGAGCATCTGTTCTGCGCCGGGGTTTAGTTGCAGGCGTTCGTGGTAGACGTGTTGCAGGGCGTCTTCTTTTAATCCCTTCAATAAGGCAATGCGGCGACGCAGTGAGGTTTCGAAGTCGATCTCGCCGCGCATGGCCGATTCGGTGATCTCGGAGACCTGTGGTTTGACGTTGACGTAGTCGGCGATTTCATCGATGCATTCGATGCTGATCAGTGTCGAGTCCATGTCGGTGACCAGCAGACGCACGGCGCTGGGATCAAAGTTCTCGGGCAGGCAGTTGATGTCGAAGGCATGTTCGCTGCGCAGACGCTCGATAGTGCTGTGATCGATGTGTTGCGGGGTATGCACACGATGAAAGGCTGTAGCGCTTTCCAGTTCGCCGCCGAGTTGTTGGGCGATGGTTTCTGCGGTGGCTTGGGTCAGGGCGGCGCCCTGGAGAATGATGATCGACATAACGCGGGATTCCAGTTTGGATGCAAATAATGGGCGCCATTTTCCCATAGCGGCGCACGTACGTCCAAAGGCGCTTTGGTATTTAAAGCACTAGTCGTGCAGGAACAGGGTTAGCAGGTCATTGAGAAAACGCTTGCCCAGATCGGTGGGGGCGATGCGTTGAATGTTCCATTCGATCAGGCCCTTGTCCTCGGCGAGTTTGAGCGGTTTTTCGATCAGGGTGATGGGTAGGCCCGTGTGTTGACTAAACAGCGCCGTGGGCACGCCATCGTTGAGGCGTAGCGCGTTGAGCATGAAGTCGAAGGCGGCTTCTTGTGGGCTGAGTTGTTGTTTGCCCGCCAGTGCGTGTTCGCTGCCGGCATGTTGCAGGTAGTCGCGCGGATTTTTAACCTTCCAACGGCGGGTGATGGTTTGGTATTGCGCGTCGCTGATCTTGCCGTGGGCACCGGCACCAATGCCGATGTAATCACCAAATTCCCAATAGTTACGATTGTGCTGGCACTGGCGATTGGCTTGTGCGAAGGCAGAGACTTCGTAGTGGCGATAGCCGTGCTCGGCAAGTAGGGTGTGACAGGCATCCTGCATCTGCCAGATGTCGTCATCGTCGGGCAGTGTGGGCGGTTGGTGATGGAAGAGTGTGTTCGGCTCCAGCGTCAACTGGTAGTGCGAGAGATGGGTGGGTTTTAGTGCGATGGCCTGTTGCAGATCGGTGATGGCCTGGTCGATGGTTTGTTCTGGCAGGCCAAACATCAGGTCGAGGTTGAGGTTGTCGAAGCCGGCGTTGAATGCGAACTCGACGGCACGTTTGGCATCATCGGCATTATGAATGCGACCAAGTTTGGTCAGTGCCTGGTCGTTAAAACTCTGGATGCCGATGGATAAACGATTGATGCCGAGGTTGCGGTAGTCGCGAAAACGTGCCGCTTCGGCGGTGCCTGGGTTGGCCTCCAATGTGATCTCGGCCATGGGGTGCAAGGGCAGACGGGCGCGAATGCCGCATAACAAATCATCCATTGCCTGTGCCGACATGAGGCTGGGGGTGCCTCCGCCAAAAAAGATGCTACTGACCTGTCTGCCCCACACCAATGGCAATTCCTGTTCGAGATCGCTTAGCAGTGCAGCGACATACTCATGCTCAGGCAGGTCATTGTTGTGCTGGTGTGAGTTGAAGTCGCAATACGGACATTTGCGAACACACCAGGGGATGTGTACGTATAGAGATAAGGGGGGCAGGCTATGTAAATTAAACACTGTTGACTCTTTCAAGGATAAGTTGTTCGGCTTCACGTGCGGTTAGTGGTTTGTGAAATAAGAAACCTTGGGCTGTTTCGCAGTTCAGGCGCTTGAGAAAATTGAGCTGTTCATTGGTTTCTACGCCTTCGGCAGTGACTTGCAGGCGCAGGCTCTTGGCCATAGAGATGATGGCGCTAATCAGTGCAGCATCATCGGCATCGGTAGTGATATCACGTACAAATGAGCGATCTATCTTAAGTTTGTCGAGCGGGAAGCGTCGAAGATAGCTAAGTGATGAATAACCGGTGCCGAAGTCATCGATGGATAAACCGATGCCCATCTCACTGAAGCTGCTTAGAATGGACTCAGTTCGATCTGGGTTGATCATAAGTAGGCTTTCAGTGATTTCAAATTCCAGCATTGATGGATCTACGCCGCTGTCTTGAATGATGCGTTTAAAATTCTCTTCCAGTTTATGATTGTTAAACTGACGATTGGAGACGTTGACTGACAGTTCAAGTCGGGGGTTGAACTGGTGCCAGTGATGAAGTTGGATGCAGGCTGTTTTAAGCACCCATTCTCCGACGTCGACAATGAGTCCGGTTTCTTCTAGGACAGGAATAAAATCAAGTGGCGACATTAATCCTGCATCAGCGTGTTGCCAGCGCAGTAATGCCTCGAAACCAATCAGGTTGCCATCGCGTAACTCGATCTTCGGTTGATAATAGAGTTCAAATTCATTTCTCCCGAGCGCTTTACGTAGATCCGTTTCGAGTTGTAGTCGTCTCAGTGCTTTGTCGCTCATTTCCAGGGAAAAAAAGTGAAAAGTATTGCGGCCGCTTTCTTTGGCGCGATACATGGCGATGTCGGCATGTTTGATGAGTGTGCGTGGATCGATGCCATCCTCTGGATAGACGCTGATGCCAAGGCTGGTTGACAGGAAGAGTTCTTGCCCCCGGATATGAATCGGTTTTGTAAGTGCGTTTAATAGTTTTTCACAGATTTGCGCCACCTGCTCGGTGTGGTAGATGTCTTCTAGCAAAATTGTGAATTCATCGCCACCTTGGCGCGAAACGGTATCACTGCTGCGCAGAACCGATTGAAAACGTTCTGCTGCAGTCCTGAGGACTTGGTCTCCAGCCTCATGGCCCAGCGTGTCGTTGATGATCTTGAAACGATCGAGGTCGGCAAATATTACTGCTATCAAAGTTTGTTCACGTTGTGCCCGCTGAATGGCCTGCTGCGTACGATCAATGAACAGGGCGCGGTTCGGTAGTTGAGTCAGGGTGTCGTGATGGGCGAGGAAGTGCAGATATTCCTGTGTCTGCATGCGGTCGCTTATGTCGCGGCCTGTTGAAATAAAATGGGTGATTGTGCCGTCGTCACCTTTAAGCGGCGTAATGGTTTTTTCTTCGTAATAATGGCTGCCATCTTTGCGGCGATTGATGATGATGTCGTTGTAAACCTTGCCGGCCTGAATTGTTTGCCAGAGCTGGGATTGATAGCCGGGGGCTTGATGGTCCTGTTTGTCCGATTTTAGAATCGACGGGGTCTTTCCCGCGACATCCTGTCGGGAGTAGCCGGTGACGGCCTCAAAAGCGGCGTTAACATATTCAATAATGCCATTGGCATTGGTGATCATGACGGCATCGGCAGTTTGTTCCAATGCCATTGAAAGTTGACGCATATGGGCTTCGTTTTTCTTGCGCTCGCTAATGTCTGTGATGCTGCCACGTATTAATGGTCGGTTTGATGAAGGCAGGCGTACCAGTCGTGTTTCGCAGATCACGTGGTCGCCGTCGCTGTTGTGATAGGTCCATTCGTAAACCGGCGTATCGCCATCGGTGGCCTGGCGGATATGTTCGTAGGCCGCTTGGCCTGAGTCGCAGCCGTCGGGTTGGGTGTCTGGGCTCAAGGTGAGATAGTCTCGGCCAATCAGTTGCTCGGGACTAAGTTTAAACAGCTTGGCTGCATTGGTGTTGGCGTCGGTGATTTTGTGTGATTCAACGTCGAGCACGAAGATTGCTTCGGGGGCGTGTTGTACCAAGGTGCGGAATTGCTCTTCACTTTCCTTGAGTATCCTTAAGGCTATCAGGCTGCTGAGCGCATGACCTATACGTTGGCTGATTTCCTGGAAAAGCCAGGCTTCTGCCTGGGTGAATGTGTGAGGGGCACGGCAATGGTGAATGACGATGCCCCAGGGCTCATCCAGTTTTGGGTGTAGCGCAGATAGCATCTGCGACTTGATATGGAAGAGATCGCTAACAGGTTGTGGTAATGGGTTCGGTGCGCCTGGTCCATAGCAGACCGGCAGGGGGCTGTTTAAGACGGCCTCCAAGGCGGCAGCGGTTTGGTTGTCGACGGGCAAGTCTACGTTTTTCTCGACAGCGCCGGGCCATTCCGGGCGTGTTTGTTCCATTGGAATAGTGATGGTGCGCGCTTTTGGATTGCATGGATAGATCAACGCCGCCCGATCGCAATCAAAGATGTCGAGTAATGCCCCTAGTGAATCATTTAGCATTTGGTCGATGTTGTCGGATTCCAGGCTTATTTTGCTAATGCGTTCTATCCCTTCCAATTGTTTAAGCTGTGTTTCGTTCTGGTTGGCATGTTGATTTGGATGTTGTGCGCTGATGTAACTGATGACTTCTCCTTGAGGCAAGACCGTGCTTTGGATGAATAGAGAGACTTGATGATGTGGGTGTGTGTCGATACGCTGGGCAATACAGTGTTGCTCGGTACCATGTTTGACGGCCAGAGAAAAAGGATGTTGTTCCGGCGGTATCGATTTTCCATGTTGGTCGACGAGGCCATGTTCCCAAGCGTTATATAAGGCAGTGTGATTCTGATCGCATCCAAATAGCTGGTATGCGGATTCGTTGGCGTAGATGATTTGTCCTTCGTTGGTTTGCAGTATTACGCCGCTAATAACGGGAGGGGACGTACGATGATTCAATTAACTGCCTCCAATGGTTGAAGGTGCCGGTTGGCCAAGGTTGGTTGTCGATAAAACAAGAAAGTGTAGGCTAAATTTTTCGCATGTGTAATAAAGTTGCAGCACGTTACGCTGAGTCTACGGCGCACAACTTATGGATCGTCTGCGCGGGATTAAAAATATTGCTGGTGTCTGGATGAAAGGTCTTGTGCTGATAGCTGCCGTCGTCATGTTCAATGTATAGCGGGCGATAATGATCAATATGTTTTTCGATGTCGAGCAGGGCCTTGGTCAGGGTCTGAATATCTTCCTGGGTGGTGTATAAACCGAAGCTGGCGCGAACCATGCCGCGTTTGGAATTTAGCAGGCGAGATAATTCTTCGTTGTTATATTGCTCTGTGTCGAGTGAGAGAAACTCTTCCATAAGCATGGATTGCACGTAGGGATGGGCGCAGAAACATTGGTTGCGAACAGCAATGCCATGATAATCGTTGAGGATGGCGGCAGTCAGGCCATGACCGATGTTGGCCAAGTTGAAGCTTAAGGAACCCCTGCGTGCTTGTTGTTGATCACCATAAATGCGGATGCTTTGGCATTGTTTCAGTTGGCTAATGGCCCAGGTGGTCAGTTTCTGTTCGTGGTGGGCAATTTCTTGCATGCCGATTTCATTGAGTACGCTCAGTGCATTGGCGAGTAGCACTGTGCCGACGATATTGGGTGTGCCCGCTTGTTCGCGATCGTTTAGATCTTCTGCCAGATCATATCCTGCACGGGTCACGGCACTGACCATGCCGCCGCCGAGTTCGTTTGGTGTCATCGCGCTTAACAATGAACGTTTGGCGATGAGTACGCCTGGGCTGCCGGGGGCATATATCTTGTGACCGGAAAACATGTAGGCATCGATGTCCAGCGCGGCGAGATCAATCGGTGCATGTGCGGTCATCTGTGCGCCGTCGACCACCAGGTATGCATCATGGGCGTGGGCGAGTGCGGCGATTTCCTTTAGCGGATTGGCGATGCCGGTCACATTGCTGACACCGGTGACGGCGATATAGTTGATTCGGCCCTGGTGGTGTTCGAGCAGCTGTTTTAATGCGCTGATACTGACCGCGCCAGGGTGGGCGCCTTCCCCTTCCAGGGGGATGTGTTCGAGATGGCGAGCATGGCGGCGATGGGGCAGGTCATTGGAGTGATGCTCCATCAGTGATACGAGTACCATGTCGCGTTCGGGGCGTAGCTGGGCGAGTCCACTTGCCACTCGGTTGGCCACGGCGGTGGTGCCACTGCCAAGAAATAGCGCGACATATTCGTCAGTCGGAGCGCCAACAAAATCGAGTACGGTGCGTTGCGCCCAGGCCATGGTGTCGGCGGTGATCTTGGCGCCGGTATGAACCGAGGTGTGGGTGTTGGCGTAATGGGCGAGAAAGGCCTCTGTTGCGCGCCAGGCTGGTTCCAGCATCAGGCTGGAGGCTGAGCTGTCCAAGTAGATGCGTCTTTTGTTTGCGCCCGTTGCAAGCGGATATTCGGTATTGAGTCCGAAGAATCGTGATTGCAGTTGTTTTAATGGGCTATGAGCGCCACGTTTTGGATGATCAGATTGGGCCATGAGGCGGAGCCGTTTTCAAAACGAACGATTATAACCGCAGTGGCTAGAACGTGGTGTGGTGGATTTTGGCATAAAAAAAGTGCGTATGGGGATGTTTGCCTTTTTTGGGGGGGGGGAGGAGAGGAGGCAAGTCCCATACGCACTGTTAAGGAGAGTCAACTATGTGTTCACTACGGTTGCTACTATGCCTGTGGTCTAGTATAAATAAAAATAGAAAGTTTTTATAAAAACCATAGATAAATGCAAAAAAGGGTTGTTATGCCTAATATTCGCAATGCCACCTTCAGACAGCTTCAAGTATTTGAATCTATAGCAAGAAATGGTTCGTTTACCGAAGCCGCAGAAGAGCTGCATCTGACCCAGCCCACTCTGTCGATGCAGGTAAAGAAACTGACCTCTATCGTGGGTATGCCGCTGTTTGACCAGATCGGTAAGCGAATTTTTCTGACGGAGGTGGGCAAAGAGCTGCTCAAAACCTGTAAAACGGTGTTCGCAAGTCTATCCGAATTTCAGATGACGGTTTCGGATATCAAGGGGGTCAAGCAGGGGAATCTGCGGATCTCCGGGGTGACGACAGCGGAATATTTTGCGCCGCGGATCTTGGGCGACTTCTGCAAGCGGTATCCGGGCATCAATGTGGCGTTGGAGGTGACCAATCGGCGTCGCGTCCTCGAGCGCTTGGAAGAGAATCTGGATGATGTCTATATCGTGGGCCAGGCGCCCACCGGCCCAGGCATCAATGCGATACCGTTCTTAAAAAATCCGCTGGTAATCTTGGCGTCACCCAATCATCCGTTGGCGGGCAAGAAAAATATCCCTCTACAGGCTCTGGGGGAGGAAAACTTCATTATGCGTGAACCCGGTTGTGGGACATATCTATCGGTGGATCGTTTGGTGAAAGGTGGAGAGTTCGAATTCAAGAGTAGCCTGGCCCTGGGTAGTAACGAGGCGATCAAACAGGCGGTGATCGGTGAACTGGGGGTGTCCATGTTGTCGATCTATGCGTTGGTGCATGAGATCAACTCCGGCGAACTGGTCGTGTTGGATGTAAAGGGTTTTCCTGTGATGGATGAGTGGTTCTTATGTTTCCCCGAAGGAAAACAGTTGTCAGTGGTGGCACAGGTGTTCAGTGATTACATGTTGAGTGAAGGGCGAGAGTTGACTCAAAGCTCGTTGCCGACAGAGTGGTATGACGCACTGCACGGTGAGGAAGAGTTGTCGCGTTGACAAGCAGCGGTGTGTGTTGAATGAGCGTTACGACTTTTTGTCGTCAGTATAAAGGTGGCTAATTTGTTAGCCACCTTTTTATTTCAGGCTAGCCTTAAGAGGCCTGATGTCGTTTGACTTCGAGTGTCTCGTCTTGCAGGCGTTATTAAATTTGCTTGGTGATTAATCCCATGGTGACTTCATTAGAGTCCCATGGGATTTTGACTTGATGGCCGCTGCCGGGGGCGACATCTACGCTGCCGTTAAAGAAGTTTTCCATGCGCTCCAGCTTAAAACGCTTGTTGCCGCTGGGCAGGATAAACTCCAGTTCATCGCCGACAGAGAATTTGTTTTTAACTTCGACTTCGGCCATGCCTTTGTCGGCATCGTAGCCGATGATTTCACCAACAAAGGATTGCTGGTTGCTCTTGGAATAACCCGTTAAATAATTTTGGTGTTCGGCGGTGTGGTGGCGTTGATAAAAGCCATCGGTGTAACCGCGGTTGGCGAGATTTTCCAATACGCCTAACAGTTCAGGATTGAATGCCTTGCCTGCAGTGGCATCGTCGATGGCCTGACGATAGGCCTGTGTTGCGCGTGCGACGTAATAATGCGATTTGGTGCGGCCTTCGATCTTGAGCGAGTCGATGCCAATTTTTGCCAAACGCTCGACATGTTCAACGGCGCGCAGGTCTTTTGAATTCATGATGTACGTGCCGTGTTCGTCTTCAAAGATCGGCATGTATTCGCCGGGGCGATTCTGTTCTTCAATCAAATATACGTGGTCGGCCAGCGGGTGACGCGGTAGCTCGCCACAGTCGGACAGGTTGATCTGATTCATTGCACCAAAGGCATTGAAGTCGATCTTTTTTACATCGCCGGCGTCGTCGGTAGAGCCGCAGCTGACGCCGTATTCCCAACGACAGGAGTTGGTGCAGGTGCCTTGGTTGGGGTCGCGGTGATTGAAATAACCGGACAACAAACAACGACCTGAGTAGGCGATGCACAGTGCGCCGTGGACGAAGACTTCCAGCTCCATATCGGGGCAGCGTTGGCGGATGTCTTCGATTTCATCCAACGATAATTCACGCGACAAGATCACGCGCTCCAGGCCCATGCTCTTCCAGAACTTCACCGCTTGATAGTTGACGGTGTTGGCCTGTACCGACAGATGGATCGGCATCTCCGGCCATTTTTCACGTACCAGCATGATCAGGCCGGGGTCGGCCATGATCAGTGCATCGGGTTTCATGTTGATCACGGGTTCGATGTCGCGCAGGTAGGTGTCGACCTTGCTGTTGTGCGGCATCAGGTTTGAGGCAACAAACAGCTTTTTGCCGAGCGCGTGGGCCTCGTTGATGCCGATCTCTAGATTTTTCAGATCGAAGTCATTGTTGCGCACGCGCAGGCTGTAACGGGGTTGACCGGCGTAGACTGCATCCGCGCCATAGGCGAAGGCGTAACGCATGTTTTTCAGGGTGCCCGCAGGGGCCAGTAGTTCTGGTGTTTTCATTGTGTTTCAACCACCGCTTGCAGGGCGCCGGTTGCTCCGGTTGAGAGGCTGGGCCTCGTGATTAATTTGGCTGAGTGTTAAATCGTGTTTAACGCGCTTTAAGTTGTGCCACCAACAGGCGTAGCGCCTGGCCACGATGGCTGATCTGTTTTTTGATCGCGGGTGCCAGTTCGGCCGACGCGCAGTCGTGCGTTGGTACGTAAAAAACAGGGTCGTAACCAAAGCCGTTGTCGCCGCGTGGCTCGAATAAGATCCGCCCCTCCCAGCTGCCCTGGCAGATCACGGGCGTGGGGTCGAGGGCGTGGCGCATGTAGACCAGCACACATTGAAAACGTGCCGTGCGTTGTGCCTCGGGTACATCGCGCAAATCAATCAGCAGTTTTTGCAGATTGGCTTCGTCGTTGGCATGGTCGCCGGCATAACGTGATGAATAGATGCCGGGCGCGCCGTTTAAAAAATCCACTTCCAAGCCTGAGTCATCAGCGATGGCAGGCAGGCCGCTGTGTTGTGCGGCGTTGCGTGCCTTGATGATGGCGTTTTCGACAAAGCTGAGGCCGTCTTCGATCGCCTCGGCTGTGTTGAAATCCGACTGTGGCAACACCTGCAGGCCGCAGTCGGCCAGCAAGTCGGCCATTTCGCGGACCTTGCCGGCATTGCCGGTGGCGAGGACGACTTTTTGTACGGTCACACGTTTAGTCCTGATTCAGTGCTTCAGACTGTTTGCGCAATAGCTCGCCGATGCCGGTCTGGGCCAGTGCCAGCATCGATTGCAGCTCATCCATGCGGAATGCATGTCCCTCTGCTGTGCCTTGTACCTCGATAAAGGCGCCGGCATCGTTCATGACCACATTCATGTCGGTCTCGGCGTTTGAGTCTTCGGCGTAATCCAGGTCCAGCACGGGGGTGCCGTTGTAGATGCCGACGGAGATCGATGCGACCTGGCCATGCAATGGATTCTTCTTGATCATGCCCTTGGCCAGCATGTGATTGACGGCGTCGGCCAGTGCGACATAACCGCCGGTGATGGAGGCGGTGCGTGTACCGCCGTCGGCCTGGATTACGTCGCAGTCGATGGTGATGACGCGCTCGCCGAGGGCATCAAGGTCGACCACGGCGCGCAGTGAACGGCCGATCAGACGTTGGATCTCCATTGTGCGCCCGCCCTGTTGGCCGTTGGCGGCCTCGCGGCGCATGCGTGAGCCGGTCGAGCGTGGCAGCATGCCGTATTCAGCGGTGACCCAGCCTTGGTTTTGACCCTTCATCCAGCGTGGTACGCGCTCTTCGATCGACGCGGTGCAGATCACCTGGGTGTCGCCGAATTCCACCAGCACCGAACCTTCGGCGTGTTTGGTGAATTTGCGGGTGATGTTGATTTCGCGTAGCTGGTCGGGTTGACGGCCGCTGGGGCGCATGGGCATGTCCTTTCAAATCTATCGTGGGTGTGGCGCCGACGGGGCCGGGCCTGCGGACCGCGGATTATAGCGGCATTGAGGGGAGCGCGGCCAGTTGGCATGGTGATGTGGCGTCATCCGGTTTATGATGGCCGACACTTTTGATCAGCCGGAGTAGCCCATGACCCTCAGTATGACCTCGTTTGCCCGTCGTGAAATCAACACGGAATTCGGCAATCTGCGCTGGGAGTTGCGCTCGGTCAATCACCGTTTTCTCGATGTCAGCCTGCGCATGCCGGACGACCTGCGTCTGCTCGAGCCGCTGGCGCGTGACCTGCTGGGGCAGCAGCTCAAGCGCGGCAAGGTCGAGGGCAGCCTGCGTTTTCAGGCAGCGGCCAGTCAGGACCGCGACTTCGTGATCGACATGGATCTGGTCAAGCGTCTGTCCGAGGCGACCAAGCAGGTCGGCCGCCAGTTTCTCAGCGACGCCCGCGTCTCGGCGCTGGAGGTGTTGCGCTGGCCGGGGGTGATGGAGGTTGCAGAGGTCGATCAGACGCCTCTGCACGAGGCGGCGATGAGCCTGTTGCAGGAGGCGCTCGACGATATGCTGGAGCACCGTCGTCGTGAGGGCGTCAAGCTGCGGGCGGTGATCGAGCAGCGCTGCGATGCCATCGGTGAGCTGGTGGTGAAGATGCGCGGCCACCTGCCTGCGCTGCGCGAACAGCTGCATCAGCGCCTGCGTGATCGCCTGGGCGAGCTCAAGGATCAGGTCGACCCCCAGCGGCTGGAGCAGGAGATTGTGCTGCAGGCGCAGAAGATGGATGTCGATGAAGAGCTGGATCGTCTGGCGACCCATGTCGACGAGGTGCGTCATACCCTGGGGCGTGATGAGCCGGTGGGGCGTCGTCTCGACTTCCTGATGCAGGAGCTGAACCGTGAGGCCAATACGCTGGGCTCCAAATCGAACGATACCGAGGTCACGCGTACCAGTGTCGAGCTAAAGGTGTTGATCGAACAAATTCGTGAACAGATTCAAAATATAGAGTAAACCCCAATGAGTATCGTTGCAGCGCCGTATTCCGGCACGCTTTATATCGTTTCGGCGCCGTCGGGCGCCGGTAAGACCAGCCTGGTCAAGGCCTTGATTGATTCCACGGACGACATCCAGGTGTCGGTATCGACCACCACGCGGCCGATGCGGCCGGGCGAGGTAGATGGGGTCAACTATAATTTTACCGATGTCGACAGCTTCAAGCGGCAGATCGAGGACGGCGTGTTTCTGGAGTATGCCGAGGTCTTCGGCAACTACTACGGCACCTCGCGTGAGTGGGTCGAACAGCGGCTGCGCGAAGGTGTGGATGTGATCCTCGAGATCGACTGGCAGGGCGCGCAGCAGGTGCGGGCGCGGATGTCGGGCAGCGTCGGGATCTTTATCCTGCCGCCCTCGCGCGAGGAGCTGGAACAGCGCCTGCGCGGGCGTGCCTCCGATGCCGACGAGGTCATCGCACGGCGCCTGGCCGAGGCGGTGACCGAGATGAGTCACTACGCCGAGTACCGTTTCATCATCATCAATGATGACTTTGCCAATGCGCTGCAGCAGCTGCGCTCGATCATCATTGCCCGTCGCCAGCGGCTGCAGGTGCAACAGATCCGGCAGGAGAAGGTGATTAAAAATCTGTTGCAATCGTAACCAGCGGCATCAAAAAGTATGTATAATCGCCGGTTTCGTCCGGCTGGCGGTCGCAGAGGCTGCCGTTTAGACCACAGAATTTTTCTAAGTTATCTGGAGTGAAACATGGCACGTGTGACCGTAGAAGATTGTCTCGATATGGTGGATAACCGTTTTGAATTGGTGTTGCTCGCCACCAAGCGCGCGCGCCAACTGGCAAACGGTAAAGAGGCCCAGGTTGCGTGGGAAAACGACAAGCCCACCGTTGTGGCCTTGCGCGAGATCTCTGAAGGGCTGGTAAGCCGTACGATCCTGGACGAGGCGCCGGAAGAGGAAGACGTAGTCGCGTCTGCGATCTCTGATGAAGAGGTTAAAATGGAAACGACTCAGGTCATTGAGGAAGTGAGCGCGGCCTCTGCGGAGGATAACGACGAGTAATTCGCGGGGTGAGTGTGAGTCCAACCGGTTCCGCTGAATCGAGCCCTGCTCACGCCCACCAAGGCCTGGAGCCCCTTTTCGACAATCTGCGCGCCGAAATCAGTCAGTATTTCGATGCCGAGCAGATTGCAAAGGTGCACCAGGCCTTTATTTTTGGTGCCGAGGCGCACAAAGAGCAACGCCGTAAATCCGGCGAACCCTATATCACCCACCCCCTCGAGGTCGCCCGGATCATGGCGACCAGTCGTTTTGACTGCGACACCGTCGTCGCCGCCATCCTGCATGATGTGATTGAAGATACCGGCGTCAGTAAAGAGTCGCTGGCGCAGCAGTTTGGTCAAGAGGTCGCCGAGCTGGTGGATGGGGTCAGCAAGCTGACCCAGCTCAATTTCGAGTCCAAGGCCCAGGCCGAGGCCGAGAACATGCGCAAGATGTTGATGGCGATGGCCAAGGACATCCGCGTGATGCTGATCAAGCTGCACGACCGGCTGCACAACATGCGCACGCTCGGCCACATGCGGCCGGATAAGCGCCGCCGCATCGCACGCGAAACACTGGATATCTTTGTGCCGATCGCCAACCGTCTGGGGTTGAACGCATTGCGTTTGGAGCTGGAAGACTTGGGTTTTGCTGCGCTGTATCCCGCGCGCCATCGAGTATTGTCGGAGGCGGTCAAAAAGGCGCGAGGCAATCGACGCGAGCTCGTTGAACAGATTCAAAACGCGATCCGCGAGCGATTGGGCAACGAGCACCTGCAAGGCCAGGTCTATGGCCGCGAAAAACATCTGTTCAGCATTTACCAGAAGATGCGTGGCAAACACCTGCCCTTTTCCGAGGTGTTTGACGTCTATGCCTTTCGCATTATTGTCGACAACGTCGACAGTTGTTATCGCGTGCTTGGTGCCGCGCACAATCTGTACAAACCCGTGCCGGGCAAATTCAAAGACTACATCGCGATCCCCAAGGCCAATGGCTATCAGTCGTTGCACACGGTATTGCAGGGGCCTTACGGGGTGCCGATCGAGGTACAGATCCGTACCGAAGAGATGGATCGAGTTGCCGAGGCCGGCGTCGCGGCGCACTGGTTGTACAAGACCGGTAATGAAGAGGGTAGTTTCGGGCCGCATGCCCGTGTCCGTGAGTGGATGAAGTCGGTGCTGGAGATGCAGCAGAGCGCCGGCAGTTCGATGGAGTTTCTGGAGAACGTCAAGATCGACCTCTTCCCGCGCGAGGTCTATGTGTTTACACCCAAGGGGCGGATCATGGTACTCAAGCGTGGTGCCACGCCGGTGGATTTTGCGTATGCCGTGCATACCGATGTTGGCAGCCGTTGTGTCGCGGCCAAGGTCGATCGCAAGCTGGCCCCCTTGCGTACTCCGCTCAGCAATGGTCAGACAGTGGAGATCATCACCGCCAGCAATGCACGGCCGAATCCGGCCTGGTTGAGCTTTGTCGTCACAGGCAAGGCGCGCGCCAATATCCGCCACTTTTTGAAGAACCTGCGGCGTGACGAGGCGGTTGAGCTCGGTCGGCGTATGCTCGACATAGAAATGGCGGCGCTGAACTCGTCGGTCGACAAGATACGGCCGGTCTTTTTGGGTTCGGTATTGCAGGAATTCAAACTGGACAGCTTTGAGTCGTTGTTGGAAGACATCGGGCTTGGTAATCGCATGGCCTTGCTGGTGGCGCAGCGACTGGTGCCGCAAAAGGCGAAGGATGTCGATCGCGGCCTGAAGGGGGCCCTGAAGAAGGTGATGCCGTCCTGGCTGCTGGGCAGCAAGAGTCATCAGCATACGCGGCCGTTGTTGATCAAGGGCACCGAGGGCATGGTGCTGAATTTTGCGCGTTGTTGTCGGCCAATCCCAGGCGATCCCATCGTTGGTTTTATCACCGCCGGGCGCGGCATCGTGGTGCATACCGAGTCGTGTAAGAATCTCGCCGAGTATCGCAACGTGCCGGAGAAATGGATCCATGCTCAATGGGAGCAGGATATCGAAGGTGAATTCCCGGTCGAGGTGCGGCTGGATATGCTGAACCAACGCGGCGTGCTGGCGACGGTGGCGGCGGCCGTTGCCGAGATGGGCGCCAATATCGATCATGTGACGATGGAGGAGCGCGACGGTCGTCACAGTGCGATGACCCTGTTGATCGACGTCAAGAATCGTCAGCACTTGGCCAATATCATGCGCCGCCTCAAGGGCATCGACTCTGTCACGCGCATCACCCGCACCCGCGGTTAACACCGCATCATAGGCGTATTGATTCAATTCATATTTCCCATTCCGACGGCGCCCGGAATCCAGTAACATGCATCCCCAATTCAAACACTCATTTCGTACAGTTAGGGGAAGAACATGGCGCGTGAAATCATCAGCACAGACAAGGCTCCACAGGCGATAGGCACCTATTCGCAGGCGGTGAAGGTGGGCAAGACCGTCTACATGTCGGGCCAGATCCCGTTGGTGCCGGAGACGATGACCATGGTGGAAGGTGATATGGAGGCCAACATCCGTCGCGTATTCGACAATCTGGCCGCCGTGGCTGAGGCCGCCGGTGGTTCGCTGCAGGATGTGGCCAAGCTCAATATCTTTTTGATCGACCTAGGTCACTTTGCGTTGGTCAATCAGGTGATGGCGGATTATTTCCAGCAGCCGTATCCGGCGCGTGCCGCGATCGGTGTCGCCAGTTTGCCCAAGGGCGCACAGGTCGAGATGGACGCGGTCCTCGAACTGGCCTAAGCCATTTCGTTGGACACGCTGGCGGCTGCGATGAAGCTCGATGCCGAGGTGACCGCGCTCAAGGGCGTGGGACCACGCCAGGCCGAGCGCCTGCACAAGCTCGGGCTGCAGCGCGTGCGCGATGTATTGTTTCATCTGCCGCTGCGCTATCAGGACCGCACCCGCGTGGTGCCGATCGGCAGCCTGCTGCCCGGTCAGGAGGGTGTGATCGAAGGTGAGATCCAGGCCTCGGATGTGAAGTTCGGCAGTCGTCGTTCGCTGCTGTGTCGCCTCAACGATGGTACCGGCAGCATCATGCTGCGCTTCTTTCACTTCAGCGGTGCACAGCGCGCCTATCTGCAAAAGGGCGTGCGCCTGCGCTGTTACGGCGCGGTGCGTCGTGGTCCGGCGATGCTGGAGATGGTCCACCCCGAATATCAAAACATCGAGGCCGAGGCGGAGATCGAAGACTGCCTGACGCCGATCTACCCCAGCACCGATGGCGTGCAACAACGCAGCCTGCGTCAGCTCACCGATCAGGCGCTGGCCCTGCTCGAGACCGAGGCGGTGGAGGAACTGTTGCCGCAGGCCCTGTTGGCGGATTTTGAGCTGCCGACGCTGGCCGAGGCGCTGCGTTATGTGCACCGGCCGCCGCCGCATGCGCCGGTGGAGCTGTTGCTCGATGGCGAACACCCCACACAGCAGCGGCTGGCCTTTGAAGAGTTATTGGCCCATCACCTGAGTCTGCGTCAGCTGCGGCTGCGGGCACAGCACTTGAGCGCGCCGCCGCTGCCGACCGGTGGTGAGTTGCAGGAGGCCTTTCTGGAGCAACTGCCGTTTGAGCTGACCGCGGCGCAGGCGCGGGTGCTGGCCGAGATCGGTCAGGACCTGGCGCAAACGCATCCGATGCAGCGGCTGGTGCAGGGCGATGTCGGCTCCGGCAAGACCGCCGTCGCTGCTGCGGCCGTGTTGTGTGCAGTTGATGGTGGTTACCAGGCGGCATTGATGGCGCCGACCGAGCTGTTGGCCGAGCAGCACTACCGTAATTTTTCGGTCTGGTTCGAGGCCTTGGGCCTGAAGATCGTCTGGCTGGCCGGCAAACAGGGGGCGGCCGAGCGGCGACAGGCGCTGGCGGATCTCGCCTCGGGTGAGGCGGCCTTGGCCGTCGGCACGCATGCATTGTTTCAGGATGACGTTGAGTTTCACAACCTAGGGCTGGTGGTGGTCGATGAGCAACACCGCTTTGGCGTGCATCAGCGCCTGGCGCTACGCGACAAGGGCCGTCAGGGGCAGCAGGCGCCGCATCAGTTGATCATGACGGCGACGCCGATCCCGCGCACGTTGGCGATGACGGCCTATGCCGATCTCGATACGTCGATCATTGATGAGCTGCCGCCAGGGCGGACGCCGGTGGAGACGGTGGTGTTGCAGGACACGCGCCGCGCCGAGGTCGTGCAGCGCGTGCGCGATGCCTGTGTCAGCGGGCGTCAAGCCTATTGGGTCTGCACGCTGATTGAGGAATCGGAGGCCCTGCAATGCGAGGCGGCGGAGGCGACGGCCGAGTTGCTGAAGGGCGCGCTGCCGGAGCTGAAGGTGGGGCTGGTCCATGGCCGCATGAAGTCGGCCGAAAAAGAGGCCGTGATGACGGCCTTCAAGGCGCGCGACTACGATCTGCTGGTGGCGACGACGGTGATCGAGGTCGGTGTCGATGTGCCCAACGCCAGCCTGATGATCATTGAGAATGCCGAGCGGTTGGGGCTGGCACAGTTGCATCAATTGCGTGGCCGAGTCGGTCGTGGTTGTGCCAAGAGCAGTTGTGTTTTGATGTATCATAAGCCGCTTTCGCAGCAGGGGCGGCAGCGGTTGGCGATCATGCGTGAGACCAATGATGGCTTTGAGATTGCGCGCCGCGATCTGGAATTGCGCGGGCCGGGCGAGGTGCTGGGCACACGTCAGAGCGGGCTGCTGCGGCTGAAGGTGGCGGACCTGGGCCGCGACCAGGCCCTGATCCCCGATGTCAGTCGTGCTGCCGAGCAGTTGCTGCGCCAATGGCCGCAGCGTGCGCCGGCGTTGATCGAGCGCTGGCTGGGGGATAAACAACACTATGGCGCTGTGTAGCTGCGGATTGGATCGTAGACGGTGAATAGTGATTACAGGACGCGGTTGCCCTGCGGCGTGGCGAAGGCCGATCCCCACTGGTGGCCTGCGACACGCTTGCGTAACGGTCAGTTGTCGGCGGTGCAGGCGCATTGGCTGTTGGATCATGGTTCGCTGACACGCCGCCTGCGGCGCGCCAGCGGCGGCCGGTTTCGGGTGCAGGTGCTGAGCCAGTGTTGGCAGCGGCCGCAGTGGGGCGAGCGCCGCGCGCTGGGTATCGATGACCGGGCCTTGGTGCGGGTGCGTGAGGTGAAGTTGTTGTGCCGAGGGCAGGCGGCGGTATATGCGCGCACGGTGATCCCGGCGGCGACGCTGAGCGGTCGCGGCCGCAGCCTCAGATGGCTGGGCGGCAAGCCGCTGGGAGAGTTGTTGTTCCGGGATCGCACCATGCGCCGCGGTCCGATTGAGTTGGCGCACGTCGACGATGTGCCGGCCTTTAATCAAAAGACTGGGGTGCAAAGTGATGCGCAGCCCTTGTGGGGACGGCGCTCTGTGTTTACCCTGCGCGGCCGGCAGTTGCTGGTCAGTGAGTTTTTTTTACCGCCGCTGTTGCCCTTGCCGCGCAGCCAGTTTTGGTTAACGACAAAATATTGATGAAGCTCGATCGCGAACGTTTACGGCAGTATTTTTTGCTGGTCCGGCTGGATAAGCCGATCGGCATCCTGCTGCTGCTGTGGCCGACCCTGTGGGCGCTGTGGCTGGCGGCGGAAGGCATCCCCAATCTGTGGGTGATGACGGTGTTTGTGCTCGGTGTGGTGTTGATGCGTTCGGCCGGCTGTGTGATCAATGACTTTGCCGATCGCAAGGTCGACCCGCATGTGGAGCGCACCAAGGAGCGGCCGCTAGCGGCGGGCAAGGTGTCTTCGCGAGAGGTTCTGTATCTGTTTGTCGGGTTGACGCTGACGGCCTTTGTGCTGGTGCTGACGATGAATTGGCTGACGATTGCGTTGTCGTTTGTTGGTGCCTTTCTTGCGGCCAGTTATCCGTTCATGAAACGGTATACCTATCTGCCGCAGCTCTATCTGGGGCTGGCCTTTGGTTGGGCGGTGCCGATGGCCTTTGCCGCGCAGACCGGCAGTGTGCCGACGGTGGCGTGGCTGTTGTTGATTGCGACGGTGTTGTGGGCGACGGCCTACGACACGATGTATGCGATGGTCGACCGGCGTGATGATCTGCGAATCGGCGTCAAGTCGACCGCGATCCTGTTTGGCGATGCCGACCGTCTGATCATCGGCGTGATCCAGGTGATGATGCTGATGGTGTTGGTGTTGATTGGCCAGCGATTGTCATTGGGGGCTGCATATTACGGTGGTCTGTTGCTGGCGGCGGCGTTGATGGTGTATCACCAGTTTTTGATCAAGGAACGCGATCGCATGAAGTGTTTTCATGCGTTTTTAAACAACAATTGGATCGGTTTGGTGATTTTTGCCGGTCTCTTTATTCATTATCTGTGATTGGATTTTAGGTATGTTGATGTCTGTGCTGGCCGTCGTGGCCGGGTTTGTCATTTTGGTCTGGGGCGCTGATCGTTGTGTGATGGGGGCGTCGGCGACGGCGCGCAACTTTGGCGTTGCACCGATGATCATCGGTCTGACCATCGTTGGTTTTGGCACTTCGGCGCCGGAGATGCTGGTCTCGGGTATGGCGGCATGGGAGGGCAACACCGGTCTGTCGATCGGTAATGCGATTGGTTCCAATATCACCAATATTGCGCTGGTGCTGGGCTTGACGGCCTTGATTGCGCCGCTGACGGTGCAGTCGCAAACCCTGAAGCGTGAGTTTCCGGTCTTGTTGAGCGTCTCGGCGCTGGCATTTTTCCTGTTGTCTGATGGCATTCTGAGTTTTTGGGATGGCGTGATCCTGCTCTCGGGTGTGGCGGGGGTGGTTTTTTTTTTTTTTTT
>DHYU01000080.1:121810-122113 GCA_002415485.1 Proteobacteria bacterium UBA5122
CTGCTGGTGTGGGGCGCGGTCAATATCGCGCATGCCTTTGGTGTCAGCGATCTGGTGATCGGGCTGACCATCGTTGCGATCGGCACCAGCATGCCGGAGCTGATGGCGACGGTAATGAGCGCGCTGAAGAAGGAACACGATATCGCGCTGGGTAATGTCATCGGCTCCAACATGTTTAACCTGCTCGGTGTATTGGGGCTGCCGGGTGTGATCCATGCCGGTGCCTTTGATGCCGAGGTGCTGACACGCGACATGCCGCTGATGATTGGTCTGACGGTGGCGCTGTTCATCATGTGTTTCGGT
>DHYU01000072.1 GCA_002415485.1 Proteobacteria bacterium UBA5122
GGTGATGTGCAGCAGACCGTCGATACCACCCAGGTCGATGAACGCACCGTAGTCTGTCAGGTTCTTAACGATACCCTTCAGGCTTTGGCCTTCAACCAGGTTCTCCAGCAGCTCTTGACGCTCATGGCTGGTCTCGCTCTCAACAACAGCACGACGAGAAACGACAACATTGTTACGGCGGCGGTCCAACTTGACCACTTTGAATTCCAGAGGCTTGCCTTCGAGGTGGGCAGCGTCACGTACAGGACGGACATCAACCAGTGAACCCGGCAGGAAGGCGCGTACGCCATTCAGTTCAACCGTGTAACCACCTTTCACCTTGCCAGTCATAATACCGATCACGGCTTGACCAGCGTCCATTGCCTTCTCGAGGTTAATCCAAGAAGCAGCACGGACAGCCTTCTCACGAGACAGACGGGTCTCGCCGAAACCATCTTCAATGGCTTCCAAAGCAACGTCGATTTTGTCGCCGATATTGACATCGACTTGGCCGTTTTCGTTGTAAAACTGCTCAACGGGGATTGCGCTGTCAGATTTCAGGCCTGCGTTTACGACAACGACATTGTTGTCTACGCGTACGACGGTTGCGGTCAGAATCGCGCCTGGTTGCATGTTGTCATCAACCAAACTCTCTTCCAGTAGTTGTGCAAAGCTTTCGCTCATATCAATGGTACCTTTTCCCAACCGACACTTGAGTGACGGTTTGTGTAGTGTTGTTAATCTGCTTCGACTGGCGTCTTAGACAGAGTTGTTAAAAACGGGTATGAATCGGTTTGATTGAAACTCATACCACCCAAACAAAAAAAGCAGATCGGCATATGCCAACACTGCTTCCTTTTCTATCGCAACGTAACGATACGTTTAGCGGCAGGCGTCTCGCCACAGCCCCATGACGCGCATCATCACTTCATCAATGGTGACGCCACTGCTGTCGACAACGATGGCATCCGGTGCGGCTACCAACGGGGCGACGGCCCGTTCCCGATCACGCTTGTCGCGTTGCTCAAGCTCCTCAAAAAGGGCGTTTAGATTAGCAGACACCCCCTTTTCATTCAACTGTTTATAGCGTCGCTGGGCCCGTTCCTCGACGCTGGCAGTGAGGAAGATTTTCAGCTGCGCATCGGGAAAAACCACCGTACCCATGTCGCGGCCATCGGCCACCAGACCGGGCGCCTGACGAAATGCCCGCTGACGCGCCAGCAAGGCGTCACGCACCAACGGCACCGTCGCGACCCGGGAGGCATTATTGCCTACCTCTTCCCGACGAATGGCGTCGCTAACCTCTTCTCCCTCAAGGAAAATCTTGACCGAGGCGCCATCATCGGTCGAGCTGAACTCGACATCCAGATGGCCGGCCAGCGTACCCAGCCCTTGCTCGTCGTCCAGCGGGATCGAATGCCACTTGGCTGCCAGCGCGACCAAACGATACAGCGCGCCACTGTCGAGAAAATTCCATTTCAACTCGTTGGCCACCAAACGACTGATGGTGCCCTTGCCCGAACCGCTGGGGCCATCGATGGCGATGATCGGTGCCAATTGTTCCACCATAATCGTTTACCCTTTTCTCTGGATCCCTAGACCAGCGTTCGCTGCCAAGGACTCAAAGCCTGGAAATGAGGTTGCTACATTGGCACAGTCATCGATTTCAATTGCACCAGCCGCACGCAGGGCAGCCATGGCAAACGCCATCGAGATACGATGATCGCCATGACCATTGACGCGCCCGCCCTGCAACGGCGAGCCATTGATCACAATGCCGTCCGGCGTGGGTGTCGCATCGACACCCAGCGCGATGAGGCCATCGGCCATGACCTGGATGCGGTCACTTTCCTTGACCCGCAGCTCTTCGGCGCCGGTCAATACCGTTTGGCCTTCGGCACAGGCGGCGGCGACAAACAGCACCGGAAACTCATCGATCGCCAGTGGCACCAGCGCTTCTGGGATGTTGATCCCCTTCAGCTTGGCCGAGCGCACACGGATATCCGCCACGGGTTCTCCGCCCACTTCACGCTCATTGCTCAGCGTAATATCAGCCCCCATCAGGCGCAGGATGTCGATCACACCGGTACGGGTTGGGTTGATACCGACATGCTCAAGCGTAATGTCCGAACCATCGGCAATGCTGGCACCGACCATAAAGAACGCAGCTGACGAGATATCTGCCGGCACCTCGATATCAGTGGCGGTCAACTTGCCGCCGCCTTCAACGCTGGCAGTGGCGCCGTCGACATCCACCTGATAACCAAAGCCCTGCAACATACGCTCACTATGGTCGCGTGTCGGCGCGGGTTCGACCACACTGGTGCGGCCTTCGGCATACAGGCCCGCCAGCAACAAGCAGGATTTAACCTGCGCACTGGCCATCGGCATCTTGTAAAACATCCCTTTGAGCGACTGGCCACCCTTGATCTTGAGCGGCGGCGTACCATTGTCGGTGGTCTCGATTTGAGCACCCATTTCCGCCAACGGCGCTGTGACACGACGCATCGGTCGTTTGGACAACGAACTGTCACCCACCATCACCACGTCAAAGCCCTGACCGGCCAACAAACCCGCCAGCAGACGCATCGAGGTGCCCGAGTTGCCCAGATCCAGCGGTGCCGTCGGGGCCTTGAGGCCATGCATGCCGACGCCATGGATCGTGACGCGACCTTGATCCGGCCCTTCAATCTGCACACCCATGGCGCGGAATGCGTTGAGCGTCGCCAGCGCATCTTCACCCTCCAGAAAACCGCTGACGTGGGTCACACCCTCGGCCAAAGAGCCGAGCATAATGGATCGATGGGAAATGGATTTGTCGCCCGGCACACGGATGCGGCCACTCAAACGGCCACCGGCCTCGACGATAAAACGTACGTTACTTCCGCTCATAAACTATTCCGTTATCTCTATTCGTTAAACCGAATCGTTGGCAATCACGATTCGAGTTGTTTCATACACTTGTCACGCGCACGTTTGGCACGTGCAAACAATGTCTGTAATGCCTCACCCTCGCTGCGCTCAATATACCCGGCGAGGGTGTCGAGATCATGACGATATCTCGCCAGCACCTCCAGGATTGCGTCACGATTGGCCAGGCTGATATCACGCCACACCACCGGATCACTGGACGCGATACGGGTGAAGTCACGAAAACCACCGGCGGCAAAGCGAAAGATCTCTTCACTGCTATCCAAATTAACCAGGGTATCTACCAAACCATAGGCCAACAGGTGTGGCAGATGACTGGTCGCAGCCAGCACTTCATCGTGATACTCCACCGACATCTGATCGACCGTAGCGCCTGTCGCCAGCCACATATCACGCACTGTGTTCACCGCCCGCTCCTGGGTATGCGTCAGCGGCGTCACAATCACACGCCGGTTCTGGAACAAGGTCGCAAACGAGGCCTGCACCCCACTCTTCTCGGTACCGGCAATCGGATGGCCGGGGACAAAATTTTCCGGTATCTGTTCAAACACCTGCTGTGCGGCAGCGACAACACTGGCCTTGGCGCTGCCCACATCGGTGATGATGGTCGTCGCTTGCAGGGCCGGTTTGATCGCCTGCAAACACGTCGCCATTGCGCCCAGCGGCACAGCCAACACAATGACATCCGCACCGGTGCATGCCTCTACTATATCCATGGCATAGGCATCGACTACGCCGTTTTCCACCGCCCAGCGCAATTGAGATTCATCACGACCGGTGGCCACAATGCGCGCAGCAAATTGCTGCTGCTTCAGCGCCCGCGCCAACGAACCGCCAATCAAACCGAGCCCGATGATCGTCACTTGGTTAAGCACGAACGAATGCCTCGCTACAATAGGATCGATGGATGATTACAGGTCGCGACCGATGACCTTGGCGATACCGCGCAGCTCGCCCATCAACTGGGTCAGCTGTTCGTGGCTCAAGGCCTGATCCGCATCACACCACGCCTCTGCAGGACGTGGGTGCGACTCGATCAACAAACCATCCGCACCTGCGGCTATCGCCGCACGCGACAGCGCTGGCACCATCCATGCCTTGCCACCGGCATGGCTAGGATCAACAATCACCGGCAGATGGGTCTCTTGTTTGATCACCGGAATGGCAGTGACGTCGAGCACGTTGCGGTACTTGGTTTCAAAGGTACGAATGCCGCGCTCGCAGAAGATGATGTTGTGATTACCACCTGCGGCAATGTATTCAGCCGCCATCAACCATTCAGAGATCGTGGCCGACATACCACGCTTCAGAATGACCGGGACCTGCGTCTTGCCCACTTCCTTCAGCAGATCGAAGTTCTGCATATTGCGCGTGCCGATTTGGATCACGTCGACCTTGTGATCCAAAAAGGTCTGCAGCATGCGCACGTCCATCAGCTCGGTGACGATAGGCAGATTGTGGGCGCGCGCCGCCTTTTGGAACATTACCAGGCCTTCTACGCCGACACCCTGGAAGGTATAGGGACTGGTGCGCGGTTTGAACGCACCGCCACGCATCATGCTACAACCGGCCGCAGCAACGGCAGCCGCCGATTGATCCATCTGTTCCTGGGTCTCGACCGAACATGGGCCAGCGATGATTTGAATCTTATTGCCACCGAGCGGATGACTACTGATATCGATGATGGTGTCACCGGCCTGTGATTCCCGCGATACGATCTTGTAAGGCTTCATGACGCGCACAACGTCTTCAACGCCAGGCAGCGCCTCCAGCGCTTCTTTATCCAGTTTATGTTCGTCACCAATGGCACCGATCACCGTGCGTTGGATACCGCGTGAGATATGCGCCTCCATCCCCATCTTTTTCAAACGAGATTCGACGGCGGCGATCTGCTCGTCAGAGACGTTGGATTTCAGAATTATGATCATGTGTATACCTTAGCTATTTAAACCGTGATGCCCTGCGCGCTACAGCACTGCAACAGGGTACGAGCCTAAAACCTTTAACATCGCCGCGTCGTGATCCAACTGCTTTAAGGCCGCAGCAACCTTGGGTTCCGCCGCGTGACCTTCGATATCGACAAAAAACACATATTCCCAAACCACACGCCGTGACGGGCGCGATTCGATCCGCGTCATCGAGATGCCGGCATCGGCCAGTGGTGACAACAGCCGAGTCAGCGCACCCGGGCGATTGCTGGTCGAGACCAACAGCGAGGTCTTATCCTTGCCGCTCGGTGCAGGTGATTTTTTACCAATCACCAAAAAGCGGGTCGTGTTGTCGGGTTCATCTTCGATATTCGATTTCAGAATTTTCAGACCGTAGATCTCAGCCGCCTCGGCGGCGGCGATGGCCGCAGCACCCGGCTCCAGCGCGGCGAGCCGGGCCGCTTCGGCATTACTGTTTACCGCCTCACGGGTCGCGTGCTTTAGATCTTCATCCAACCACTCGCGACACTGCGCCAGCGATTGCTGGTGGGCATAGACCTTGGTCACGGCGGTCAGGGACTCGGCATTCGACAACAGGCAATGATGAATCCGCAATTCCACCTCACCACAGATCTTCAGCGGTGAGCTTAAAAACATATCCAGCGTGTGATTGACCACACCTTCGGTGGAGTTCTCGACCGGCACCACACCGTAATGACAGGCGCTCGCCTCGACCTCACGAAACACCTCGTCGATCGCGCCGGTCGGCGCAGTCGATACCGAATGACCAAAATGCTTGTAGGCCGCCGCGTGGGTATAGGTGCCTTCGGGGCCGAGATAGCCGATCTTCATCGGTTGTTCCAGCGCCAGACAGGCCGACATGACTTCACGAAACAGGCGCGCCATCTCTTCCCCGGCGAGCGGGCCCTTATTGCGGGCAATCACGTTGCGCAACACCTGCGCCTCGCGCTCGGGACGATAAAAATCGGCATCGCTGTCGCCGGCAGCAGTCTTGATCTCGGCAACCTGCTGCGCACACTTGGCGCGCTCATTGATCAGCAATTGAATCTGCTGATCGAGCTCGTCTATGCGTTGGCGTACCTGCGACAGGTCTGCATTCGACTTGGACATAGTTACGATCGTCTTCCTTAACGGTGGTTAGGCGTAGCGCTGCTCAAAATCAGCCATGAAGCTGACGAGCGCATCGACCCCGGCCTCGGGCATCGCATTGTATATGCTGGCACGCATTCCCCCAACCGAGCGATGCCCCTTGAGCGAGGTCAGCCCGGCAGCATCGGCCTGCTTGAGGAATTCACCGTCCAGCTCGGGTTTGGCCAGTGTGAACGGTACGTTCATCCACGAACGGTTGATCGGCGCCACGGGGTTGCTATAAAAATCCGAGCCATCAATCGCAGCATAGAGCTTGGCCGCCTTGCGCTGATTGATCTCAGCCATGGCCGCAACCCCACCCTTTTGCTTCAGCCAGTCAAACACCAGCCCTGCCAGGTACCAGGAGTACGTGGGCGGAGTATTGTACATCGAGCCATTGTCCGCATGGATCTTGTAATCGAGCATGGTCGGCGTGCCGGGACGCGCCTTGCCGATCAGGTCTTCGCGGATGATCGTCACCACCAGCCCGGCCGGGCCGATGTTCTTCTGCGCGCCGGCGTAGATCAAACCAAAGCGGCTGACATCGATCGGCCGCGACAGGATGTTCGACGACATGTCGACCACCAGCGGCACATCACCGGCCTCTGGGATATAGTCAAATTCCAGACCACCGATCGTCTCGTTCGGCGTGTAGTGCAGATAGGCGGCATCGGCATTCAAGGCCAGCTCGTGCTGACGTGGCACCGCACTGCGGCCCTCACCGACCACCTTGGCCTTGCCCAGCAGCTTGGCCTCGGCGATGGCACGCTCAGACCAGGCGCCGGTGTCGATGTAGTCGGCACTCTGCTCGGCCGTCATCAGGTTCAACGGGATCATCGCGAACTGACCACTGGCGCCACCCTGCAAGAACATCACCTTGTAGTTGTCCGGGATCGCCATCAGCTCGCGCAGATCGGCCTCGGCCTGCTCAGCGACACGGGTAAACTCCTTGCCGCGGTGACTGACCTCCATGATCGACATGCCGCAGCCGTGCCAGTCCGTGATCTCTTCACGGGCACGCTGCAAGACCTCTTCGGGCAGAATCGCCGGACCGGCGCTGAAATTAAACACTCGACTCATGCGTGGTTATTCCTCACTGGGCGCCGCATCGCCTGCGGAATCACCCTCAACTTCTTCAGATTCTTCACCATCCGGCTCGACAATGCGTTCGATGCCGGTCAGGCTCTCGTTATCGGCGACGCGGATCAGGCGCACGCCTTGGGTGTTGCGACCCAAACGAGAGATCTCGGCGACACGCGTCCGCACCAGGGTGCCTGCGTCACTGATCAGCATGATCTCGTCTTCTTCATTGACCAGCGCGGCGCCGACCACCACGCCATTGCGCTCGGAACACTGAATCGAGATCACGCCCTGGCCGCCACGGCCGTGGACCGGGTAGTCTTCCATCGGCGTGCGCTTGCCATAACCCTGCGCGGTGGCCGTCAACACATCACCGCCAGAGGCGATGATCAACGAGATGACCTTCTGCCCCTCAGCGAGACGAATGCCGCGCACGCCGCGCGCGGTGCGCCCCATCGGCCGCACATCGTCTTCACTGAAACGCACGGCCTTGCCGGCATCGGAGAACAGCATCACGTCCTTGCTGCCGTCGGTCAGATCGACACCGACCAGGCAGTCGTCTTCCAACAACTCCAGCGCGATGATGCCGCTGGCGCGTGGCCGCGAGAAATCGGTCAGCGGTGTCTTCTTGACCACACCACTGCTGGTGGCCATGAACACGAATTGATCCTCACCGAACTCGCGGATTGCCAGCACGGCGTTGATGCGCTCGCCATCTTCCAGCGGCAACAGATTGACGATGGGCTTGCCGCGCGCGGTGCGACCGGCCTGCGGCAACTCATACACCTTCTTCCAGTAGACCTTGCCGCGGCTGGAGAAGCACAGCAGCGTGTCGTGGGTATTGGCCACGAACNNCACGAACAGCTTGTCGATGAAGTCTTCTTCCTTGACCGCCGTCGCCGCCTTGCCCTTGCCGCCGCGTTTTTGTGCCGAGTAGATCGACAGCGGCTGCGCCTTGACGTAACCGGCGTGCGACAGCGTGACGACCACGTCTTCTTCGCTGATCAGGTCTTCCAGGGTCAGATTGAGGCGGGTCTCGACGATCTCGCCGCCCCCCGCCTCGCCCTATTTATCACCGATCACCATTATCTCGT
>DHYU01000001.1:0-15664 GCA_002415485.1 Proteobacteria bacterium UBA5122
GGAGTGGATCCAGAAGATTCACCGTGACAACAAAGAGCGCGGCTACTCTGCCGAAGCGGTTGTTGAGACCATCCTGCGTCGCATGCCTGACTACGTCACCTGTATCGCACCACAATTCTCACGCACCGACATCAACTTCCAACGCGTGCCAATTGTTGACACCTCCAACCCGTTCATCGCCCGCGACATCCCAACGCCGGACGAAAGCTTCTGCGTCATCCGCTTCCGTTATCCGAAGAAGCATGACCTGGGCTTCTACCTGCAAATGCTGCAAGGTTCCTGGATGTCTCGCCCCAACACCATCGTCGTCCCCGCTGGCAAGATGGGTATGGCAATGGAGGTCATCCTGACACCAATCGTCCATGAAATGATGGAGAAAAAGCGCACCGCCGCTTAATCCTTCGTCTTCTTGGTCGACAAAAGGGCTCTTCGGAGCCCTTTTTTATTGACCTATCACTCAAGAGCCGCTTTACCCCTATTGCAATTCACGGCAGAATACTCGACCAATACAAATTGATACGAACCGATACGCTATCGAATAAAATCATAAAGTTATCGCCAGGCAGATGCCAAGGCACCGCCCCCCGTGCTAACCGATTGATTAAAGCCCAAGATGATCGCAAGAATTCAAAACACGCTAGCAGCCTGCCTGCTCACTACCTGCCTTGGCCTTGCAAGCAACAATGCCCATAGTTCTGAAACCGACCTGCGCGCAATCGCCGGCATCATCCTGGAGCTGGAGAGAGAACTCCTTATCGCCGAGCGCAAACTACAAGTTCCCAACGCCAATGAGCTGCTCACCATATACATTGATGTCGCCGACATCCCGCAGCTACAAATTCACAACATTCAGATTCAACTTGATGGCATCCCGATCGTAAACGCCGACTATGAAGACCCACACAACAATGCATTTAAAAAAGGCGGGATTCAAAAGGTTTACCAAAAGGAACTAACCTCCGGCGCACATGAAGTTCAAGTCTCATTTTCTGGTGAAATGAGTGAGACCGTCATTGATAGCAAAGTTTATCGATTTGAAAAAAGCGCCGAGGCTGAGACACTGACCATCACCCTCATCGACATCCTGCGCACCCAAGAGCCAGAGCTGATTTTTCATTATGCGCGGAGTATCAAACAATGATATTACGCACCTCAATCCGCACACTGCTCGCCGCTGCCCTGCTTTTCTCCAGCACAGGCCTTATCGCCGAGCCCGATCCGGAAGAGATTGATCGCAGCGGCAGTTACGAACTCATTCACAACGTACTGTTTGGCGAAGCTATATTTGAGTTCGAAAATGGCCAACCGTATCGATCCATGGCCATGCTTCGTAACGGCATTGATCGTCAATTATTCGGTGACGAACAACACATCGCCATGCTCTATCTGGCCGACAGCATGATTGGCGAATATTTGCAGAACGAAGCGCTTGCTCTTTACCAGGAAGTTGCGCGCAAAAGCCAAAACAGCGGTCTGAAACGTACGGCCGGCCTGCGCGCCGCACGCTTAGCCACCGAATTAGGGCTCCACAGTGTCGCCACTGAGATGCTAAACCAGATCGATCATAACAACAGCAACAGCTCGGTTGAAGTTGCCGTTCTACGCGCCCAAATTGCGCTCACCAAACAAACACCGGACGAAGCAATCCAGGCCCTGCAAAATAAACACGATCTCAATCAGGCGCCGACTTGGAGCATATATCTTTACTACAATGTCGCTGCGATCCTATTAGATCAATACAAAAACAAACAGGGCGCAGCACTGCTACATCGCTTATCCGAGATCAAAAGCCAAGATCCAGAAATCATCGCCCTCCGAGACCAAGCAAACCTGAGCCTCGGCTACTCGCTGTTACAACTGGGCCAAGCCAAGAGTGCTCGCCAATACTTCGAAAAGATCCGGCTAGGTGGACCGATGTCCAACATGGCACTGCTTGGGATGGGCTGGAGCTTTGCAAAAGAAGATGACTTTGAGCGAGCCCTCGTCTACTGGACTGAACTGAGCAACAGCGCACACCCCGACACGTATTACCACGAGGCACTCCTCGCCACTCCATATGGATACTCGCGACTTGACGCCCATGCGCAGGCAGCCCAGTTCTACAACACCACCGTACGACGTTACATTGAGGCTGTCGACAACATTAAACGCGCGCTATCTCAAGACTTTCCAGTCACTTTAAGCGCCTTAATCACCCAAGCCCCCCGCACCGATACAAGCTGGTTACAATGGCTGCTGGAACAACTACACACCGAAGACGAAATTCTGCTGACCATGTTAATGGACAACGCCGAGTTTCAACACAAGCTCGAGCTGTATCGCCAGCTGCTCTTAAAAGACAGCATTTCTGATCGTCAAAAGACCGAGCTTCAAGAGTTCAGCCAACATAGAAACGCAAAAAACATCAACGGTGAACTCGCCAAGATCAACATACTGCATGGCAAACTTCAGCAATCTCTCAATCGCGCCCGCCAACAGGCGCGTCATGCGCTTGAGCAAACCAGCAGAGATCTGCTAAAACGCCACCAAGCCCAATTGGAGCTTTATACTCAACAGGCCCGTTTTAGTTTAGCGCAGGCAATAGAGAAGGCATCCGCAAGGCAGTCGCAATAGAGCAATAATGAAAACATTTCGACTATTATTAATATCCCCCCTACTACTCACAGCCTGTGCCCAGCCGGTAAAACAGGATAATCCAACCCTGGGCAGCCTGGGAGATCGCACGATCCAGATCGACCGAAACAGCAATGCCGACATTGATCTATCGCGAGCAATCGAAACCTACGAAGAAGTGCTCGCCAGCGGCAGCTCAGACGGAGAAGAAGCTGATCTCAATGCCCGCGCCATGCATCGTCTTGGCGACCTGGAGTTGAAAAAAATCGAAATGCGCCTGGAAGAAACCAGCGGCCCAACAGTCAAGCCTGAAGACTACGATGCAGCAATCAACTGGTACCGTAAATTATTAGTACGTTTTCCTCAATACGAGGATCGTCAAAATGCACTGTATCAGCTGGCACGCGCCTACGAAGAAAGCGGGCAAACATTACGTGCGCTCACGGTACTCAAGATCATTGCTCGCGACTACCCTAATTCGGAGCTGGCACTCGAGGCCAACTTCCGTCGTGGTGAAATATTCTTTCTCAATCAAAACTTCCGCGAAGCTGAGCTGGCCTACGCCAAGGTCATCACATATCGTCAGAACTCGAAATTTCACCAACAGGCCTTATTCAAATACGGCTGGTCCCTTTATAAACAAGACGAACTACTCAAGGCCCAAGATGCGTTTATTGCCATCCTGGACCTCAAACTCAGCAAAAACATGCAGCCTTCAGAGTTGCGTGACATGAATTTTTTGTCACGCCCAGACCAAGAGTTGGTCAACGACACGCTACGAGCACTCAACCTATGCTTCAGCCAACAAGAAGACCCGAGGGTTCTGGATAATTATCTACGCGGCAAACCCGCACGCATCTACGAATTTCTGCTCTACCAAAGTCTGGGACGGCACTACACCGAACAAGCACGTTACTCTGATGCAGCGGACGTTTATCAATCTTTCCACAGACGCGCACCCTGGCACACCTATGGGCTGCTACTTCACGCCGATGCTCTCAAGATTTATCAGGACTACGGATTCAGGAATGAACTGATTAAAGCAAAAGAAGACTTCTACGACCGTCACACCCGCATGCAGCAGGAATGGAAGCGCTCAGCCCACAACAACTACTTCGAGTTCTTGATTCGTAGCGACGAGGCATCGCTCGCACTCATCAAACAAGAACTCAAAATGCATCTCAATGATTTAGCCAAATATCGCCACTCCGTGGCCCGCCAAACACAGGCAACCACGGACTACCGCGTGGCGGCCACATGGTACCGTCGCTATCTGCAACAGTTTCCACGCGACCCAGAATCGGCTGAGATGAACTTTCTGCTTGCAGAAACACTGTATGAGGATCAACTATACCTCGAAGCAGCGACCGAATACGAACGCACTGCATATGAATACACTGACAACAGCAAGGCTGCCGAGGCAGGCTATGCCGCCCTGGTTGCGTATCGCGAACAACTTAAAATCACGTCAAAAGACAATCAACAATCGACTGCACGCGCGGCATTGCAAAGCTCACTCAGCTTCGCCAAGATGTTCCCCAGCGACCCACGTACCCCAGCAGTTCTCGCCAATGCCGCAGAAGAACTTTACCAAAACAAAAACTACAATGAAGCCTTGCGCACCGCGCAGTCTCTCGTCGAGCGTTATCCAAATGCGGAGTCTGCACATAAACGAACCGCACTACAGATTTTGGCCAACACCCATTTCGAGCTAGAAAACTACGACGTCTCCGAACTCTATTATCATGAACTCAAAGCTGCGCTCAGCCGCAGCGAAGACCTCTACACCGAGGTCAACTCTCGCATCGCTGCCTGTATCTATAAACAGGCGGAGAAATTTCGCCGACAAGGCGCAATGCGCATGGCCATCAACGAATTCAAGCGCTTGATCGAGGCCGTACCCGATGCAGACGCCAGCGCCCTAGCTCGTTATGATATTGCCTCTATCCACTTCGTCCTTGACGAAATGGAAGATGCCCTGGCGGCCTTAAACGATTTTCGCAATCGTTACCCTAATCATCAATTAACCAACGACGCCAAAGAAAAGATTGCCGTCATCTACGTCAAGCTTGAGCGCCCCGTAGAGGCAGCCCTGGCAATGGAAGGCATCGCCGACATCGCCGACTCACCAGAGGCCCAGCGAGAAGCCCTTTGGCAGGCCGCTGAACTCTATAAAGACGGCAATAATCTTGAAAAAGCGGCCAGTACCTATATCCGCTATGGCGAACTATTTCCCGAACCTTTGGAGCCCGCGATTGAGGCGATCAACAACGCCGCAGAGTTGTACCTGACGCTAGGCAAGACCTACGAACGCCGCATTCAAATAGAGAAGATCTATAAACTTGACCGCGAACATGGCCCGCAACGCACCAATCGAACTCGTTATCTCGCAGCCAAGAGCGCCTTTGAATTGGCAGAGCCAGAATACCTACGCTATGCCGAGGTGCGACTAGTTGAGCCTATTCGTCAGAACATGAACCTCAAAAACAAATACATGAAATCCGCCTTGACCGCCTATAACAAGGCGGCCGAGATCGGTGTCGCCGAGTTCACCACTGCAGCCTCGTACCGAATTGCCGACATGTATGCCGATTTTAGCCGTAAGCTGATGGACTCCGAACGCCCTCATAACCTTAATGATGAAGAGCTGGAGCAATACGAAATCATGCTCGAAGAACAGGCCTTTCCGTTTGAAGAAAAGGCGATCGAATTGCATGAAACCAACATCACCCGCCTGCCCGAGGTCTACAACAAATGGACATTGCACAGTATTGATGCCCTTGCAGTCCTGATGCCAGCGCGCTATGCCAAGAAGGAAATTTATGAAACCAGCATCATCCTGCAATAAGCTAGCCGCATTGCTGCTCGCAGCCATGCTTGCAGGCTGCGCTGGTGCCCCTGTACAAAAAAATGACGAGCCGGCTGTCAGTAGTGGTAGCGACTCCGCAAACATTATTGATGCCAACGCCCAACACGAACACGACCTTGCCCGTGGGGCGCTTAGCGCCGGCAACATACAGGAATCGGTAAAAATACTGGAAGCATTGATCCATAAATTCCCGGAATACCAAACCCCCTACATCACACTGGGCCTGGCCCTCAAGAAACTTGAACGCTACGATGATGCGGAAGCAAAATATCGCCACGTTCTCAAGCTTAACAATCACTATGCCGAGGCTTATAATCAACTGGCCGTGATGTACCGAGAGCAAGGAAAGTTAGAGTTAGCGCTACAAACTTATGAACAAGGACTGGCAATAGCCCCCAACCATCCGGGATTGAATTTAAATATAGGGATTCTTTACGACCTGTATTTACGCCGCCCCCAAAAAGCGCTATTGCATTATCAAACATATTACAACGAAGTACCTGACACTGACGTACCTGTGAAATTATGGATCAGCGATCTACAACAACGCCTAAATTAATTCCTCTGGCCTTAAGTGCTGCGTTGCTGTTCGTCAGCACCATCGCCAGCGCTCAGGTGGAAATTGAATCCAAAGGCATGACCGTCACCGGCCAGCGTGAGCTGCCTAAAGTGTTATACATCGTGCCATGGAAGCGCATGCAAACTAGCGAGATAGAGGCCCCTCACACTACCGCCCTCGTCGCCGACGTCCTTGCGCCCATCGATCCGCCCAGTTTTAAGAAACGTTTGCAGTATTTCGAGATACTCGACGCCAATTGATTTGATTTTTAATTTTAGATAAATGCCGTCACCCAAAGACCCGGCACGAGGAGAGTTATATGGACAGTTTCACCGAAATCGCACGCTTCTTTGAAGAGGGTGGCGTGTTTATGTATTTCATCCTTTTATTGCTTGCCGTCGGCATCGCCATCGCCATTGAGCGCTTCATCTACCTCTCCGCAGCCAAGAGCAACAGCAATAAGGTCTGGAACACCTTGGTACCGATCCTGCAGAAAGGCGATTTTGACCAAGCTCTCAAAGTAACTAGCGAATCCAAGGCCGCGATGGCCCATATTTTTTCTTATGGCTTGGCCCATATCAAAGAACGCTCATCTCATCGCGAAGAAATCGAGACCGCAATGGAAGAAGGCCTGATGGAAGTCACGCCGCGTCTGGAGCGTCGCACCCACTACCTGGCCACTCTCGCCAACATCGCCACATTGATGGGACTGCTCGGAACCATCATCGGCCTGATTCAGGCCTTCACTGCAGTCGCCAGTGCCGACCCCGCACAAAAGGCCGACCTGTTGTCAGCCAGTATCTCCGTCGCAATGAACACCACGGCATTCGGTTTGATGGCCGCCATTCCGCTGCTCCTGCTGCACGCCGTTCTCTCTACCAAAACCACGGAAATCGTCGACAGCTTTGAAATGGCCGCCGTCAAATTTCTCAATATCATCTCGCAAAACAACAAGTAATCTAACCCGCGACCGAGTTTAGGTAGATGAAAAAACGCTTTCGCCGCTCGCATCGGCAGCCACCAGAACTGGATATCACGGCCTTCCTTAACCTGATGGTCATTCTGATCCCGTTCTTGCTGATTACGGCCGTCTTCTCGCAGACCAATATCCTCGAGATGAACCTGCCTGCGCAAACCGATGATCAGGCTACTCCGCCGGAACCACCGCCACTGCAACTTGAGATCATCATTCGCGCCGATCAGCTCCAAGTCGCCGACAAACCTGGTCGCATCCTGCAGTCATTCCCGCGCGTTGGAGATAGCTATGACTACACAGGCGTGCAATCTCTACTGAAGCAAATCAAAGGGCGCTTCCCTGACGAAACCACCGCCACATTATTGCTAGAACCAGAAGTTCGCTACAACGACCTTATTGAGGTCATGGATGCTGTACGTCTCTACGAACAAGAACGAGACGGCAAAACCGTGCAGGTCGAACTATTTCCGGACCTGGCTATGGGTGATGCACCCGAGTTAGGGGGCAAATAATCATGCAGATGTCACGCCGAGCCCGCCGCATGCAGCGCCACCACAAACGTGGTCGTAGCGCTGGGCTGAATCTTGTTTCTTTGATGGATATCTTCACCATCCTTGTCTTCTTCCTGTTGGTCAATTCATCGGATGTCGATGTCATGCCCAACACAAAGACAATAGAGCTGCCGAAGTCTGTCGCCGAACAAAAACCAAAAGAAACTCTATTCATTGTCGTCAACGAACAAACACTGCTGGTTCAGGGACGCGCCGTCGCCAATGTCGAAGAGATTCTGGCCAGCGATGACAATCTGATCGCCAGTCTTAAAGACGAACTGGAATACCATGCGGCCAAGGCTGGCCTGCCTGCTGGTGAAGAAGAGCGTCGTGAGATTACCATCCTCGGCGACAAACAGATTTCATATCGTCTGCTGAAGAAAATCATGATCACGTGCAATAGCGTGAACTACAACAACATCTCACTGGCCGTGACCAAGAAGCATAAGGAAAGTTGATGTCACAGCAGCCTGCCGCCGTTTACGATCTACCCTGGGCGACACCTCAGCACGAGGAGAAACGTTTTCGCCTGATCGTTGCTGTCGTCCTAACACTGGCAGTTGTAATGTCGGCAATATTGCAAAGCATCGACATTCCTGTTCAGCAGCGTGAAGAGGTAGAGGCCATTCCGCCACGCTTGGCAAAAATGATTCTTGAAAAGAAAAAGGTCGAGCCACCGCCGCCACCTCCTGTCGAGCTGGAAAAGCCCAAACCAGAAGAACTGGTGCCTGAGCCCAAGCCGGAAGAGAAAAAACCCGAGCCTAAGCCCGAGGAAAAGAAACCAGAGCCAAAGCCTGAGCCAAAACCGGCAGAAAAAACAACACAAGATATCGAAGCGGCCAAGAAAAAAGCTGCCAGCAGTGGCGTACTGGCAATGAAAGACATGCTGGCCGATCTGCGCGAGGCACAACCGGTTGAGACGCTCAGCGCCAAATCCTTGCAAACTGGCGGCACCGAACAAGCTGCCAAGAGCCGATCCATCCTTGCAGCCAATGCCAGCCGCGGCAGTGGTGGTATTGACACCTCAAAATTCGGCCGCTCGACAGCCGGTGCCGAACTGCAAGGCCACGAAAGTGCATCCTTCGATGACGTAATCGCCAATGTCGATGAAAATGCCCTCGCTGAAGGCGGTGGCGCAGAACCAGGCAAACTGACCAGCCGTACCGATGCCGAGATCCAAAAGATCTTCGACGCCAACAAACCTGGCATATTCACGTTGTATCAGCGCGAATTACGACGCAATCCTCTCTTGCAGGGCAAGGTCGTATTTAAAATCACCATTTTACCTTCTGGCCAAGTTGATACCGCTGAGATCGTATCTTCCGAGCTAAATCACGAAGCGCTGGAACGTAAATTGGTACTCAAAATCAAACAGATAGATTTCGGCGCAAAGAATGTTGATACCACCGTCGTCACCTATCCAATTGACTTCTTCCCTAATCAATAGCCCCCTTACCACATACATGGATTACAGATAGCATCTCAGCCGCCAATTCCCCCTATTTTCCTGCGCTATTTATTTTGCGCACGGTGGTCGCTATTCTGATTAGACGCAACGGAAATGTTTACACAAGGGGGGCACAATGTCTGCTTTACTTACACCAGCGGTTAAATTGCTGAATCAGCTACGCTATCCAGCAAAATTCGGACTCATCTTTGTCATGGTCTTTATTCCTTTGACCATCTTGAGCTATCTGCTCATTTCCTCACTCGACAAAGAAATCAACCTTCACGAAAGTGAACGCGCAGGCCTCAGCTACATCAAAAATATCCGCCCGATGATCGCAGAGGTGCAACAGCATCGAGGCATGACTGCGGCCTACCTTAATGGCGATCAAAGCTTCAAGGCAAAAATCGTTCAAAAACGTAAAGAAGTCGATGCCGCACTGACATTGCTCGCCGACACCGACCATGCACTCGGTACGCGATTCTCAACAGAAGACAAACTGACCAGCATCAAGCGCCAATGGAGCGAGATCAAGGATAACAGCCTCACCATGCAGACTGCCGAAGCCATCGGCGCCCACACCCAGTTGATTGAGGACTTACTGACGCTCACCATATTCATCTCGGATGAGTCAGAGATCACGCTCGACCCCGTTCTCGACACTTATTACCTGGGGGATGCCCTCGTCAACAAACTCCCCATGCTGACAGAGGCAATGGGGCAATCACGAGCCATCGGTTCTGGCGTCGCCGCAGCAGGTGAGCTCAAGCCAGCTCAAGCCATCAAGCTGTCTGTGTTAGTTGATCGAATCGCGGCCAATAATCGCAGCTTAAGCGCCGGGCTCGACTCTGCAATGGAATTCAATCCCGAAGTTACGGCTGCGCTCAAACAATACGTAGAACAAAGCAACAACGCGATTCGCAACATAGAGCAACTCTTGAAAGAAAAGATCCTCAACGCCGACCAAATCACCATCAGCAGCAGCGAGGTATTTTCCGCCAGCACTCAGGCCATAGATCAAGCCTTTCTCCTGTTTGACAAGGCACTTCCCGTCATGGACAACCTGCTTGCAACACGCATTGAAAGCAAACAACAACTTAAATTCACGTCCATTGGCATTGCCATTGTCGTCCTGCTATTGATTGCTTATCTGTTTGCCGGATTCTATCGTGCAGTACAAGACAGCATTCAACGAGTCAATCAAGCCACACAGGCCATGGCCAACGGTGATCTTTCTGCTCGTTTGAATCTTCATAGCCGCGACGAAATGCAGCAGATCGCCGATGCCTTTAACGATATGAGCAACCGAATACAACAACTAATCCGCAGCATTGTCGACAATGCCAACCAGCTAGCCACCGCCTCACAACAGGTGAGCAGCGCCGCCCAGGAAAGTGCTCGCAATCTGGAACGACAACGCCGCGAAACAGACATGGTCGCCACTGCGATGGAGGAAATGTCGAGCACCGTACACGAGGTGGCCAACAATGCTGCAGGTGCCGCCGACGCCACCCAACAAGCCAACAGCGATGCTCATCACAGCATGCAAACAGTACAAAAATCCACCAAGGCCATTGCCGCCCTGGCGCAAGAGGTCGAACACACAGCACAGGCGATTCAACAACTTGAGCAAAGCAGTGAAAGCATCGGCACGATTCTTGATGTCATCAAAGGGATCGCCGAACAAACCAACCTACTGGCACTCAATGCCGCAATCGAAGCAGCCCGTGCAGGCGAACAAGGGCGCGGCTTCGCAGTCGTCGCCGACGAAGTACGCACCCTCGCCAGCCGCACCCAAGAGTCCACGGCAGAAATTGAAACCATGATCACACGTCTACAGGACGGTGCACGCAAGGCAGTGGAAACGATGGACAGCAGCCGCGAACGGGCCCAGAACAGTAATGAAGAAGCCAATCAGGCCATGCATAGCCTGGAATCAATCGTACAGATCATTACTCAGATTAATGATATGAACACGCAAATTGCCAGCGCGGCTGAAGAGCAGAATGTGACCAGCGCAGAAGTCACACGCAACATATCCACGATTCGCGACCTGGCGGAACAAAACTCGGCAGCAGCAGAGCAAACCAGCCGCAGCAGTGAGTCACTGAGCGAAATCGCCTCTCAGCTAAAACAGATGGTCAGTCGTTTCAAAATCAATTAACAGCAATCTCAAACACACAGACAAGAGCGGGTGTTATAACAACACCCGCTCCATGCCTCCGCTGGCGACACGATCAACAAACTGTTTCTGCCAGCCATCACCCATCAGCTGTTTAACCAGCTCAACCACGATGTAACTCGCTTCAACGCCGGTATCATCCCGATAACGACTCAAACCCTGCTGACATGCAGGNNCTTTCCCCGCCTCAGCCACCGGACTACCCGTCAGCTGCATCACACCCTTTTGCAATTCTTCCTGTTTACGGAAACGTAGCTGAGTAGAGATATCAGGGCGCGACACAGCCATGGTTCCAGCCTCACCACAGCAACGCGCCGACGGCAACACCTCCTGACCGATCAACGCATTCGTCACCTTGGTCGGACTGTGTGTCTTCATCGGCGTATGACACGGATCGTGATACATGTACTGCACACCCTCTACGCCGTCGAGACTCACACCCTGTTCCATCAGATACTCATGGATATCCAACAAACGACAACCCGGGAAGATCTTTTCAAACTCATATTTGAGCAACTGATCCATACAGGTGCCGCATGACACAATCACCGTCTTGATATCAAGATAGTTCAGCGTATTGGCCACNNGGTCTGCGGATAACCACAGCACAGATACCCAGGCGGCAATACCGTTTGCACACCTTGGTCATACAGCATCGCCAAAGTCGCCAGCCCGACCTCGCTGAACAAACGCTCCGAACCACAGCCAGGAAAATAAAACACGGCATCTGACTCATCGGTGACCTTGCTCGGATCACGCAGAATCGGCACCGTCTTCGCATCCTCGGCGCCAATCAATGCACGCATCGTCTGCTGCGGCAGACCGGCAGGCATTGGCTTCTTGATGAAGTTGATGATCTGCTCTTTGACCTCCATCTTGCCCGTGGTCGATGCCGGTGGTTTTTTATCGCCAATCCAATGCAGCTTCTTGGCAACATTGTGCGCCAGGCGCTGACCGGCATAACCCCATTCAATCATGCCTTTGCGCATCGCCTTGACCGTACGCGGATCGGTCACATTCAGAAACGCCATCGACATCGCCGTCCCCGGACTAAACGTCTTCTGGCCACGATTCTTCAAAATCGTGCGCATCTGGATCGACACATCACCAAAGTCGATATTGACCGGGCATGGTGTCAAACACTTATGACAAACGGTACAGTGATCCGCAACATCGTTCATCTCATCGAAGTGACGGATCGAGATGCCACGGCGCGTCTGTTCTTCATACAAGAAGGCCTCGATGATCAAACCCGTGGCCAGGATCTTGTTACGCGGCGAATACAACAGATTGGCGCGTGGGATATGCGTATTACACTCAGGCTTACACTTGCCGCAGCGCAGACAGTCCTTGATCGCATCGTTCAATTGACCAAGCGCGCTCTCTTCCAGAATCAGCGCCTCTTGCTGCACCAAACGCAGGGATGGCGTGTATGCATTATCCAAACCCGAACCAGGCATCAACTTGTCGCGATTAAAGTGACCGTTCGGATCGACGCGTTTTTTATAATCGACAAAACGCTGCACATCTTCCTGGGCCAGATACTGCATCTTGGTCAAACCGATGCCGTGCTCACCCGAGATTACACCACCCAAGTCCGTCGCCAGGGCCATCACGCGATCAACGATCTGTTCAGCCTCATGCATCATCGCGTAGTCGTTGGAGTTGACCGGGATATTGGTATGTACGTTACCGTCACCGGCATGCATGTGTGTCGCGACAAACAAACGACTGGAACGGATGTCGGCGTGGATCTGATCCAGGCGCTGACGCACCGCCTCTAACGCCAAACCATGAAAGACATCCTTCAACGGCCGCTCGACCTCACGACGATACGAGATCCGCAAATCACGACGCAGCAACAACGACAACAACGACTCACCCGGCTTTACCGTCTCGCGCGCGGCGTCGTTTAACAACTGGCTATGATCCAGGGCCGGCTGATCCAACAAATCAAGAATGCGCTGCCAGCGGGCTTCCACTTCGTTCAGGTGTTGCAGGGCTGCATCACGTTTGGCATCAAAGATCGCATCACCTTCGCTGCTCTCTTCGTACCCCTTGGCCTTGCGCAGCTCAGGCATCTCGCCTTGCAGGTATTGTTTAACCGCGGCGATCATGTGCAGTTTATTGCGCGTTGAATATTCGATATTCATCCGCTCAATGCCTTCGTTGTAATCCGCCAGACGCGCCAGCGGAATCACCACGTCTTCGTTGATCTTGAAGGCATTGGTGTGTGCGGCGATCGCTGCCGTGCGTGAACGGTCGGCCCAGAAACGACGACGCGCCTCGGGGCTGGTGGCAATAAAACCTTCCGCACCACGGGCATTGGCCATACGCACCACCGCCGAGCTGGCATCGGCGACGGCGTCTTCATCTTCACCACCGATATCGACCAGCAACACCATCTTCGGCCGCTCGGCCTTCGGTGACTTGGTCGAATACTTCACTGCGCGCACATAACGCTCGTCGAGATGTTCCAGTCCCGACAACAACACATCATTGCGGCCTTCGAGATAATCTTTGGTTTCAACGATCGCTGGTACAGCCTTACGCAGATCGTTGCCAAAAAATTCCAGACACACCGTACGCGTAAACTTTGGATCCTTGTGCAGGATAAACACACCTGAGGTAATCAGGCCGTCGCAACCTTCCTTCTGTACGCCCGGCAGACCACCGAGAAACTTGTCGGTGACGTCCTTGCCCAGACCATGTTTGCGAAACGCAACACCGGGCATACGAATGATCTCAGGCGAGCCACAACGGGTAGTGCCGTTCGATTCGTAATGACTGACACGAAAGACGACTTCCTGCTGATCGTGAATCTTGCCGAGGTTGTGATTGAGGCGCTCCACCTCCAACCATTTACCCTCTGGCGTCACCATCTTCCACGACACCAGATTGTCGATCGTCGTCCCCCACAGCACGGCCTTCTTGCCACCGGCATTCATCGCGATGTTGCCGCCAATGGTCGATGCATCCTGTGAGGTTGGATCGACAGCAAAGACATAACCGGACGCATAGGCACGATCCGCGACACGACGCGTCACCACACCGGCCTCGGCACGCACTGTCGCCACATCACCATCGACACCTTCCAGTCGACGCACCTCAATACTGCCCAAACCTTCGAGCTTTTCGGTATTGATCACCGCAGTGTTGGCATGCAGTGGCACCGCACCGCCGGTATAACCGGTGCCTCCTCCGCGCGGGATGATCGTCAGCCCCAGCTCGATACAGGCCTCCACCAATGGCGCGACCTCGGCCTCGGTATCGGGCATCAACACCACCAGCGGATATTCCACCCGCCAGTCGGTGGCATCGGTCACGTGCGAGACACGCGCCAGACCGTGAAACTGGATATTGTCCTTGCGCGTAACCTTGGCCAGACGTTTAAACGCACGTTTGCGCATCTCGCCTTGTTCCGGCAACCAGCGTTCAAACTCGGCAATCGCCACGCGCGCCAGTTCGACCAGACGCAACGCCAACGGATTCCCCTCGGCACGCAGCACGATCTGATCGATGCGATGATGCAGGGCGTGCGTCAACGACGCCCAACGCTTCGGGTTCTCGAGCAAGTCATCCTGAATAAACGGATTGCGCTGGATGACCCACATATCACCCAGCACTTCAAACAACATGCGCGCTGAACGCCCAGTACGACGACTGCCGCGCAACTCGTTCAACACCTGCCAACACTCTTCACCCAAATAGCGAATGACGATTTCACGATCAGAGAACGAAGTGTAGTTGTAGGGGATTTCGCGAATCCGCTGCGGATTTTCTAATATCATGATTTAATTAGCCGATAACCCAATGTAGTCTGCACGCAAGGCGTGCGATGAAAGACGCGAAGTTTACCATGTTTGGGGGCTGGTAATTAACACAGAGCGACCGCGGGAACCCCCATAAAGGTATGCGCGGCCGCAGCGCTTTAGGGCTTAATTGTCGGGAAAGGGATGTCATGAACCAGAACAACAGCGTCGACCTGTTTACACTCGCACGCTTAACACCGATCTCTTCCTTAAAGGAGGAGCAAATCCAAGAGCTGGCGGCGCGCACAACCGAAATCGCCGTCCCGCCCGGTCGCACCCTGTTCAAACAAGGCGATGAATCCCGTGACCTGGTCTATCTGATTGAAGGCGAGCTCGAACTAAAATCTGCCTCCAACGAGCCCAAAACCATCAAATCGGGTGATTCTGAGTCCCGCCGCCCACTGGATGAACACACGCCTCACAGATACACCGCCGTCGCCAAAACGCCTGTGCTCTATATCCGCCTTGATCGCGACCTGGTCGACACCATGCTGACCTGGGCCGAAAGCGCCTCTTCCAACAACGAAGAGGTCATCATGGTCGGGCAGGACATCCTGACCATCGACACCGGCGCATTGAAGATGAAGATGCAACACTCGCCCAACTTTCGCAAACTACCGGCGGCCAACATCGACATGCTGCTGGAAAAGATGGA
>DHYU01000001.1:15713-27009 GCA_002415485.1 Proteobacteria bacterium UBA5122
GTCATCGAAAAGGGCGAGGCCATCGTTATCCGCGAAGTCGCCGAAGACGAAAACACCGACGACTCGATCGAGATGGCCCACCTGGCTGAAGGCGCCACCTTCGGCGAGGCCGCACTGATCTCGGACAAACCGCGTAACGCCACCGTCTCGATGCAGACCGACGGTGTACTGCTACGCCTCAACAAGGAAGACTTCCTGACCCTGATGCAGGAGCCGATGCAGGACTGGCTCAGCCTCGACGAGGCCAAGGCCAAGGTCGCTGCCGGCAGCGCGCAATGGGTCGATGTGCGCGCCCCCTCTGAATTCCAAACCAAACACATGGATGGCGCGCTCAATATCACACTCAACGAGGCCCACCGCCGCGCGCAGGAACTCGATAAAGGCAAGCTCTACATCTGCTACTGCCAAACCGGCCGCCGTAGCTCAGCCGCGGCCTTCATCCTGGCGCAATATGGCCTGGAGGTCGCCGTCATCAAAGGCGGAATCAGCGACCTGGACGCCTAAACTCAGGCCGCCAGCCAGATCAGCACCGCGTAACGCGCCGCCTTGCCGATGGTAATCAACAACAACGCCAGCCACGGATTGATGCGCAGCCAGCCCGCCGCCACGCACAACGGATCACCGATCAGCGGCAGCCATGACAACAGCAACACCGGCGCCCCCCAGCGCCTCACCCGCACCAGGGCCTGCTGCCGGTCGGCACTGAGCGTGCGCCCCGGAAAACGCCAGGCCAGCAGGCGACCGATCCCCCACGAACTCATGCCGCCGAGCGTATTGCCTACTGTCGCCACCAACCAGATCAACCACGGCGAGTGTTGGCCATCAAAGGCCAGCGCCAACACCAAGGCCTCAGAGCCACCGGGCAACAGCGTTGACGAAATAAAGGCGCTGATAAACAGCCCCCACAACACCCATTCACTGGCCAAGATGGATTCCACCGACACGTCGCGCCCGACCTCTATATTTGAAAGCGGGGTAGACTAACCCACGATGGACACCTCCCGCCAACCCAGATCCATACGCCGACGCCTGCAACTGGCCTTCGCCCAAAGCGATGCCCTGGGTGGGCTGGCCATACTCGGCATCATCGCCGGCCTGCTTGCTGGCGGGGTCGTCGTGCTGTTTCGATTGCTTGTCGAATCCATCCAGGCGGGTTTCCTGCCCGATAACAACCCCGAAAACTACGAGGCCCTGGCGTGGTGGGCACGCCTGCTGCTACCGATCGCCGGAGGTCTGATCATCGGTCTGTTTTTACAGGCGCTGTCTCCCGAACACCGTGGTGTCGGTGTCGTCCACGTCATGGAACGCCTCACCTATCACCAGGCGCGTCTGCCGTGGTTCAACGGCATCGTGCAATTCATCGGCGCCGCGCTCAGCATCATCGCCGGCCACTCGGTCGGCCGCGAAGGCCCCGCCATCCACCTCGGCGCCGCCAGCGGCAGCCTGGTCGGCCAAACCCTGTACCTCTCCAGTCGCAACACCCGTGTCCTGGTCGGCTGCGGCGTTGCCGCCGCCGTCGCCGCCGCCTTCAACACACCGCTGGCTGGGGTGATCCTGGCGATGGAAGTGGTGCTCATGGAATACACCCTCGCCGGCTTTATCCCGGTGATCCTCGCTGCCATCGCCGCCACCATCATCAGCCGCCTGGTGTTCGGCGAGTCCCCAGCCTTCGATGTGCCACCGATCGAGCTCGGCACCGTCTACGAACTGCCACTGGTGCTGATCATCGGTCTCGCCATCGGCGGCCTGGCGGCGCTGTTTATCCGCTCCCTGGTCTTTTTCAGCCAGCGCTCCAGTCGTTATCCGATCTGGCAACGCTGCACCGTGGCTGGCGTCATCGTCGGCATCTGCGCACTGTTCGTGCCACAGATCATGGGCATTGGCTACGACACCGTTGAAGCCACCCTCGGTGGCCAACTGGGCCTGACCCTGGTCATCGCCATCGTCGTCTTCAAGCTGTTCGCCACCACCGCCGGTCTCGGTCTCGGCCTGCCCGGCGGCCTGATCGGGCCGACCCTGGTCATCGGTGCCTGCGCAGGCAGCGCCGCCTATCTGATCGCGCTCCAGCTGTATGATGGCGATGTCGCCAGTGCCGGCTTCTACGCCATGATCGGCATGGGCGCGATGATGGGCGCGACACTGCAGGCCCCCCTGGCGGCACTGACCGCCGTGCTCGAACTGACCTATCACCCGCACATCGTGCTGCCAGCAATGCTGGCCATCGTCGCCGCCTGCCTGGTCAGCCGGCTGGTCTTCAAACAGGAATCCGTCTTCCGCGCACTGATCAAGGTCCGCGATCTCGACTACGAAGAACACCCCGTCGCACAGGCCATGCGCCGCATCGATGTCAGCAAGGCGATGGACCGCGAGGTCACCACCACCCCCGCCCGCATCACACACACGGCCGCCGATGCGCTATTGAATTCCAAACCCCACTGGATATTGATCCTGTGCGAGGAAGGCGCACATCAGCTCATGCCCGCACGCGACCTGGCCACCGCGCTCGCCCTCTGCCAAGACGACGAGATTGATCTGCTGGCCATCCCCGGCCAGCGCCGCCTTGCGGCCAAGATCGATATCCGCGCCAGCCTGCAAGATGCCTCGCAACAGCTCGCCCACGGTGACTGCGAGGCGCTCTACGTAGTTGCTCACCGCCATGACCGCAACCCACCCGTGCTCGGCATCCTGACCCACGAAGACATCGAACAACACTATCGTCGCTAGGCACGTGAACAGCCGCTAATTTGCCTTCGGCCCCGGCGGCATGCTAAAAGCCCAGCCTGATTTAGCATTACACGAGGAACAGACATGCTGTGGGTCAAGGCGTTTCATATCATCTTCATGGTCACCTGGTTCGCAGGCCTGTTCTATCTACCCCGCCTGTTCGTCTATCACGCCATGAGCGACGATGCGATCAGCAACGAACGCTTCAAGATCATGGAACGCAAACTCTATTACGGCATCACCATGCCCGGCGGCGTGCTGACCGTGGTCTTCGGTCTATGGCTGGTCTGGGCCTGGGAACTCGGCCTCGACAGCGGCGCCTGGTTCCACGCCAAGATGGCGCTGGTGGCGATGCTGATCGTCTATCACTTTTACTGTGGCAAGCTGGTCAAGCAGTTCAAAGAAGACCGCAACACGCGCAGCCATGTCTTCTATCGCTGGTTCAACGAAATCCCCGTCTTCATGCTGATCGGGGCGATTATCCTGGTGGTCGTGCGCCCGTTTTAAACAAAAAAACCGGGCGAATCTGTATTTAGGGGCTTGCGTTATGCACAAGCCTTGGTGTAGGCGCCAGCTGTTGCCCTAACGGCGCTAACAAGCGCGCAGAGATTTTTCAACACATTGTTTTTAAAGGTAATTTATAACAGGTCAAAAACGAGCCAGGCAGATATTTTGCCAATAAAACCCATGTGTTAGCATAACTGGCCCCACTTCATTCACAGAGTTATCCACAGATTTTGTGTATAACCCGCAATCCCCAAGCAGGACATGGAGTTAGCCCGCAAAATGTTACAGATTCGTTAAATCCGTTCAGCAAGATGCCCATCACCGTCCTCCGCCTTGCCATCCCCTCGCCCCTCGCGCGCAGCTTTGACTACCTGCCGCCGGCTGGCATCAACCCTGCCCAGCTCGTGCCGGGCATGCGGCTGCGGGTCCCCTTTGGCCGCGGCCAGGCCATTGGCATCCTGCTCGGCTTCAGCCACGTACCGGCAGTACCGCTCGACAAACTCAAACCCGCGCTCGAGCTGCTCGACAACACGCCGGTGCTGCCGGAGGAATTGATGCGCCTGCTGAACTGGGCGGTGCAGTATCACCACCACCCGGTGGGCGAGGTCTACGCCACGGCGCTGCCGGTGCTGCTGCGCCAGGGCGAAAAGGCCGAGGCGCGACACAAGTCCTGCTGGCGACTCAGCGACAGCGGTCACCACTTCGACGCCGCCGAACTGGATAAACGCGCCCCCAAACAGGCGGCGCTGATCCGCCGTCTGCAACAATATCCTGAACAAGGCCTGTTGGCCGAACAGCTGGCCGAGGTCCAGGGCAACTGGCAAACCGCGATGGCGGCGCTGGTCAAAAAGGAATTGGTGCACATGCACACCGCGCCCAGCCTCGAACAAGGCCTGGGCAGCGACACACAGCCACCACAGCTCAACCCCGAACAACAGGCCGCGCTCGATCACATCCATCAACACCGCCACAGCTTCAGCCCCTGCCTGCTTGATGGCGTCACCGGCAGCGGCAAGACCGAGGTCTATCTGCGCGCCATCGAACAGGTGATCGCCGACGGCAAACAGGCACTGGTGCTGGTGCCCGAGATCGCGCTGACGCCGCAACTGCTCGACCGCTTTCGTCGCCGTTTCAAACTGCCGCTGGCGGTGATGCACTCGGCGGTCAGCGACCGCGATCGCCTCAACGCCTGGTGTTATGCCCGCGATGGCGAGGCGGCGATCGTCATCGGCACCCGCTCGGCGGTGTTCACGCCGCTGAAAAACCCCGGCATCATCATCGTCGACGAAGAGCACGACACCTCATTCAAACAGCAGAGCGGCTTTCGTTATTCGGCGCGTGACCTGGCCGTCGTCCGCGGCCATCAGCTCAACATCCCGGTCGTGCTCGGCACCGCCACACCCTCGCTGGAGAGCCTGCACAACGTCGACCTCAAACGCTATCAGCGGCTGCATCTGCCGCAACGCGCCGGCGAGGCCAAACCGCCGCGCATCCGCCTGCTCGATGTGCGCCACCAAAGGATGGAAGACCAGCTCTCGGAAGGGCTGCTGCACAACATCCGCGCCCACCTCGAACGCGGCAACCAGGTGTTGCTGTTCCTCAACCGGCGCGGCTTTGCACCGACCCTGCTCTGCCACGAATGCGGCTGGACCGCCGAGTGCCGGCGCTGCGATGCGCACATGACGCTGCATCAGCGACTGCGCCAACTGCGCTGCCATCACTGCGGCAGTCAGCGCCGTGTCGAGACGCAATGCCCGAAGTGCGGCAGCGTTGACCTGCGCGGCCTCGGCAGCGGCACCGAACGCATCGAACAGGCGCTGCGCGAACACTTCCCCGACACCCCGGTCGACCGCATCGACCGCGACAGCACCCGCCGCCAGGGCAGCCTCGAGGCCATCCTCGACGCCATGCACGACGGCGATGCGCGCATCCTGATCGGCACGCAGATGCTGGCCAAGGGCCATCACTTTCCGAAGGTGACGCTGGTCGGCATCCTCGACGGCGACCAGGGCCTGTTCGGCATCGACTTCCGCGCCGGTGAACGCATGGCACAGCTGATCACCCAGGTCTGCGGCCGCGCCGGTCGCGCCGAACAGAGCGGCGAGGTCTTGATCCAAACCCACCACCCCGAACACCCGCTGCTGAACCTGCTCTGCCAACAGGGCTACAGCGCCTTTGCCCGCGCCGCACTCGACGAACGCCGCCTCGCCGCGCTGCCACCGTTCAGCCACATGGCGCTGCTGCGCGCCGAGGCCAACGATGCACAACTGCCGAATGAGTTTCTCGAACAGGCCCTCGATGCAGCCGCGCCATTCAACCCCGGCCCGGTCGAGCTCTACGGCCCTGTGCCGTCACCGATGGAAAGACGTGCCGGTAAATATCGCGCGCAATTATTGATTCAGTGCGAACAGCGGGCGCCGCTGCACAAGATGCTGGAAGGTTGGACCCTGGCGCTGCGCAACCTGCCACTGTCACGCAAGGTCAGGTGGTCGCTGGATGTCGATCCGGTCGACCTGATTTAAGTGATAAACTTCACGCCTGAGAGTCAAACACGAGACAGCCCATGCGCGAGTTATTATTGTTTTCACTGATCCCCATCGGCTTTATGCTGTTGCTACTCATCGCCTCGTGGAATAGTTGGTAACCTACACGGAGAATTCACCATGAAGAGTCATGCCGTCCTCGCCAGTCTGTTCATGCTCGCACTGCCCCTGGCAACTCACGCGCAAGAGAACATCAATCCCCACGAGGCACCACCACAAAACACGACACACCACAAAGGCTGGTTTATCGGCGGTGGCTACGGCATGATCGACGTCGCCACTCAACGCACCAACCTGCCCAAACAGGATAGAAATGCGCAGGCGGTGTCAGTGTATGGCGGCTATCAGTTTAATCACTGGTTCGCGCTGGAAGGGCATCTGTTCGGCTCCAACAATCTGCATTTCAGCTATACCGATGTCGTTGAGTCCTATGCCTCCGGCCTGTTTATCGCGCCGAAGTTTATCTACGCCTTGTCGCCCCAACTTTCAGCCTACGGCAAGGTGGGCGCCGGGGTGCTGCTCTATGACGAGACCTACGACAATCGCCACTCCTGGCAGGGTGGCCGCGAAGAAAGCTGGGGCAGCGGTGAAGCAGCAGTCGGACTGGGGCTGGAATATCGCTATCACTCACCCGTGGTCCTGCGCCTGTCGTATGACTACAGCGAAGGCACCCTGGAAGACACCGAGGATCGCTGGTACTTCCGTAACGATGCTGATGTCAAACTGGAAGTCAGTCAGCTTGCGCTCGGTTTTTATTACCAGTTTTAATTCTCGCCGTGACCGGGGTACCTTTCCCGGTCACACCGCGCAAAACCTAGCCGAAATGCCAGGTAAACTACAGTAGTTAAACTAAGCTTTCATACAGAAAACCCCATCCGGTTCGCCTGATTTCTTGCATATTCCCCGATAAAAACACGCATTTTTTCTGCGCTGCAGAACGCCCATCCGACGCCGTTAAGCCTAGTCCATTGCCAGCGACGGCAGATGACAGCAGATGCTTTTGATCACAGGAGGTGAACAAGGCAGGACAATAAGAAGGGCAAACTATGAAGCTAAAACAGATCAAGGCACTCCTCATCGGCGCCACCAGTCTCGCCGCCGTCAGCGGCACACACCCCACACTCGCCAGCAACCCCTATGCAGTCACCGTTCCAGAAAGCGAGATCATCAGCCAGTTTCACGGCGACCCCACCGATGCAGACCTGCGCCTGTTCATGGCCGGCAATCAATTTGTGATGATGGACCTGTTGGTCGACGCCTTCCGCGCAAAACACCCCGAATATCAAAAGATCTTTTATGTGACCTTGCCACCCGGCCAGGAATTGAACTGGATCCTCAACGGCGGCATCGAGATTCATGGTGAAAACTCGCTGGCGAAAGAGGGCTTTATCCTGCCAGTGATGCCCGATGTCTATTCCAGCGTCAACAAGGGCCATATGGACACCCTGAATCAGGCCGGCATCATCACCCGCTATTACACCTACAGCCATAATCGCCTGGTACTGATGGCACGTAATGATGATCCGCTGGCAGGCGGCGCACCACTGGATGCCGCCAATGCCTATGCCTTGCTCGCCGATCCATCTGTCACGATCTCAGAGCCGGACATCCTGACCCAAGGCATCGAACGTCATATCTGGCAGATGTATACCGACATCAGCAAGGTCGTCTTCCCCGATAACGCCGCCGTTCAAGGTTTGAATGGCACGATGTTTGATCCCACCAAACTGACGTTTGATCCAGCCGAGTCCTTGCGTCGCATCGTCTATCACGACAAGGAACTCACCGGTGCAACGACCTTAACCTCGATCCATCACCTGGAAACACCAGAGGCCCTGCGCCAAGGCACCTCACGCCTGGGCCCGGTATGGGTCACCGAGGTCTTGTATCAACAAAATCGCCTGGGCAAAACCGATCTCGTATCAATCGAGATCGATGGTGTAGGCCCTGATGGCCGCCACCTGGATCGGCGCGACAAGGTGAACTATCTCGCCACCATCGTCGAGAGCACGGTCGAGGCCAACAACAAAAACGCAGCCATCGCCTGGGTCAACTTCCTGCGCAGCAGCGAGGCCCAGCAAATCATGGAACATGCCGGATTCATTCCCGCCACGTTTGAGGAGCTGAATACGCCGCATATCTATCCCAACTCCGCATCCTTTAGCCGCGTCGGTCCTTATTGATTGACCCACACACCCCGCTGAATGGTTTGCAACACCGAGGCCTGAGCCCATCACAATGGGTTCAGGCCTCATCGCTTATATCCACCGATACCATTACAGCCCTTGGCCGTTCAACCGAACCCTCGCCCGGCCGTGTATAATTCGCCCCTAATTCAACGCAAACACAAGACAACCATGAACCCAGCACCGACCTCCGGACAAAACATCCCCACCCATCAACCCAGACCCATGCTCGACCTGCTGCTCAGCATCGTCATCCCGACCATCGTCCTGATGAAGTTCAGCGGCGAAGAAGACCTCGGCCCGGCAGGCGCCTTGATCACCGCGCTGGCATTTCCGATCGCCTGGGGCCTGTACGAACTGGTCAAGTTCAGAAAATTTAATTTCATCGCCCTGCTCGGCCTGGTCAGCGTGTTGCTCACCGGCGGCATCGGCCTGCTCGAACTCGACAACCAGTGGCTGGCGATCAAAGAGGCCGCCATCCCCGGCATCATCGGTCTGGCGGTGATCATCTCCACCATCACGCCCTATCCATTGGTCAAAACGATTATCTACAACCCCAAGGTCATGCAGGTCGACAAGATCGAGGCGCGGCTGATTGAACTCGGCAACCAGGCGATGTTCCAAACGCGCCTGATGCGCGCCACCTACATGTTATCCGCCACCTTTTTCTTCTCTGCCGCGATGAATTACATGCTCGCGACGTGGATCGTCGTCAGCCCCGCCGGCACGCCCGAGTTCAATGAAGAGTTGGGCAAGATGACCATGCTCGGTTACGTGATGATCGCCCTGCCTTCGATGTTGATGATGGCCGGCCTGTTCTATTACCTGTGGCGTACCATCAACGGTCTCACCGGCTTCACCCTCGAAGAAATCATGCATGGTGAACAGGGCAAATAATCAAGAAGGCGCACGATGGCGAGGCAGACACACACTGCCCGCCATCATTTCGTACAACCAATATGGATAGAACGTCTGATTAGTTCGTCATTCCGGGCGAAACGAAGTGTAGACCCGGAATCCATATCAATAATCTCGATTGAGTTATGGATTCCCGCCTGCGCGGGAATGGCGCTGTACAGAATTAATCAGAGTTTACCTATGAAGAGCGCCGTTTGACGCGGTTATTGGTATCGCGACTGCGGCGGATCAGCGCATCCCCGCCGTTATCTGCGCCCGACTTGGCCAAACGGTCATACAACACCACATTCACCGAGGCGGCCAGGTTCATACAACCGATGGTCGGCACATAGACCACCGCATCCGCCCGATCGATCACCTGCTGGCTGATCGTGCCGTCCTCCGGCCCAAACACATACAGCGCCTCGGCAGGGTGTTCAAACGCAGGCAGCGGCGTCGCCCCCTCCACCAGTTCCACGCACACCAGCTTTACCCCCGCCGGCAGACAATCCAGCAAGTCCTCGCAATGCGTCAGCGGCGTCGCACGATGCACATGTTTGGTATCGGTATGAAATTTTTGCGCCCGCGCATAACGCGAACCGCTATAAAACACCGCATCGGCCTGATAACAACCCGCCGCGCGCATCACCGCGCCCACATTCGTCACACTCTTGGGATTGATCAAACCGATACCGACCTTAAACGCCGTCATGACATGTAACTCCTACCGCACACGCTAGACATAACGCCCGGCTGCGGCCACCAACACGACCACCAAACCCACGCTCAGATTCACGGCAATGATCTGTCGGATCTGATTCAAACGTTTGCCCGCCGCAGGCCAGTCCTCGGCATCACATGCGCGCTGTAAATGTTTATATGGTGCAAAGAACACATGCATGAACAAGGCAATCATCAGATAACCCAAACCCAACATGATATGTACATGTAGACCCACCGCAGCAAAACCACCAAACATCGCAATCATGCCGTGCCCGGTCACGGGCAATAACAACACCGCCGCCCACACCCATGGAAAAAAGCGCTTAAACACCTGCCGCCACAGGCGCAGACGAAACGGTGGCTCCAACACAGATGCCGCCGATGGCCTTAAACAGACATAGGCGAAAAACATCCCACCGACCCAGATCACCGCCGCCAACAAATGCAGGCTCACCAATACAGACATCATCAAACACACTCCTCAACAAACAAAACCACACGCTGGACATTGACCGTCATTCTAACCGTTCATGCCTGGCAATCTCATTGTTTCCGCTGCCAACCTCACCGAGGCATAAAAAAACCGAACCACAATGAGGGAGTCCTCCCGGCGTTGACGCATTCCCTCATAAGACACATACAACCGCGCCTACCCATGAGGAACACAGGCGCCATCATTCAGGAGACAACCCATGCCACATCCGCTCAGTCATCTATCCAGCCGCCCGCACGTTTTGTTACTCGCGGCGGCAATGTCACTCAGCGCCTGCGGTGGTGGTGGCGAAGGCGGAGGTGAGCTCGGTGACACCCAATCCACCCTCAGCAACAACGCCTACCTGGCCGGGATCGAACTGAGCGCAGGTTCGCTCGACCAGGCACTGCAGACCAGCCAATACGAATACACCGCCACGGTGGGTTTTCTAATGACGTCGATTGAGATCAGCGCCAGCGCCGCGCACCTGAAGGCCAGGCTCAGCATCAACGGCACCGAGCTGACCGCCGGCAGCCGCATCAACCTGCCGCTGAATGTGGGCAGCAATCTCGTCACGGTGATCATCACTGCCGAAGATGGCAGCAAAAAGACCTACACCGTTGACATCACCCGCCAGCATATCGATCAATTCGCACAGCAGGCCTACGTCAAGGCCAGCAATACCAACGCCGACGATGGCTTTGGTTTTAGCGTTGCCATCGATGGGAACTGGATGGTCGTCGGCGCCCCCTTCGAAAACAGCAATGGCAGCGACGATCAGAACAACACCATGGCAGACGCCGGTGCCGTCTATGTCTTTCAGCGCAACGGAGAAAACTGGATGCAACAGGCCTATCTCAAGGCCGACAATGCCGCCGCACACGACCGCTTTGGTTATAGCGTCGCCATCGATGGCGACACCCTCGTCATCGGCGCCGCCCAACAGGACAGCACCAATGCCGGTGCCGCCTATGTCTTTCAGCGCAGTGGCGATGCCTGGGTCCAACAGGCCTTCCTCAAGGCCGACAACGCAGACGCCGCAGATGAGTTTGGTTTTAGTGTCGCCATCGACGGTGACAGCCTCGTCGTCGGCGCGATCAAAGAAGACAGTGTATCTGCCACCTCCGGCGCCGCCTATGTCTTCCAGCGCAGCGGCGACAACTGGAACCAACAGGCCTACCTCAAGGCCCTACATACAGGCGTAAACGATTGGTTCGGTTATAGCGTTGCCATCGATGGCGACA
>DHYU01000001.1:27075-28242 GCA_002415485.1 Proteobacteria bacterium UBA5122
GATGGCGACACCCTCGTCGTCGGCAGCACTCGCGACGATAGCGACGTTATAGACTCCGGCGCCGCCTATGTATTTCAACGCAGCGGCGATACCTGGCACCAACAAGCCCAGCTCAAGGCCAGCAACCCAGACTCCTCGGATCAATTCGGCAGCAGCGTCGCGATCGATGGCGACACCCTGGTCGTGAGCGCAACAGGCGAGGACAGCAACACACGCGGCATCAATGGCGAACAACAGAATAATGACGCAAACGCCTCCGGTGCGGCCTACGTCTTCCAACGCAGCGGCGATACCTGGCAGCAGCAGGCCTATCTCAAGGCCAGCAACACCGATGCCGGAGATGAATTTGGTATTAGCGTCGATATTGATGGCGACACCGTCGCCATCGGCGGCTGGTATGAGTCCAGCTTCGCCACCGGCATCGATGGTGACCAGGGCAATCATGCCAATGGCGACTACTCTGGCGCGGTCTACGTCTTTCAATAAACCACCTAAGGCTTAACGCCCACGCCTAGCCCTCGCCCCGTACTGTTTCGCGGGGCGGGGGCTTTTTGATCCCCCCTCCGCCGCGCCTGTCGAAGACCAACCGCCGTCACTTCCCTCTCCAGGGGGGTGAGCGGAGGCGATTGGAGCATGTTTGCCGGATGCTGAAGGCTATACTTTTGTCTAATGTTTTCCGGGCTGGATATCTGAGAAAATGAGGGGTCAATCTATTCCGTGATCTCAACGCGCATACCACGCACATTGCTAGATCACGAACTAACCGAGGCCTCCATGCGCACAGCCATCCGCCAACATCGACCCCCTGGCATATTCAGCCTGTTTTTTTTGACACTGCCCCTGGCGACACCCGTCAGCGCCGAGGTAGCCTGGCATGCCGGCAGCAACCTCACCGACGATGCGCAATCCACCCGCTCAATCATCCTGGGCGATGTCGACGGCGATGGCGACCTCGACCTGGTGGCCGGTAACTACGGACAAGTCAACCGCCTCTATCTCAATGATGGCCATGGCAACTTCGACGATGGCACCGACATCACCACCGATGCGCATGACACCCACTCAGTCACCCTGGGTGATGTGGACGGTGATGGCGACCTCGACCTGGTGGCCGGAAATTACGGGCAAGCCAACCGCCTCTATCTCAATGATGGCCACGGCAACTTC
>DHYU01000001.1:28395-35734 GCA_002415485.1 Proteobacteria bacterium UBA5122
GATGGCGACCTCGACCTGGTGGCCGGAAACTTCGGGCAAGCCAACCGCATCTATCTCAATAATGGCCACGGTAAGTTCGGCGCTGGCAGCAACCTCACCGCCGATGCCCACGACACCCTCTCAGTCGCTCTGGGCGATGTCGACAGCGATGGTGACCTCGACCTGGTGGCCGGAAACCACACTGGGCAAGCCAACCGTTTCTACCTCAATGACGGCCACGGCATCTTCGTTGCCAGCAGCAACTTCAGCACCGATGCACATTCCACCACCTCAGTTGCCCTGGGCGATATGGACGGCGATGGCGACATCGACCTGGTGGCCGGAAACAACGGAGCCAACCGCCTCTACCGCAATGAGGGCAGTGGCAACTTCGGCGCTGGCAGTAACCTCACCGACGATGGCGATTTGACCACCTCAGTCACCCTAGGCGATGTCGACGGGGATGGCGACCTTGACCTGGTGGCCGGAAACAACGGGGTCAACCGCCTCTACCGCAATAACGGCCAAGGCAACTTCGACGATGGCACCAACATCACTGTCGATTGGCATATCACCCGGTCAGTCACCCTGGGCGATGTGGACAATGATGGCGACCTCGACCTGGTGGCTGGAAACGAAAGGGACGCCAACCGCCTCTACCTCAATGATGGCCACGGCAACTTCGGCGCTGGCAGCAACCTCACCGACGATGAGGACGACACCTACTCAGTCACCCTGGGCGATGTCGACGGCGATGGCGATCTCGACCTGGTGGCCGGTAACTACTTTAAACAGGCCAACCGCCTCTACCTCAATGATGGCCACGGCAACTTCGACGAAGGCACAGACATCACCACCGATGCGCATGACACCTACTCAGTCACCCTGGGCGATGTGGACGGCGATGGCGACCTCGACCTGGTGGCCGGTAACTACTCTAAACAGGCCAACCGCCTCTACCTCAATGATGGCAGTGGCAACTTCGACAAGGGCACCGACATCTCCAACGATCAGGATTGGACCAGCTCAGTTGCCCTGGGCGATGTCGACGGCGATGGCGACCTTGACCTGGTGGTTGGAAACGGCTGGGCGACCAACCACCTGCATCTCAATCAAAGAGCACGGCGCATTCTGCGACCAAACGCCAGTACGCTGCGCTTCAGTGAGGCGACGGGCACCATGCCCGTGACGGTCCCTTGCCAGGGCAGTACCAATGCCGCAGGCAGCGTTGATTACCGCATTACCAGTGGCAGCGCCCACGTCGGCAATGACGTCACCCTCACCAGCGGCACCCTCACCTGGGCCCCTGGTGGTTGTGGCACAGCGCAAATCATCAACGTCCCGGTGTTTGATGATGATCTGGCAGAAGGCGATGAGAGATTCACGCTGACCTTGAGCAACCCCAAAGGGATTTATCTGCATGACCCCATGAGCAAGCAGATGAAACTCACGATCACTATCGCCGACAATGACTCCGCAGGTGGCGGTGGCGGTGGCGGTGATGATGTTGATGCCATCGGCGGTGACCAAGGCGGTGGCGGTGGCGGTGGCGGCAATATTGACCCCTGGTGGCTATTGCTCCTGACCCTGACGGCCGCAACCCGGCACCACCGGCGCGGTCTACGTCTTTAAATAAACCGTTACTGGCTTAAGCCAAACACAGCCCACGAACTAGCCCCCGCCCCGCACTGTTTCGCGCGGCGGGGCTTTTTTATCCACCAGCGGCCATCCGCCATTTGCATCCGCCCCCGATAAAAAGAGATAATTGCCGCCTTCGTTTTGACTCCCGATTGGATATCTACCCATGAAGCCGCTTATCGTTCAGCTGGTGACCAGCGCCGTGACCTCTTTGCAGCAAGCAGGTGACCTGCCTGCCGACCTGACCGCCAACGTGCAGGTCGAGCGCACCAAAGACCGTCAGCATGGCGACTTCGCCTGCAACATCGCGTTGATGCTGGCCAAACCGGCCCGCTGCAAACCACGTGATCTGGCCGACAAGATCGTCGCCGCGCTGCCTGCCGAGGCGCAGATCAGCAAGGTCGAGATCGCCGGCCCCGGCTTCATCAACTTCTTTTTGGCGCCCAACGCCTACCACGGCGTGGTCGGTGAGATCTTTGTCCAGGGCGATCAATTCGGCCGCAGCCAATACGGCGCGGGCAAACCGATCCAGGTCGAGTTCGTCTCGGCCAACCCCACCGGCCCGCTACACGTCGGCCACGGTCGTGGCGCGGCCTATGGCGCCACCGTCGCCAACCTGCTGGATGCGATTGGCTATAAGGTCCACCGCGAGTATTACGTCAACGATGCCGGTCGGCAGATGGACATCCTCGGCACCAGCATCTGGCTGCGTTACCTAGAACACTGCGGCGAAAAGTTCACCTTCCCCAGCAATGGCTACAAGGGCGAATACGTGCGCGACATCTCTGCCGATCTGCACGCCAAACACGGTGAGGCACTGCGCCGCAGCAGCGCCGAGGTCTTCGCCGACATCCCGGCCGATGAACCTGCCGGGGGCGATAAAGAGGAACACATCGATGCACTGGTCGCACGCGCCAAGGAACTGCTGGGCGACACCGGCTACCGCACCGCGTTTGATCTCGGCCTCAACACCGTGCTCGACGACATCCGCGATGACCTCAAAGAATTCGGCGTCGAATACGACGACTGGTTCTCCGAGCGTTCACTGACCGACAACGGCTCCGTCGCCCAGGCACTGCAACGCCTGCGCGATGCCGGTTACATCTACACCCAGGACGGCGCGCAGTGGTTCCGCTCCAGCGCCTTTGGCGACGAGAAGGACCGCGTTGTCGTGCGTGACAACGGCCAGATGACCTACTTCGCCTCCGACATCGCCTACCACATGCACAAGATGGAACGCGGCTACGAGCGCGTGATCGACGTCTGGGGTGCCGACCACCACGGCTACGTGCCACGCGTCAAAGCCGCCTTGCAGGCGATGGGTGATGACCCGAGCAAGCTCGATGTGCTGCTGGTGCAGTTCGCGATTCTGTATCGCGGCGGCGAGCGCGTGCAGATGTCGACCCGCTCCGGTTCGTTTGTCACGCTGCGTGAACTGCGCGACGAGGTCGGCAACGATGCGGCGCGTTTCTTCTACGTGATGCGCAAGTGCGAACAGCACATGGACTTCGACCTGGATCTGGCCAAGTCACAGTCCAACGACAACCCGATGTACTACATCCAATACGCCCATGCCCGTGTCTGCTCGGTGCTGCGCCAGTTGCAAGAGAAAGGCCTGCGCCACGACAACGACAACGGCCTTGCCCACCTGCACCTGCTGCACGAGCCACACGAGCAGGCGCTGCTGGTCAGCCTGTCGCGTTACCCCGAAGTGCTGGAGGCCTCGGCCATCAACCACGAGCCACATCAGCTGGCCCACTTCCTGCGCGATGTCGCCAACGAGTTCCACACCTATTACAACGCCCACCAGTTCATCGTCGACGACGCCAATGTGCGTGATGCGCGCCTGAGCCTGATCGTTGCCACCCGTCAGGTGCTGGCCAACGGCCTCAAGCTGTTGGGTGTCAGCGCACCGGACAGCATGTAATTTTCTGGTTTGAAAGGACTCCCCCACGGGCATGACGCGCGACTTCAAAAACCTGCCTCCGAGCAGCGGCAAGGGCAAAAAAAAGGCTGCCCCAAAAAAAGCAGCCTCCTCTAAAAATAATGGCAAGCCCTCTGCGGGCGGGCCTCCGGGCTGGGTGTGGCTCATCACCGGGCTGCTGCTCGGCGGCCTGGTCGCGTTCGGCTTTTTCGTCATCAACCGCGACGCCTACGTGCCGGACAAACCCGCACCGGCCCCCGCCAAGATCGAAAAGTCCGCCCCACCCGCCCAGGTCGATGAAGAGGCCAGCCGCTTTGATTTCTACAAGCTGCTGCCCGAACAGGAGGTCGTGATCCCCGACAGCGAGATCCGCGAGGAGCAGAAAAAGATCCAGCCACCGGAAAACATCACCTACTTCCTGCAGGTTGGCTCCTTCCGTAAATTTGAGCAGGCCGATGGCCTCAAGGCCCAACTCGCCTTCATCGGCGTCGAGTCCGAGATCCAACGCATCCCCAGCAACGGCGAAGACTGGCTGCGCGTGCGCGTCGGTCCGTTCACCAACAAACGCGACCTCAACCGCGTGCGCAATCGCCTATACCGAGAGAACATCAACTCGATGGTGGTGGAGATCAAGGATTAGTTGTTCCGATCTGCGCCCCCGCAAGACCACTGGCAATCCCCCCGATCGCAGGGTCTTAAGTGCTCAACAGATCATCAATGGAAAAAAGAATGGGCAACCTGAAGATTTTCTAGCTCTATAGTATTGAATAGACACGCGGCGCCTAAGGCCGATAGGTGGTATATGCACAAGGTTTATTATCTGTGGGATTGAAATACACAGACCAATCCACCGCATTAAGATTGTAGTTACCATTAAAGCAACTATAAGTCCCTCCAGCGCCATGAATCTCCACCACTTTCACGGAGCGTCAAAATGACTAGGAAACGCTATCCCAGCCCCCTTCCAGGCCGATAATCACCTACCCTTAGAACCTGGCTCGTCATGAGGTCGCAGATATCAAGCCCCAGATCACTCACCCCGATCTACCATCGCCCTTCTTCAATGCTCGATGTGAATGCACTAAAACCTTAAAACAAATATATTAATTGACGCTAATTATGATGGGTTCAGCGCTCGCGCCTTTACCCGAACTATTGAAAGGCAACACAGACAAACCTCTACCAGTGACGCGATATTGGAAACAGAGCACCCCATGGAAAACATAAATTCCAGCCAAGAAATCAAAGCCTTAGAAGAGAAGAAGTTTGCGCTGGAGCAGGCCGTTCAAATTGCACAAAGCATAGAACGGCTACAGGAGAGCCTGGCGGCGTCATTACTGCTGGGCAAATCCAGCAGCGATATCCCGCAATCCGCGATTGAGGCCTACGAACAACTCGATGCCAGCACCCGGTCACAGAGCATCGACCAGCTCCGCCAAAGCCTGTCTAGCCTAGAGCGGGTCATCAGCGCCGACATCAAGCGCATCCTGCAAATCTCAGAGATGCCCGCAGAGGCGCTGGGAGGCGCCAGCGCACGTCAGATTTACGACCTGCTCAACAACTTCAGGAAACAGGCGCAGACCGCCGTCGCCCTGCGCGTCCTCCTCCATGCCCGAGGCGATAAAACCGAAGCGACAAGCCTGCCCGTCTCCTCGCAACAGATTCGCGCCCGGCTCACCGAAGTCAACGAAAAGGAACAGGCCTATCGCCGCATCATTCGTAACGAACTCGTCAGCACCATCAACGAAACCAATCGCATCCTAGACAACACACACGTATCCGACGCCATGCGCGCCCTGTTGCTTGTATCCAATCAGGACATGACCGCCAACCTACAACACCTCGACAGCGGAAAACCCATCACCCAAATGCCCGTGCCCATGGAGATCATCAACCTCAGCGAACATAGCATCACCACCCTCGACACCAGCCCCGAACAAAAAAATCACGAAGCGCTACCCTCCATGCAGAAACAGCCATTGTTTGTACCGAGCACACCAGCCACAGCACCTGCCGACACGGCCCGGCTCAAAAAAGATGACAACCTGCTGAAAAACATCTGGCGCTGGGCAACTACCCCCACCACCGTGTCATGGAAAGACGTCAAAAGCGAAGACAAGAAAAAACCGCGTTAAAAAACACAGCATTCGCATTGGACGGAAACAACCCCGCTTTGTTGAACGCAAGGTGGGCGCCGCCCACCATGAGTTGCCTGATAAATTCGTAACGGTGGGCGATGCCCACCCTACAAAAACAACATTCATTATCATGCGCCGCTAAGCACATCATAAAAATGCGTTTAATCGATCCCGTTCGACGCAGCCGAGCATCGCAGTTCATCTTGAACAGTGTGCTTCCTTGTTTGAGCGTAGCGAGTTTGGAAGCACACCAAGATGAACGAGAAGCGCAGGGAATTCGATGAGTGCCTTTTACTCATCGAACAAGTCGCCGGGCGGCCTTCTTTTTGAGTGCTTTTTCTTGGCCGTGCAAGAAAAAGTACTTCGGCTATCGGGCCGAGACCCGATTCACAATCAAGCATCGCGATAGCGACACAAGACGTTATTTGAATTTCATACGTGCGATTACGCTACGCTAATCGCACCTACAATCGAGGCTATGAGTTACATTTAAACAAAACTACGAGTTCATTTACCATCAAGAGCACAAACTAATACTTTTGCCTCATTTAACAAAGAAGCTTTTATCTCCCTAAGAAGCTCTAAGTCGCCTTCTGCAATCGCACTCCTCATTTTTATGCAGCCAGATTGCAAGCGAGAATAAAACCTCGTCAATAAATTCGGAATATTTCCAGGCAGCTCCAATAAATAGGGGGCTTGAGAGACATATATCACACTATTTTTTTCCAACCTAGAAATTGCATCATATAACACCCCGTCCATTTCTTTCGATTTGTCGCCGAACCCAAAAATAAAATCCAATCCATCACTGTCTACCAAAATCATTTCGGTATCGAGCATTTCCCGTGTAAGGGTTAATTCTTCGCGCAACATTTCTAGCAAACGCCCAACACGTCTCTGTTCATCTTTTTTCTTCCAAAATTCCTTTATTAACTCCATTCCTAATGCAGCAAAAAAACCAATCGCCCCACCAACGACTACACTCAGCAATGTTTCATCACCCATCACATCCCCCAAAACATTGAAAACTGAACACAATTACAAAATAAAAAAGCCCCACTGAAACCAGCGGGGCTTTCCCAAACCACATCGATCAGCAACGCTGATCAAGATGACATCGTCGGCTTACATCATGCCACCCATGCCACCCATACCGCCCATGCCCCCCATATCAGGCATGCCTGCATCTGCCTTCGGCAGTTCTGCAACCATGGCTTCGGTGGTGATCATCAGACCAGCAACAGAGGCTGCGTTTTGCAGTGCTGAACGAGTAACCTTGGTTGGATCCAGGATACCCATTTCGATCATGTCGCCGTACTCACCAGTGGCGGCGTTATAACCGTAAGAACCACCGTTTTCTTGTACCTTGTTGACAACGACTGATGGCTCGTCACCGGCATTGGCAACGATTTGACGCAGTGGCTCTTCCATCGCACGACGGGCGATCGAGATACCGACGTCTTGATCGTGGTTGTCGCCTTTCAGGCCTTTGATCGCTTGCAGTGCACGGATCAGGGCAACACCACCACCGGCAACGATACCTTCTTCTACCGCAGCGCGGGTTGCGTGCAGGGCGTCGTCTACGCGGGCTTTCTTCTCTTGCATTTCAACTTCGGGCGCAGCGCCAACCTTGATCACAGCAACACCGCCGGCCAGCTTG
>DHYU01000019.1 GCA_002415485.1 Proteobacteria bacterium UBA5122
GCCGAGCATTTCAAAAAAGGTATGATGGCGCGCGGTATAACCTACGTTTTCGAGGTCGTTATGCTTGCCACCGGCACGCACGCAACGCTGCGAAGATGTCGCACGACGATATGGGCGATCCTCCAAGCCTAAAAAGGTCTCTTTAAATTGCACCATGCCCGCGTTGGTAAACAACAAGGTTGGATCATTGGCAGGCACCAGCGAACTACTGGCGACAATCTCGTGCCCCCGCTGATGGAAAAACTCTAAAAAAGCCTGGCGAATCTCTGAAGTTTTCATCGCTGTTCCTAAAGTCCTACTGGTGGCCTCCGCTACTCGCAGGAGTCCCATTCACTATTGTTAATCACAGCCCGTATTTGATCCATCTCGAACCCCCGGTACTGTAAAAATCTCATCTGTTTCGCCTGCTCTTGGTAATTAGAGCAACGCGCTTTTCCGAATCGTTTTTTGTAAACATTTACTGCCAATGCACGCCAATCCTGAGCCTGCACGAACGGCTCACTCATTTCAGGTGGGATATTATGCTCTCGCAGCTCCTGCCTTAGGCGGACTGGCCCCACGCCTTTATTCACCCTGGAACGTACTAGACTTTCCGCGAATCGTTCATCGCTCAATAGACGTGACGCGATCAAATCCTCCAGCGCAGAACCCACCTCATCAGCACCAAACCCCTTGGCCGCTAATTTTTGCTTCATTTCGCACGCTGAGTGCTCTCTGCCTGCCAATAACTGGACCGCCCACACATAGGCTGTTTTTGATGTCATCGCATTTTAGTCTCGCGCTCAAATTCAGCTGCAGCCAAGCCCGCGAATGTTAGAGAAAAGCCCTTCGCAAGGCAAGCCGCAAAACATCCCCTAACAAACAAACCCAATATTATTCAATAGGTTACGAAAAGTCATTCGGAAACCCACATCCCTTGACTACCAAAACACCCGACGACAACAGCCATCCCCTGGTCCGTGCCCCACAGTCCCCTGAACTGCACCTAGTCGCCAAGTACTGCCTCGGTCAACACATCATACAGTTCCTGATTGCTGGTCTTCGATTTGACCAATACCGCATTGACCTGGTCTGCGTACTCTTTGGTCACATCTTGCGCTGAAAAAATAACCACTCGCGGCGGCCTTACATACTTATTAATATCCGCCAGCAGATCCAAGCCTGATCCATCCGGCAGACCTATATCCAACAACACCAAGTCATAATCACCATTTCGTATCTCTTCACGTGATGATGCAAGAGATGTCGCCCATACAATCTCTCCGATGCCCCTCAGCATGCCGCTCACAACACGGTGCACATCGTTCTCATCTTCGACATGCAGAATGCGTGGTACTTTGTTCTTCAAAGGCACTATGCCTTTTACTACATTTACCAATCGGGCCTGGTCTATAGGTTTGGACAACCAATCCAATACGCCCATCGCACCGCCGCTCAGTTCTCGCTTTGCCTCGTTGGCCTTCACAGAGACCACAACAACCGGTAACTCACGTGTTTCAGCGGATTGGCGCAAACTATTCAAAAAGCTAATGCCGTCTTCATCAGGCATTTGAATATCCAAGGTCACCAGTTTGTATCTTTGCCAGTTGGTTTTGAGTAGTTTGCGTGCTTCTGTGGCGCTATGCGCAATATCCGCCAGATATCCGGCATGTGTCATCATACGTTGAATAAGCACAGCGACATCAGGATCATCTTCAACAATCAACACGCAGGCCTGGTGTTTATCTGGCAGTTTTCGGGGTACATAATTTTCTGCCGGATCAATTTCAGCCAATAGCTCTGGCAATTCAAAGTAAAAAGTAGTGCCTACTCCCATCTTGGACACAAAGTCCAGTTTGCCACCATGCTTATCAATGATCGCTTTTGTAATACTCAGCCCCAGTCCTGTTCCACCTTTTTGACGTGCATCAGATGCATCATGCTGAGTAAACTTTTCGAACAATTTTGGCTGAAAGTCTTCAGGGATGCCTGGCCCATGATCAGCTATCGAAACACGTACCGCACCCTTGTGACGGGCGAGACTGATCTCAATGGTTTCATTCTTGGGGGAAAATTTGGCCGCATTCGATAGCAGGTTCGCCATCACCTGGATGATACGATCCTTATCCGCAAACACATGCACGTTGTTCAAACTGCGTTGAAGCACAAACTTCACATTAAACTGACGCGCATACGACTCGTTATCTCTGACAGCCTCTTTGACGAGCTCTTCCATGTTTTGCTTGCGAAAATGAAAAGACATCATTCCCGATTCAATCTTCTGCATATCCAGGATATCGTTGATCAGAAGCAGCAATCGCTCCGTATTATTCGATGCAATCATCAACATCTCATGCATTTTGGCAGGCACATCACCAACCACACCACTCAATGCCAACCCCAGTGAGCCGCGTATAGAGGTTAAGGGCGTACGCAACTCATGGCTCACAGTCGATACAAATTCATTTTTCATTCGGTCAATACGTTTACGCTCAGTGATATCCCTCACTATGCCCGAATATAAACGCCGCCCTCCGATCCACAATTCACTGACCGCCAGTTCCATTGGGAAACGTGTTCCATCACTACGAAGCCCCTCAACTTCACGCCCCAACCCAAGAATTGACTGAGAGTGACCTGTTTCATGATAGGAGGCCAAATAACCATCATGATTGGCCGCATAATCATGGGGCATGAGCACATTTACCTTCTTGCCAATCACATCCTCTGCCACATAGCCAAATATTTTCTCTGCGGCGGGATTAAAGTCCTGAACAACACCCTCTTCATTGATAGTCACCAAACCATCGACCACCCCTTCAAAGATACTCCTCAAACGTATCTCTGACTCATGCAACTCTTGTTCAGAACGTTTGCGCTCAGTAATGTTGTGATAACACCCCAAGATGCCAATAATTTTTTGCTCGCCATCTACTAATGGCGACTTACTAATTTCCAGCCATACATCCTGATCATTTTTTCGATGTTGCAGAATCTCCTGATGATATTTTCCTTGATTGCTAGCCAATACATCCAAGTCATCGTCACGATACTGTTCCGCATGTTCACTCCATACAAGATCCGCATCTTGCTTTCCGTTAACTGCATCTAAACTCCCCAGACCTGCATCATGAGCAAATAACCGATTACCACCAAGATACACACCATCAGCATCCTTCCAATACACCTTGACTGGAATTGTCTCCAATACAAGTTCCAGCTTTGATTTTGCCGCCTCTGACTGTTCCCGCATCTCAGTCAACTCGGAGATAATGGAATCATTACGACGAAACAAGAGGTACATCGTCACCAGTATCAAGGTAAAACCGACAACACTAAACACCAATACCAGGTTGTACATGAATGACAGCTGCTCAAGGCGCGCCTTGAGCAACATCTCTAAGACTTTTGATGAATGCCGGTAAAATCCGACCAATTGTTCAAATTGGTCATTAATATATAAGAACTGCTGGTACACGCCACGACGGTGATCCAGGTTTGCGCCTTCTTTCATCGCCACCCTGAGCCCAGATATAAGCACATGCAAATCTTGTTCATAACCGGCTGCCACGCCTGGCAAGCCACTCTCCTGTAGATATTGGAACCCTAGCGTGCGCTGCTCCAACATCTCTATCTCTTTATTAAAATAATATTCAAGAAACCTTTTTCTTTCGGCGAGCAACTCCATGTCTCTCGTACCATCCTGCATTGCAGCAGTCACCGCGCGGTATTTCCCCATCACGACTGTTAATGTGGGAAGAGATTCAACAAGAAAACGCTGGATGTAATACGAGATATTTTCAGAGTCTATCGACAAATTGGTCAAATCAGCGACACTGACCATATTGAGCCTGAGCTCATTGATCAGGTCAGTGTAACGCTCAAATCTTTCTTCACTATCGACATTACGACCCGCTGCAACCAGCGCCCTATGCTCAGCCAGTATATGCTCAAGAATAGCAACAACCCTTAGGTCAACTGCTCGCGACTCTTCCATGCGATCAGTGACAATCACTGAAAACGCATCTTCTGCAGCCTTCAAGTCCCGCTCAATATCAACTTGATCTGCCCCGCCTATATCAAGGATATAACTAAACCCTCTAACACGTTGCAGCTCAATCAAACTTTCATAAAAAGACTCAATTTCATGAACGCCAACAATTTCCTTTTCAGTGAATTCGATATCTGAGGCCAACTTGCCTGCCCCGATTAGCGTTGTCGTTACCAACAACACCAAGGGCAGAACCAATGCCAGCAGATAATTCTTAACTCCTGTCGGATTATTCACGCTCACTATGTAATACCTACTTCTAGTTTCAAGCCATTCGTCAACATTACGCCAACTCATCCAAACAGCTAACCCCAGAAAAGTTGTCAACAAAATATATCATATTCACCACGCCCATCTATCCACGGTAGTCATGAACAAACCTGCGCAAACAATAAAGCCTGACAGGTACCTGCCAGGCTTTAAAGTCAGAACACTCATCTGAGTGACCAAAAACAACTCACGATCGTGTGCCTTTACACCACTTCAAACACACATCATTTATGTGTCAGATTTCTTCTTCTACTTCCTCAACGGGCCGAGCCTTCACGCCAGACAACAGCTTTTCGCGTATACGCCCTTCAATTTCTTGCGCCAGCGAAGGATTTTCTTTTAGATAGGTACGAACATTATCCTTACCCTGACCAATCCGATCACCATTATAGCTATACCAGGCGCCCGCCTTGTCGACGACCCCCTCTTGCACACCCATATCGATGATCTCACCTTCGCGAGACACACCTTCACCATAAAGAATGTCAAATTCGACCTGTTTAAATGGTGGGGCCACCTTGTTTTTGACAACCTTGACGCGGGTTTCATTACCAACCACCTCTTCGCCGCGCTTGATCGCACCGGTACGACGGATGTCGAGACGAACAGAGGAGTAGAACTTCAGTGCGTTACCGCCAGTGGTGGTTTCGGGATTGCCGAACATNNCGGATCTGGTTGATAAAGATCACCAGTGTGTTGGAACGTTTGATGTTGGCAGTCAGTTTACGCAAGGCCTGTGACATCAATCGAGCCTGCAAACCGACATGAGAGTCACCCATATCACCCTCAATCTCCGCCTTGGGGGTCAGTGCCGCCACAGAGTCGATGATCACCACATCCACTGCCCCTGAGCGCACCAGCATATCGGTGATTTCCAGCGCCTGCTCACCGGTGTCGGGTTGCGACACCAACAGATCATCCAGATTCACACCTAACCGCTGAGCATACACAGGGTCCAGAGCATGTTCGGCGTCAACGAAAGCTGCCGTACCACCGACCTTCTGTGCCTCGGCCACTACCTGCAAGGTCAGCGTAGTCTTACCGGAAGACTCCGGGCCGTAGATCTCGACCACACGCCCCCTGGGCAGGCCGCCAATGCCCAACGCCACATCCAAACCGAGGGAACCGGTTGAGATCGCCTCGATATCACGCGCAGCGCCTTCGTCGCCCATGCGCATAATCGAACCCTTGCCGAACTGGCGCTCGATCTGGCCTAATGCCGCACTTAACGCCTTCTTCTTTTGCTCATCCATTGTTGGCCCCTCATGTTGGTGACTGTGTAAATATACAGTACTATAGCGGCAATTCCAGCCACTGACAACGGCCGTCAGAAATTTTTATAAAACTCATTTCCAGGCAATGACTTATCGTCATCACGGCGATGACAACAGACTCAGCAAGCCATCAAGGGCTGCGTTTTCGGCCTGGCACCGTACAGTATTCCGATCACCATCAAAGTGAAAACAGCGGGCCACCGCTGGGCGTCCGGCTATCTGCCACGCCAACCACACCGTGCCCACCGGCTTGGTTGCTGAGCCGCCGCCCGGACCGGCAATGCCACTGACCGCCACCGCCACCTGCGCCCGACTGCGCGCCAGGGCGCCCTCGACCATCGCCAACACCGTCTGCTCACTCACTGCACCGTGGGCCGCGATGATGTTGCCATCAACCCCAAGCATTTCCTGCTTGGATTCATTGCTATAGGTAACAAAACCCCGATCAAACCAGGCGGAACTGCCCGCAACAGACGTCGCACGAGCCGCGATTCCACCGCCGGTACACGACTCGGCACAACTCAACATCCAGCCCCTGGCCACCAAGGCCTCACCCAATCCCGTTACTTGTGGGTCATCCATCATCCGCCGGACTCCGTCGTGCGCTCATAATTCAATTGCGGTAGGATACGCCGCAAGCATTCATCGAACCAGAATAGGATATCCATGCCATCTTTTAGTGACCATTTGAAATCGATCATCCAATATCCGCTCCCCCATCATCTGCTGTCGAAGGGGATGTACTGGGCCACCCGGATCCAGCACCCCGGCATCAAAAACCTGATGATCAATCAAGTTGTCCAGCGCTTCAATGTCGACATGAGCATTGCCGCCGAGCCCAATCCGGAGGCCTACGCCAGCTTCAACCACTTCTTCACCCGCACGCTGCGTGACGGGGTACGACCGATTGCGGCGGAGACAAATGCGGTCGCCTGCCCGGTCGATGGCGCCGTCAGCGAGGCCGGGCGCATCATCGATGGTCGCGTCTATCAGGCCAAGGGGCACGACTACAGCCTGCAGGCACTGGTCGGCGGCAACGAAGCGCTACGCGATCTGTTTATCGACGGCAGCTTCGCGACTATATATTTGTCACCACGCGACTATCACCGCATCCACATGCCGCTGGCCGGCGAGCTGCGCCACATGGTGTATGTGCCCGGCCGCCTCTTCAGCGTCAATGCCGCGACCACCCGTACCGTGCCTGGCCTGTTCGCCCGCAACGAACGCCTCGTTGCCATCTTTGATACCCAGTGGGGACCGATGGCCGTGATTCTGGTCGGCGCCATCTTTGTCGGCGGCATCGAAACCGTATGGACGGGCAATTATGGGGATGCCACCTTCCGCGACTTTGAATACCGTCAGTACGGTCCTCAGCACGCGCGCCAGGTCAAACTGGATAAAGGCGAAGAAATGGGCCGCTTCAACATGGGCTCAACGGTTGTGCTGTTGTTTGGCAAGGACATGCTCGACTGGAGCAATAAGCTGACCGCCGATGCAACCGTCGTGATGGGTGAACAAATAGGGGTGCTTAACGCTTAATCCCCACCCCGGGCGCCACAACACCCGGGGAGGGAGTGCAGTCTAGGCGTGCACGCCACTGGTACTGACAAACTCATCCTTGTGGCGCAACAACTCGCGCAAGCTGCGAAACGCTGACGCGTCAAAATCCTTAAACATCAAACCAATACCATCGTCGGTTTCACGTACCACACGTGCATGAACCCGATATTTGGTGGTATGGGCGTCATCGCCCAACTTAAATACCAAGTCCAATTTTGAGTCCAATGCTGGACGAGGAATACCTTTCATTGCAACAAAGGCACCGCCAAAACTGATATCACGGGTAAAACTGCGAGCCACCAAGTGCTCTTCTTCCATCAAGTCCACATCCAGTTGTGCCATGGAACGAACCGTCCATCTTTTTTCCATCATATCCCCCCGGGCAACAAGCATTCTCATTATTGTTATTGTGTGATCGGACTATCTGACTCTAACCTTAACGTTGTCGCATCTTTTTTGACAACGACATCCACCTACACCTATGAAGCAAAAAACAGGCCATGAGCCATTTTTTCTAGTAAAACAGATATATCTTTATTAGAACACGCTTATAAAACAGACAGATAGGCAAAGCGCAACGAAGATTCGCCTCTGGCTATACCACGTCCAAATAACGGGATAATGACAAAACTGTAAAAATAACCGACACCTAACGCGATGTAATTTAAGCAAACCTGGTCAAGCCGGCCCCAGTACCGACAACGCTGTCACCTGATGGATAGACTGCATGTTTGCCGCAAGCATCACCAACCGGTCGACCCCCAGCGCAACCCCGGCACACTCCGGCAACCCAGCCTTCAAAGCATCCAGCAAGGACTCATCCATCGGCACCGCTGGCAAGCCCAGTGATTGACGCCGGATCAGATCGACCTCAAACCGACGCCGCTGCTCAGCCGCATCCTGCAACTCAAAGAAACCGTTGGCCAATTCCAGACCGCCGGCATACAGCTCGAAGCGCTGTGCGACCCGGATACCATCGGCTCGCTCAACCGTCCTGGCCAGCATCGCCTGCCCCGACGGAAAGTCGTAAACCAGCAATGGCGCGGGTGACAAACGCGGCTCGATGTATTCGGCCATAACGAACATGAGCCAGTCGTCAACACTATCGTCCGCCGTCAACGGCATCGACAGCTGTTGCTGCTGACAAAATTGCTGGAGCGCCGCTACCGTCGAACAATGCGGATCCAGGCCGGTTTGACTTGCAAACAACTCGCCGTAACTAATCCGCGCCACGGTCGGCACGGCCAGCACCTTCATCACCAGGGCAGCCACTTCATCCATCAGCCGATGGTGATCAAACCCCGGCCGATACCATTCCAGCATCGTGAATTCCGGGCTATGGCAGCGGCCAGACTCGCCGTTACGGAAGGCCTTACAGATTTGGTAAATCGGTCCACTGCCCGCCGCCAGCAGGCGCTTCATCGCAAACTCAGGTGAGGTCTGCAGATACAACGGCACCCCCGGCACATCGGCGGCCGCGCCAAACGGGCGGTACTCACAGACAAAGCTGCTCAGATAGGGGTCCGTCGACGCGGCTGGCGACAAGGCAGGCGTATCCACTTCCAACACACCGCGTTCAGCAAAAAAAGCCCGTATCCCTTGCAGGATACGGGCTCTCATACGCAGTTGCTCAAGTGAGGCGCTGGGGCGCCAATCAGGCCGCAAACTCACGGCGCAGACTTACTCTTTGACGCGCGACACGTACTCACCAGTACGCGTATCAACCTTGATCTGTTCACCGGTATCCACGAACAGCGGCACACGCACCACGGCGCCAGTCTCCAGGGTCGCAGGTTTACCGCCACCGCCAGAGGTATCACCACGCACACCGGGGTCGGTCTCAGTGATCGTCAGCACCACAAAATTTGGCGGTGCAACGCTCAACGGCGCATCGTTCCACAGCGTGACCACACAGATCTCTTCACCCTTGATCCACTTAATGGCTTCGGTCATCGCCGACTCAGGGGCCGCGTACTGTTCGAAGGTAGACTGCACCATGAAGTGCCAGAACTCACCATCGCTGTAGAGATATTGCATATCGGTATCGACAATATCCGCCGCCTCGAGGGTGTCACCTGATTTGAAGGTACGCTCGACGACGCGCCCGGTCTTCAGGTTGCGGATTTTGACGCGGTTAAAGGCCTGGCCCTTACCCGGTTTAACAAACTCGTTCTCAACGATGGCGCACGGATCGCCGTCCATCATGATCTTCAAGCCACTCTTAAATTCACTCGTGCTGTAACTTGCCATGCTTTCCTCGGTTTCTGGGATGTATCTGGGCTATAATTTCGCTTCGCCGCGGATTATCGCATAGACCACCCATTTCTAGAAAACAACAATTCTTTCACCAAACCCCATGCAAGCCGAACCCCTGACAGCGCAGCGCCCAAAATGGCAGCAGCAATTGGCCGATGCCATCAAGTCGGCGGCGGAATTGATCGAGCTGCTGGGCCTGCCCCCCGAATTATTGGCCGACGCACAGGACTTCCCGGTACGCGTGCCGCGCCCGTTCGCCGACAAGATGCGCTACGGTGATCCTCGCGATCCACTGCTATTGCAGGTGCTGCCGCTACACGCTGAATCCTTGCCCAGCCCCGGTTTCAGCCACGACCCGGTCGGCGACCTGGCCGCCGTCAAACATCGCGGCCTGCTGCAAAAATACCATGGCCGCGCCCTGGTGATGACCACCCCCGCCTGCGCCGTGCACTGCCGCTACTGTTTTCGTCGACACTTCCCCTACCCCGAACTCAGCAGCCGTCAACGCGACTGGCAGGAGATTGTCGACGCAGTCAGCCAGGATCCCACGCTACATGAAATCATTCTCAGCGGCGGTGATCCGCTGGCCTTATCCAACGCGCAACTGGATGCGCTTTGTCAGGCGCTGGACGACATCCCCCACCTGCGCCGCCTGCGCATCCACACGCGGCTGCCACTGGTCCTGCCCGATCGCATCGACACCGGTCTCATTGAACTGCTATCACGCACTGGCCTGCGCACCTGCATGGTCATCCATTGCAACCATGCCAACGAGATCGATGAACACAGCCGCGCCGCCTTGAATCGTTTGCGACAGGCGGGCATCGACCTGTTGAACCAGGCCGTGCTCTTGAAGGGGATCAATGATGATGTGGAAACACTGGTCACTCTAAGTGAAACGCTATTTGACGCGGGTGTACTACCCTACTATCAACACATGCTGGATCGAGTGCATGGTGCGGCTCATTTTGAAGTCAGTGATGAGGCTACGCGTGTGCTGCGTGCACAGCTGCAGCAAAAACTGCCGGGCTATCTAGTGCCCAAGTTCGTACGAGAAGAGTGCGGCGCCCCAAATAAGACGCCGCTGTAGATCAAGTTATTTTTTATTATTATCATTGTGTGAACTGCCCATAATCAGATCTTCAATATTGGGGTCATCATCCCCCATATTCATCGCCTGCAATTGCGCCAACAGGTCATCATCAATCTGCCCCTCCGCATCGTCTTTGGCCGAAGCATCGACAGCCTCTTCCTCAGATGGCAGTTCATCGACGATTACCGGCGCAGCAGCATCCATAGATTCATTTTCACCACTCGCCTCCTCCAATGCCGCCTTCCACATCGCATCCGGATCCCAGTTCTCATCATCCAGGCTCTCTGTAGAAGCATCCTCTTGCACTAGCTCCTGCGCTGGTTCTTGCTCTGGATCAGTCAGCGACGCGGCATGATCAGCGTCCGCAGCATCCAGTTCAGCCATCAAATCTGCCAAGGCACTGTCTTCATCGTCTGCCAGAGCATCCTCCAACACAGGCACAGCTTCCGGCTCTTCCGTCATAGCCAAGACATCCATCTTCGCCTCATCGGCTATCACATCGCCATCGACACTTGTCTCTTCTTCCGCAACCGACACCACACCATCGTCATCATCAGCCAATTCGATCACCTCACTAGCTGACACGGCAGGTCGAGATTGTGCGCCTTCGTCCTCTGACTGAGACAAAACATCTGTTACCTGATCCCCTGGGCTGGTGATCATGACATCCTCGACGCCAGCACCATCTTCAGGGACATCGTCGACTGCTTTGGATGTCTGTACAGAGTCATGTTGCCCGTCCATCCCAGCTGCTACGGCCGCCGTCGCCACTGCAGCACCTGCTGCTGCCACTGCCGCAACCGGTGCTGGCGCTTTAGTTCCGTCATGGCGAAATGCAGAAGCGTACTCGCGTACCGTCTGATCAATCTCGCGCTCAGCGTTTTGTAGCTCCTTCGCCAGACGGGCATTTTCTTCCTTCAACTCAGTCACCTGAGTGCTCAGCAATTTCCCCTGCTCTTCCATTCGCGACAATGCCGCCTGGGTTTCTTCATCCATTGCGAGCTGCTGATCATTCAGGCGCTTGCGCATTTCAACCACGATATCCAGATAGTTGGAGGTATATTCATGCAAGAGCTTATCCAGGCTGCTGACCACCGCACTATCACGCGTCGCATACATATTGATCAGATGACCATAGAGTTTGTTTTCCTTGGCCACCCACTCCTTGGCCAACTCTTTACTGGCCCCGCCCTCCTTTTCAACCTCCTCCTCGCCATCACCCGCAGCACCCTTGATCATATCCTCAAACATTTGCTCACGACTGGATGAATTCTTCTTCAGTCTTGCTTCCAGGATACTGATAGCACTCTTGTCGCGTTTACGGTTACGCAGCAACCAGAAGCAAATCGCCCCCAGGCCAACGAGGAGGGCAAGCATCACCTCCCCCATTACAAACAGGATTGCTGGATCGATACTAATCATGATTTAGCCCCTTCCTTGTCGCTGGCTTCGTTCTCGCCCCCGTCCTCTTTTACTTTGGGTGTGGCAAACCATTTTTTGTAAATAAAGAAACCTGCCCCAATGATCAATACATTGAATGCGAGAACCTTCAAGATCACCATCAGCCAATTTGGCTCTTCATCAGCAGCAGTCTCTGCTTCATGACCATCCTCAGCAGGCGCCGCATCCACTAGCTCCGGTTCATGCGCAGCCTCCGCCTCGACATGTTCAACAGGCTCAGATTCATGTACTACGGCTGGAGCAGCTACGGGGGCCTGATGCTCGACTTTTTCAATCTTCTTCCCATCACCGCCTAAACGATAACTGCCAAGTGCATATTGGCTTTTCTCTTGTTCGCCGTTACGCACTGCTTCCAGTTCCAACTCCAATTCAAACAGGTCGCCTTGATCCACATCCATCTCCAGGCGCCACTCATTAGGGCCGACGCGAGGGATTGCCGTTGTCATCTGACCGCCACCCACTTTGGAAATCAGGGTGCTTATTTGCACCGTATCTGCATCGACCAAGTCAGGATACGGCACCACATTCAACACATAATGCGCTGGATTACCTTCAGAGACCCGCTCGGTCGTCACCAATGCTGGCGCGGATACCACGCGGACAGAGTGATTGCGCGAGCGCTTAAAGGTAGTGCCATCGACCTGCACAGTGAATTCATAATCTCCAGCGAGTAGTGCATCGCCGATCAATGCACTGTAACGACCATCGCCGGCATGTTCGTCAGGAGCCTGCCCCTTATCGCCTATCGGCAATTTGACGCCATTCTCCCCTGCCCGCGCCTGTTCCATTGCCACTCGCACCAGCATCAAGAACTCAGGCTTACGAATCACCTCACCCTGCTCATACAATTCAGCAAAATAAGGAAGTTGGTCCCCCTGCAACATCACATTCGGCAATGTCGAGGTACGTAATTTCAGGTCCGTGACCACCATGACTCGATTATCCGGATCAACATCTGCATTCACCTTCCATACCCCTGGCATCGGCTCAGTGATGGTCACCAAATCATAGCGCTCAGAATGACGCCAATTCACCGCAGCCGGCGCATTACGATAATCAAACTTTTTACTATCAGGCTGAACAACCTCAGCAATGCTTTCTTTATCCTTGCGGAAGATAAGCATCGTCAATTCTTTGATACTGCTATCGACCATGATGCCATCGTTGTTCATCGGCAGGGATTCAACGGCAACCGCCCGCTCGAACATCTTCAGAAAGACCCGCTCCAACTGCGCGGCATCGGCTACCTCTTCATACCAACCGGATGTAGCGGCGGCGAGCTGGCCGAGGAAGGATTTGTCGGCCTCATCAGACAGAGCAATCGTATGGACCGTCACGCCTGCGGCCTGTAACCGTTTCAGTGTCTGTTCGAGGATGCGTTTACGCGAAGCCGCATCTTCAGCATCACTTTTAGAGATATCAACCAAGCCATCGGTCAATAGAATGATACTGCGATCGATCGCCGGGGCCGGCTCCTTCCAATCCCAGCTAGATTTCTCCAATACACCTTCGAGATTTGTATACATGCCCAGGGAGCTGACCTCGGCAGCGGCTTGAGAAGCATGCTGCTTCCAAACCGCATCAACTTCTCCTTGTTTGACCAGCATATTGACGTACTGACCAAAGGTCCAAACGCTTCCATGACTGCCCGCAGGCAATAATTGAGTAATAAGACGCAGGGCGGGAATACGCAGATTATTCGGATCATTACGCTTCATGCTGCCCGAAATATCGATCAGAATCCGGACATCACTGACCTTTTCCGCTGGTGGTTCCGCAGATTTTGTCGCCAACGCCAAACCTTGCCAGCTGAGTAGCGCAGCAAATATACAAAAAACCGTGAGCTTATGCTTCCAGCCTGTCAGACATCCATCCATGTGTCGCCCCGTAAGTTCCTAAGTGAAATCAACCCCGTACACAATCAATCTATCGGCGTTGATGAGGAAGGCTTTACAGAGAACTATCAGCCAAGTGATTTTTAGGCCACACCCAATTTTTCAGCACCATCATTACTATCAAGATAGGCAGGCACTGCCGCCGCTGCCATCGGTGGACTGAAATAATAACCTTGACCGACATCACAATGCAGACGACACAAGATCGACAGCTGCTCAACCTGCTCTATGCCTTCTGCAACCACAGTCAGCCCGAGTTGATGCGCCATCAATATCACTGCCTCGACGATCGCCAGATCATCGCTATCTGTGGTCACATCCCGCACAAAGCTGCGGTCTATCTTGAGACAATCGATATCGAAGCGCTTCAAATAACTCAATGACGAATGGCCCGTACCAAAATCATCGATGGAGATATGAATCCCCCCCTCTTTCAGTGCATTTAACGTGCGAATCACCACCGCCGTATCCTGCATCAGCACGCTCTCGGTGACTTCCAGACCGATATGCTCAGGCGCCAACTGATATTTAGCCAGCAGCCCAAACAATGCTTGCGCCAGCGATTCATTCTTGAATTGATGTGCGGAAAGATTGATATGCACTGGTGGCGGCCGCAGCCCCTGTAACTGCCACTGCCGATGTTGACGACAGGCCTCTTCCATCACCCACAGCCCCAGAGGCTCAATCAGGCCGCTCTCCTCGGCGATTGGAATGAATTCCAATGGTGAGACCATACCCCGCTGCGGGTGCTGCCAACGTACCAAGGCCTCGAAACCAGCAATGACACCTCGCTTGGTATTGACGAGCGGTTGGTAATGCAGCACAAACTCACCATTCTGGATGGCACGGCGCATCTCGCTTTCAATCTTCACTCGCTCCAGCGCCCGAGCGCCCAAGTCCGACGAGAAGAAATGATATCGGTTACGCCCATCTTCTTTGGCCTTGTACAGCGCCAAAGCCGCATGTTTAAGCAAACTATCAACCGTACGTCCGTCAGACGGGTACAGACTGATGCCCGCACATGCTGTGATATATAACGAGTCTTGTTCTGGCAACTCAATCGGCTGCCCCAGGGCATCAAAAATCTTCTTTAAGGCAATGGCGACCTGATCTGAGTCATTTACTCCTTCCAACACAACCGCAAACTCATCACCGCCAAGCCGTGCCAAGGTATCATCACTGCGCAACATGCGCTGAATACGGTGCGCCACATCGGCCAAGAGTTCATCACCCAACGCCTGCCCCAGGCTATCGTTAAAATGTTTGAAACGATCGATGTCCAAAATCACCAATGCCACCGCATGATGATTTCTATATGCGAACTTCAGCGCGTGTTCCAGGCGATCTCGCAGCAAGGCCCGGTTGGGCAGTCCGGTTAAGACATCATAATGCGCCAGCCTGAATAAACGAGACTCCGCCTCAATCCGTTCGGTGATATCTTGCAAGGTGCCCGCCATCACCACACCATCTCCACCGAGTTCACGGTCAACTTCGCCCTGAAAACGTACCGAACGCACCTTGCCGCCATCCAATACTAAGCGGTGATCAATACAGAAGGCCGTGCAATCATTCATCGCGGCCTGTACCGCCCGTGCCACGTCAATGCGGTCTTCTGGATGTACACGCTGCATCATTGCTTCATATCTGCAATCAATCAGACCTGGTAGCGCTCCATAAATCCGATACATTTCCTCAGACCAATCAAATCCCCCACCATCAATCCGCCACACCCAATTACCAATATGGCCGATGCGTTGCGCCTCTTCCAAACGACGCTCACGCTCGCGCAGGGTATCGTTGAGCTCTTGTAACTCACTGGTACGTTGAGCAACCCTGGCCTCCAGGTCTAGCTGGATTTGCTCTAGCGCATGCGTGGCCTTACTTACTTCCTCTCGTAAACGAACAGGGGTCCTCACCAGAAAATAAGCAAAACTTGCCATCAATACCGCAGCGACAATTGCAAACCCCCACCCAACCTTGGTGCCTGGTACCATCGCCTCCCAGCCACCGATCGGCGCAGCCGACATTACCCAACTACCATTAGGTAGCACGACTGTCGTTTCTACTGGTTTACTGCCGGGGCGCCAGCTCGGACCATAAAACTCGTCCCCCTGATTTCCCAAGGCATCAAAACCACGAAGACCAATCCGCAAGGCATGACTTTCGCCTGCAACCCCAGCCTCCAGCAACAAATCCTCGACATCCAGCAAGATGGTCGCCAATCCCCAATATTGCAACGGCTGACTGCGATCCTCGCTGGGCAAATAGATTGGCGTTCGCGCAACAAAGGCCCGCCCACCTTGCACCAGATCCACCGGGCCTGCGACAACAGTCTGCCTGGAATCCAAGGCCCGTTTAACTGCCGCTGATTGCGAATCGAGCTCCAGCAACCTTAAACCCAAGGCGGCTTCATTACCTGCCCTTGGATAGATGTGACTCACGACGCTGTCCTTGGCCAGCTGTATACTGCGAATACCTCTGCGCCCATCAATCAATCGCTTCGCGATGCCGGCAAATTCAGCCTGATTCAGATTAGGGTGCTCCAATACATATGGAATCAGCGCCTCGGTCACATAGAGGCGTAAATTCAACCCAGCCTCTAAACGCCAACGCAGTGCACTCATGCGATACAATACTTGATCACGCTGCTCGCTTTGGTATCCCTGCTGCACAGCGCGATGGACGGTGGTGGCAATCAGCAATACCGAGATCAGTACCGCAAACGCCACAAAAAAGGTAAATATTTTGATTTCATAGGCCCTTGCTCTATCGACAAGGCATGGCAAAACTATAGATATTGCCGCCATGTAACAAACATTTACATTTCCATATGAATAATAATGTTTAGACTATTGGTTTGGGACCGATTCTAAGTCTCGACACAGCGACAATATCCAATACTGGAATTAATAAAAGATGTTGAGCCAGAGTCGTCGTTTATCAATCAACCTCCAGGCCGGCATCGCAAGGAGCATCAACGTATGAAATTAAAAATCAGCACGCGTATTGGCGCGATATTTTCTGGACTAACCCTCTTGCTATTGGTCGCAAGTGGCGCGGGTTATTACAGTTCTAACTTGATGTCCAAGGGGCTCGATTATGTCACCGGCCCCGCCTGGAATACCGCCGACGGTGCAATGGAAGGCATGATCTTTATTCAGGCACGCGTAATCGCCTTCCATCGCCTGATGGATACCGAAGATCGCGCCACGATCAAGGATTTTTTAGATCAAATGGCGAAGGACAAGGCCGACGCTGATGAAGCCTTGGATCGCATGCTCTCCGCTGGCCTCGCTGATCCTGCAGCCGCGGGCCAATTCAACAAACAGCGCAGCGCCTTCAACGCTAAACTGGAGAAGGCTGTCGATGCCTATCTGACATACCTCGAAGACCCATCCTTCACCAACGAGCAACGCCTGGAAAAAGCCAAAGAAGAAGTCGATGCTGAAATCACTGATTTGATCGAGAACCTGGAGAAAGTTGAAGCTAGCGGTGATGGTGCCGTGGAAAGTTATGTCACCACCATGAATACCGACAAAGAGCGTGGGTTGTTCATCATCTATTCGATGGCAATCATTGGCCTGATCATTGCGGTACTTGCCTACCTGTACATTCTTAAAACAGTCGTCACCCCGATCCGTCAGGTCGGAAATCGTCTGCTGGAAATCTCTGAAGGCGAAGGTGATCTCACGGTAACCCTGGCCGAGAATGGTCAAGACGAGATTACCGATGTCTGCCGTGGTTTTAATCAGTTCACCGCCAAGATCCGCAGTGCCGTACAACAGGTCACTCGCGCCAGCAACGATCTCAGTCGCTCAGCGGGTGAATTGGCTTCTTTTAGTAACAGCGCCTCTTCCACGATCAACCAGCAGCTGGGTGAAACCGAGCAAGTTGCGACTGCCATGAATGAAATGGTCGCCACCGTGCAAGAGGTCAGCCGTAACGTGACCGATGCAGCCCATTCAGCCGACGCGGCCAATAATGAATCAGCCACTGGCAAAGAGATCGTCCTGCAATCCATGAATGAGATCAAGGTTCTGGCCAACGACGTCAATAAAGCCGCCGAGGTGTTGCGTAAAGTTGAGGCGGACAGTCAACAAGCCGGGTCCATTCTGGACGTGATCCGAGACATTGCTGAGCAAACCAATCTGTTGGCTTTGAATGCTGCGATTGAGGCCGCCCGCGCCGGTGAGCAAGGCCGTGGCTTCGCCGTGGTTGCCGACGAGGTTCGCACCCTCGCCAGTCGCACCCAACAATCGACTCAGGAGATCCAACAAATGATCTCCAGCCTGCAAAGCGGCACCCGTGAAGCGGTATCAGTCATGGAAGCCAGCAGCCAGCGCGCTGAGGCAAGTGTTGAAAAAGCTACCGATGCCAGCGTGGCACTGGAGACCATCAGCGGTTCAGTCGCTGCCATCTCCAACATCATGTCGCAGGTTGCCAGCGCCGCCGAGGAACAAAATGCGGTGGCCGAAGAAGTGAACAGCAATATCGTTCGCATCAACGACATGTCATATGAGACGCAACAAACAGCAACCAAGGTCAGTGAAGCAACCAGTTCATTGAGCAGCCTTTCACATCAACTGCAGAATGTTGTGAATCAATTCAAGGTATAACGAGCACTACAACAACGAAAAAGCGGCGTCTAACCCACGCCGCTTTTTTTATGTCTGCTTAGTCTTCACGGCGGCCGTGCGCCACACGGCACTGGGTGGCCGCCGGATCAACCAGCAGCGATGGATCTTGTCGTTGCGCGCAAAATCCTGGGGGATGGTCTTGCGTGAGATATCCTCAATCTCCAGCTCAGACAATGCCTCGGTATCCAGGCGGAACTTGCGGAAATTATTGGAGAACACCAGCACGCCATCGGCCGTCAACAACTGACTGGCATGGCGGATCATGCGCACATGATCCTGCTGCACATCCATCTTGTCCTGCATACGCTTCGACGTCGAGAACGTCGGCGGATCGAGGAAGATCAGGCCATATCGCTGACGTTCGCCTTGCGCCTGCTCCAGCCAGCGCAGACAATCCGCCTGCACGAACTGATGCCTCGGCCCTTTAAAACCATTCAGGCCCATGTTGCGCTGCGCCCAATCGAGATAGGTGCGCGACATGTCGACGGTCGTCGTTGATCGTGCGCCACCGTGCGCGGCATAGACCGTACCCGAACCGGTGTAGGCAAACAGGTTCAAAAAGTCCCGCCCCTGCGCCAGCTCGGCCAACATGCCGCGAGTGATGCGGTGATCGAGAAACAGACCGGTATCCAGGTAGTCGCTGAAGTTGACCCAAAAACGACAGCCATTTTCGCGCACCTGATGAAACTGGCGCTCGGCACCGACCTTCTCGTACTGCGCCTTGCCCTTCTGACGTTTACGCACCTTCAGAAACAGCTTGTCTGTTTCCACCTGCATCACGTCGGGGATCACTGCCAAGGCCTCGCGCAAACGACGCCGGGCATCTTCCTCGGCGATCTGCCTCGGCGCCTCGTATTCCTGCACATGCAGCCAACGCTGACCGTCGTCACCCTGATAGAGATCGATGGCCAGGGCGTACTCGGGGATGTCGGCATCGTAGACACGATAACAGTCGATCGCCTCACGCTGCGCCCATTTGGCCAGCTGTTTGATATTTTTGCGCAGACGGTTGGCCAGCATCTGCGCCGATTCGCTCAACTCCGTCGCCGCAGGCGGCAGGCGCCGCGGGTTCATGAACCACTCAGGCGTGATATCAAACCGCAACAACAGGCATTCCAGCGCCCCGTTAAAAAACTTGTGTTTACGCTGACTGCGTATGCCGAGCTGTTTCGCCAGCTCGGGATTGCCGGTGAATACCGCCGCCTGCCAACCGACAAACTGCTCGCGCAGACGCGCACCAAAGGTCTGATAGAGTTCGACCAGCGCATCACCCTCGCCCAGACGTTCACCGTAGGGTGGGTTGACCATCACCAACCCCGCCGCGCAATCGGCGGGTGCCGTCAGCTCAGCCACGGCCTGTCGGCGTAGCGTAATCACATCGTCCAGACCAGCCGCGGCGATATTGTCGCGCGCGGCGGCCAGCGCCTTGCCATCGATATCGTAGGCCTCGATCCGCAGCGAGCCGGCCTCTTTACTGCTGGCCTTGGCCTCATCACACAGGGCCTGCCAGGCATCAGGCTGATGCCCTCGCCAACCCGCGAATCCCCAGTAGTCACGCTGCAAACCGGGCGCACGATTGAGCGCGATCTGCGCCGCCTCAATCGCCAGGGTGCCTGAACCGCACATTGGGTCGAGCAAACAGCCGCCATTCTCAGCCACCGCCGGCCAACCGGCGCGCAATAACAGCGCCGCCGCCAGATTCTCTTTCAACGGTGCCGCTGCGCCATCCTGCCGATAACCACGACGGTGCAGCGTCTCACCCGACAGATCGAGATACACCGTTGCCTGATCGCGACGGATATAGACATGCAGCCGCAGATCGGGACGCTGGGTATCCACCGACGGCCGTCGTCCTTCGTCGTCACGCATCTGGTCGACGATGGCATCCTTTACCTTCAGTGCGGCGAAGTGGCTATGGTCGATGCGCGACTGGCTCAGCGTCACGTCCACCGCCAGACTCTGCTCGCAGTTGAGATGACGAAACCAGTTGATCGCCTGCACACCGTGATACAAGGCCTCGGCATCGGGCGCATAAAAATCGTCGAGCTTCAGCAGCACCCGGCTCGCGGTGCGCGACCACAGGCAAACGCGGTAGGCAAAAGCCAAGTCGGATTCAAAGATCACCCCACCCGGTTGCTCTTTGAGAGCGACTTCGGCATCGAGCGCGCGCAACTCATCGGCCAACACCGAGGCGACGCCGCGCGGGGCAGTGGCGAAAAATGAATAGATATCAGACATGAAGGTCAGCCCCGCCACGACGGCGGGGCCTCAGGATCAAGCGCTGTAGCGCTGAAAGACCAGGCAGGCGTTGGTGCCGCCAAAGCCAAAGCTGTTGGAGAGGATGATATTGAGATTGGCGTTGTCCACGCGCTCACGCACGATGTTGGCGCCTTCAGCCTCCGGATCCAGCGTCTCGATATTGGCCGAGGCCGCAATGAAGTTGCCTTCCATCATCAGCAGCGAATAGATCGCCTCATTGACACCCGCCGCCCCCAGGGCATGCCCCGACAGAGACTTGGTCGAACTGACCATCGGCATCTGATCGCCAAACACCTCACGAATCGCCTGCAACTCACGGGTATCACCGATCGGTGTGCTGGTGCCGTGGGCATTGATGTAATCGACCTTGCCATTCACCGTCGCCAGGGCCTGTTGCATACAGCGCACCGCGCCTTCGCCAGACGGCTGTACCATGTCGTAACCATCGGAGGTTGCACCGTAACCGACCAGCTCGGCATAGATCTTGGCACCGCGTTTCTTCGCGTGTTCCAGCTCTTCCAACACCAGCAGACCACCACCACCGGAGATGACAAAACCATCACGGTCGGCATCATAGGCACGCGAGGCCTTATCGGGGGTCTCGTTGTATTTGGTGGACAGTGCGCCCATCGCATCAAACATCATGGTGCCCGCCCAGCTGACTTCTTCACCACCACCGGCAAAAACCACATCCTGTTTGCCGAACTGGATCAGCTCCATCGCATTACCGATACAGTGTGCGCTGGTGGAACAGGCCGAACTAATACTGTAATTCACGCCCTTGATCTTGAAGGCGGTGGCCAGATTGGCCGACGTGGTGCTGCCCATGGTCTTGGGCACCATATAAGGACCAACACGACGAATGCCCTTTTCACGCAGTGTGTCCGCACCGATCACGATATTGTCGTGTGATGCGCCGCCGGAACCGACCACCAGACCCGCACGCGGATTCGAGACCTGTTCTTCGGTCAAACCTGCATCTGCAATCGCCTGCTGCATCGCAATGTAATTGAACGCCGCCGCATCGCTCATGAAACGGCGCAATTTACGGTCGATCAGCGTTTCCAGATCGATATCAATCGTGCCCGCCACATGCGAACGAAACCCCATCTCCGCATAGTCAGGCTGGTAGCTGATACCCGAACGCCCGTGATAAAGCGCATCGGCGACAGATTGTTTATCATTGCCCAGACAACTCACAATGCCGAGGCCGGTCACAACAACTCGTCTCACAAAGGGCTCCTTCTACATATTCTCGGTCGAAGTAAACAAACCAACGCGCAGGTCTTTGGCAGAGTATATCTCCTTTCCATCCACTTCCATCACCGCATCCGCTACACCCATATACAGCTTGCGCATGATGACGCGATTCATATCGATACGATAGGTCACCTTCTGTTTCTCCGGTGTTACCTGACCGCGGAAGGCTACCTCACCTACGCCCAGCGCGCGACCACGCCCCGGACCACCGCGCCACCCCAGGTAGAAACCAATCAGCTGCCACATGGCATCGAGTCCCAAACAACCCGGCATCACCGGATCACCGGCAAAATGGCAATCAAAAAACCACAGATCGGGCTTGATATCCAATTCGGCAACAATCTGCCCCTTATTATGCGTGCCGCCTGTTTCAGAAATATGTGTGATGCGATCGAACATCAACATCGGTGGCAATGGCAATTGTGCATTACCTGGACCAAACAATTCACCACGACCACAGGCCAACAAATCGTCCCGTGTATAACTGCCCTTCTGCTCCATATACCCTGTTCTTTTTCTTAATGCGGCGCGATTACCGCAAGCTAAGGGACACCATGCCCCTCTGCAATACACCACGACTAAACACCGCCCGGCGTATCCCCAAGAAAGTTAAGCCCCGAATGATACCAGAAATAGGCGGCCAAGATAGAAACCACCTCATTATTAAGATTCTGGTGCAATTTCGAGCACGCGCGCGAGCACTCCATCGCCTGTAGCCTCGATCCGCCAACGGATCTCATAATGGTACAGCCGCAATACGAATCCACGCTCACTGCTACCATCGGCATCCCCCCTGGCCAGATAGGCCGGCCGCGGATCCTGCGCCACCACCTGGTCAATCAGGCGCCGCAATCCCGGATGCGCCCCCTCAAACCGGGCGCACTGCGCCTCAGCCTCTGATGCGAACTCAACCTGCAATAACTTAAACATCTCCTGATCCACATAGCCGGAGCGGGCATCCATAATCGCATCCGAATACGGCAGGTAGGGCTTGATATCCAGCACCGGCGTCTGATCCACCAGATCCAGCCCCGACAGGCGCAGCGACACCCCTGTCCCCACCTGCTCCACGGCCTCGAGCTTGACCACCGACAAACCGAGCGGATTGGGCCGATGTGTCGAGCGGCTGGCAAACACGCCCACCTTACGATTCCCCCCCAAGCGCGGTGGCCGCACCATCAAACGGTCGTTTCCTTCCAGGCAATGATGGAAGACAAAACTGATCCACAAATGGGAAAACGCCTCCAGACCACGGACGGCCTCGGCACGATTATACGGGGGAAATAACTCCAGTCGCCCCTCGGCGGCACTGACCAAACCCGGTTGGCGCGGCACACCGAATTTATCTGGGTAGCAAGAGTGGATAATACCGATCGGCTTAAAGGTAAATTGCATAGGGCGGGTCATCAGCCAAAGCCCTAAGTAGAACAAAATCAGGGGCACAAAAAAAGCCGCAAAGGCGACTTAATCTAGATCCCCACCCCAATGCTGAACCACGAAGTGGGGACATCCGATCAGTTAAAGCTTAACCAACCAGTGCCGCTGCAACCCCCCAACATACCGCTACGATCAGCACCAAGCCAACCACGATGGGCGCATCATCTTCTACAGCAGAGCGCTGTTCTACCATTGTTACCCCTCCTCTCTAATATGAATGGAAAACTACAATGGAGGCACGACTTCAGCCGCCGCCAATAACCATAGAACAAATATCCTAATACGCAAGCATTTTGATCAATTATTTCTCACACAAACAACACGGGGATCTGCCGTCGATACGAACATCGATCAGCACAGGTAAATTCATGTATCTAGATAGGAATGTTTCAGTCATGCCGCTGCTCATCATGCTGAAAATAAAAAACCCCCGGTGCATTGCACCGGGGGTCTCTTAATTTGGCGTCCCCTAGGGGATTCGAACCCCTGNNTAGGCCTCTAGACGAAGGGGACGTTCTTTAAAACGTCACTTTCAAGGCTAGGCCCTTGAAAGATTTGGTGGAGCTAGGCGGGATCGAACCGCCGACCTCTTGCATGCCATGCAAGCGCTCTCCCAGCTGAGCTATAGCCCCCGAAAGAGACGCGCATTCTACGTAGCAGACCCCACCTCGTCAAGCACCTTTTTTACAAAAATGTAATTTTTTTCGATGTTTGATTTGAACGCACGCCTGCAGCAGTTTTTACGCCGCTTGCGACTCAATAAAAGCAATCGCCTTATCCAAACGACGCAGACAATTATCCTTGCCCACCAGATACAACACCAGGTCCAAGTCGGGTGATGGTGCGCCGCCAGTCACTGCCAAACGTGCAGGCATCCCCACCTTGCCGAAACCTACCTCAAGCTTGTTGACCACGGTTTCCAAGCAGCCATGAATCGATTCGCGACTCCAGTCATCCAAACCCGCCATCGTTGCCTTCAGCTCCGCCAACACCTTGGCCGCATCACCGGCAAAGGCCTTCTGTGCAGACTTGGCATCGTATTCAGCCGGGTCGCGATAATAGAACACCGATACCTTGGCCAGATCGACCAGCGTCTTCGCCTTCTCACGCTGCGCCTTGATCACCTCCTGGATATCCGGGCCAGTCGTCGGATCGATCTCCAGCGAACCCAGGTGATAACTCAAGTGATGCGCCACGTGCGCCGGATCACTGTTCATGATGTATTGGTGATTCAACCACAACAGCTTTTCCGGATTAAACGTCGACGCTGCCTTGTTGCAACCTTCCAGCGAGAACAACTCAATCATCTGATCCAATGAGAACAACTCCTGATCGCCGTGTGACCAGCCCAGGCGCACCAGATAATTCAGCAACGCCTCCGGCAGGTAGCCCTCTTCACGATAGGCCATCACACTCACGGCGCCATGACGCTTCGACATGCGTTTGCCATCACCACCGAGGATCATCGGCAAGTGGGCATACTTGGGCGGGGTCACACCCATCGCCTTGAGGATATTGATCTGACGCGGCGTGTTGTTCAGATGGTCATCACCACGGATGACATAATCAATGGCCATGTCGGCATCATCCACCACCACGGTCAGATTATAGGTCGGCGTGCCGTCAGAACGGGCGATGATCAGGTCATCCAGCTCACTGTTCTTGATCACGACACGGCCCTTGATCAGGTCGTCGATCACCACCTCACCATCGATCGGGTTGCGAAAGCGGATCACCGGCTCAACACCCTCGGGGGCGACCGCACCATCACGGCACTTGCCGTTGTAACGGGGCTTCTCCTTGTTGGCCATCTGCTCTTCACGCATGGCCTCCAGCTCCTCTTTGGAGCAATAACAATAATAGGCATCCCCCTGGTCGAGCAGCTGCTGGATCACCTCTTTATAACGATCAAAGCGTTTGGTCTGATAAAACGGCCCTTCGTCGTACTCCAGCCCCAGCCAGGTCATGCCTTCGAGAATCGCATTCACCGACTCAGCCGTTGAGCGTTCCAAATCGGTATCTTCAATCCGCAACACAAAACGACCACCGTGTTTACGCGCAAACAACCAAGAGAAGAGCGCCGTGCGCGCACCACCGATATGCAGATAACCTGTTGGACTGGGGGCAAAGCGAGTACGTACCGTCATGTGTATCCTTTGAGCAGGGGGCAAAATGAAGGCGGCTATTCTACTACGCCAGCCCCCTCCACGCACGACCGCTCAACCGGCCAAGGTAAATCTCGCGCCTGAGCCTAAAACCACCCCAGCCGGCTGCAGCCAGTCTCTAGCACCCGGCATCCGCGACTGGGGATAAGGGGTTATTTTTTCGTGCCGCAGGTATTGATGCCCAGCATCGCATACGGCGGGCAAAACCCCATTGCTGCTGTGGCAATCAGCACGACACCGATGAGCCCCCAGTAGCTTTCAAAGAAGGCACCCGCAACCAGAACAGCCAAACCGGCCACCACACGAATACCACGATCCACACCGCCCATATTTGTTTTCATGACCTGTCTCCTCTGGAAAGTATTGGTCCTCAGAAACAACTATAGGCGGCCAGATGGTAGATGTATGTGACTAAATCACCCAGGGGCTGTTACGCCACTGGGTACGCACGCAGCTTGCGCAGGCTGTCCATATCCAGGAGCTCGATCTCGCCGCGGGTGACATGGAGCAGGCCACGCCCTTCCATATCCTTGAGCACCCGGCTGACGACCTCACGCGATGAGCCCAACTCGGCGGCGATCTCGGAATGTGTGGTTTTCAAACGATATTGATGATTTGCCTGTGCCAACAAGTACCCGGCGATGCGCACGTCCATGCGCTGAAAAGCAACCTCTTCCAGTACAGAGATCACGTCTGCCAAACGCCGCGAGATCAGCCCGAATACAAACCGGCTCCATGCGGGTGACTCCGTCATCCAGAGGCGTGCCTTATTGGCGGGGACGATGATCGCTTCGAGCGGAGACTCGGTGGTGGCAATGGCCGGGAAATTGGCCTCGCTCATGACGCATGACGCGGTGAGCACACAACTCTCGCCGGGCAGCACACGATACAAGGTGATCTCACGACCACTATCGGCCAACTTGTAGACACGCGCGCGGCCATCGAGCACCAGTGCCAGCTGTTCACAGGCCTGACCCTCGCTGGCCAGGGTTTGCTGTATCGGCAGGCGCGCATGCACCGCTGATTCGAAAAAGGTCTTTAGAAATGGCTCGCTCGCCGTCGCCAGCTGCGGGAAACGATCGAGGATCTTCTGCTTCAGTGGTGCTTGGCTAATCATGTGCCTGTTTCGAGTTCGACTAAATAAACCAGTTCAACACCGTCAACGCCAGCATCAATAAGATCAAGCTGCCAAAGATAACGATGTGCATCATTTTTTCTAATTGTTTCCCCATAAAGTCCTCCCTCAAAGACGTAGTGGGTTAATTAATCAGCGCGGATTATTCTGTTTTCATACACGCTTCCAATAGGGCTCGCATGGCATCCAGGCCCTTGTCACGACACAGCTCGATATTGCGCCCCGGGATCGAGTCGGGGTCCGGGTGATGCGCCAGGGCGCGTGCCAGACTCTCTTCGCGGATGATATGAAACATTGGATACGGCGAACGGTTGGTGTAGTTGGCCGGATCATCCAGTTTGCTATCGGCAAAACAATAATCCGGGTGGAAGGTCGCCAGCTGATACACACCTTCATATCCCTCGGCCGCCAGCAGATCTTCGGCCAGCGCATGAAAATCAAGATAGTCGTCAAAGCATTTGAAGCTCTGTGGATAGATCAGCAGCGTGGTTTCGATATTGCTATCGTTATCCAATAAGGCGCATTCATCGAGGATCACCTGCAAGGCCTGTTCGGCACCGTCATCAGCGAGCACTCGATAACGCACGCGCTCGCGATCGACTTCGTGTTTGGCAAACGGGCATAAGTTCAAACCAACCACTACACTGGATACCCAGCGGCGGACTTGGTCGCTTATCTGTTTTTCATTCATAACGCATACCTGGACGACTCAAGCTTATAGGCCTGGCATTACACAGCTGCAGGCCTGTGTCGCGCCAACTTACACTGTTTGCCTGCCCTGGTCCAGACATGACCTCCCCCTTCAAACCATCCTCGAATTGGCAAAGACCGCACACAAGCGCTACAGTAATTGGGTTCCCACCACATACACAAACCTCAGCAAACGGACTTTGCTAACAAGAGGAGACGGATCGATGGAATACCTGAGTGAATTTGCCTACGTCATCGGCGCGATACTGGTCGCAATCTATGCCGCCAAAGAATTCAACGGCCCTGAGTATTATTTTTACGATAAAAACGCAGATGAACTACCCGGCCTGAGCGGCCAAAACAAATACGCCAAACAGGCTGCACCGAGCCTGCCCAAGTACATGACAGAGGCCACGCATTATCGTGGTTTTACCTTTGCCTTCATGCTGAGCTCCGTACTGGTCTACATCCTGCTGGCAAATCTGCTACCCGTAATCCCGGGTGTCAATGCCTTTATTCATGACGCCGAAGGCAATGCCGAAGCCAGACAGGCAACCTTGGCAATGCTGTCGGCATTATTGTTGCTCGGCATCGTCCACTTTATAGAATGGCCCAAGGTCCTGGTGTTTGGCCTGATCAAGAACTGGTTTCACGACTTTGCCTGCATCCCCACCATGGGCAGAGAGATCTTTACCACCCTGGCCTACGACGGACTCGACCTTGATGCCAAACACTACCAGCGGCGCATTGAGGCCTTGATGCAAAAGAATTATCTTGGGATTGACAGTGAGCCCCGGCAGGACCTGACTGAATCCGATTTTTGCATCGGCAATACCAACCTGCTCACCTGGAAGTGGGCGCGCCTGTCTTATTGCATCCACATCATCGAAGAGTGGGAGCAAGACCCCATCTTCAGCATCCCGTTGCGTGAAAACTCGCTCAAGTGGAAAGACCTGCGCGCGCTCTACGTCGAGACCATTACCGACGTCATGCAACACAAGTCGAACCAGCTTGGTGATGAGGAAACAAACAAGCTCAAAGATAAAATAGAACTCTTGTTGGCAAACAGCTATCGCTTAATGGCATGCGCGATCATCATGATCATGAAGCCCCATGAAGACCCCCTGCTGTATGTACAAAACCTCGGCTACAAGGTCACTCCTGGTTCGCAATATTTTGCAAAACGCGGCGAGGCCGTGCGCAGCATCCTGGTCATGCTGCCCGCGATCATACTGTTTTCACTGCTTTACACTATCTTGGGCGGACATGACTCCAGCGAGTTCATCAGCAAGACCTTGGTCTATATCCAAAGCGCGTTCTTCATTTTTGGACTACCGATCATTGCCGTATTGGCCTTAAAACGACACTTGTCCTTAAAGCGGAGCTGGCGGGTGGTGACAAAAAACACCGCGTATGATTCTTTTTTCGACATGCCCTACATCCTGTACTCGGCAATCGCATTGGGAACCTGGGCCGCCTCCACCCTGATGATGATGTTGATCATCAACAAGGATGGCATCGTCAACAGCAGCATTGCAGACTGGCATATGATGGGCATCTATTGTTTTATCAGCGCCATTACCGCCTTCATCACCGCCTATCGGGTTGACACACCACCGCTCATTTACCCTGATCGACTGTCACTTGTTCTAGGGCGTTCAAAACTTGCTTTTATTCAAGGCGGGCTCACGGCGACAACCGTATGGGTGGGCATGGTGTTATTTCCAACCGACACAGAAGGCGCGCTATGGAAGTTCCCACTCATGGCGTTCGTCATTGCAGCCGTCATCTGTTACACCATGTTTTACGGCAAACACAGTTATGAACGACGGAATAAAGATGATCGCGTTGAAATGTATCAACCGATACAAGCCGTCATCGACAACGCCACCATCGATGCCACGCTGGTCAACCAAAGTGAAACAGGGGCCTGCGTGCGCACCTTATCCCGGCGCGCCCCCGCCAAAGGCAGCGAGATCGAACTCATTCTTGAATCGGGAAAAACAATGGCCGGCACCATCGTCAACGTCAAACCCAACCAACTGAACATCCGGTTTATTGATAGTGAAGCGGCCTAGATTCGAACACCTCGCCGCAAATCAATAGTGCTAGCGGGCCTGCCAGACCAGACATCTATTGTTGGCTGGCATGGCATGGTCTGCGAGCAGCGACATCCCTTGTTTAAGCGCAAGACTATTGATGGCCTCAAAGTCGCGAATTGCACTCAGCGGATTGCGCTCTTTCAGCCACAGATCAAAACGGGCGTTGCTTTCGCTGGTGTATTGACCGTGATAATTAAACGGGCCGTAGATGACCAACACGCCGCCACGCACCAAGGCGCGACCGATATGCTGAAACGTGCGCTCCACCTGTGGCCACGACATGATATGCAGCGTATTGGCGCTGAACACGCCATCGTAACGACATGGCAAACTCCAACTCGGCTCATCGGCATTTATCGCCAACGGCGGCAACACGTTGTGTAATTTGGCCTCCGATAACCACATCTTGATCCCGGCGTGCTGGATCGGCAGATCAGCCGTTTGCCAGTTGAGGTGCGACAGGTGTTTGCCGAAGTGCACGGCGTGCTGACCGCTGCCGCTGCCGATCTCCAACACGTCATGACAATCAACAAAGGCGTCACGCAGCACCTTGAGGATCGGCCCCTTGTTGTTTTCGCAGGCCTCGGAGAAGGGTTTGTCTGAGGCCATGATTATTGATACACCTTGCGCCGAAACAGGTCATTACGCCGACTGACCAGGCGATCGAGAAACAACAGGCCTTCGAGGTGGTCCATCTCGTGCTGAATCGCGCGCGCCTCAAAACCACTGGTCTGCAGCGTGTGCTGCGCGCCATGTTCATCGAAGTATTCGAGCGTGATCCTGTCGGGCCGCATCACGTTGCCGGTGTAATCCGGTACCGACATGCAGCCTTCGCGCCCCTTCACAAAATCGGCGTATTCGACGATCTCCGGGTTGATCAACACCAGACGCCCGTGGTGTTCAATCTTGGGTTTGGATGAGACATCGACGATCGCGATGCGTTGAAAACATCCCACTTGCGGCGCGGCGATGCCAACGCCGCCAGGACCTGCGCGCATCGTCTCTTCGAGATCGGCAATAAAATCACGCAGCGCCTGATCGAAGACCTCAACAGATTCACTCACCTGCTTCAGCCGCTCGTCGGGATAGGTCAGAATTTCCAGCTTGGCCATCTAAACGCTCATACCTTAGGCAATCATGATCTCGATAGGATTGAGCTTGGCCTGCACACCCTGTTTGGAGACGATGGCCAGCGCCGATTCCAGGGCAGGCACACCTGCGGTGGCAATGCCATCGATGTGCATGACATAGATCGGCTTGGCATCGCTGCCGCCGACATCCGACTCCAGATTGACAATATTCAAGCCGGCCTCGCACAGCGCACCGGTCACCTGGGCGACGATGCCGGGACGATCTGCGCCATGCACGGTGATGTGCACGTCCGGCTCGAGGTGGCGATGCAGATGGGCGTCGACCTTGTCCACGTGCACATGCAGGCCCATCGACTCGGCCACCGGTTGCACCACCTGCAACAGCGAATGCGTATTGCCGTCATGGCGCACCATCATCATGATCGTAAAACAGTCGCCGAGGCGCATCATCGATGCCTCCCCCAGGTCACAACCATTTTCGAACAGGGCTGAACTCAGATGGGCGACGATGCCGCTGCGATCCTTGCCCACCACGCTGACTATGTACCAATGCGCCATATTGTCTTTCCTTTAGATTAAATCCCGCTGCAGCGAACACCGTATCTTTATCGCGCCACTTTACCACTGCATGAATGCACGCTCAGGCCTCGATCCAGATCAGCGATGCCATCCGCCCGCACACGCCATCACGCCGATACGAGAAGAACTGCTCGCGCTCTGTGTAAGTGCAACGATCACCACCGCTGACCTGTTGCACACCACAGGCCGACAGACGCTGCCGCGCCAGCGTGTAGATGTCGGCCAGCCAATGGCCGTCACCATGAGCAACAAATGCCGACGCAGCGCGTGGGTCGTGCGCCATAAATGCAGCGCGCACCTCATCGCCGACCTCAAATGCCGTCGGCCCGATCGCAGGGCCCAGCCAGACCAACAACTCTTCACCGGCACAACCCATCTTCGCGATAGTCGCCTCGATCACACCGGCCTGCAGTCCACGCCAACCGGCATGGGCGGCGCCGACCACCGTGCCGGCGCGATTGCTCAGCAACAGCGGCAGACAATCCGCCGTCATCACCGCCGCCACGCCACCTGGACCAAAACAGACGGCCGCATCGGCCTCCACTGCGCCCACGGCCGCGGCATCGACCACCGTCGTGCCGTGCACCTGCGTCAGCCAGCTCGGCGCACGCGGCAAGTGCAGCTGATCGACCAAACGATCGCGATTGGCCTGCACCGCAGTGAGATCATCACCGACATGGTCGCCAAGATTGAGGCTGGCGTAAGGCCCGCCGCTGACACCGCCCACACGGGTGGTGCTGACCGCCCGCACCTGCGCGGGGACTGTCCAATCCGGCTGTATCCAGTTCTCAGTCATGGGTATCATTCATGCGCCGCCGCATCCTCGGCCAGCACGCGCAGCAGCGCGAGCATGTCGTCCGGCAGCGCTGCCTCCCAACTCATCTCCTCACCCGAGCCTGGATGCACCAGCCCCAGTCTCGCCGCATGCAGCGCCTGACGTTTGAACTGACGCAGCATGGTCTGCAATGCCTCACCACAACCCGGCGGCAGACGCAGGCGCCCACCATAGACCTGATCGCCGACCAGCGGATAACGCAGGTGCGCCATGTGCACGCGGATCTGGTGCGTGCGCCCGGTCTCGAGATTGACGCGGATATGGGTGTGGGCTCGAAAGCGTTCAATCACCCGGTAATGGGTAATCGCCTCTTTGCCGTTGTAGACCACGGCCATGCGCTTGCGATCGACCGGGTGACGGCCGATCGGCTCATCCACCGTACCACCCGCCGTCAGCACACCGCAGACCACGGCCTGATATTCACGTTTCATTTCGCGCGCCTGCAGCTGCTCCACCAGGACCTTTTGTGATTTCAGCGTGCGCGCCACCACCAGCAGGCCGCTGGTGTCCTTATCGAGCCGATGAATAATCCCGGCACGCGGCACCTCGCTCAGCTCCGGCGCGTGATTGAGCAGGGCATTGACCAGGGTGCCATCGGGATTGCCGGTGGCCGGGTGCACCACCAGGCCCGCTGGTTTGTTGATCACCAGCAGCGCCTCGTCTTCATACACCACGTTGAGCGGGATCGGTTGCGCCTGCCAGCTCACCTCTTCTTCGCTGGTCGCCGCCAATTCGATCTGTTCACCGCCGAGCAATTTGTCTTTGGGTTTGCGCTGCTGGCCGTCGACCGTCACCTGCCCGGCCTTGATCCATTGCTGCAAACGCGCCCGTGAAAAATCCGGGAACAGTTGCGCGAGGGCCTGGTCCAAGCGCTGACCGGCTAAGTCATCCGGCACAACGGCCGTAAAATGTTCAAGAAGTGTCATCTGATATCCATACAAGGGTCAGGCAAAATGCTAAGATTTTGCCGCAGGCGCTTATGCTAACAGAAAGCCACCCTCAGTAAGACCAACAGCAGATTAAGAACGGAGTCTGATATCACCATGGGCAGGCCATCGAAAAGCCGAACCATTGCCATTACCTTCAGCAGCCTGGCGCTGTGTGGTGCGCTGTGGATGTCACCGCTACAGGCAGCCGACTTGAGCAGCCGCTATCAAAACGCCAAGGCTGAACTCGACAAGGGAGAATTTGATCTGGCCATTGGCCAGTTTCGCGAGCTGCAAAAAGACGATGCCACCAGCCCCTACGCGATTCAGGCCCAACTGGAGATCGCCTATGCCTACTACCGCATGGGCGACAGCGAACAGGTGGTGGCGACACTAAAAGAATTCCGCCAACAACACAGCGATCATCCGCACATCCCCTACAGCCACTACCTGGCCGGCCTCAGTCTTTATGAGGATGCGCTGCGTCTGATCGAAAACAGCAGCACCAAAGAAGGCCGGATCCGCGCCAAGGTCAGCGCGCAACAGGCGCTCACCTATTTCAGCCGCCTGATCAACGATTTTCCGAAGAGCAAATACGCCGCCGATGCCCGTGTCAAAACCACGCAACTGCTGGAAAAGATGGTGCTCGCGCAAATGGAACAACGCGCCGAACCACAAGCGGTAACGAGCAATGTGGTCCCCGTGAAGGGGGTTGCCAAGGACAACGAGTGGCTGCTGCAACAACGCGGTGATCAGTTCACGCTGCAATTGATGAGCAGCCCGCGCAAGCAAGAGATCCATCGCGTGATTGCCGAACACAACCTGCCCGAACACAGCATGATCCAGCACAGCAAGACCGCGGGCGGTGAGGCGTTTCATCTGCTTTATGGCCTCTATCCCAACAAGTCGCTGGCGATGGAGGTCGGTGCCGGCCTCCCCCCTGCCATCCTCGCCACCCGACCATGGGTGCGGGAAATCAGTGCAGTGCAGACCGAGATCCGTCAACAACGGATCGAGCTGGCCAAACAGCAGTTGTCGTCAAAGACCGCTCAGCCACAAGCGGTCACAGCCGAGACAAGGCCCGCCTCGCGCGCCCAACAGTCACAACCTGGCAACATCACCTCATCTCTCGGCGGCAAGACCGACGCCAGTGACTGGCTGATGCAACAACCTGCTGGCAATCTTGCGATCCAATTGACCGGCATGGCAGACCCGGCGCGTGTCGATCGTTTTTTTGCCGAACACCCACTGGGCGAAGAATTGCGCCACTTTAAGGCCCAGCGCCACGACCAGGCCTGGTATTCGGTGATCTATGGCAACTATGACAACAAACAGGCTGCCCTGGCCGCACTGAGCGAACTGAAACAGAAGACCGGCATCAACGATGCTTGGCTGCGCAGCTATCGCCACATCCAGGACGCCATCCGCAACAGTCGGATACAGGACAATTAAGGTTAACAGGCCACGGGGCCTATGTTAGTCTAGCCGCCTGTTTTTGCCGTGCCCGACCCTTGTTGGCGACGCGGCGCTTTAACATTATCTGGAATCCGTTTCATGCCCTCGCTGTACAAAACGCTCACCGCATTCTTAATCGTCCTGCTGATCAGCGGCTGCGCCACCGATGGCGACGACGTCAGCAAATGGCCCGCCCGCCACTTCTACGATGAAGCACAGGAATCATTGCGCATCGGCGACTACACGATGGCCATCCAGCACCTGGAAGACCTGGAGATCCATCACCCGTTCAGCCCCTACACCCAACAGGGCCAGCTCGAAATCGGTTACGCCTATTACAAATACGATGAGCCCGATTCGGCGCTGGCTGCCGCCGACCGTTACATCAAACTCTATCCACGCGCCGACAACGTCGACTACGCCTATTACCTCAAGGGTTTGGTCAACTTCGATCGCAGCATCTCCGATCTCGACATCTATCTGGATACGGACCCTGCCGAACGTAATCCAGCCCACGCCCGCGCTGCCTTTGGCGACTTTGCCGAACTGATCCGCCGCTTCCCCGACAGCCGTTACAGCGAAGACGCACGCAAACGCATGGTCTACCTGCGCAATAACCTGGCCAAACATGAAATCTATGTCGCGGACTATTACCTGCGTCGCGGCGCCTACATCGCCGTCGTCAACCGCGCCAAATACATTCTGGAAAATTATCCGCAGACACCGTCCAACGCCGACGCGCTGGTGTTGATGATCAAGGCCTATCGCGCGCTGGGCAGCCATGAGCTTGCCGACGACACCCTGAGCGTGTTTAAACTGAACTACCCGGATCATCCTCAGCTAGAGGAGCTGCGCCAGCAGCCTGCCTCCACCAACGCAGGAGACTAACCATGTGGGATTTTTTCTCGACCGTGCGCCACCGCCACTCCGTGNNGGTTTTTTTTCCCGCCCGTGCCCCCCCGCCACTCCGTGCGCTGTTATCAGGCCAACATGCCGGTGGAAGACGAAAAACTGCACGCCATCCTCGAGACTGCCTGCAGCGCGCCTTCAGCAGGTGATCTTCAGCCCTACCGTATCCTCGTTGTCCGCAATCAAAGCAAACGTCAGGCCCTGTCCAACGCCGCCGATGGCCAAGGCTTTATCGCCACCGCGCCGGTATGCCTCGTGTTTTGCGCCGAACCCAAACGCTCGGCCGCCAAATTCGGCGAACGCGGCCAACAACTCTACGCGATCCAGGACACCACCATCGCCGCCGCCTATGCGCAACTGGCGGTCGTTGCCGCCGGCATGGGCTCCACCTGGGTCGGCTATTTTGACGAGGCCGCCGTGCGCCAGGTGCTCGATATCGACGACACACTGACCCCGCTCGCCATGCTCAGCATCGGCTACCCTGCAGAACTGCCCGAGCCCACCAGCCGTCGCAAGATCAACGAGGTTGTACAACACATCGACTAACGGTGAAGAAGAAACTCAATAAAAAACACCAGGCGCGCCTCGACGCGCTGATTCAGCAGGCACAGACCTCGTTACAAAGAGGTCTCATCCCTGACGCCATCGCCCTCTACCAACAAGCGCTGCAGATCCAACCACAACAGGCCGAGGTACTGCACGAACTGGCGATGATCGCCTTCAAGACCGGCGCCCACGACAGGGCCCTGCACTACATGCAGCAGGCCGTCGTCGCCAAACCAAATTCCGTCGCCTATCTGACCAACCTCGCCATCATTCTCGATGAGACCGGCAACCCGGCTGCAGCGATCGATCACTTTCACCAGGCCCTGGCGCTGGCGCCAAACGACACCGACTTAATGAACAGCCTGGCCCTCACCTACATCAATGTGCAGGACTATGCCCGCGCCCAGGATATCCTGATCCACGCGATCAGCATCGCCCCCGATCACGCAGTGCTCTACAGCAAACTGGCCGATGTACAGGTCAACCTGGCTGCGCCGCAACAGGCCATCGAGGCCTGCCGCACTGCGCTCAAGCTCGATCCCGGCGACAGCAAGACACGCAGCAAGCTGCTCTTTCTGCTCACCTGTTTCAGCCATAGCAAACCGGAGGCGCTGCTCGCCGAACACCGGCTATGGGACACCCTGCACGGCGAGGCCGGGCGCCAGCACCGATTCACACACCCGGCACCTGAGGCCGACAAACGCCGCCTGCGCATCGGCTACGTCTCCGGCGATTTTCGCCGTCATGCGGTCAACAGCTTCTTTGAACCACTGCTCAGCGCGCACGATCCAGAGCAGGTCGAGGTCTTCTGTTATTCAGCCTCCGCCAAAACCGATGAGGTCACACAGCGACTACGCAGCAAGGCCGCCCACTGGTGCAACATCGCCGGCGCCAACGACGCCATGGTCGCGCAAAAGATCCGCCAGGATCGCATTGACATCCTGATCGACCTGTCCGGCCACACTGCCGATCGACGGCTGGAGGTCTTCAGCTACAAACCGGCGCCGATCCAGGCCACCTACCTCGGCTACGGCACCAGCACCGGCCTCACGGCCATCGACTACTGGATCACCGACGAGGCCCTGCACCCCGCCGACACCCGTGAACAGGCCTCGGAGACCATCTACCGCCTGCCCCGTTGTTGGCTCAGTTACCAACCGCCGGACCCGCACTGCGATGTCACCCCCAAACCCATCGATTCCGAACTGATCTACACCAGCTTTTGCCAGTTCAACAAATACCGGCCGGCGCTGTTCGACTGCTGGGGCCGCATCCTGGAGCGCCGCCCCGAGGCCCGCCTGCTGCTCAAGTCACAACTGTTCCATCTGCCCGATATCAAACAGCGCGCCATCGACATGATGCGCAACACCCGCCTCGATCCCGCGCGCGTGATCCTGCAGACCGGCGAACGCTTCGATGATTACCTGCAAAGCTACAACCAAACCGATATCGCGCTCGACACCTTCCCGCGCAGCAGCGGCACCACGGCCGCCGATGCACTGTGGATGGGCCGACCACTGGTCACCATCGCCGGCGATCGTTATATCGAACGCCTGGCCACCAGCAAGCTCACGGCCATCGGCCACCCGGAGTGGATTGCAGACAACGAAGATGAATATGTCGACATCGCCGTCGCCCTCGGCGCAGACCGGCTCAAGCTACAGCAGATTCAGGCGGGGCTGCGACAGGAATTCCAGCAATCCGCGCTCGGTGATGGACGCGACCTGGCGCGAACCTTAGAAGAGGCCTATCGCCAGATGTGGTCCAGCTACTGCCGACAATACGCCAAACACTAAAAAGCCCGCGCCCCCGAAACGGGGAGGCGGGCCTGGAAGGAAACAAACAAATCGTGCAGGATTAAATCGCTTCTTCGTTCTCTTCGCCGGTGCGGATACGGACAATACGTTCCACCTCGGTCACAAAGATCTTGCCGTCACCGATCTTGCCGGTACGCGCCGCTTCGCTGATCACCTCGACGCAACGATCGGCCTGATCACTCGCCACCACGACCTCAATCTTGACCTTGGGCAGAAAGTCGACCACATACTCGGCGCCACGGTACAACTCGGTATGGCCCTTCTGACGACCAAAGCCTTTGACTTCGAGCACGGTCATGCCGGTCACACCAATTTCCGACAAAGCCTCGCGCACGTCGTCCAATTTAAACGGCTTGATTACGGCTTCGACTTTTTTCATTTGGTTTTCCTTACTTGGGTTAGCACAAAAAAGGTGGCGCTATTCTATCACTTATAACCGGAAGTGATAGGGTAACGACGATCACGGCCAAAGGCGCGGCGACTGATGCGCACCCCCGGTGGCGCCTGACGGCGCTTGTATTCATTCAGATTGACCAGGTGCACGGCGCGGTTGACGTCATCGGCCTGATAACCGGCGGCAATGATGTCCTCGGCGCACATGTCCTGCTCGATATACATCTCGAGGATCGCATCCAGCACCGGATACGGCGGCAGGCTGTCTTCGTCCTTTTGATCGGGCGCCAGCTCGGCCGACGGCGGACGATCCAACACCCGCTGCGGGATCACCGGTGCGATGCGGTTGCGGTATTCACACAGCCGATAGACCAGCGTCTTCGGCACATCCTTGATCGGCGCATAACCACCGGCCATATCACCGTAGAGCGTGCAGTAGCCCACCGCCATCTCACTCTTGTTACCCGTGGTCAGCACAATCTTGCGTTTCTTGTTCGAGATCGCCATCAGGATAATGCCGCGGCAACGGGCCTGGATATTCTCTTCCGTGGTATCCGCCTTGGTGCCGGCAAACTCATCGCTGAGCATATCGAGAAAGGTGTTGAATGCCGGTTCAATCGCAATCGTGCCGCAGTCCACGCCCAGGGCCTCGGCCTCCAGCTCGGCGTCCTCCAGACTCATGTCGGCGGTATAACGCGACGGCATACGCACCACCTCAACCCGCTCGGCACCGATCGCATCGGCGGCTATCGCCAGCACCAGCGCCGAATCCACACCGCCGGACAGACCGATCACCGCACCGCCAAAACCGTTCTTGTGGATGTAATCGCGGGTGCCCAGCACCAGCGCCTGATAGATGCTCGCCTCCAGCGGCAGCGGTTCGTGCACCACACTCGGCTGCACCACCGGCTGATTGCCGACCACCACATCCAGCGGATACAGGGCCTCGACATAGGCCTCACCGCGCTGCACCACCTCACCCTGGGCCGACATCACAAACGACTGGCCATCAAACACCAGCTCGTCCTGACCACCGACCAGATTGCAATACACCACCGGCATCGCCGCCTCGGCCACACGCGCCCGCAGCACCGCCTCGCGCTCGCGCCACTTGTCGGCATGGAACGGCGACGCATTCAGAGTCAACATCAGTTGCGCGCCCTGCGCCGCCGCCTCCAGCGTCGCGCCGCTGGCCCAGACATCCTCACAGATCGCCAGCGCCAGGCGCATGCCACGAAACGCCACCACCACGGCCTGATCACCGGCGATGAAATACCGCTTCTCATCGAACACACTGTAATTGGGCAGACACTGCTTGCGATACACGGCCTGAATCGCACCCTCGGCGATCAGGGCCGCGCTGTTGTACAGCCCCTTGGGCGTCGACTCGGGATACCCCACCACCAGCCCAATATCCCGCACCTGCAGCAGCCGCTGCAGGCTCTCGTCCACCCGCCGCTGCAGCCCCGGCCGCAACAGCAGATCCTCCGGCGGATAACCGGTCAGCGCCAGTTCGGGATAGAGCACCAGGTCGGCCTTCAACTCATCCCGCGCCCGCTCGGCGGCGGCGATGATCTTGTCGACATTGGCGGCGACATCCCCCACCTTGAAGTTGAGCTGGGCGATGACGATACGAAGGGAAGTGGCAGAACTCGTTGAACTGGGCATAAGGGTTAAGCTAATGAAGAAACAGCACAGATTCTAGCACGCTACTCAGGATACAAAAAAAGCCGCGACCAACACGGCCGCAGCTTTTTTCGGTTTTGATTCAAATAAACTTAATGAGCCTGGTACAAACCACCGGCCGCCCAACTGTGCGTCCCGACCGCATCACGCATGTGGCCACCACCTATCGAAGATGTCTGTCCAGCGGCCACATTGGATTCCCCGCCAGAGACCACACTCGCAGTGCCCGACGCCGTATTAAACAACCCCCCCAGAACACCGCTCGATGCTCCGGTCGCTGAGTTACCCGCTCCACCAACCACCACGCTCGAACCTCCGCTTGCCACATTTTCCTGGCCGCCCAAGGCCACACTGAGCCCGGCGCTGGCCGTATTATCAAGACCACCGCCAACATAGCTACTCTCACCGGTTGCGGTACCACCCTCTCCACCGCTAATCATGGCCCACCCTCCAGATGCCAAATTCCACCGACCACCACCAATGGCAGCGCTAACACCTGAGGCATTGTTAAAGTTACCGCCGCTCACTGAACTACCTTCCCCACCAGCCCAATTACCTCCACCACCACTCACCGACGCATATCTAGCCACAGCATTACTATTGAATCCGCCGCTTATCGCGGCATATGGACCAAGAATTCTATTCTTCAATCCGACCACCAAGCCGCCATATTGGGAATAACTCAGCTCTGTCCCCACGACCACGTTATGGGACCCGGTCTTATGACTAATGGCCCATACTTCACCGTTGCCCTCACATTCCATTAGGTTTTGATAACTTCCATCAGAACAGTAAGCGCCTCCGGTCGTTTGTATTTCGTTATAACCCACGATCAAATTGCCAAGACTATTACGCGTATCCGTCGTCCCCTCGCCGTTGACGATCTGTACATTCACCCCTTCAAACAGTGCTCGCGGTGAACCATGCACGTCGGTGTCGTAACTCAAGACTCCATCCAAACCCAGCACGCTATTGGCCTGCACTGCCTGCAACGCACTTTTGAGCTGCGCGACCTCGGCCTTCAGCGCCGAAATCTCGGCCGCCAATACGTTGAAATTCTCGTTCACCTCAGCGGCAATGGCCTTGGTCTTGGCCTGGAACACATGCGGCACCACGACATCGGCTGCCTGCACGGTCGTGACTGACGCCAGCATCAAACCACCACACCACATCCATCTGTTCATCTGATTTCCTCCCATGTTCATTGCCACTCGGCGTCATTCCAATTGGCCTCACCCCACTGCAACCCCCCTCCCTCAGCGGTATCCTGCAGATTCGGTGGTGTATCACCACCCCCGCCTCCGCCACTGCTGCAGGCAGACAACAGCCAAATCGCACATAGCACTAACAGGCATCCATTGATTAACTGCCGCCTCATAAAGGTTTCTCCTGTGTTTTTGTCCTCGGCGATGCCGGTAAAGCAGGCTGCAGACACAACAATTGCCACAACTCCTCTGCGCAATGAAACGTCTGCGACTCTCCGCTCACCGGGTTTTCTAACAGGCCGTCCATGGCCCCTTCGCCACTACCTTGTTCCGGCCGACGGTAGATGCGGATGATGTAACTCTCAACCATGAATCTCGCGCCTCTCCGTAGGTCTACCCGTTTAGCTTCCCCCCATTCACCTTACAAATAAGTTACAAAAGCACACCTTCACCCCGCACATCTCTGGTCGTGGACTGCTCAGCGGTGTATGTTGGTATACAGAAACGCGGGCCAAAGGAGTGGACACCAAGATGACTGGCAACACAGGGAATTGCCGCCAATACGACAGGCTTTCCACCATGCATGCGAGGTATGCACCTCCGGTGTTGAAGTCACACCAACCACGCACATCTCATTATCAACAACTGCAAACAGCAAGCACAGACATCTGCTGGATAGGTGCCGCAGCAGGTTATGGTAAAACCTGGTTCGCCGCTGGCTATCTTGCATGGTCACAGCGCCCATCCATTTGGTATCGCCTAGACGCATTGGACCAAGATCCGGTTCGTTTCTTTGAAGGCTTGAGGCAGGCCAGCGCAAGTGCTATTCAAGAGCCCGATCAATTGCCATCATCACACGTGCTATCACTACCGGCGTTAGCCAATTTTGCTCGTCTCTTTTTTGAACAGCTACTCAATCAGGTTTCTAGCAACACCGTCATTGTGTTCGACAATCTGCAATTCATCGACGCACAACACCCGATTTTGTCTGGTCTCAGCGATGCCCTAGAGGCTGTGCCAAACGGCGTACAGGTATTACTACTCAGCCGCGACATGCCACCCGCCAGCTTTGCGCGACTACGTATGCACCAACTCATGGATATCTGGTCCAGTGATGAACTGGCCTTCAGCGATCAAGAGATTCTCGGCCTGGCCACTGAGCGCAAGATAGTGCTGACCACATCACAGGCGGCAACCATACATCAGCTCAGCCTCGGCTGGCCCGCCGCTGTCACACTATTGCTCAATCAGGTCGAGGAAAACAACCAATTACCAGTAACAGCGACACAACAAGCCCCTGAATTGTTATTTGATTATCTGGCCGAAGCAGCCTTCAATCGCGCGCCACTGCCATTACAACAACTGCTATTGCACTGCGCACACTTACCCTATTTAAACGCAAGCTTGGCCAACAGCTGTCTATCTGATGCCAATGCTGCCAGTCTGCTGCCACAACTGACGCAGCACAATTATTTCGTGACTGAACACAACAACGGGCAGTACCATTTTCACCCAATGTATCAGAGCTTTTTGGTAACGCGCGCCCGGCAGGTGCTTTCGGCAGATACTCAACAAAGCATCAGCCACCGCGCCTGCCGCGAACTCGAAACAGAAGGTGATATCAGCGGTGCTATTCAATTGACGATCGACAGTGAACTCTGGACCTTAGCCGTTGATTTGATCCTGCGGCATGCTACACATCTAATTACACGCAATGAATTTCAAACCCTGAGCAATAACATCCAGCAGTTACCCGAAGCCTATCTGCAACAAACCCCATGGTTGCGTTATTGGCAGGCCCGTTGTTTGATGATGCAAAGACCTGGAGCAAGCCGCTCTATGTTTGCCCATCTCATGAGTGATTTCGAACAACTCGAAGACAAGCACGGTTATTGCCTGGCTTTTTGTAGCCTGGTCGAAGCTTACTTTATGGCATGGGATGAGTTCAAAAGCCTGGGAGCACCGCTAGGAACTGTTCTGCAGCGTTATGCCAATGAATACCGTCTACCTCAGCTCGACCCGGTTTTACACAGCTATTTTACAGACTGCGTCGTCAAGGCATTGATGCACTTGCGACCCACCGACCCGCAATTGCCCGCCTGGGCATCACACTTGCAACACCTGATCATCGACGCCCACCAAGACGATGAACACCGCGTACAAATGGCTGCGACTCAACTGCTCTATCAACTGTGGCAAGGGCAATACATCGAAGCCGCAGGCACCGCTACGCTCATCGGTACAACCTTGAGTCAGCCGGATAAAGTCACCATTCCCACTACAGCCATGTGGCATGCACTCAGTGCCCATTATTTCAATTTTGCCGCCGACTTTAACCAAAGCCGACAGGCCAGCGCAGAGGTATTCAGTCTTAGTCGTCGTCACGCAGTCTCGCTATGGGACTTGGCTGCACTCGCCGCCGAGGCCTACGCCCAATTACAGACTGGCCAACTGAAACAAGGCCTGGCCACCATTCAACGTATGAGTTCTATCCTGACACCCTACCAACGCCTGTACGAATCTCACTTTTATTATTTAAGTGCATACGCGGCCTTACTCAACCGCCAACTGGATCAGGCAGAAAGTCACATTCGGCTAAGCCTCAACATGTGCCGCCAACAGGCAACACCTTTTCCCGTTGCGCTCTGCCTACAAGGCTTGGCCCGAATTCAATTGGCCAAACAACAACTCAACGAAGCTGAAGCCTCACTCGATGAAGCAGCTGCTACTGTTGATGGTATGCACAGTATCGTCATCGATCATCATGACGCATTACTACGCGCCCGCATCTGTTTTGCTCGCCAACAACAGGCAGCAGGACTGAAACATTTGCGCAAGGCTATCTCACTCGCGGTTCAGCATCACATCGTAAACCATGATTGGTGGCAAGCTGATGTCATGGCAGAACTATGCGCAATTGCAATCGAACATCAGATAGAACCACAGTATGTTCAACAACTGGTGCAACAACGATATTTAAGTCTACGCGACCCCAGCAAAGCACCCCCGAGTTGGCCATGGCCACTACGCATTTACACCATGGGACGCTGTTCATTATTGGTCAACAATACTCCGCCAGATAATAAAATCCGTGGCAATGCCAAACCCATGGAGTTGTTGATGGCCTTGATCGCACTCGGTGGTCGTGATGTCAGTGAACAGCGCTTACAGGAAAGCCTCTGGCCAGATACAGAAGGTGATGAAGCCTACAACCTGCTAACAACCACACTACATCGTTTACGCAAGTATCTAACGGACAAAAACTTCATTCTGATGCAAGCCCATCAACTCAGCCTCAACCCTCGACTGGTTTGGGTCGATGCCTGGGGCCTGGAGCACTATCTCAACCACCTCAACGATCAGTTACTCAACACCTCAGTCACTGATATATGTTTCCAGCAACACGCAATGCATCTAAGACAAGAGTATCAAGGCCACTTTTTGCGCGAATGCGAGACTGCCTGGGCACTCGCCTGTCGCGAAAGACTGCGTACCAAATTCATGCGCGCCGTCAGACGCCTGGCCGCCGCCTGGCCAACCACACTCTCGACCGAACCTCTGACGGAATTATTGGAACACACCTTAAACCTCGACCCATTGCAAGAGGAGCTCTATCGCCTGCTGATTCAATACTTCAGTCAACAAGGCAACTACGAAGGGGTAGAAAGCTGCTATCAACGTTGTCGCAACCAAATCGGCCGCACCTTTCGCCGCGAGCCGTTGCAGGAGACCACGGCCTGTTACCTGCGCTATGTTGGTGATCAAACACTCGCCACCAAATAAACCACCTGCCGCCCTACGCTCAATGTTATGGCTGACACGTTTTCTGTACCTAAAACAGCTTGCTAGTGAAAAATTGAAGGCACGGATCGGTCAATTTAAGGCCGAGCTTCTATTCTTTAGCCCCCGCCAAGGAATCGACGGGGGCTTTTTCGTTTAAGGAAGTATGTAACAGGCCTAAGGCTTCACAAACTTCAAGGTCATGCGATCACTCTCACCGATCGCCAAATATTTCTGCCTGTCTTGATCCTTTAAACGCAAACTCGGCGGCAAGGTCCACACGCCTTTTGGATGATCCTTGCTGTCGTGGGCATTGGCATTCACTTCACTGCTGGCAACAAATTTAAAACCAGCTGCCTCTGCCAAAGCGATCACATAGTCCTGGTTCACATAACCCGATTCCGATTTCGGATCCTGTTTCACAGCGGCATTTCCACGGTGCTCAACCACGCCCAAAATTCCACCTGGTTTTAGCGCTGTGTACATCGCAGCAAACACATCCTTTTCTGTGCCCGCCTTCATCCAGTTATGCACATTACGAAAGGTCAGTACGCGATCGGCCGAACCCGCAGGTGCCACCGCCACTTTCGCTGGTGGATTTAACACCGTCACCTCAACCTCACCATAAACCTCAGGTGCCGCCGCCAACTTATCGCTAAAACGCTGGGCCGCTTTGCCCGCCCACTCCGAAGCATCCGGGTCAAAACCTGCGGCATACAGTTTGCCTTCACCCTTTAAATACGGAGCAAGCACTTCTGTATACCAACCACCGCCGGGCGTAATTTCCACCACCGTCATATTGGGCGCGACCTCAAAAAAGGCCAAGGTCTCGGCCGGATCACGATATACATCACGCGCCTTGTTCTCTGCCGAACGATGATCCCCCACCAAGGCCTGCGCCAACTTGTCATGATCAACCGCCGCCATCGCCATCGGTGCTAGCAACACACTGCACGCAGCCATCGCCGCCACTGCTTTCTTCAACATATTCCCTCCCCGGAAATTTTCGTTTGATTCCAAATCTAGGGTCTGTTAACACTAATTGGAAATACGCGACGGAGGCCATTTTTTTCGCAGGACAAGGCGTATTGAGCGTGATGCACCGGGGTGCATTAGCGAAATACAACGCAGTCATGTGGAAAAATGGCCCCGTCCCTCCGGGTTGCGCCCCAAAATTGGCCATGCGGCGTTACTCGTCGTTCATTTGGAATAACCAAACTTCTCTCCTCGTGCCTCGCCTAGAGGCGCCTACTTTTGGTGCCTGGCCCATTTTGGGGCAGCAACGCGAAATTTCAATTAGTGTTAACAGGCCCTAGTCCGCATCATATGGACCGCACTCGGCAAATAAAAGTCCGCAGCACGACATTTCGTAAGCGATACGGTATTTCGCATCCGCACTCATCCAAGTCGATGACAGATATGCACTAAGCCATTGTTCTAGCTGATCACTCGACAAAAACGCAAGTTGGCAGGTTTATTGATACCCCTCAGCCAAACCAACAGCCCAGGTATCAGACATGGCTCAATCATCAAGCCCGCTCTCAAAACAAACATCGCCACAGGCACCAATCTACAGCGAAGAAAAAGAGATCCAGTGGCAAGTCAACACTGGCGGCAACACCATCCACGCGAAACGCCTGCCCGGCCGCTTTCGTCGTTTCAAATGGCTGACCGCCGCTGGTTGGTTGATCTTTTTTATCGCACCCTATCTGCGCTGGGACGGACAACAGGCGATCCTGTTCGACATCCCCGGCCGCCAATTCCATCTCTTTGCGCTGACCGTCCACCCGCAGGATGTCTGGACGCTGAGCTTCGGCCTGCTGTTTCTGGCCATGCTGCTGATGCTGACCACCGTCATTGCTGGCCGCGCCTTTTGCGGTTATGCCTGTTTCCAGACTGTATGGACCGATGTCTTCACCTGGATCGAAGACAGACTCGAAGGCCCGCCACGCAAGCGCTATCAACTCGACGCCGCGCCGTGGGGCCTGCGCAAGCTGCGCATCAAGCTCGGCAAACACCTGGTCTGGCTGAGCATCGCCGCCCTCACCGGCCTGAGTTTCGCCGCCTGGTTTACCGATGCCTACCAGCTGTGGCACGACTTTTTTACCCTACAAGCCCATAAAGCCGCCTGGACCACACTGGCGCTGATCACGCTCGGCACCTATGTCTTCGCCGGTTTCATGCGCGAACAACTGTGTTTATGGTTATGCCCCTACTCGCGCATCCAGGGCGTGATGTATGACCCCAACACCCTGCTGCCCACCTACGATGAGCCCCGTGGCGAACCGCGCGCCAAGCTCGGCAAACACCAAGCCAACACCAGCGGCGGCTGTGTCGATTGCGATCAGTGCCTGGCGGTTTGTCCCACCGGCGTCGACATCCGCGAGGGCCAGCAGGTCGGCTGCATCACCTGTGGCCTGTGCATCGACGCCTGCGACAGCGTGATGGATAAACTGCAACGCCCCCGAGGCCTGATCCGTTACGCCTCGCAAAACCAGTTGGCCGGCACAGGCCGCCGCTCATTCATGCGCCGGCCACAGGTTTTGCTGTCTGCGCTATTACTGCTGACCTCCGCCAGCGCCATTGCTTACGGCCTCGGCAGCATCAGCCAGGTCGAGTTCAGCCTCGTCGCCCAGCGCCAGCCGCTGTATGTCCTGCTCAGCGACGGCAGCATCCAGAACCGCTATCAACTGCGCATCTTCAACAAGAGCAGTCGCACGCAGCACTACCAGCTACGCATCGAGGGCGACAGCGGCGTGCAGCTGGTCCAAAACGATCGGCGCTGGAGCGTCGACAGCGGCAAACTGCTGGCGACCGATATTGCCGTCCATCTGCCCCGCGACGCGCACGAGCGCCACAGCCGCCGCCTCAGCTTTGCGCTCTACAACCTCGACCAACCCGACCACGCCATCGAGCGCGTGCAGACCCTGTTCAGCACGCCCGCCCACTAGGCCCGCCGCCGCCCGTCGACACACGGGCGGCACTTGCATTCGCGGCCACCCCCGAATTCGGGTACAATCCCGCCCTTTTCCCGCCCAGCCGTAAACCCGTATCGTAAATCCAATCGTAAATCCAGGATCAGTCATGCTCACCACCGCCAACATCACCATGCAGTTTGGGGCCAAGCCTCTNNTTCATGAAGATCCTCGGCGGCGATCTGGAGCCGACCTCCGGCAACATCAGCAAAGATGCCGACGAGCGCCTGGGCAAACTGCGCCAGGATCAATTCGGCTACGAAGAATTCAGCGTCATCGACACCGTGATCATGGGCCATAGCGAGCTGTGGACGATCAAACAGGAACGCGACCGCATCTATTCGCTGCCGGAGATGACGGAAGAAGACGGCATCGCCGTGGCCGAGCTGGAAGGCCAGTTCGCCGAGATGGACGGTTACACCGCCGAGGCGCGCGCCGG
>DHYU01000009.1 GCA_002415485.1 Proteobacteria bacterium UBA5122
TTCATCCGCGACATCCGCAAGATCCTGCAAGTACTGCCGCCGCGTCGTCAGAACCTGCTGTTCTCCGCCACCTTCTCCGACGACATCCGCCAGCTGGCCGGTGGCATCCTGCACGACCCGGTACAGATCGAGGTCAGCCCACGCAATGCCGCCGCCAAGACCGTCAAACAGACCGTGTTTGAGGTCGACAAGGCCAACAAGCCGGCGCTGCTCAGCTTCCTGATCGGCGATAACAACTGGAAGCAGGTGCTGGTCTTCACCCGCACCAAACACGGCGCCAACCGCCTGAGCGAAAAGCTGGAAAAGAGCGGCATCAAGTCCGCGGCGATCCACGGCAACAAGAGCCAGGGCGCACGCACCCGCGCGCTGGCCGATTTTAAATCCGGCGCCATTCGCGTGCTGGTCGCCACCGACATCGCGGCGCGCGGCNNTACGTGCACCGCATCGGCCGCACCGGTCGCGCCGGTCAGGAAGGCGAGGCGATCTCGCTGGTCAGCGCCGATGAGGCCCCGCTGCTGCAGGATATCGAAACACTGATCCAGCAACGTCTGCCACGTGAGACCGAGTTTGGCTTTGAACCCAAACAGCAGGTACCGCTGACCGAACCCAAGGCCCCACGCAGCAATCAACCGAAAAAGCCGAAGAAACCGAAGATCCGCCACGAGGGTCACAGCGCCGAGTCGAAACACCACGGTGGCAAATCTCCGGCCAAAAAACCTGCCGCCCAAAAACCTGGCGCCAGAAAGCCAGGGGGCAATGCGGGTCAGGGTCAGGGCCCGCGCCCCCCGCGCCAGGAAAACGGCAATAATCCGCAGCGGCGCAAACCGAAACGCCACGGCGGGCGGCCGTCGGGCAATCGCGCCGAGTAACGGAACATTCGTGGGCACGGGCTTGTCGAAGCCAGGGTTGGCGCGGCAAGCCACTGATCACGCACTCTAGGTTATTGGGCTTTTTATGAACGACACAACAATCAGCAATCCACTGGACAAGCTGCCGGAGATCCTCAAACGCGATCTGGATGAATATCTGTGCAGCTGCAACTGCGTGGTCAAGATGGACATCATCGAGGCCATCGCCAACGGCGCGACCACACTCGATGCGGTGAAACGGCAGACCTACGCCGCCGATGGCAATGGCTGTTGTTCACGCCAGGTGGAAGAGCTGATCGAGCATATCTGCGCCCCATAAACTGCGTTGTACCTGCGTAGGAAACGCCAGACCATAAACCGCACCTTTTGAGTTGATAAGGATCGCTGCAAGGATGATACGATTCAGCACCTTAATTGAATCCCAAAATGGATCCCGGAAGACGCAGGTCGATGTACCGTTTCAACATATTTCCAGAGACCAAGCTCATCGTCGTACAGTATCAAGGTGATATCTATCTGAGCGACATCACCCAGCTCAATCTAGCCGCGATGGTGCACCCTGACTACGATCCTGCATTTAACGGCATCTCCGACGAACGCCTCGCCAACATCATCCTGAGCAATGCCGACATTCGCGTGCTCACAGACAGATTTCGCGAACACGGCCTTTCGGGAAAATGGGCGCATCTCATCAGCACACCCCGTAGCGCCGTCAGCGCAGACAAATACAAACAAGCCTCCAAAGACATACACGACAACAATATGTTCTCCAGCGTTGCCGCCGCAGCGAACTATGTGGGTGTCGCTGATTTGGAAAAATATCTCTTCGAATAATCGACAGCGCAGCCCGCCCCCCCTTACAGACTCATTCGCCCATTGTCTGAATATGGATTACAATCGCTAACGTTCTTGGTCAGGCCTGGCCGCCAAGCGCCGCCTCGCGTCGGACCGAGGCGTAAGCCCACTTACCAATAAAATCGGGCAACGGTAACGTTTTCTCTTGCAATCAAAAGCACTGCGTTGGCAATACGCCAATCGCGGTATGTTGTTTTGATTTTGTTGAGGGATAACCGTATGACCTTGTATATGATTCTTGTCTCGCTGACCGCCATCGGTGGTTTTATCACCAGCTACCAGGGCTGGAAACGTTACCAGACCACCAAAAAATCCAACCAGTGGCCCAGTGTCACCGGCACGATCATCGCATCGGAACCGGCCCAAACGCTGGAGGAACTACCTGTGATCATTTTCAGCTATGAAATCGGCGACGAACAATTTCAACGCCAATTTGACTTCCCCAGCAATGACGCACCATTACCAGAACTGGCGCAGTCATATTCCAAGAAATATCCGTTAGGCAAGGAAGTAACCGTGTTTTTCCAACCTGACACACCAGACCAGGGCGTCCTGGAGCATGACGATCAAGGGGATTGGATCGTGCTTGGGCTGGGGATATTGATCAGCATCATCGCCATCGGCGCGCTGATCCGGCCGATGTAATCTGCCATATGCAAGTGCCAATCTCGAATACAAAAAATTGCTTTGTTTTATCCAAGAGCGTCTTTTAAATTGATACTACACAACCGTTCGAGGTGCATATTCCCCGGAAAAACTTGCACACCTGATTTAATCCAGTATCCTTCGCTAATACTTTATTCACGAGGAATACTGCATGAAATGCCGCATTATTGCCGCAGTGACATTGATCTGCGCCAACCAAACATCTCACGCCATCGTCAATGTAGAAAGCATGCGTATCGCCGCAGAACAACCGGGTTATAGCGGGCACGTTGACTTGGGCCTCAGCGGGAAACGCGGCAATACAGACAAAGACGATGTTAGTTTTGACACCCGCATCCAGCACCATCACAACAAAACCACCAGCTTTGCGATACTGTCCTATGATTACAGCGAAACCAGTGACGCCCGCAATACAAACAAATATCTGATTCACGCTCGTCACGTACACCAATTTCAGGAGCGCAAGGCCTGGGAAGGATTTGCCCAATTAGAAGAAAATGAGTTTGCACGCCTAACATATCGCCGGCTATTAGGTGGTGGATTACGTTTCACGCTCGCGCAAGAGCCCGAAAAACTAGGACTATACCTCGGCGCTGGTGTGCTTTATGCCTGGGAATCCCTAGAAGAGCGCCCCGGCCTAACCGACCATGGCAAAGACGACTTCGCTCGTGCCAACTTATATCTATCGTACAAACACAAAATCAATGACCAACTGAGCTTCGTCAGCACCACTTATTATCAACCACGATTCGACAAGGGGGATGACTATCGTGCGTTGGAGCAGGCCACCATTGCCATCAAGATGACAGACAACATCGACTTCAAACTATCTCTTGATATTGCCCATGACAGCGCGCCCCCTCAAACTATCGATAAAACCGATCTCAGCTACACCACCAGCATCAGCTACAAATTCTGACAATAAAAAAGGGCCCTGTGATGTCACAGGGCCCCAAGGGTGCTGCCTAATGGCAGCGGGTATGTCGATCAGATCTTAAACTGAGCAACCATTACTCGCAGATCTGTTGCCAACTGGGAGATCTCTTGTCCCGCCTTGGCTGTCTGCATCGCACCCTCTGAAACTTCATTACACACATCACTCACAGATACGATGCTGTGATTGATCTCTTCAGATACTGCGCTCTGTTGCTCCACTGCACTCGCAATCTGCGTAGTCATTTCGTTGATGGTTTCAACCGCCTTCACAATACCATCGAGGGAGGCCCCAGCCGCACCGACTTGCTCTACACTCTTTATCGCCTGTTGACGGCCATCCTTCATGACCTTCACCGCAGATTGGGCACGAGACTGTAATCTTTGGATGGTATCCTGGATTTGTTGGGTCGACTCTTGGGTGCGCTGAGCCAATGTCCTCACCTCATCTGCCACCACTGCAAAGCCACGACCTTGCTCACCAGCTCGCGCTGCTTCTATCGCCGCATTCAACGCCAAGAGGTTTGTTTGCTCTGCGATATCACGAATCACATCCAATACCGTGCCGATACTGTCACTATCAACCGCCAGTTGCTCGATCACTGCAGATGTTTTCTCAACTTCATCCGCCATAGATTGAATAGTCGCAATCGTTTGTCTAACCACTTGTTTACCAGACAATGCCTCTTTATCTGCACTACTCACCGCATCCGCCGTCAACACTGCATTTTGCGCAACCTCGTGCAACGAAGCACTCATTTCGTTCACGGCAGTTACCATTTGCTCAGTATCACTTTGTTGACGCTGCACACCTTCATTTGACTGCGCTGTAATTACCGACAACTCCTCGGCTGCGGCAGCAAGTTGAGTTGAAGCAGATGCCAACTGATTCATCAAACCTTGGAATGTGGAGGCCATTTGATTGAAGTTTACCCCCATCTGCCCCAATTCATCCTTACCTTCTTCAAGGCGTAGGCTCAAATCTTTGCTGGCTGCCATTTCTTTAAATACAGCATTGGTCTTGTCCAAGGATTTGCGTACACCCGTTGCGATCCAGATACCCAATGCGACGCCAATAATCAAAGACGCTGCAGCAATGACAGCCATACCAATTTCTGCTTCTTTCTCATATTTTTCAGCAGCGACTATTGATGCCTCAGTAAAGCCCTGAACTTTAATGCGGAGCGCCTTAATATCTTTATGCAAGGCATCTGCTTGCTTTTCAACCAGTATTGCCTTGCGTTCTGCAGCAGGAATTTGTCCCGCATGCACCAGTTCAAACATCTCGGCCGCCAAGGCATGGTATCCCTTATACGTGTTATCGAGCGTTTTTAATGCTTCTGAAAATCGCTCAGCCTCTTTACGCTTCTCTCCAGCTTCAGCAACTGTCAACCAGGCCTGAACAAACTCTTCAGCAGCTAAAAACTCTGCATCTATGACCTGATTAAGTTCTTCAAAAAGTTTTTCCAAATCAGACAACTGCGCTTCTTCATTATGCAGCCCCGCTGCACGCATCGCCTTTTCAATCACCACTTCCTGTTCAAGTTGATGGGTTCCGATATCGACCAATGCCTTACTAAAAGGAATATCTTCGTGAGCAATTCCAGACAGCTCCCTTCCTAATTCAGTCATCTTTGACAGCCCGAACCAAACAACCGCAACCATCATCACCACATTCACGGCAACAACTAGGTTCATTTTTACACTGATTTTCATACCCATACCCTTTCAACTTCTGGAGCTGGCACTCTTCCTGGGTGTCTTCGCTCTGCAAGCATTGCAATCGGCCTCCAAGAGTGATCGCATCTTTCACCTATCCATATCGTCAGGTTGATTTTATGGATTTAACGAAACTTCACAATCAAAACGTACAGCTACCTATAAAAAAATAATGCGCTTAATAATCAAACACTTAATAACGCATATTGTTAGCGGTTTTTCTTATAAAGAAGCCGCAAAAAAAATAATTGATTTATTTTTCCTGTATATTCAATTGGTTATAAAATTCATGAAAAATACCACTATTAAGTCGGCATTACCCTGGGCATCTTATGAAGCAAGATATTTTTTAAATGGACGCCCTCAGAGAAGGCTTAAGGTAAATTACGAGGGAGTCAACTTCAGCGTTGCCCCTGAGAACCACGAGGCAACGCTGAACCAGACGGGTAAAAAGGAAGGGTAGATACGTAATTAAACTTTAAAGCGGGCGGCCATATCGTGGAGTTTGCCGGCAAGCTTGGCGATATCACCACACGCTGCCGAGGTATGGCCCGCCCCCTCGGAGACCTCCACAGCCACATCCTGAATTGCCGTCAAACTGCGACTAATCTCATCGCTCACTGCGGATTGCTGCTCTGATGCACTGGCAATTTGTAGCACCATATCATTAATGGTATTGATTGAATTGTTGATCGCGTTAAGTGACTCATTTGCCGAAGACGCTGCTTTGACTCCAATTTCGGCACATTGCTTCCCTTCATCCATCACCGTCACCGCCCGCTCTGCCCCTGCCTGCAGACGCTCAATCGTCCGCTGAATTTCTGCCGTTGACTCCTGTGTGCGCTGGGCCAAGGTTCTGACTTCATCTGCAACAACAGCAAAACCACGGCCCTGCTCACCAGCGCGTGCGGCTTCAATCGCGGCATTAAGGGCCAGCAGATTGGTTTGCTCGGCAATCCCCAGGATCACATCCATGACCGAACCGATATCCTGGCTATCAGTCGATAACTTGTCGATCACTTCAACCCCTTTGTCGATCTTGCCCGCCAGGGCATGAATGGCATCAATCGCCTTGCCTACAACCAGCTGCCCTTCACTTGACTCCTGTGTTGCTTCACCTACAGCCTCTGATACCGAGCCAGTATTACGTGCTACCTCGTGCATAGACGCCGACATTTCCTGCATTGCAGTTGCTACCTGATCAGTCTCGCTACGTTGACGCTCAACACCGGAGCGCGCTTGCTCAGTCACGGCTGTTAGCTCCTCGGTTGCTGCGGCCATGCTCGAAACGCCCTGATTTATTTCATGCAAGATTCTTTGAAACTCAGCCAACATTCCATTAAATTGGGCTGCCATTTGGCCTAATTCGTCATTACTCTCTGGCACACGCGCCACTAGGTCACGATTAACCACGACATGCTCAATCGCCAATTGCGTTTGGTTCAAACTACGACGTATACCAACACTAATCCACCAGCCCAAGCCCACGGCAAGACTTACCGCAGCAACACCCGCAATTATCATGTCGAGCATTAATAAATTTTCAGCATCATGGATGGCATCTACCGATACGACCACAGAACTCTCGACATGCATCTTTAGGCGCTGAATAACTTCGCCCAGCTCGTCCAATACCGCAGTGGCATCCTCGCCCCTAATCCGTGCCTGGCGAATGTCACCTGCATTGATAAATCCGAATACATCCTCTACGATCGATTCGTATGCATTCACATCTTTTACAATAATTGCAATCTCATTTTCGAAGTAAATCATCTCTGCCGCATGATTTGGGTCTGCGTCCGTTTCAATGGCCTTCAACTCCGTTAATAACTGATCTACTTCTTGCAGTATCTGCTGTAAATGCTGGCCTTGTGTCTTGAATATCTGATATTCAGCCTCAATCAAGTCACGACCTGTCACAGTACCATCCATCGCATATAACTGGGCCCTCGCCACTGCGGCCGTTTGTTTCAAATATGCCTCACTGATATCCGACACATGACTCTCTATCGCCATTTCTTCTTCAGTCAACTCTTTTACATGGGCGGATATATTTTCCAGCAGGACCAATGCAACCGAAACCATGGACACAAAAGCAATCACGGTGGTCACTTGAATAAGGTTTATTTTCCTAATAATTTTCACGTCCACATCCTCTCTGATCTACTCACAGTCAATTACCAAATTCAAACAAAGGTTGTACACTTGCTGCCCTTATACTTCTCAGGGTAACGTCGAACCAACGAGGATATTTACGCCCTTTTAGCTGCGGTTTTTTTACCAACTTAATCCGTTGGTTATTTTTTATAGGCAATAAAAAAGCCGCCCAGTACCCTGAGCGGCTTATACCGTTATTTGCAATTAAAAGTGTTTACATACCCACGTAAAATACTCCTTACGCGTTAAATTCAAACCCTTTACTACTTGCAGTGACATATATCGAGGCACCTGACTCAAAGCGTCCAGCCAATATCGCCTGCGCTAATGGGTTTTCGATCATCTGTTGTATCGCACGTTTCAACGGTCGTGCACCATACACAGGATCAAACCCCGCTTCACCCAGCTTATCCAGTGCCGCCTCGTCCAACACCAGGTTCAACTCGCGCTCTGCCAGACGCTTGCGCAGATAATCGACCTGAATATCGGCAATCGCCCGGATTTGGGCCTGCTGCAACGGATGAAATACCACCACGTCATCGACACGATTGATAAACTCCGGCCGGAAATGTTGGCCGACGATTTCCATCACCGCATCTTTCATTTGTCCGTAGTGTTCTTCGCCGGACAGTTCTTGAATGACTTGTGAACCCAGATTAGAGGTCATCACGATCACGGTATTGCGGAAATCGACCGTACGGCCGTGACCATCCGTCAGGCGACCATCATCCAGCACCTGCAACAAGATGTTGAACACATCCGGATGCGCCTTCTCGACCTCATCCAGCAGAATCACCGAATAAGGTTTACGCCGCACGGCCTCGGTCAGATAACCGCCTTCTTCATAACCCACGTATCCCGGTGGTGCACCGATCAGACGTGCCACTGAATGCTTCTCCATGAACTCCGACATATCGATGCGCACCATTGCATCTTCGGTATCAAAGAGGAACGTAGCCAAAGCCTTGGTCAATTCCGTTTTACCAACACCTGTGGGCCCTAAAAATAGAAAAGAACCATTGGGGCGATTGGGATCAGACAAGCCCGCTCGTGAGCGGCGGATTGCATTTGATACAGCCTGCACCGCCTCACTCTGACCGATTACACGATGCTGCAGTGCCTCTTCCATGCGCAACAGTTTTTCGCGTTCACCTTCGAGCATCTTCGAGACTGGAATCCCGGTCCACTTGGACACCACTTCCGCAATCTCTTCACTATCGACCTTGCTGCGCAGCAGACGGGTCTCATGCATCTCGGCCAGGCTCGCCATGTCGAGTTGTTTTTCCAACTCAGGAATACGGCCGTATTGCAGCTCTGACATACGCCCCAGATCGCCGGCACGACGTGCCGTTTCCATCTCATTTCGTGCGCGCTCCAATTCAGCCTTGATATGTTTGGTGCCTTGCACTGCCGCCTTTTCTGACTTCCATACCTCCTCAAAATCAGCATATTCACGACCGAGGCGCTGGATCTCTTCGTTCAAGGCCTGCAGACGACGCTTGGAGGCCTCGTCACTTTCCTTACTCAGGGCCTCACGCTCGATCTTGAGTTGAATCAAACGACGATCGAGACGGTCCATCTCCTCCGGCATGGAATCAATCTCCATCCGAATATGACTCGCTGCTTCATCGATCAGATCAATCGCCTTGTCGGGCAATTGGCGATCAGTGATATAACGCTGCGACAGCATTGCGGCCGAGACGATGGCCGGATCCGTGATCTCAACACCGTGATGGACTTCGTACTTTTGTTTTAAACCACGCAGGATGGCGATGGTATCTTCCACACTCGGCTCATCGACCAACACCTTTTGAAAGCGACGTTCCAACGCTGCATCTTTTTCAACATATTGGCGATACTCTTCCAAGGTGGTCGCACCGACGCAATGCAGCTCACCGCGCGCCAAGGCGGGCTTGAGCATATTGCCAGCATCCATCGCGCCTTCGGCCTTGCCTGCACCGACCATGGTATGGATTTCGTCGATAAACAGGATGATCTGACCTTCCTGTTTTGAAAGATCATTGAGCACGGCCTTTAAGCGTTCTTCAAACTCACCACGGAATTTCGCACCTGCAATCAACGCGCCCATGTCGAGGCTCAATAGGCGTTTGCCCTTGATACCTTCTGGCACTTCGCCATTAATAATGCGTTGCGCCAGACCTTCCACAATCGCGGTTTTACCGACGCCGGGTTCACCGATCAGCACTGGATTGTTTTTGGTACGACGCTGCAGGACCTGAATCGTGCGCCGGATCTCATCGTCACGCCCAATCACCGGGTCCAGCTTGCCCTGCTCGGCACGCAAGGTCAGATCGATGGTGTATTTCTCCAGGGCGCGGCGTTGCTCTTCAGCATTTGGATCATCAATCTTCTGGCCGCCACGCACTTGATCGATTGCCTTCTCGACCGCTGTCTTCGTCGCACCCACCTTTTGCAGGATCTCACCAATGCGGCTCTTATCCTGCACACAGGCCAACACAAACAACTCACTGGAGATGTATTCATCTTTACGTTGCTGCGCCAGTTTGTCGGTGACATTGAAGACACGAATCAGGTCATTGCCGAGTCGCACATCGCCTTCGGCACCTTCCACCTGCGGCTGATGATCCAGCGCATCGCCCAACTGCGAACGCAGGCTGTTGACGTTGACATTCGCCTGCACCAACAGGTGCGGTACTGAGCCACCTTCCTGGTCCAACAGTGCGGCCATGATATGCAACGGCTCGATAAATTGATGATCACGGCCGATCGCCAGGCTCTGCGCATCGGCGAGCGCGCTCTGAAACTTGCTGGTTAATTTGTCCATTCTCATGGCGGGTATTCCTCAAAATCTTAACTAAGTCTGACAATGAAGATGGGGCCGCCTGTCGCCATTTCAAGCACAAATGTCATTAAGCTTTTTAAGCTTTATTTAAGTTTTAACTTCTAGTCTGTGTATGCGGCTGTGGAACGCTTTCCCCAGGAAATTCACCAGATAAACATACAAATCAAGGAGCTAAGACATGAACACTGTACGTACATGGCTGATTCTAACCCCCATCGCACTGGCATTGGCCGCATGCGGTGGTGGCGGAGGTGGCTCGGATACCACTTCAACTAGCGGTTCAGGCACGGTCTCGCTCGTTGTCACCGACAATCTGACACTGGACTATGCCGAGGTATGGGTCACCGTTGAAAAAATCACTGCAACAGACAATCAAGGCAACACCGTCACGCTGTACCAAGACACGACGGGGCAGGCCATCAATCTTAGTCAACTGGCCAATATCGGCGCGCTGATTGACGCACAAACCATTCCGGCGGCGACCTATACCCAGTTTAATATCACACTGGCAAATAACATTAGCCTGGTGGCTGCAGTAGGTGGTGCCCAAACCAATGCCACCTTCGATCAGACCGGTAACGCGAGTGTTGTGTTTAATGTGAACGGCAGTCTGGTCGTGGCGGCCAACCAGCCCACGAGCCTGGTCCTGGATTTTGATTTGGCGCGTTTCACGTATAACGCCACTACCAACACAGTCGACCCAACCATTGTGCAAACCACCGCCCCCCTCAATCAAACAGTAGCGACAATGCAGGGGACCATCCAGGCCGTCGCAAATGCCAATCAACTCACCTTGACCCCCGCCACCGGCGGCGCCGCCATCACAGTAAAACTGCATGCCCAAGCCACGGTAGTGAATACGATCAACAACACGCTAGGGACTGACTTTACAGGCCTACAGGCCGGACAAAGTGTCATAATTTCAGGCATCTATGACGCCGCCACGCTGACACTCACCGCACGCCACGTGCTGCATGGCAGCAGCCAGGGCATCAATGCCCGCCATGAGGTAGAGGGGATTGTTGTCAGCTTTGACGGTGCCAACATGACGCTGAATGTTGAAGAGGCCAGTTTCATCCCTGGCAGCAACGTCATCGGTATCGCCAACACAGCGAATGCGTTCTACAGCGCTGGTTCAGTGGCGATGATCGCGGTAGGTCAACAGATCGAATACAAAGGCAATTGGGATGGTACGACCTTCACCGCCGTCTTCGGCGAGATCGATGGCGCACCCCGTAATGGCGGCAGCTATGTGGATGATTATGCAGAGATTGAGGGTAATATCAGTGTCATCAACGGCGATACAGTCAGCCTGCTCGTCAGCAGCAGCGAACACGTCAACGGCATCAATCAGGGCGACACGGTGACTATCGATGTCAGCAGCGCTTGGTTTAAAGAAGGAAATCGCGCCTGCCTAACCTCAGGGGCACAGATCGAGGCCAAGGGTGGAATGACCGATGCGACATCGATGATGGCGACCACGGTCGAATTCGACGCCTGTGGCAACAGCTAAGACCTTCGCCAAGCAGTTGATAAGAAAAGTATTAGCGCTCTTTTTACCAAGAGCGCTAATATTAAAAATCCAAACAGACGATACACTATATAGAGTATTCAACCCATCTGCGGGTAGGTGAATTGACATCCCGCCCACCCCGGATGTATAACGCTGGACTTTATTTGTTATACAAAACATCCGATATGTATAACAACCTGTAATGATATACGATATGCTGCGTATCATTAATGAGGTTGGCAGTCAGGCAGAGGACGTATTGCCTGTAACGTGTGACACGGACTGCACTATAAAAAGTAGAGCTTTAGATTCATGCCAAAATTCAATCCCCAGGCAGACTTACCCATAGTGTTGCGCAAGCATAATCAACAACGCCCCTGGCAACGTCTGCTCTGCGCAGCATTGCTTGCCCTCAGCTTGCCCGCCCACGCAGCCACCTTCATAGTTAATAATGGTAGCGATGCGACGGATGCCGTTCCCGGCGACGGCCAATGCAATATCGGTAACAGCTCCTGCACATTACGTGCGGCGATCCAGGAGGCCAATTTCCGACCAGGTGATGACATCATTCAATTGCATGTCGCAACGGTCAATTTGAGCCGTGGCGGGCGTAATGAAGACCAAGCAAACTCTGGTGACCTGGATATCCGCAGCAATATGACGATCCAGGGCGCCCTCGCGGATAACACTACGATTAGCGCCTATAGCCTCGACCGCGTGTTCGACATTATGAATAACGCACGCGTCACACTCGTCAAAGTGAATGTCGTCGGCGGTGAAGTCGATGGCAGCGTAGGTGGCGGCATACGGATCCAAGACAAAAGCGTTGTCACAATCTCTGCGAGCGAAATCAGCAGCAATCGCGCTGCAAGTACTCAAGATGCCGACTGTAATGTCGGTACCATTGATTTGATGCCGTGCGCACTCACCGAAGTGGCAACGGGAGGTGGCATCTATATCGGTGCAGAAGCGACTTTAAATATCTCCAACACCATCATTCGTGAAAACACCGGCAAAACAGCAGCTGGCGGCATCGACAATCATGGCCGTACCATTGTCCGCAGCAATTCCGTCATCGCCACCAACATCACCAGCGGTACCGGCGGCGGTATTCGTAACTTCGGTGGTTTTTTCAGTATTGCGCAAAGCGTGATCAATAATAATAGCGCCGCTGTGGGTGGCGGTGTGTATAACTCTACCGCCGATCAAAACCTCGGCAGCATGTTGATGAGCAATGTCGATGTTCACACCAATAGCGCTTCCCAGATCGGTGGCGGCATCTTTAATGCGGGCCCAATGACCATCAACCACACATCCATCCGTGACAATGGCAATCCTTTCGATGGGGGGGGCATCTATAACCTAGCGCTGGGTAATATTGATATGTACAACTCCACCATCAGCGGCAACAGAGCTTCACGCAATGGTGGCGGCATTCTCACGTCACGGTTGGTCAACCTGACCAACGTCACGCTGTATGCCAACACCGCTGCCGCAGCAGGCGCCTCGACCGAGCTCAATGTTGGCGGCAATCAAATTGCACTTCTGGATAGTGAACTGTTGAACACCGAGAACAACCCAGGCGTCAATATCGTTAACACCATCATCGCCAACGGCCCCGGCAATACCCAGCCTACGTGCGCAGGCCTGGCTGGCTACGCCAGTACCTTGGTCAGCCTTGGAAACAACATTGAAACCGCCGACGATTGTAATCTCTCCCTGGGTTCAGATCAGACCTTCACCAATCCACGTTTGGATGTGATCACCAACCAAGGCCCTGTCGGGGTATTCAGTGATACCTACTTTCACCCATTACTCTCTGCCAGCCCTGCGATCAATGCGGGTAATGCCACCTATTGTCCGATGGTCGATCAACGCTTCATGCTGCGTAACGTAGGTGCTTGTGATGTAGGCGCCTTCGAGTTCGGTGCCACCGAACGTCGTAACAGTAACCTGGTGGATCTGAGCCTGATCGTTCGCGACAACCCAGACCCAGTCGCACCGAACAACGACACACAGCTGCTGACCTATAGCTTCACCGTCGTCAACAACTATGATGCCGTTGCGCTGGATACCAATCTACAAATCATTTTGCCATCCTCGGTAAACTACGAGTTCTATACCGATGATGGCATCAATACCGGCATCAGCTGTAGCCCACCTAACAGCATCAACACCATGAATTGTGACTTGCGCGATATGCTCGGACTTAACGGCACCCAGGTTTTTGTCACCGTACGCCCAACGGCCGAAGGTATCATCACCGTCCGCGCAGAGGTTGACTCTGCCGTGGAAGATGCATTTCTACCGAACAACAGTGATGCCGAAGATACGACTGTCACCAAGAGCGCCAGCAGCAATATCACCAACTTTGGCGGCGGTGGCGGTGGTGGCGGTGCATTGGCACCCATCACACTGCTTTCACTATTGGGCGGCGCCTGGTTACTGCGCCGCCGCAAACCACGCCAATATTAATCTCTCGCCAAACTGGCTTTAACGCGCCAGTTTGGCGGCGGTTTCAGCCAAACGTCTGCCCAGGCTGCGACACAACCTGGACTCTTCGTCCGTCAACGGACGCTTGCCATCCGTACCCGCCCAGTGACTCGCACCATATGGCGTCCCCCCAGACTGAGTGGCCGCCAGATCCGCCTCGCTATAGGGGATCCCCAACAGACACATGCCATGATGCAGCAACGGCACCATCATGCCGAGCAAGGCTGCCTCCTGACCGCCATGCAAGGTCCCGGCCGAGGTGAACACCGCCGCCGGTTTATCGCGCAGTTCACCGGATAACCACAGCGGCGTCGTACGATCCAGAAAGTATTTCATCGGTGCCGCCATACTGCCGTAATAGGCCGGACTGCCCAGGGCCAAACCACAACACTCACGCAAGTCATCGAGCGACGCGTACGGCGCCCCCTGCGCGGGCACCGCCGCGTCGACCGCCTCACAGGTCGCCGATACCGGCGGCACCGATCTCAACCGGGCGGCCATGCCATCCACTTCCTCTACCCCACGTGCGATCAACTGCGCCATCTTCGCCACACCACCATCGCGGCTGTAGTACAGCACCAAAACTTCCTTCATGCCTTATCCCTATTTTTTTACATTACAAAGACGATAGATGGCACATCACAAACAACCATCTGTAGAAACACCATTACACGACAGTGTAACAACGCCTGCACGGTTCACAACCAACAACCGCTCCACTCAAAAAATAAAGCCACCCCAAACGCACACTTCCACACCTATGCACGATAAGCTATAGGCAACGGGAACCCAAATCCACAAATGCAGTCGAAGCACTGCGATGATGCATGACTCCTTAAGTCATCTACCAGGAATTCACCACGCAATGAAACTCAGCCAGCTAGGCGCCTTTTTGATATTTGTCGGCCAGAACTACGAGCAGGATCGCTGCCTGCGTAGTGCTGCGGCACTGAGTTTTACCACGCTGCTGTCGCTGGTGCCGTTGATAGCGGTGGTCTTCTCCGCCTTCTCTGCATTTCCCGTCTTTGTCGATGTCAGCGACACCCTGCGCAACTTCATCTTCGAAAACTTTGTGCCCACCACGGGCGAAAGCGTGCAGGCACACATCCAGCAGTTTACCGACAAGGCCGGCAAGCTGACCGCCATCGGCACCATCGTGCTCGTCATCACCGCGCTGATGCTGATCAACACCATCGAGAGTGCGATGAACGATATCTGGCAGGTCAAGGAATCGCGCAAACTGTTGCCGAAATTCATGGTGTACTGGGCGGCGCTGACCCTGGGGCCGCTGCTGCTCGGCGCCAGCATTGCCGCCAGTGCCTATCTGTTGTCATTGCCATTATTCAGCGATACCGAACTCGCCTCCGGCCTCAAACAACAACTGCTCGGCCTCACCCCGTTCCTGGCCTCCACCATCGCCTGCACGCTGCTCTACACCCTGGTGCCTTACACGCGAGTGCCGGTGGCCAAGGCCCTGGCCGGGGCCCTCGTCGCCGCCCTGCTGCTGGAGTTGGCAAAGAAGGGCTTTGCCGCCTACATCACCGCCTTCCCCACCTACGAACTGATTTACGGCGCACTCGCCACGATCCCGGTATTTCTGGTATGGCTCTACCTATCATGGCTGATCGTTCTGCTTGGGGCAGAGGTCGCCTACAGCCTCGATAATTTTTCAATCACCAGCAGCAGCAAGGTCCGCCCCAAACTCGACCGCGAGACCGAACAGCTCCTCGCCGATTTCAAGATCCTTGGGCTGATCTGGCAGGGCCAACAACAGGGCAGCCTGGTCGATCACAGCACCTTCCGCACCGTCACCGACATCCCCTCTCGTGAACTATCACAGATGCTGCACCGGCTGGAGAGTGCCAACCTGATCCATCGCACCGATGACCATCAATGGGCACTGACCTGTGACATCTCCACATTGACCCTGCGCGACCTGCTGCGCGTCGAGAATCGTGACCTGCCCCATGTGCGCAGCGGTTGGAACGGCGACACGCCGTGGGAAAAGGCCTTCGTCAGCGCCGTGCGCCAGAGCGAGGCCAAACTCGAACAGGCCTTTGATCAACACCTGACCAACCTCTACCAGGGCGAAGCAGGCACCAACCACGGCCAACGACGCGAACCGACACTGAAGTTATAGAGCCTGATACAATTCCCACCGTTATCTGGGTTTGTTGTCTGGGTTTAACGAAGGGAAGCGCCGTCATCACCACACACGCCTCACGCGCCAATGTTTTGCTGGCATTCGTCCTTGTCCTGATCCTGCCCATCCTCGCCTTCTGGCCCGGCAGCAGCGGCCCATTCCTGCTCGATGATGCGGTCAACCTGGAACCACTCGGCAACCACGGCGGCATCAACCGCCTCGATGACGCCCTCGCCTTTATCGACCAAGGGGTCTCCTCCACACTGGGCCGCCCGGTCAGCCTGGCCACGTTCCTGCTCAACGCCCAGCAGTGGCCCGCCGACCCGGCGCCCTTCAAGATCACCAACATCCTGATCCACAGCCTCAGCGGCGGGCTGCTGTTTATGCTGATCTTCCAGTTGATGCGCCTGCGCCACGCGGCCACAGGCAGCGCACTGGCCATCGCCACCCTCGGCGCGCTGCTGTGGGCGCTACACCCGCTGCAGACCTCGACCGTGCTCTACGTGATCCAGCGCATGACCGAACTCGCGGCACTGTTCGCACTGCTCGGCCTGCTCTGTTACGTCCACGGCCGCCGCCAGCTCGACAGCAGGCCCAAGGCCGCCCTCGGCTGGATGAGCGCTGCCGTCGTCGTCATGGGCGGCCTGGCGGTGCTCAGCAAAGAAAACGGCGCGCTGCTGCCACTGTTGATCCTGATCACCGAGTTCACGCTCCTGCACGCCTCGCCACGTCCCAAGATCTGGCATCTGTGGTCCATCCCCTTCCTGTTGATTCCCAGCGCGGCCATCATTGCCTATCTCGCTTACTACGCCAGTCAGGGCGCGGCCTACTTTGCCCAGCGCGAATTCACGCTGACTGAACGCGTACTGACTCAAAGCCGGGTATTGATGGACTATCTGGGGCAGATTCTGTGGCCGAGTCGCACGCCGAGTCTATTTCATGATGATGTGGTCATCTCCACCGGCTTCACCCAACCGCTCACCACGGCCTTTGCCAGCATAACGATCATCCTGCTGATCACGGCCGCCATCGTCCTGCGCAAACGGCTACCCATTATCAGCTTTGCCGTTCTATGGTTTTTCGGTGCCCACCTGCTAGAATCCAGCGTGCTATCACTGGAGCTCTATTACGAGCACCGCAACTATTTACCCCTGGTCGGCCCCGCACTGGCCGTCGCCTTTTATGTGAATAAACTGATGTCACAAAAACGAACAATCGGTATCGCCGTCGGCGCCATCATCATCACCGCACTTGGTATTGCCAGCTGGCAATACGCCAGCAAGTGGGGCAATGAACCAGAATTGTTGAACACCTGGAGCGAAGAGAATCCGGACTCTGCCCGCAGCCAAATGAGCCACGTCATTCATCTGATGCAATCAGGCAATGTGCAGGGCGCCTATGAGGCCAATCTCAAACTGGTCGAACGCCACCCGGATGATCTGGCCGTGCGCAGCCTCGACATCTCGGTCGGCTGTGAGGCCAACACCGTCAATGACGATCAACTCAAGGCCTACGGTGCATTCGCCGCCCAGGCCGAGATCGACGCCAATGCCTTTGGCCAATTCCAACACCTGTTCAAGATCACCAAACTCGGTCGCTGTCAGGCCATCGACCCGGGCCGCATGATGTATCTGATCGAGCAGTGGCTGGCCAATCCCAAGACCGCCGCCAACCCGGAGATGGTGATGTGGCTGCACCTGATGACCAGCGAGATCTACGAGATGCAGCGTCAGATCCGCCCCACCATCTACGCCCTCGACCGCGCCTTTGCCGCCAGACCGGATCTCGACATCCAGCTGAAGAAGATCCACCTGCTAACACAGGCTGGCTTCTTCGAGGCCGCACAAAATACACTCAACATGACCCGTCAGTTGGATGCCGAGCGCGGTGGCCGCTACGCCCAGATACTGGAACAGGCCCAGGCCGTGATCCTGCAAGGTGTGCAGGCCAAACAACGGGCGGCGGAAACCCAAACCACGCCGGCACCCGCCACGCCCTAGCCAAAAAAAAACGCCCACTCAATGGTGGGCGTTTTCATATACAACACTTAAAAGGTGATCAATCGATCTTGCCTTCCTTCGCCGCACGCAACACCAGCGCATCGAAGGCATCGCCGTCCATCAGCCCCTGCTCAGCGACGATCTCACGCACCGGGCGGCCGCTCTTCTCCGAGGTCTTGGCCACTTCGGCGGCCTTCATATAACCGATCTCGGTATTGAGCAGGGTGGCCAGCGCCACACTGCTGTGCAGGAATTCCGCACAGCGCTCGCGGTCGACCTTGATGCCCTTCAGGTTCTTCTCGGTCGCCGCGTTCATCGCATTGGTCATCCAGTCCATCGCATCGAACAAGGCCGAGCCCATCGCCGGCATCATCACATTCAATTCGAGCTGACCGGCCTGCGTCATGTAACCGATGGCCTGGCATTGGCCCAACACCTGGAAGCCGACCTGATTCAACATCTCAAACATCACCGGATTGACCTTGCCCGGCATGATCGATGAACCCGGCTGTACCGGCGGCAACAACACCTCACCGATACCGGTGCGCGGGCCTGAGGCCAGCAGGCGGATGTCGTTGCTGATGCGCGTCACTTCCAGCGTCAGGTCATTGATCGCCGAGGCCATGCGCTGAATGTCGTGCTGCGATTGCATCTGCGCCACCAGGTCATCGGCGGCACGGATCTTTTCGCCGGTCAGGCGCGCCAGCTCAGCGGCAACCTTGTTGGCATAATCGGGTGAGGTGTTCAAACCGGTACCGGCGGCGCTACCGCCCAGGCCCAGTTCACACAGCGGATCACGGCAGGCCTCCAGACCCTTGGCCGCGCGGCGCAGGGTCCATGCATAGGCGTTGAATTCACGGCCGATGGTGGTCGGCACCGCGTCCTGCAGGTGGGTGCGGCCGCTCTTGACGGTGTCCTGCTCCTGCACGCCGAGGCGCGCAAATTCATCGGCCATTGCATTCACGGCACCGATCAGGCGCGGCAGCTTGGCCAGTGCAGTCAGACGGATCGCGGTCGGGATCGTGTCATTGGTTGACTGGCCCATGTTGACGTGGTCATTGGGGTTGATCGGCTTGTAGACGCCGCAGGTGCCACCCAGCGCCACATTGGCCAGATTGGCGATGACCTCGTTGCTGTTCATGTTGTGGCTGGTGCCGGCACCGGCCTGAAAGCGATCGACGACAAACTGCTCGAGATATTCACCGGCCAGGATCTTGTCGCAGGCATCCACAATCGCCTTGGTCTCGGCATCACCCAGCCAGTTCGGCTGGTTGTTGGCCACCGCGGCGGCGCGTTTGATCAGCACATGGGCCTTGACGAAATCGACGTCCGGAAGACGGCCGCTGATCGGGAAGTTGCTCACTGCACGCGCCGTCTGTGCGCCGTACCACGCATCGGCCGGCACCTTAACCTCACCCAAGCTGTCCTTTTCGGTTCTAAATTGCGTCTCGCTCACGAATGATCTCCACCAAGTGTCAAAAGTTGCGCCATTCTAAACCATCTGTGCCCTGCGCCCCAAAATTTACGCCCCGAAATTTACACATGGAGGGCATCACTAAATTCAGCTAAGGTGAAGCATAATGAGCGTAGATTCGTTCGGCACATAACAACCATAGAAGAAGGAGTGTCATCATGCAGAAAAAACTACTCATCGCCAGCGGCCTCATCGGCGCCCTGATTTGCGCCCCCGCCTTTGCCGACCGCGACAAGGATGAACGCGAATACCGTGGTAGCGATAAAAGCGAATACCGCGGTTATGACAAGGGTAAATACAAAGAACACATGGAAAAACGCCATCAGATGAACATGGATATGATGGAGGCGATCAAAGAAACCATGGTCATTCTGCGCGACATCAACCACACCCCCAGTTCCGCCGATAAAGACCGCCTCAACGACATGATCCAGCGCATGGAGCGCATCATGGATGAACACTCGAAGATGGGAAAACAGATGATGGAGCGAGCCGAAAGTCGCCAAGAAAAGATGGACGACCGGCACGATCGCATGTTGAAGGATGACCGTTATCGCGACGACGACCGTCGTTAATCCACCTTAACCAACATCACGAAAAGGCCACCTCTCGGGGTGGCCTTTTTCGTCAACATACACGCGAACCTTGCCTGCAAGGCATTAATACACGTACATCACACCCGCGTCAGTCATGTCGTCATCGAATGCATCAAACGCAAAGAGATCATCGTCCACACCTTGCAACTCCAGGGGCAATCGATAGCCTAGGTCAGAAGCCTGGCCAACAGGGCCAAAATAAGACACCGCCCCCAGAGCAAGTTCATCTCCAGTACAAGTAACCAAGCCCATCATGTTGCCACCCCCACATACGTTTGCTGCATTCATGTCTCACCTCGTCCAAATGGTTATTTATTCACTACCCTGCTCAGTAGACGGGGAACCATCCGATTCCTTACACACACAAACCAATTTTTTCACCCGCTGTGTCCGCGAGCAAAATGAACAGCTGCAACGTGCGCTCAATGCGTTATCGCCCAGGCATCACTCACCAGAACTTAAACCGGATAGAACGCATTAGCCGAGAGAGACCGCAGTTACTACATCCTTCGCCACAAGCTCGCTCTGCGTCCCATGATGGCCAACAACCCTATAGCAAACAGAAGAATTACAGGTGGTTCGTAAACCTGCGCAGTGGGAGGTGACAATTCGAATCTTGATTGCAACAACCCGCGCTGACCTGTGGGGTTATCTACTAGTTGCGTCAACGCATCCTGACCCGTTATGTTCAAAATTCCCAATGAGCCCAAGTCGAACGTCAGCTGGTTACTATCAAACAAGCTGAACATGAACTGTCCGTTCGCAATCTGTTGATATCTACCTTGCTGCGTCAATACCTGGCTGATACCACCGATGGTAAAGATGGTTTCAATGACATATGTTTCAATTGGCCCAAACAATGCCCCATCATGTGTGCCAGTATTGAATAAAACCGAATGTGTGCGGTGATTCGATGCAACGCCGTAGTTTACATTCACAGTACCTGTATTGCCTCCATAGGTTAGAACGGATTCTTGCGTCAACCCAGAAAAATACGTAATCGCGCCCGCGCCTTGTGTTTCAAAAGAAATCGGTATCGCCAATGCTGCCGTGCTCCAAAGCATCGATAGGGCAATAATCGGCCTCATCCAAATTTTTTTACTTTTCACCTTGGTACTCCTTGATATCTAGTTTTACTATTCAAAAAAATTCCTGTTAACAAACGAAGGTCGGTGTTGTGTATTCTCCGATTACGCTGCGCTAATCGGAGCTACTAGCTAGGCTAATCGGAGCTGCCAACTAATACAGATAAACAGCCCCCGCCCCAGTACCCGCCCCAAACGGAAGAGAGTTATCTGTCTGATCACCATTGATGCCCGTGGCATTGCTGGCCTCACCAATCGCACCCACTGCCACGGTGTTGCCATCGCCTGAGATCGCCAGGGCACTGCCGAAGCGGTCGTTTCGATCTGTGTTCGAGGCCTTCAGGTAGGCGTGTTCGGACCAAAGGTCTACGTTACGGGTAAAAACATAGGCCGCACCATGGCTCAACGACAGACTGGACAGTAGGCTCTGGTCACCATTCACACCCGTGGAAAGGGTGTTATCCCCGGGCAGACCGACCAGCAGGGTATTGCCATCGGCCGAGAGTTGCAGGGCTGCACCGAACCTTAGAACGTTAAACGTAATTAGTGACTGACCCAGGTTGTTGGGAGAGCGCATGTAGGCCTGTTGTTGCCAGGCCGAGCCACTGCGGGAATAGAGATAGACCGCACCCGCCCTGTACCCGATAACGTTATCACCACCATTCTCAACGGAAACGGCTGGACTGTTTTCGCGAGGCGCCCCTACCGCCAGGGTGTTGCCATCAAAAGAAAGGGTGACGGCAGCGCCAAATTGATCATTCCAGGTGGTTGGAGTGTCCTTGACCACCGCTCGCCCTGCGGGCGGCCCACCTTTCACATAGGCCTGCTGATTCCAGTTGCCGTCGACATCACGGCTGAAAAGGTACACCGCACCAAAATCGCGCCCATCTATCGCATTGCCAGCACTTTTGTCTATGCCGATAGAGTCGCTGTCTTCCAGGGGGGCACCTACCGCCAGGGTATTGCCGTCGCCAGAGAGTTGCAGTGCTGCACCAAAGTTATCACCTGCTTCGGTATTGGATGCCTTGATATAGGCGCTCTGCCGCCAGCGGCCATCAATAAGGCTAAAGAGGTAGACAGCACCGGCGCCAGGGGCCGCATTGCTGGTCTCATTACCCGCCACACCCGTGGCATTGCTGCCTTCTCCCGGCGCTCCCACCACAAAGCTGTTGCCATCATGAGCAAGACTGACCGCTGTGCCAAAAAATGCCAGGGATTGGGTGTTGGAGGCCTTCACGTAGGCCTGCTGCCGCCAGGCGCTACCACTACGGGTGAAAACGTAGACCGCGCCCGAAGCATTCATCGAGTTATTGCCCTGGTTACCATCAACACCGCGGGCATTGCTGTCTTCTTGGGGGGCACCAACTACCAGGGTGTCACCACTGGCCGAGAGCGCCAGGGCCGCACCAAAGGTATCGCCCGAAGTACCCAGTGCCAGAACAGCCCCGTCCGGATTGGAGGCCTTGATATAGGCCTGCTGGGCCCACTGGTTACCGTTACGCACAAACAGATACACCGCCCCGGCGCCAGGTTTGGAGTTGTCGAGCTGGTCACCATTGATGCCACCTGTATCGCTGCCCTCACTTCTCGCCCCGACCGCCAGGGTATTGCCATCGGCGGAGAGCGCAACGGCCCAGCCAAAGCTATCGCCTGAACCGGTATTCGAGGCCTTGAAGTATCCGATGGCCTCGGTGAGGTGGGCCGAGAGCGCGACCGGTGCCGAGTCATTGCAACCGGCACGGTTACAAGCCGATACCAGATAGTTGGCGTTGATTCGATTATAGAGCGCGATGGTGTGCTCAACCTGGGTTGCAGTGATATCCCCCCCTACCTGGCTGTAGCCAGAGGCACCATCGGCATTTTCATACAGGCGATAGTGGCTGGCACCGTCTACTGCTGGCCAGCTAAAGCGCAGGGTTTTGATGCCATATGCGAGGCTGGGGCTGGGGGCAGCAGGGCGCTGACCATTATCAATGCTGTCACTGCCAATGGGGCCACTAGCATCGCCACCACCTCCTCCACCACCACAAGCGGTAAGCGCCATCAAGAGCACTACCACGGTCGCAGCTCTATTTACCCAATTCATCACTGACTCCTAATCATATGTGCCTGTTCGGCACTTTTATTCATCAACACGGCCTGCCGTTGTGCAGGCGCGGCGCAGTAAACGTAAACAAAATACCTTGCTTGCTAAGACACCCTGGCTTTCTTGTCACTGCATTAGTAGAGATAAACCGCTCCCTCAAGTCCCCAATCGAGAATGTCTAGCTGCAGTACGATATTTCGAGGAGTACCTAACCTCCCAGCGACTGCCACGGTATCGCCATCGCTGGAGATCGCGACATTGCCACCAAAGGAGGTACTGCTATCCGGGTCCGTCGGCTTCAGATAGGCGTGTTCGGACCAGAGATCTGCATTGCGAGTAAAAACATAGGCGGCGCCATGGAAAATCTGCAGCGCCCCCGTCAAAGTCTGGTCGCCATTCACACCCGTGGAAAGGGTGTTGTCCCCGATAGAGCCCACCACCAGGGTGTTGCCATCGGCCGAGAGCTGCAGGGCAAAGCCGAACCGTAAAGATTGAATAACTAATAGGCCCTCAAACGTGTTGTTGGGAGACCTCAAATAGGCCTGCTGCTGCCAGGAAGTGCCGGTGCGGGAATAGAGATAGACCGCTCCCCCTTCGGTGGCATAGACCCTACCGTCTGAAGGGCTGGGTAGACCGTTTTCATAAGGTGCGCCCACGGCCAGGGTATTGCCGTCGAAAGAAAGCGAAACGGCGTAGCCAAAATGGTCCGCCCACGGTTCATGTTCGTTTTCAAAGGCGCGCCCTTCAGGGCGGGCGCCTTTTACATAGGCCTGCTGGCCCCAGACGCCGTTATCACCGCGAGCGAAAACGTAGACCGCGCCGTAATCTTGCCCCACTGCTGCATTGCTCTGGCTGCGGTTCACCCCCGAATCACGGCTGTCTTCCCGAGGAGCACCCACCGCCAGGGTATTGCCATCGCCTGAGAGTTGCACGGCGTATCCAAAATAGTCGAGGGCCTCGGCATTGGAGGCCTTCACATAGGCGGTTTGGCGCCAACCGTTTTCATCATATCCAAAGAGGTAGACCGCACCGGCACCGGGAATGGCATTGCTGTCCTGATTACCATTGACCCTCGCCGCATCACTACCTTCCCACGGCGCGCCGACCGCAAAGCTTTTGCCGTCGTGAGCCAGGCTGACCGCCGCGCCAAAGCGATCTTGCGCATCGGCGTTGGAGGCCTTTACATAGGCCTGTTGTGTCCAGTGGCTACCGTTGCGGGTGAAAACATACACCGCGCCCGCATTGTCTGCGGCATTGTTACTTTCGTCACCACCTATCACGCGGGCGTTACTGTTTTCATAGGGGGCGCCAACCACCAGGGTATTGCCACTGCCCGACAGCGAAACCGCTGCGCCGAATAAATCACCAGCGCCGGGATTGGATGCTTTGATATAGGCCTGCTGCACCCAACTGCCACCATTGCGTACTAACACATACACCGCCCCGGCGTTTTGTGCGGAGTTATCAGCTTCCTGACCAATAATGCCACTGTCCTCCCTGAATGCCCCCACCGCCAGGGTATTGCCATCGGCAGAGAGCGCAATGGCAGAGCCAAAGGCATCTCCTGATTCAGTATTCGAGCTTTGGAGTTTCCCTACGGCCTCGACCAGGTGGGCTGAAAGCGATACCGGNNTGGGGCTGGGGGCAGCAGGGCGCTGACCATTGTCAATGCTGTCACTGCCAATGGGGCCACTGGCATCGCCACCACCTCCACCACCACCACAGGCTGCAAGTGCCATCGTCATCAATAGCACCGCCCCGCTTGTTGCCAAATTCATCTGTCCCATCACTAATTCCCATTTATTGTTATGCCTGCCCGGCACACGCTTTCATCAAGGTGACCTGCGGTTGAGCAGGCACTATGCAATAGACGTAAACCAACCACATTCCTGACAGAGCTAGCCCGTTTTCAGGCAGCAATGCGAAATTTCAATGAGTGTTAACCGACCCTAGTAGAGATACACCGCACCGTGAAAACTGTCGCCGTCCACGGTATGCTGCTGATCACCGCCGATGCCAGTGGATGCCCCGTCTTCCCAATAAGCGCCAACTGCGAGGGTTTCGCCATCAGCGGAAAGGGCGAGAGCACGACCAAACTCATCTTGATCCGTTCCACTCTCCGTATTCGACGCCTTCACATAGGCCAGTTGAGACCATTCATCGCCACTGCGGGTAAACACATACACGGCTCCCGCATCCGTCACCAAGCCATTGTGCTGATTGCCATTGATACCACTGGCGCTGTTGTCTTCGCGCGGGGCGCCAACCGCCAATGTGTTGCCATTGGCCGACAGAGCAACCGCTCGACCAAAAGCAATGCTCGCCCTGCTATTCGATGCCTTCACATAGGCCTGCTGTGACCAACCAGAGTCACCACGGGCAAACACATAGACCGCACCAGAATTGAGACTTGTGTTGTCGTTCTGATTGCCATCAATCCCGGTCGCAGCACTGTCTTCCAGAGTTGCCCCCACCGCCAATGTATTACCGTCATCTGAAAGAGCGAGCGCACTGCCAAAGCTGTCGCCAGCCCCCGGATTAGACGCTATCACGCGCGTTTCATGGGTCCAGCGGTCACCGCTACGAGCAAACACATGCACTGCCCCCCCTCCGAAATTGGGGGCAAAGACATCTTCACTTGCTGAGCTAACCACCATCGTGCTGCCATCCGCTGACAGTGCAAGCGCACTACCAAAGTTTCCTCTGAACTGAGATTGCGGAGCTTTTATGTAGACTGGCTGTGCCCAATCACCACCACTGCGGGTAAACACATAGACCGCACCACTACCCTCTAGAGTATTGTCATGCTGATTACCGTCAATACCACTGGCAGCACTGGATTCCCATGGTGCGCCAACCGCCAGTGTATGCCCATCAGCAGAAAGCGCGACTGCTGCACCGAACCAATCGCCCGCATCCGTATTCGAGGCCTTAACGTAGGCCTGCTGACTCCAACTGCTACCATTACGGCTAAACACGTAGACCGCACCGGCTTGCTCTGCCGAGTTATCTGTCTCTTTCTCGTTGACGCCGGTGGAGTTACTGTCTTCACGGGTCGTACCAACGGCCAATGTATTGCCATCGGCAGAAATAGAGAGGGTTTGGCCAAACTCATCAGCTCTGTCAGTGTTCGAAGCCTTTAAATAGGCTTGTTGAACCCAACGGCTGCCGCTACGGATGAACACATACACCGCGCCGTTGATACTCCCGAGGTTGTTATTCTGGTCGCCATCGATACCGGTAGCGTTGCTGGCCTCTCCGGTCGCCCCGACTGCCAGAGTACGGCCATCGGCAGAGAGCGCAACCGCATGGCCAAAAGAGTCACCTGGGTCATTATTTGATGCCTTGAAATAACCGATGGCCGAGGTCAGCTCCGGCGCCGACAACGACAGTGCGCTGGAGTCACTGCAACCACCGCTGTTACAGGCTGCAATCAGGTAACTGGCGTTCACCCGCTGATAAAGCGCGATGCTGTGATCGACATGGGGCTGCGTGATGTCATCACCAACCTGGCTGTAACCCGACGCACCATCGGCATTCTCATATAGACGATAATGCGTGGCACCTTCGACCGCTGGCCAACTAAAACGCAGTGTTTTAATGCCGTACTCAAGGCTCGGCGTAGGCGCATCAGGCGGCGTCACCGACAGTGGCATGCTTTCATCGCCCGCACCGCCCACGCCAGTCACATTATTTCCAGCCGGCGCATCGTTTCCACCTCCACCACCGCCCCCACAGGCAGCCAGTCCCAATACCATCAACATCCCCAAGCACGCGTTCGCAGCCTTCATAATTCACCCCGTCAAAATGGTTTGCGTTTCATAATTCTGCTCAGTAGACGGGGGACCATCCGATTCCTTACACCCGCAAACCAATTTTTTCACCCGCTGTATCAATGAGCACAGCTGCACAGCAGCAACGTGCGCTCAACGCGTTATCTCCCTGGCAGCACTCACCAGAGCGTCTGCCAGCCCGGAACGCCCTCGATACCCCATGACCATTGCCGCCGCACAAACGCTGCAACAGAAAATGGGTCGTCAGAAATTTGCTTGATCAAGCGCTCATAAATTCGCGCTTAAAATTCGCCATCCTTGGCGCATCTCGATTTCAAGCCGAGAGATCCTGGGCGCTAGTCTAAAGTGTGGTGTGGTATGGGATATATAAGGCAATTGGAAACGCTGTGTTTCCAGACTGGACACAGCAACACATAACGTGAATCAACAGAAAACGGTATTAACGCCGCTTATTGAGGATCTGTATCGCTCTTCAATTGGCGTTGAGATTTGGCAATATACTGGCTGCCGATAATCCGCCAAGCGGATTCACTGCCAAAGGCCTCACGCAGATACTCAATGAAGTGCGTCACCTTGGCCGGCACGTGTTTGCGCGATGGATAGACGGCCCAGATGGTCGATGGCAAACAGTATTCATCCAATACCGTTACCAGATTCCCCATGGCCAGATCCTTTGCCACCAACACATCAGGCAACCAGATCAGACCAACACCCCGACGCGCGGCAGTGATCAGTCCGTAGCAGTTATTACAACTCCAGCTGCCTTTCACTTTACGCTCATGCGTCTCACCAACCTTGGCACCTGAAAACTTCCAAACACCACCATGCAGCGGCCCCTGTGAGCTGCATACCAGACAATTATGCCCGCTCAGTTCTTCGATGCGTGTTGGAGCACCGTGCTGCGCCAGATAGTCAGGTGAGGTGCTGACGCAAAACTTGATGTCTGCCAACCGGGTGGCAATCAGACTGGAGTCTTCCAGATGGCCGATGCGCACGGCGAGGTCATAACCTTCATCGATAATAGAGACATTGCGCGTCGACAGATCAAAGTCAACGCGCAGCAGCGGATTGTTGGCCGCGAAATCAGCCAGTAGCGCGGAAATAAAGAACTCGCCCAAGGTCACGGGGGCACTGATTTTAAGCGTACCTTCGGGTACGTTTCTGCTACGGGAGATTTCAGACTCTGCCTCATCAAGCGCAGACAGCACCTTCACACATTGCTCGTAATAGGCTCGACCGGCGTCGGTCAGGATCAAGGTTCTGGTCGAACGCTGAAACAGGCGGATATCCAGGCGTGATTCCAGAAAGGCGATCTTCTTGCTGATATGTGACTTGGACACCCCCATCAAAATCGCTGCCTGGGTAAAGCTGCCCTGTTCCACCACATTCACAAATTCGGCCAGACCGATAAACTTTTCCACGAGGGTCCCTTCTATGATTTGTTCAACAACCGCGACAACTTGTCCGGCATCTAAAACAATACGCTCCAAAATAGCAAGCATCAGTGACAGTAACGGGCATCTTCAGACAGCCCATCACCACCATCATGAAATAGAAATCAGAAAATAATGTGTGCAGATAGTTTTGCCATAAAACACATCTGGCATAGAACACTCTGCGTGCGATGTTACTGGCGATACCAGCGAGTGCGCAGCGCCTCGAAGACCTTGTTCGGATATTTGAAACGTCCCAGACTGCCGTTGTAACGCCCCAAGGCGCGCACAAGATCACCCTTCTCCATGTCGTAGTAGTGTTTGAGAATGGTACAGCCCATGCGCAGGTTGGTGGGGATATGAAACAGATCATCATTCGGCCGATCCAACTCTTTCAGCCAGAACGGCATCACCTGCATCAGACCACGCGCGCCGACCGAGGAGATCGCCCACCGATCGAAGTTGCTCTCGACCTGGATCACCGCCAGTACCAGTTCGGGTGGCAGATCAACGCGTGTTGCCTCGTAATGGATCAGTTTGAGCAGCGTCAGGCGCTTGGAATCGTCGGGGATGGTGCGTTTGAGGCGGGCCGACATATCCATCAGCCACACCTCGGCCTCAAAACGATCTTCAAAACTATCGCTGCTGGACACCCCCTCCAGCAGTTTGGCCCGCAGTTCAGGGTCAGGCTCCTGGGCGATATTCGCCACCACAGAGCCTGCCCACAGACTGATCAGCATCCCAGCGATGACCAGAGTACGACGCATGCACCAACCTCAATCCAAATAGACCTGCCAGGTTAATCGGCTCAGGCCAGCTTTCCCTTTATAAAATCTGCAATTTGCGCCAGTGGGATGTACTGGTTTTCGGTGTCGCGGCGGCCCTTGTATTCGACCTCGCCGTTATCCAGGCCCTTTTCACTGAAGACGATGCGGTGTGGAATGCCCATCAGCTCCATGTCGGCGAACATCACGCCGGGACGCTCACGGCGATCGTCCATCAACACCTCGTAACCGGCGGCCTGCAGCTCGGCGTACAGGGCCTCCGCCGCCTCGCGCAGGCGTTGTGACTTGTGTGCATTCAGCGGCAATAGCGCGATCTGGAACGGGGCGATCGACTGGGGCCAGATGATGCCGCGCTCGTCGTGGTTCTGCTCGAT
>DHYU01000011.1:0-356 GCA_002415485.1 Proteobacteria bacterium UBA5122
CTCTAAGATCCGTGCCAAGTCTCTCGAGACCATGATCGATTTCTACAAATAAGCGGTAGAGATTGCATCAATCAAAAAGGGCGGTTTTTGAACCGCCCTTTTTTGTGCCCAAAAAAAGCCGCGATCAGACGCGGCTTTGTTGTTTGGTGCTCTGTAAACGATCAGTCAGAGCCGAACAGGTCGCGGGTATAGACCTTGTCCTGTACATCACCCAGCTCTGCGCTCATGCGGTTGGAGACGATCACGTCTGACATGCGTTTGAACTCTGTCAGATCGGAGATGACGCGGGAGTTGTAGAAGCGGTCTTCTGTTAGGCCGGGTTCATAGACTACAACCTCAATGCCCTTGGCCTTGAT
>DHYU01000011.1:483-2399 GCA_002415485.1 Proteobacteria bacterium UBA5122
TAGTAACCGCCGTAACCAAAGGATGGGTTGTTGTAATGATTGCCGATACGCGGGTCGAGACCGACACCTTCTATGATCTGGCGTGAGTCCAGGCCATGTGTCTCGGCATAGGTGTCCAGTTCGTTGAAATAGGCGACGCGCATGGCCAGATAGGTATTGGAGAACAGCTTGATTGCCTCGGCCTCGGTCGCATGCGTAAAGAGCATGTTGATGTTCTGTTTAACGGCGCCTTCGGCGAGCAGCTTGGCAAAGGTCTTGGCACGGTCAGAGATCTCGCCGACAATGATGCGCGAGGGGTGCAGGTTGTCGTAGAGGGCNNGATGATCATCACGGCCTGCGGATTCATCACCAGTACATCCTTGATGACAGATTCGACTGAGGAGGTGTTGAAGTAGTTGGTTTGTGGGTCGTAGTCTGTCGGGGTGGAAATGATGATGAAATCAGCGCCGTCGTAGGCCTGTTTTTTGTCGAGCGTGGCGAGCAGATTGAGTGATTTGTTGGCCAGATAATCTTCGATCTCGGTGTCGGAGATTGGCGAAGTTTTGCTGTTGATCAGTTTGACCTTTGCCTCGATCACATCTAAACAAACCACCTCGTGGTGCTGGGCCAGCAACACGGCATTGGACAGACCGACATAACCAGTGCCGACGACTGCGATTTTCATTTTTAGATTAATCCTTTAGCTCAATAAGCGCTTGATGCAAGGTACGATATCGTAAAATCGATATCGCGAAAGCATTGTTCAGACCTTGTAATAATCCCGATACCAGGCAACGAAATTGCCGATCCCTTGTTCAATGGGGGTGGCCGGTTTAAACCCGACATCATTGATCAGGTCGTCAACATTGGCATAGGTTTCCGGTACATCCCCAGGTTGCAGCGGCAGCAGGTTCTTCTTCGCCTCCATGCCCAGTGCCTGTTCGATGATTTCGATAAAGCGCAATAGCTCGACAGGCTGGTTGTTGCCGATGTTATATACCTTGAACGGCGCATAGCTGGTGCCGGTATCCGGATGATCACCGTTCCAGCTGGGATTGGGTTTTGCTACGTTATCCAGTGTGCGGATCACGCCTTCGACAATATCATCGATATAGGTNNCTCGTTGGCCTTTTTGGTGGCCGCGTAGAGACTGACCGGGTGGTCGACGCTGTCGTGGATCGAGAACGGCATCTTGGTGTTGGAGCCGTAGACAGAGCTGCTGGAGGCATATACCAGGTGTTGTACTGCATTGTGACGACAGCCTTCCAAGATGTTCATGGTGCCCTGGATGTTGCTATCGATGTAGGCGTGGGGATTGATCAGTGAATAGCGTACGCCGGCCTGAGCGGCCAAATGCACGACTCGATCAGGTCTGTGGTCCTTGAATAGCTTGGCAATGCCATCGCGATCTTCCAGGTCCAGCCGGATATCGGTAAATCCATCCCGACATGTCAGGCGGGCCAGACGATCCTTTTTCAGATTGACGTCGTAATAGTCATTCAAATTATCAAGGCCAACGACTTCATCGCCACGGTCGAGCAATTGATGGGCGACGTTGGAGCCGATAAATCCGGCAGTACCTGTGATCAATACTTTCATGCGTTAGTGATTCTTCCTGATTTGGCTTAGAGGCGGCCGTCGACACTGCCGGCGGGGAACAGATATTTTACATCGTAAATCACGGCATTGGGTTTGCCCAATGCTTTGATTTTATCCAGCCCCATTTCTTTGAACTGCTTGTGGCTGACGGCAAGAATGACCGCATCATATTGGCCATCGGCTGGTTTCGTGGTGAGCGGGGTGATGCCGTATTCGTGCTCGGACTCGGCAATGCTGACCCAGGGGTCGTAGACATCGATCTGGCAGTTGTATTCACGAAACTCTTCGATGATATCGACCACGCGGGTGTTGCGCAGGTCAGGGCAGTTCTCTTTGAA
>DHYU01000011.1:2441-79312 GCA_002415485.1 Proteobacteria bacterium UBA5122
TTGAGGTCGCGCTGGGTATTTTCGATCACCTTGGCGGCTTCGGCCACCCGGATGCTCGACGCACGATGGGTGCCGGCAGCGACGATGCTCCGGTACAACTCGTCGACAAACTCGGCACACTCGGCCGTAGAACCGGATACGACTTTGGTGATCGTCTCGAGCCGGTGCTCCTTGTCGCCGGGGTTGATGCGCTCAGGGCTGTAGCCACAGAAAAAATCCTGGTTATATTTCATGCCAGACAGTGTTTCCATGATTGGCACGCAGACTTCTTCGGTAGCCCCTGGATAAACCGTGGATTCGAAAATAACGATATCGCCGGTTTTGAGCAGTTTTCCAACAGAACGGCTAGCGCTTTCCAGCGGGCTGAGATCAGGGCGCTTGTGATTATCGATGGGGGTCGGAACGGTGACGATGTAGACGTTACAATCAGCGAGGTCTTGAGGATTGCTGGTATAGCTCAGGTGCGTCGCTGTGACCAGTTCTGCTGGTTCTACCTCCAAAGAGCTGTCTTTACCGCTGCGAAGCTCATCAATACGGGCCTGGTTTATATCTAGGCCAAATACAGGCATCTTTTTGCCGAATTCGACTGCCAGCGGCAGTCCAACGTACCCAAGGCCAATCATGCCGATCTTCACATCTTTCATTTTCAACATTTTGATATTCCGTGACGACAGTTTATAGAGACGCATTAAATGCAATAAATATTGGGTGCTAAAAATAACAAAGACGGCGCCTTTCGTCAGCAAATTTTATGGAAATCGAGTTAGGTTGGCCGGAGTTGTTGCCGTTATATTCCTTGTAATCGTTGAATTGGAGGGCATTTGCGGGCCTGTCTCAAGGAGGTTTTTGATAGTGAGCGAGCGATTAAGAGAGTTGTTAAGTCGCCCCGAATTTAATGAAAGATATTGGGCGCGAAGGTGTTATCACGGTGGTGATGTGATTTTTAAGGAAGGGGATGATGGGGTAAGCGTGTACGTGGTGTTGCGCGGAAATGTTAGAGTATCTGCAAGTATTAATATAGAGGGTGGGCGACAGATTCAGCCTGGTTTTAGTGATTTGGGTGAGGGTGAGGTGTTTGGAGAGTTGGCATTGTTTGACAGGCAGCCTCGTTCAGCGACCGTGGTCGCTATTGATGAAGTAGAACTTGCAGAGATCGATGGCGGCAGATTGTTACGTTTTTTCGACGAGCATCCTGAGCTTGGATATCCGATTGTACGTGAGCTAACGAACACGATGGTAGGACGATTACGCAAGGCAAATCAACGGGTTTTCTCTCTTTTTGCCTGGGGCTTGAAGGCGCGAGGGATTGATGACCATTTATGACTAAGCAAGTGCTCGCTCCAGAATAATTCAAGACGAAGGGAGGTTGAATAGGTGTTTTGGACTGAGGCCAATGCTGGGTTTGCTGATTTGTACTCCTTTTTCTCCGGCTATTTAGGTAGAATCATCCTGTATTTAAGATATTGCCCAAGGCAGGGCGCGTGAATGTTTAGGATTTTCAGACACTATATCCCCCGTTCTTTTATTTTGCTGGCCCTATGTGAAGGGGTGATACTGTGGGTGTCACTCGTGATTGGGGTCACGTTGCGCCTAGGGGGAGGTATCGGTGACGCCCAGTTAGACTATGCACCGCTGTGGCCTAAGGCGCTGGCATTTACCTTGGTGGTCATGGGGAGCATGACTGCCGTGGGCCTGTACAAGAACAACTTCCGCGATGGTGTGCAGGGGTTGATCATGCGTGCCGGGTTGAGCATGGTGATCGCATTGGTGGCGGCCTCCGTGGTTTTTTATGCCTTCCCAGTATTGACCATCGGGCGTGGTGTGTTCGCGGTCAGTTTTGTAATTGCACTGCTTGGCATCGTGTGCGCACGGATGGTGTTTTTGCATTTGGTCGGTAAGGATGCGCTCAAGCGTAGGATTTTGGTGCTTGGTGCTGGGCGTCGAGCAGAGCAATTTTTACAATTGCGACGCAAGTCCGACCGTTTTGGTCTGAATATCATAGGGTATATCCATCTGTCTGGTGAAGAGGATGTGGTACCCAAAGAATTGGTGCTCAACCTTGATGTGCCTCTGTTGGATTATGCACAGCGACAGGGTGTGCATGAAATTGTCGTGGCGATGGAAGACCGGCGCAGGACCTTTCCAATAGATGACCTGCTGGATTGCCGCATGAGTGGTATCGATGTGGTAGATGCCCAGACCTTTTTTGAGCGTCAGCTGGGGCGTATTCAGATTGATCAACTGAATCCGAGTTGGTTTGTCTATTCTGACGGCTTTCAGCATAGCGGCTGGCAGGTGCTTGGTAAGCGTGCATTTGATATCGCTGCCAGCTTGCTGGTGTTGTTGTTTGCCTGGCCTCTGATGCTTGGTGCGGCACTGGGAATCCTGATTGAAGAGCGCGGTCGTGGCCCGATTTTCTATCGCCAGGTCCGGGTTGGACAAAACTGGCGTCTATTTCAGGTGTTGAAATTCCGCAGTATGCGGGTGGATGCCGAGAAGGATGGCGTTGCCCGCTGGGCAAACAAGAACGACGACCGGGTGACCAGGGTCGGCAAATTTATCCGGCGCACACGTATCGACGAGCTGCCGCAGCTGTTAAATGTGTTGCGTGGCGATATGAGTTTCGTTGGGCCGCGACCGGAGCGTCCTGAGTTCGTTGAGCAGTTTGCCGAACGTATCCCTTATTATGCTGAGCGCCATCGGGTAAAGCCAGGGATTACGGGCTGGGCGCAGGTGCGTTATCCATACGGCGCGTCTGAGAAGGATACGATCGAAAAACTACAGTACGACCTTTACTATGTTAAGAACTATAGCCTCTTTCTCGATATGCTGATTTTGTTACAGACAGCAGAGGTTGTGGTCTGGGGTGAAGGGGTCCGTTAGTGATGTCGATGATGTGGGAGAGGGCTGGTAGTACAGAGTCACGTCATCGTCATCCTGGGGGCTGTTTGTAATGGAGTGGAGCGTGGGCGCGCTGAGCTATGGACTGACAGCGTTTGCCTATCTGATTTTCTCCGCGCTGGCCTTTACCAGTTGGCGTGGGCGTCTTCATGGTGGACTGTTAGTCGGTGCGGTTGCAATGACCGCAGTATGGGCGGCATTTCTCGCCTATCAGGCAAATTCCAATTATCAGCAGCTGGATTTGATTCCATTGCTTGAAATCATGCGCAACCTGGCCTGGTTGCTATTCTTGATCAAGCTTATTGAACTTGCGGTACACGGCGAAGGCCCCAGCCGCTTCACTCGTTATCATCTAGCGGTAATGATTTTGTCTACCGTGGCGATCGCCAGTTATATGCTCTTGCCGACGTTTACGTCGATCGAAGGTGCGGCGCCACAGCTCATCGCCCATCTGTTGATGGTGGTATTCGGCCTGGTTTTGGTGGAGCAAATGTTCCGCAATAGCCGCCCTGAGCAACGTTGGGCGATCAAATATCTGTGTTTTGGTCTCGGGGGAATGTTCGCCTACGACTTTTTTCTTTATTCCCATGCCTTGATGTTTGGCTCACTGGACACCGCCCTGTGGGAGGCGCGTGGTTTCGTGCAGTTGGTGGTCCTGCCATTGTTGGCCGTGTCGGTGATGCGCAATCCACAGTGGTCGCTGCAGGTATCGGTGTCGCGTGGTGTGGTCTTTCATACCGCCACCTTGGTCGCAGCGGGCGGTTATTTAATCGTGATGGCCTTCGTTGGTTGGGGGATTCGTTACTACGGTGGTAGCTGGGGGGTGATCGGGCAGGCGATTTTCCTGTTTGGCGCACTGGTCATGCTGATTGTGCTGTTGTTTTCCGGCCAAATGCGTGCACGGCTGCGGGTGTTTCTGAGCAAACACTTTTTCAACTATCGTTATGATTACCGGCGCGAATGGCTGCATCTGATCAATGTATTGTCAACAGAAGAGCTTGGGCCGCGATTTAAGGAGCGGGTGGTCCAGGTTCTGGCTGAGTTGGTGGATAGCGGTGGTGGTTGTCTCTGGCTGAAGAAGGGAGACGTGTTTCAGGTGGCAGGGCGCTTTAATCTCGCGGAAACACAGCCGATGTGCGATATCGCCTTGGGTGCCGCATTGCCACAGTTTATGGTTAAAAAACAATGGATTGTGGATTTGCATGAGTTGGCGGCCGAGCCTGATATTTATGATAACTTGGAAGTGCCGCCGTGTTTTGAGACCATGAAAAACGGATGGTTGTTGGTTCCGCTGCTGCATCATGGTGCCTTGTATGGCTTTATACTGCTCCTGAACCCGCTCGCGCCGCGTAGTATCAACTGGGAAGATCGCGATCTGTTGAAGACTGTAGGTAGTCAGGCCGCGAGTTATCTCGCGTTGGCTGATGCCAGTGAGGCCTTGATGGATGCCCGTCAGTTCGAGGCGTTTAACCGGTTGTCGGCATATGTAGTGCACGATTTGAAAAACGTGGTCGGCCAGTTATCGCTGGTAGCGGAGAATAGCAAGCGTTTCCGTGATAACCAGGAGTTTGTCGATGATGCCTTCTCAACGGTTGAGAATGCAGTTGCCAAGATGCAGCGTATGCTGGCCCAGCTACGTCAGGGGCGGCCGGCAGCGGCGGAGGCGAGGGCGCTGGAGTTGGAGCGTCTGATTAAACAGGCGGTAGGCTCACAGTCTAAGAATGTACCTAAGCCGGTACTCGAGGGTGAAATACCAAATCTGAGGGTGCTGGGGGATCGAGACCGTCTGCAGTCAGTGATCGAACACGTGATAAATAACGCGCAGGATGCCACCCCTAAAAATGGATGGGTGAAGGTGGCGTGTGGGTTTGATCCTGCGGGATATGCGGTAGTGGATATTTCTGATAATGGTTGTGGCATGGATGCCGAATTTATCAGTCAGCGGTTGTTCAAACCGTTTGATACAACCAAGGGCAATGCGGGGATGGGGATAGGCGCCTACGAATGCCGAGAGGTAATACAGGCGCTGGGCGGTCGGGTAGAGGTCGAGAGCACGCCAGGTTTAGGTACACGGTTTCGTTTGATGATACCGCTATTGGCAGAGGTTTGAGGTCGTTCCAGTCGTAAGCATTGACGCCGTTGATGAGGCAGGGAGAAGAGTAGTTTGAGTCGTTCAAAACAATCTCAAAAGAAATTATTGGTTATAGAAGATGACCCAGGGCTGCAGAGTCAGCTCAAGTGGTGTTTCGATGGCTATAAGGTTGTTATTGCTGGAGATCGCGAAGAAGGCTTGAGTCAAGTCAGGCGTATTGAACCACCGGTTGTTTTGCTCGATTTAGGGTTGCCGCCTGACCCTGAAAATGCCAGCGAAGGTTTGGCAGCACTGGAGCAGATTCTGAAAATTGCCCCATCCACCAAGGTGATCGTTGTTACTGGTAATGATGATCGCGCCAATGCCGTGGCGGCGATTGCGCGTGGTGCCTATGACTTTTATCAAAAACCGGTCGAAGCTGATGTTTTGGGCTTGATCGTCGATCGTGCCTATCAATTGTACGAGCTCGAAGAAGAAAATCGTCAGCTGGTGAACAATATGGTCAGCTCACCGATCTCAGGCATCATAGCCTGTAGCCCGCAAATGATGAAGTTATGTCGAAATGTCGAGAAGATCGCGCCGACTGGTGTGACGACCTTACTGCTGGGTGAGAGTGGTACCGGCAAAGAGGTCATTGCCCGTGCACTGCATGAGCTCAGCGACCGGGCTAAAAATAGGTTCGTTGCGATTAACTGTGGTGCGATCCCCGAAACCTTGCTGGAGAGTGAGTTGTTCGGCTACGAGAAGGGCGCGTTTACCGGTGCGACTAAACAGACGATTGGTAAAATTGAATATGCCGATGGTGGCACGTTGTTCCTGGATGAAATCGGTGATATCCCCGCATCGCTGCAGGTCAAACTGCTACGTTTCTTGCAGGAGCGCATTATTGAGCGCCTCGGTGCTCGCGGTGAGATTCCGGTCGATGTACGCGTGATATGTGCCACTCACCAGAATTTGACCGAGTTGGTTGGTAGGGGCGATTTCCGTGAAGACCTGTATTACCGCATCAGTGAGATCTCACTCAAGATACCGCCGCTGCGGGAGCGTGATGGTGACCCAGTTCTATTGGCGCGCATGTTTCTAGAGCATTTCAGCCAAGCACACGGTCGCAATATTCGTGGTTATACCGAAGATGCACTTGCTGCGATTGAACACTATGCCTGGCCTGGCAATGTGCGCGAAATGGAAAACAAGGTTAAGCGCGCAGTCATCATGGCGGATGGCAATCAAGTTACAGCTGAAGAACTGGAGCTTGATGAGGTGAGTGTCGGGCCGGCATTGCGAACTTTGAAGGAAGAAAAAGAAATTCTGGAACGCAAAGTGATTACCCGGGCACTGGGGCTTTACGATAACAACGTTTCACTGGTGGCAGATGCCCTGGGGATTAGCCGGCCCACTATGTATGATTTGATGAATAAGTACGGTCTCAAATAGCAGCGCTCATGAATTCTGCTACTTCACACGGAGATGGAATGTGAACGGAACAAACAAAACTTCTTTGGGGTATATGATGGCGGCCGGTGTACTACTGGCATCAGCGTCTACAGCATTGTTGGCGGATACAGTTGATGAATATGTTATGCGCGCTCAGAGCCATTTGCAGGATAAGAAATACTCTGCCAGCGTGATTGAGCTCAAGAACGCATTACAAAAAGATCCGCAAAACGCGAAAGCACGTTTCTTGTTGGGAGATGTGTATTTGGCGCAGGGCGATGGAGCTAATGCCGAGAAGGAATTTGAACGTGCCTTAGAGCTAGGGTCTGCAGTAGAAGATGTAATGCCTTTGCTGGGGCGGGCGCTACTTTATCAAGGCAAGGCTTCAGACATTCTGCAGAAAATTAAGCTGCCGGATACTGCATCTGCCAAGGCGCGGGCAGAGATACTGAGTGTGCATGGTGATGCCTTGGTGATGGAGCGCAATTTTGATGAAGCATTAAAGCAATATGATGCGGCCTTAGCAATCGACGCGAACAATGCCGGTGCAATGTTAGGCAAGGGACGCTTGGCATTGTTGAATGGCAAGCAGGATCAGGCCCGAGATTGGACAGATAAAGCATTGGCGCAGGACCCCGATTATGTCGATGCGCTTGTTGTCAAAGCTGAATTGCTTCGTAGTGCAGGAGATAACCAAAAAGCTCTGGCAACCTATGAACACGCGGCGCGTGTAAGGCCAGGTTATCTGCCAGTGCTGCTAGGCAAGGCAACAAGTCATGTCGCATTACGGCAGTTTGATGCTGCTTGGCAGGATCTGGAGCGAGTATTGAAGGTCGCACCTCAGCAAGTCATGGCTAATTATCTAAAGGCTGTGATTCATGTGCAGCAAAAGGAAATGGTGCAGGCGAATGAGGCATTGTCCATTGTATTAAAGAATGCCCCCAACCACCCTCAAGCCCAGTTGCTGGCGGGTATGTTGAATTATATAGAGGGCAAGATGGAGCAGGCTGAATACTATTTGCGTAGGGTTGTGGCAATGGCTCCAAATCACATTCCTGCACGTAAGGCATTGGCGGCGACATACCTTCGTTTAAAACGACCTAAAGATGCCATCAATACGCTCGACGTGGTTGGTGCTTCCTCTAACGATGCACAGTTGTTGGCTCTGCTCGGATCTGCGTATTTGCAGAGCGGTGATCCGGATACGGGAAATAAATATTTAATGAAGGCGGCAGAATTGGCGCCGGATGTTGCTGCTGTGCGGGCCCAGTTGGCACTTGGTCATTTATTGACGGGTGATGATGCTGCAGCTACGGATGAGTTGCAGTCGGCGGTGGAGTTGGATCAGGGATTGATACAGGCGGATATTTTGCTTGTGTATGCACATATACGCGCCAAGGAATTCGATAAGGCATTGAGCGTAGCGAATGCAATGGTGAAAAAGAACCCAGAGGATACGGTAGCCCTAAATCTGTTGGGGGCTGTGTATTCTGAGAAAGGGGAGCTCAAGCAGGCTGAATCTCAATTTAAGCGTATTATCCAAGTTGAGCCGACGCATGCGGGAGCGCGCATGGCCTTGGCTAAGCTCGCCCTGGATAACAAAGATTTTAAAGGCGCCAAGTCTTACTATCAGCAAATTTTAAAGCATGATAGCAAACATGTTCCTGCAATGATGGCGCTTGCGCGGCTCGCAGAACAAGATGGTGGTGCAGATCAGGCTTTAAGCTGGGTGGAGAAGGCCCGTGCAGCGAACGACAAGGCATTGGAACCTAGGGTGACATTGGTCAATGCGTATTTGGGGCGTCGAGAATCATTAAAGGCGTTGGCAATTGCGCGGGAGGCTTACGGCATTCAGCCGGAAAACCCTTTGGTTCTTGAAATGCTGGGCAAGGCTCAGTTGGCAACAGATGACTTGGCAAGTGCTATTTCCACCTATGAAATCCTGGCGAATAAGCTTCCAGATTCTCCTGCCGCGCACGTATTGATTGCTCAGGCCTATATAACCAAGAAGCGTTGGCAGGATGCAAAAGTCTCTGTTGATAAGGCATTGAGTCTGCAGCCACAGAATGCCCAACTCAAACTGATGTCAGGTCGAATTGCGTTAGAACTAAATCAATTGACTAAGGCCAGAAAGGTTGCGCGTGAACTACAGACTACGGAGGGGGCGTCGGCTGCCGGCTTTGAGCTTGAGGCCGATGTGTACTCGTTAGAGGGGAAGCATGCTCAGGCGGTTCAGGCATATAAGAAAATGTATGAAAAGGCGCCTAATACAAACTCATTGCTGAAGTTGGTGCGTTCTATGAGGATGGCTGGCGAGGGGGGGAGAGAAGCCCTCATGGAAGAGTGGCTCAAAAAACAGCCCATGGACTCCAATGTGCGCATGGTGTTGGCGGCGGCTTACCAGAATGAGGCTGGTTACGATAATGCTATTCGTCATTATTTAGAGGTCGCGAAGCAATTGCCTGACAATGTTGTTGCGAATAATAACCTTGCGTGGTTGTTGGGTGAGCGTGGTGATCCACGTGCGCTGGAGTTTGCTGAAAAGGCATATAGTTTGGCGCCGGATAATCCAGCTGTTATGGATACCGCAGGCTGGGTAATGGTAAACGCTGGTAAGGTCAATCGTGGGTTGTTGTTGTTGCAGGAAGCGAGCACCAAAGCGCCGCATATGCCGGAGATTCGATATCATCTGGCTTCTGCGTTGCAGAAGGCCGGGCGTCAAGATGAAGCCAAGAAAGAGTTGCAGCGTTTGTTGCGCGACCACGCAGAGTTTAGCGAGCGAGGAAAGGCTCAGCAGTTATTAAATAGCCTGTAAGCGATTTCTAATTTGAGCGGATAGTCAGCGGTTGACTGGCGTGGGCTGTCAGCTCAAGTTTAGTCTGCCAATCTTTTTGGCGGATCTTATGAATGCCCTGCGGGATTTTTGTATTGGTTGCCGGAGCGTTCTGAAATGTGCCTCAAAGTGGTGGTGCTGGTTACAGCAGGAGGCGCGCACGTTCCCTTTCATCTTTTAGGTGAGCCCGCTTTCTGTCAGCATCAAACACCTGCTTGTCTTTTAGTTAGGAGGTAGTTCAAACATGTTGAACTACCTCCGTTCTTTCCATCAAGAAGTTGTCATTGACTGAGTTGTTTTAATAGCTGCTCTGCTTCTTTTCGTTCGATAAACGAGGCGTTTTCTGAAAGTATTTCCTTCAGTAGTGCTGCGGCCTTGTCGGTGTGTTGCATTTCATTCAGCAAACGAGCACGTTTATATTTGAGAGAGATGTTTTGTGGGTCGTTATCGATCGCCGTTTGGTTGGCTCTGAGTGCGCGATCAAGGTCGCCGTTGCGGGCTAGGGCGCTGGCCAGGGTGTCGTTTAATGTGGGTGAGGTTGGTGAAATGCTGACGGCCTTTTCTGCGTATTTTAATGATTGCTTGGGGTCGCTCTCCATCGTTAGTGTGGCGGCATTATTAAGGGCAATCAGATTATTTGGAGTCTGTTTTAATATTTCTTTGTATTCCTTGATTGCATTGCCGACTTGGTTGGTATTGGTGTAGGCGCTCGCGAGGCGATTGCGGATGATGATATCGCTCGGGGTTTTTCTTAGCCATTGCTCAAGGATGCCAATTGCAGCACTTTGCTGATTCATGTCCCACAATTGTTGAGATAGTCCGGTCACGTGTCGTGTAGATGGGTGTTCTGTGTGCAGATCCTGGTAAATGGCCAAGGCTTTTTCAGGCTGACCTTTGGCGTTGGCCCGTTGTGCCTGTAAAAAGCGAACATCTGGATTGTCTGCTGCCAGTGACACCAGTTTTTTGAGCTGGCTGTCTGCAGCGCTGTCATTTTGTTGCACGAGTAAGCGAGTTAGAGCGATTCTGCCGGGCAGGTGCTCTGGGTTTAGGGCGATGGCGGACTCAAGATTCTTCTTAATGAGGGGGGTGTCGCCGGTGAGTGAATATGCCTGTGATAGAAGGTAGTGGGCATTGGCAGAGTCGGGCAGCAAGGTTACCAGTCTTTTTAGTGTGACCACTGCATCAGAGGCCAGCCCTTGTTCGAGTTGTGCCAGGCCTAACACTTCCACTACCTCAACGTTATCGAAGTGGGTTTGCGGGAGTGGGCCAAGGGCGATACTTACCTGTTCTGGGTGGCCCGTCCCCAAATAATGACGTGCCAGTGATGTGCGAGGCTGAATGGCATTTGGATGCGCCTCAATGGCTTGTTGCAGGTAGTTTTTCATTTCATCTGCACGGCTGTCACGGTCCGCCAAGCTGGCCAGTTTCATCAGTGTATCTAGGTGGGATGGGTCACCCTTTAAAATAGCCTGGTAGTATTGGCGGGCGGCAGCGAGATTCTCGTTTAAAACCGCGAGCGACGCCAGGTATTGATTGGCCGTGATATCTGAGGTATTTACGGAAACACTGGTTTCAAAGGCTTTTTTAGCTAAATCGTTTTCTTTGCGGGCCAGATAGACAAGGCCAATGATGTTATAGGCTTCAGCTGATTTCTTGTGTGTTGATAGTAGTTCTTGGGCTTGAGCAAGTGCCTTGTCTAGCTGCTGAGTGTTTAAGTAATGTTGCACCAGCAACTTGGTTGCATTGAGTTGTGTTTGGTTGTCTAGCTTGGTTGCTTGGGTGAGGGCGTTGATGGCACGCAATTCATCGCCCTGAAGAAAGAGTGCCGAGGCCAATCGAAGATGAGCATCCGCAGATTCGGGGGCTAGTTTTGTGACGGTTGAGAATAGGTCGATGCTTTCTTTGTATCGTTGTTGTTGGATGCGAGCGCCAGCCAGTAAGTTGAGGGCTGTGACGTTCTCTGGATCAGCATTGATAATGGGCTGCACCAGGTTTTCAACTTCTGCGAGCTGACCTTCTTGTAGTCGGATTTGTGCTAACACTAAACGACCAGGAACATGGCGCGGGTGTGTGCTGACATAGCGCGAAATCAAATGCTCTGCTTGGACAATCTGTCCTAGTTGCAAGTGAGTTGCCCCCAGATAAAACTGTGTTGGTAGATATTGATCGTTTGCTTTAAATGAGCGCTCTAAAGCAGTTTGTGCTTGAGGGTACTCACCTTTATAGAAGTGCAATACCCCCTGTGCGTGGTGCAGCTCGTAATAATTTGGAGCTTGCTGCATTAAAATGTTGATGTCATCTTGAGCTTGCGCAAACTTCTTAAGTTCAATTTGAACAAGGGCTCGCTTGAGCCTATCAGCAAAATGATTAAAACGGTGTTTGATGGCATTGGTGTAAGATTGCTCAGCGTCTTCAAATTGTGCCATGCGGCGCTCAATGTCGCCCTTAAGACTCCAGGCTGGCGCATAAGCTGCATCGTGTGACAACAATTGCTTGATCGTCGCAATAGCAGCCTCATTATCTCCGGTCGAGAGTTGAAGTCTCGCTTGCTGTGTTGCGGCAGGTGCTGAGTTGGGTTGCAGTAATAAGGCCTGGTCTATTTTCTGCTGCGCTTCCTCGGGCTTTTGTTGTGCTAGCAGGCTGTCTGATTGCAGAGACAGAATGAGTGCTTGGGCGGCCGGGGCAAGCTCTGTGGTGGGTAGTGCGAGTGTTTCTGTGTGTTTTGCTTGTGCGTTATAGGCTTGAGCGAGCAAGGGGCGTATCGGTATTTCGCTCACCCCCAGATCTAGTGCACGCTTTAGTTCTTTTTCAGCGGCAGCGAAATCACCAATTTCAAGATTGACTTTGCCAAGTAGCCAACGGGCTTCCGGATCGTTGGGATTCTGTTGTAAGGCGCTTTTCAATTGAATGGCAGCCGCGCGGAGGTCGTTTTTGTCTAGGTGGTCTTTGGCTGATTCGACATAATTGGTGTTAGATATGTTTGAGCCGCACCCAGCGACCAGAAGTAAGGCAAAAACAGTGGCGATATAGTGGCGAGCCTTCATGCTAATCCTCATGAACAAATGATGTTTTCTCGAAAATGCAATATGCAAGGAATCTTGTGGGCGGAGTTATACCTGGATTGGAGGATAATACATGAGTTTCCTGGAGGTGCTAGCTGTAATGAGGGGGCGTTATAAAAAATGAGGGGGTGTCGAGAAACTTTACACTTCAAGGGACGGAGGGGGGGGGGCTGTATGGAGCGTATTTGTATGTCATTGTTTTTAATATAAATACAATAACTGGCACGCATTCTGCATTAAGGTTGGTGAGGAAAAATTGTTTCAAAAAATTTATATCGGATTTTTGAAGGAGCGTGGAAATGAAAAATGTTTTGAAAATGGCAGCTGTAGCGGGCTTGATGTCTGCAAGCGTTGTAGCAAACGCCGGCGTGATTGACCTGTTCAGCACGCATCAGTATTACAATGACCCAATTAACGGTCCATCTACTTATAGCGATGGCGTTGTTCTGAACAGCGGCGCAAATGATTCTCGTGGTACTTACAGTGCTGTAAATACACCAGATCCATTGCACGGTGATCTGATTGGTGGTCAGCGCGAGCTGTTCATCATGACTACCCATAGTAATGATCTGGGTGGTTCATATAGCCTAGGTCACCGCTGGACTACCAGCCGTGCCCGTATTGGCGTACTGCCTACTACCGAGGGTAGTGCTGATGGTAAGTTGTCCTTCAGCGTAGACAATGGCGCTCAAGGTATGGGTGTTGTGCAGTGGGACGGTGAGGACGCTGTTGCTCCTAGTCAAGTGTTTAATACTGCTACTTGGCCAAGCCTGAATGTAACTGGTCTGGGTGGTATTGACCTGACTAATGGCGGCACTCTGGATGCATTTGCGTTGGACATCTTGTCTTCTGACCTGGGCTTCAATTTCGTAATTGAGCTGTATACTGACGCGAACACCTGGACTAAAGCGAGCCTGCTGGCTTCTTCAGTTCTGTCTCCTGTGACTCACTATATTGAGTTTGCAGACTTCCTGGCGTGTGGCGCAACTGGTCCTCAAATCTTATCCATTACATGCGGTACTAATGGTGCAGTTGATGTAACTAACTTGGGTGCGATTCAGTTGATCCTGTCCGGCGGTAGCGGTACTGTTGACCTGGGTCTGGACAATATCCGCACTGTTCCTGAGCCATCTGCTCTGGCACTGATGGGTGCTGGCCTGTTGGGCGCTGGCTTGATGAGCCGTCGTCGTAAAGCTAAACAAGCTTAATCATAAAGAGATTAGCTGATTAGCGAAAAGGCCCTCTTCTTAGAAGAGGGCCTTTTGCGTTTCAGGGGGGCTTTTCAGGGGGGCTTTTTTGTCTGCTACAGAATCAAGACGAAAAGATTAGTGCGGAGCGCGGCTGGCACTGTCAATTAATTCGATGAGTCTGGCGGCGCTGTTGTAGCGAGCCAATATATTGGCCATGCTGGAGGCGCTCTGTTTTATTTCGGGTGCAGATAGCAAATACTCTATCGATTGGCGAATGTTTGTGTGAGAGGCCGTGCTGGCTCTAAGGGTGAGGCCTAGGCCTGCGTGCGCAATGGCTGCCATATTGAGGAATTGATCCATATTGCTGGCAATACCAAGGATAGGGGTCTGGCAGCTTAGTGCCTGGTAGCAGGTGAGGCTGCCGCCATTACAGATGAGCACGTCTGCTTTGTTGACAATATCGGCGATGGGCAAATAGCTTGCTGTGAGTATAACTGCCCGCCCTGTAGAGCTGTGGTGATTGTGGCTGATGCCTGTCGCTAGAATCGTTATAGGCAGCTGCGCTAGTGCCTCGATGGCAAGTTTGGTGATATTGGCTTGTCCGGAGCTGCCCATGCAGATTGCGATAATAGGGCGGTCTGTTGTTAGTTCATTCCACCATGGCGGCAAATTAGTTTGGGTAGACCATAACACAGGGCCTATATAGTGCTGATTTGAGGGTGGGTCTATCAATGGCACAAGCTCTGGAACGTCTGCGTACAATGTTTGATTGCCCCAGGTATAGACTTCACGTAAGTCGTTGCCCAAAGAGGGGAGTCCATAATGCTTGCGAGCACTGTTGAGTGCGCGGGCATGTAATGAGAACACAGCAGGGCGGACCAAATTAAATATGTGTTGCGCTAAGGATGTTCCGATTAAGCGCGTTAGGGGCAAGTCCGGAATGGGGTAATGTGTGTTTGCGTAAGGGCTCCAGTAGGCATTTGCGATATTCATATATGGTATGTTGCGTAGTGGGGCGCTGATAGCGAGTGATAGACGGAAGTCGCCGATGATGACGTCAGGTTTGATATCGTCTATCAGTGTCAGATCATTTTTTGCATATTGAATTAATGTCGACTTGTTATATAAAGGATCCCCTTTTGCCAGTGCATTGGCAAATTGTTGGCAGGGGATGGAGTATAACGGGCGTATTTCAAAAGGCAGTGTCTCTGATTCAAGATGCAGGAAGCGGTCATCACACGCGACGATCGTCTTAAATCCTGCCGCCTGGGTTGCTTTTGCTAGAGTCATCACGCGAGCAAAATGCGCCAGAGTGACGCACTCAGCGAAGAAAAGGATGGACTTGGGCGCAGAGTTTGTTATGCCATTACTGTCAGTGACCATGGTTGTTTAGTCTGTTTTCTTTTTGGCGATGACGGCAGGTTCGGCAGCAGACGGGAAAAAGTAGCCAAAAAACGCATAGAACCAGAGCTTGGGGTGTGTGAGAAAGGCCTTGGTTGAGGTGTTCGGATCCAGGGCTTTATCTAAGTTGTGACCGAGAATGTTATTTAACTCGTCTAGGAAACGGTAATTGGCAAATGGCCGTAGCGTATCGTGATAGGAGCGACGATAACTGGCAATAATGTCGAGTGGGTAGCGTTTTACTATCCGGTGAAGTTGCTGTTCAGTCACGATGATCGTATGGAACGGCTGGTGCAGGCGCATAATCTCTTTGTCCAGAGCTTGCATATTGACAGGCTCTGAGTCCGCCGTGCCGATATAAAGCAAGCCACCAGGCTTTAATAGTGCGAGGCACTCTCCCATCATGGCATAGACATCTGGCACGTGTTCCAGGGTGTCATTGTTGATGATGACATCAAATGGGGCGGTATCGTTAGGCAGGTTTTTGAATTCACTTACATACGGATCATATCCGTAGGTGTTGCTGTAGCCTGCTTCTTTTAAATAGTCGACATAGATACCATTGCCACAGCCATAGTCGAGAATAGTGTGGTGTTTGTTCATGCCCACAGCTGTTAATCGACTGGTAAGGTTTTTAAGTGTGCCTCGGGCGAACACATCCAATTCTCTTTTGTTTAAAGGATAGTCGCTATAGATATCGGCAAAGTCGACATTTGCTAGGCTCTTGATGGTGTTGCATTGAGGGCATTTCCAAAGCTGGAAAGATTGATGCTTAAATCGTTCAGTATTCCCGTGCACGCTTCCCAGGTCGTTTACAGACGGTGATGTGGTGTGGAAGTGGCAAATGGGACAGGTAATGTCCAATTTATTCTCCATGATTACATGCGGCTCTTGATTCATGTTAAGCAGTAGCGTGTTGTGTGGCTGTTTTGGTGCCGGAGCCAAAAATAAAATCGCCTTTGGCCTTTTCCACCCAATGTCCGCCAACAATAATATGCTGACGTTCGAGTTCGGCAACAAACTCTGCGCCGCTGAAGCGGTTTTCCATGGGGTGCACGAATAATGATCGGTATGGCCAACGCAATATCCAGCGGGCAGTGACTTCTTGAAACAAAAAACGACCACCGGGTTTTAATACGCGCGTAATTTCTGTGATCGCTGCTTGCCAGTCTGGAATGTGGTGAATGGCGGCGAAGTTGACGACAGCATCGTAAGCTTCATCAGGCGCATCGATATGGGTGATGTCGCCAACTTTTATATCCACTCGATCATGGCTGTAGTTCTCTAGTCGCTTACGAGCACGTTGAACCATGTCTTCATCCAGGTCAATGGCGGTGACCTTGGCAGCCCCCAGCTTTTCGATGATTGCTTGTGTGCCCACGCCTTGGCCGCACCCCACTTCGAGCACGTTGAGGCCATCAAGCCTTCCGCCCAGCTTTTCGAGTAAAGGTATTTCTACATGACGTTGAATAGCCGCTCGGAACGGGTTGTTCATGGCCATTTTTTCCAAATTATTCATTTTCATCGGTATCTCTCCGTACCTATGTCATGTCTTGTGGGTTCAGTTTCTACAGCTTACCTATTAATAATGTGCTGTGCTACACGCAACGCGTTAGCAGCAAGTGTGAGCGATGGGTTGGTGCCACCACTGGATGGCAAAAAAGAGGCATCAATGACGTAAAGATTATCGAGGTCATGGCAGCGGTTATCCTTATCCAGCACACTGGTGTTAGGACTCTCTCCAAAGCGGCAGGTTCCACAGGCGTGACCTAAACGGAAATGATTCTCTGCCTGTTTCATGGCCAAAGGTTTGCGTGAGGCGAATCTCGAAAGAATCAATTGTCGAAACTGGAGAATGCGCGCTTTTTCGTGGTTTGAGAGTCTGTATTGAATGCTCGTGCGATGGTCTTGATGAGTGGGTAGGCCGACTTTGTTGTGTAGATACGGTAGATCCTCCATGATCGAAGCAAACAGAACGCGTCTACTTAAAAGTCGTGAAAGCACTGTTTTGATGACGGGTTTTCCCAAAGCGGCGAACGGGGTTAGCCAACCATGCTTGCCTTCACGTAGGTCGTGTAGGATTTCTTCCGCAATAATGCTGCTGTTTGGGAGGGCCCCAAACGATTGTAGCGTACCGAATTTTCCCTCGTCGGTTTGATAAAAGTCATTTAGTGCAAGTTCTTTCAAGTTACCTGGCGCTGGTGTTTGCTTGTCGAGAGGAAAGGCATAGAGATCGACGTAATGGCGCATCAAATTATGACCGACTAGGCCTGAGCTATTTGCAAGCCCCTTGGGCCGCTGTTTATTGCTGGAGTTGATCAGCAGGCGAGGGGTATCTAGAGCACCCGCTGCGAGAACAATCACTTTGCCGCATAGAGTAGCCGGCTCGCCCTGTATCCGGCAAAGGACTTTATCGACGTGGTGGCCATTGCTGTGCAAAGTATGAACATCACAGTTGTCAGCAATGACGGCTTGGTGCTCACGTATGGCGGGTTGTAAACAAATGCGGTTGCTATCGTTTTTGCAGTTCCTGGGGCATAGAAATCCCTGACAGCCCTGACAGCCTTCGACAAACTCACACGCCTGGGGTAATTGATACGGGTGTAGCCCAATAGACTCAAAGTAGGACTTTAAATGCTCATTCGCTGCTTGCAATGCTGGCGAAGGGATGTGCCCGGAGTTACCACAGGGATGAATGGTGTCGCCCCCGCCGTGTACTCGGTATAGATGTTCTGCTTGTTCATAAAAGGGCAGCAGTTCCTGGTAGCTGATCGGCCATGCCTCTGGCAGCGTAGTGTCGCTTGCGTTCGGGTGATTGGCGCGCGGTTCAAAATCACTAGGGAAAAGTCGCTCCAAGGCCGCGCCATAAAGTGCGCTAGAGCCACCACCCCCGCTACCTACAAATGGAATTGCCTTTTTGCCATATTGGTCATCAATGTAGTCGACATAGCGGCCGGCTTGTTGCAGTAAGGTTTTGTGCTCGGGGCTGGGCGCAGCCGGGGCGGGGAAAAAACTCTCGGCAAAGTCACCGCGTAAGCCTTCTTCATTAGAGAGCAGAGATAATCCCTTTTCTAAAAACAGTATTTTTTGGCCCTGTTTGGCTAATTGATATCCCAATGTAGCACCGCTCATGCCTGCGCCGACAATAATGGCATCCCAGTATTCGCCTTCCAGTGCCTGAATATTGATGTTTGAGTTCATCTAGCGTGTCGTTGTGTTGTTGGGCTGTGACTTGAAATGCTTTTCCAGTAGCAATAAGAGTGGTGGTAAAAAGAAAAAGTCCGCCAGCAATGCGCAGCCGATGGTGATGGCCATGAGGATGCCAGTGCCAGAGTTGAATTGAAAATCAGAGAAGGCGAGTACAAGAAATCCGGCAATTAGCACAAAGGAAGTGGTCCACAGGGCGCGTCCAACAGTCAAAAAGGCGTAGCGTATAGCTTCTTCAGGCGACATAAATTTTTCTCGACGCGCATGTAGATATTTGCTTAAAAAATGAATTGTATCGTCAACGATAATGCCTAGGCTCATGCTTGCCACAGTCGACATGGCAAAGCCAATTTGCCCTACCAGCATGCCCCAGCAGCCAAAGGCCATTGCAATAGGTGCGAGATTGGGAATGAGGCTAATCAGGCCGATTTTAAAAGACCTGAGTGCAAAGATAAGAATGATTGAGATCAGGGCTAGCGCGATGACTATGCCAACGAGTGTGCTATGAATGTTGCGGGCGCCGATATGAGCAAACATGATGGGGGCACTGGCACCCTGAGTCCACATCGACTCGGGGGCGTGTTCTTTTAGCCATTGTTGAGCTGATTGCTCGATGGCGAGCAATTCGCTACTCGTGAGGTTGTTTAGCGTGACGGTTAGCCGGGTGGCAGACTTGTCGAGATTGATGCGGTCATTAAGGTCTAGCCCAAAGGGGAGTGACATTTCGTATACGAGTAAGTACTGCGCTGATAGATTTGACTGGTCGGGGAGTGTGTACCAGTGCTCTTCATCATTATGCATGTTTTTGTTCAGGCGCTTCATGATGTCAGCGATGCTGTATACGTGAACGACGTTGGGCTGTCGCATATACCATTGAGCGAACTCGTCGAGTGTTCGTAGAAAATCGGGCTTGCTCACACCATTGGCTTCGCCTGAGTTGAGGGCGTAATGGATTTCGTAGATTCCAGTGAGGTTGTCGTTGGTAAAGTCGGTAGACTGGCGGATTTGAGTGTCTTCATCGAAGAATTTGTGAAATTCATCGTTGAGTTGGTTTTGTGAAATAAAGGCGCTCACAAATATGATGAGTGTGGTCATGCCAATCAGCAGAGCGGTGTGGTGATTTAACACAAACATCGCAATACTGTTCATTGCATGATTGTATTCAGCGCTTTCTTTTTGGGGGCGGCGATCTGGCATTAGCATGATCAGTGCTGGGAGCAGGGTGACTGAAAAAATAAAGGCCATGGCAACGCCTATGGCAGCGATATTGCCCAGATCTCTTAGTGGTGGCGCATCGCTGAAGTTCATCGCCAGCAGCCCAATAATGGTGGTGATGGATGTGAGTAGAATTGGGCTTATATTGAGCCGCAGGCTTTCCAGCAGAGCGTTGGACTTGGATTCGCCGTTACTGCGGGCAAACATATAATTGGTCAAAATGTGGACGCAGTCTGCAATCGCAAGTGTGGCGATGATTGTAGGCGCACCTACCGATGATGGGGTGAGCACAATGCCTGACCAGCCTGCAACCCCCATTGCCGCGACGACAGAGGTTGAGACGATGATGAGTGTACAAATCGTGCCAACGCTGGATTTCAGTAAAAACGTTAGTCCCAGAATTACAAATGCGAGTGTGATAGGGATGAGCGTTTTAATATCGGCTTCTGAGTAATACTGCAGCGCGTTGTTGAGCGCAACGATGCCAGTGATATGGAATTCAATGTCTGGGTATTTAGCTTCGAACTCAGAGACAAGGTTTTCGATATGCTGCAGAACTTTTGGGGTTGCTAAATGGGACTCATCGTCGGGTAGAAATACAGATATATTGACGCCAGTTACATCTCCTTTTTTTGATATGACTTTGTTGACGATCAGTGGTTCGGTGAGTGCAGTGTTTCTTAGTGATTGTAAATCCGAATCGCTGAGTTCTTCGGCATCAGTAACAAAGTCTTCAACGATTAAGTCATCTTCTTCTGCGTAGCTGTGTTGGAAGTTAGTAAGCGAGTCAACGCGGGTAGAGTAAGGAGTTTTCCAGGCAGCTTCTGTCAGTGCTTCGACCGCGGCGAGAGTTTCACGCGTGAAGATATCTTTGTCTTTCGGAGCGATAACGATGGTGACGTTATCGCTCTTGGTGTAGGTAGTTTGTAGCTCCTCAAATGCTTGAAGTTGAGGATTGGATTCGCTGAAAAATAGACGGTAATCGTTACTAAAAGAGAGATGCTGCCCGCCACTGGCGAGCGCCAGCGTTGATGCGATAAGGAGTATTGTGGTGATAACTGGGTGTTTGATTATCCAGTGTATCGTGCGTTCTGTCATTGTTAGGCTCGATCGTCATCAGTGACGGTGAGGCGAGTCAGCGGCAAGCGTGTCGAACGTGCGGAAGGAAGAGGAGATAAGCCGACTCTACCCATGAATACTGCTCGGGATGCATTGTTTGATCCCAATAGTTTCTGGAGTTGGGATGATATTTTTTCGGATTGTTCCCGCATGCCGCGCACATTTGAAAAGTGAGTTTGGCGCGTGGCGTATTCATGGAAGATCAATGGAGTCATCTCTGGCTGAAGACAAAGACCCGTTTGGGTTGCGGTTAACCAAAAGCGTTGTACCGCACGACCCGCTTCGACGTAATCGTCGGTCGTTTGCGGTGTTTTGTTTGCGATGATGGCAAAGTGAGCAGCGCAGGCCAATCCAGGGACGAAGTCGAGTTGGATGCGTGGCGCAATGGTGCCGCCGAGGTATCTATTCATAAAGCGAACTCGCTCCCAACTTTGCAGTGTCCATTCCATTAGGCGAGTGGTGACTGGATCGGTGCCTATGGCTTGGTCTGGGATTTTGTCTTCGCTGAACTGTGAGTGCCACTGGATGATGCTGCGATGAGTGTCGTAGGCCTCTGGCATGGTGAGGCGTAGTTTGGCGTTTCTGAATAGCAATTTGGCTGTTTTTAGACGATTGCCAAGCCCTTCCAGCCATACGATGCGGAACTCAGGTCCCACCGCGTTTTCTAGTTGTGCTTTCTGCGATGTGGTGAGTGCTCGCGTTGACATTGGGCGTCGTTGAACGGAGCGGATGGGGATGTATGGCACTAATGGGCTGGGACTGATTTGTTGATCTGGCTCTAGCGCAACATCAAAGGTAGGTGTTTCCTCTGGGGCGTTATGTCTGCGAGTGACCTTGGCTAGAAGTCCGTGATCACTGGCCGCAATCGACAGTGTTTCAATGAGCGCGCCGAGCGATAGTTGGCTAGCGTGCCCCTTTAGGTCATAGATGCAATGATCGCGGGTGTCGTGGCCGTGGATGACGAGGTGGTTGTCATCGATGATTTCAAAGCGCCAGCACTGGGCGTTGTCACCGCTAGGGGCCCAGCGCGCGAGATTGAGTATCCGTTCAATCGTCGTTTGTGCGTTGATATCTGAGGTTGCTGACTTGGTCGGTGTGCGGTTCTGGCTGTATTGTTTTTTGGCGATGCGGAGCATCAGCTTTTGTATGGGGTTGCGGTTGCCCCAGGGGCGCCAGGTAATTTTGAGTTTGTTGCGATAGGCATCGAAATGCACTCCAAAGGGTGCAGCATGGATCTTGCCACGGTTGAGTAATATTTTAAGGGCTTCCGAGGCAGCGATACCGGAGCAAAGCTGGCAGGCCATGATGGTGGATGGGCCTTTGTGGTTGGCTAGGTCAACGGTGCTGGGGTCTACTAGGTATCCTCGTTGCAGCATGGCAGGTGATAAGCCGAGAAGGAAGCGAAAAAGTTGCTCTTGTTCGGGGTGGCCATTGAGTTGAAAGTATTCTTCAAAGCTCATTTTGCCAGGTATGAAATTTAGTACGGCCGCACCTATGCCCAAGGGGGCCGCAGTGATTGCCGGAATTCCGTGGCGATGGCAGTAATCGAATACCATCTTTCTTGCCGAGAGCGCAAAGAAATCGAGGCCATCTATATAGAGGTCGACGCCGTCAAAAAAGGCTGCTAACGATTCTTCGGTGACGCCCCGGGTAAATTGTTTGATCTCTACATGCGGATTGATGCGTGCCGCGGTTTCGGCCATGACGGCTACTTTGGGGTGGCCGAAACTGGTGGTATCTGCCCCCGCCTGGCGATTGATGTTGGCTATCTCAAATTTGTCAAAATCGGCGATGTTAAATTTTCCGATGCCCAGCCTGGTTAGTGTGGTCAGGTGGCTGCCGCCGACTCCACCCATGCCAGCGATTGCGATGCGCTTTTGTTTGAGCAACTGTTGTTCGGCTGCTGTTACCCAGCCGATGTTGCGTGAAAAGGCTTCCGAGTAGTCGTAATCTGTGGCGTCCATGTCCGTATGAATACTTCTGTTTTGATTTAAGGGCTAGGTGTGTGGGTACAGCTGGCTCCTGACCAAATTGAGTAGGGATTTGAGGTCGGGGGCCATGCTTGTCAGCACGCTTTCAGTGTAAATCACGAACGGCGCTCGAATGCCGCGATGCTCTATAGCGTCCCCTGCTTGTTCAAAGTTTAGGCCATAGCGGTTGAGGAGCCGGGCGAGTCGCGGTTCCATGATGGCGATAACGGTGCCTATATCTTCGCGCTCGCAAATGGCGGTGGCTGCGAGATAAAGACCTATTGACATGCTGGGTAATCTGCGTCGCTCGGAGTCGGCCGATTGACCGTTGTTCTCACCGGTACCCTCTGCATCTGGGTGCTGTTGCTCGCCGGGACGACGGCGGAAACTGGAGGTGATGGCAAGGCGGGATATTTCACTATATTTGACCTCACCAATGTCTATAAGTGATTGGAGCTTAGGGTTCAGTTTTGTTCCCATCAGTTTGATAAATGGTAAAGTGGCCGAATCTGGATTCGGTGAGGGAATGACACGAATGCAGCCGACATATCGCTGCGTTTCCTTGTGTAGTAACAGGCAGTGATGTGAAATGTCGTCATAATTGTCCCGTTCTAAGCCATCGCGATTAATGGGCTCATAGCCCAATTCTTCGCAATATACTTGATGGCGTACCCGGAATGCCTCTTTACGCAATGCCTCAGTGTCGGCGAGTACAATCTCGAAGTATTGGTTGAAGTGTTGAGTTAGGTCGCCACTTGTCATGAATGTTTGTAGCCTTTCAGGGAAAATCACCTGCCGAAGGACAGCGCTCTATAGTTTAGGTTAGTCCTTCGGCGATGAAATATGAAACAGTTTCGAGATGGACTAAGTCGGTATTTTTGTACATTGTATGCGTGCGAAAGAGAATGTGCTAGCAGTTGTGGTGTTCAGTATTTGTTCAGTCCTCCGCTGCCACTCTGATACTCGGATTGCATTGATATCATACATAGATATAACATGTGGATATTAGTATGGGGCTTGGTGTTGCTGGGGACGCGACTTGATATGACAAGGACAAATAGCAGGTACGAGATTTTTCTGGCAGATACCCAGGAAGCAAAACGAAAGAATTATCAGCTTCGGTATCGCGTTTTTTGTGCGGAGAAGGGATGGGAAGATACCAGTAACACTGGCAACGACATGGAATTCGATCCCTTTGATGATTTTTCTGCACATTTATTGGCTCGGGATCGTTTTAGTGGTGAATGGGTTGGTGGCGTGCGTATGATTATGTTGCCAGTGGCCTATCTCCCTATCTCGCGCTTGTGCGATATCCAAATTAATAGCAAGCATAGTGAGCCATTGAAGTGTGCGGAGATTTCTCGTCTCTTCATTGTTCCGGGCAGCAGAGATGGTGGCCATTCAAGTGGCGAAATCGTTTTGCGATTAATATGGGCTGCAAGGGAATACTTGATGCGGCGCGGCCTGAAGGGGTGGTATATGCTGATCCAGCCTTCCTTTGAGCGTCAGCTGCGCCGCCTTGGGCTGGACTTTTTCAGTTGCGGAGATGGGGTCGAATATAAGGGGTGGCGTAAACCCTATTGTGGGGACTTTGAAGAATCATTTCGCGTGATTTGTGATCGTATGCAAGCCTCGGGGCAGTTATCGGCTCAATCTTATGCCCTTTACTCCGGTGGCGGGCGTGTTGATAAAAATGCTCTCCTAAACTGGCATTCGCTTATCTCGGATAAGAGGGGCACTAACACGAGTTTTGTCCCCGCTGCGGTTTAACCCCCGCATTTCGCTGTCTTTTAGTTTTTTAATCGGATAGAAGTCTGTTTTTCGTGACTTTTTCCGTGGTTAGAAGGCTTTCACCTTCACGGTTGTTTTGTGCTCTTACCTTGCGCCAATTATTAGGTTGTGGTGTTGGTGTTTTAGTGTATGTCTATGATATTTAATGATTTATATTTGGCTGCGTGGGGCTGGTCGTCCCTTGGGGCCCTTGTCCAGGTTGTAAATAAGTAGACTAATGTCTACCTTGATGCCGCCTTATCTCTCCTCTTTTTCATGTATAATCCGGTCCCGCATAAAGGGATTGTCGATGTCGGACGATACTTAGCTATGTAGCAACTGACTGAATTTGTAGGGGGCTTTGTACGTGCGTTTGAATGATTGGATAAGTGCGGGAGTGCTGGCCGCTGCGGCCATGTTTATTGCTGGCTGCAGTACGACTCAAGGTGTTCTTGATAGTCAGAGTTTAAAAAACATTCCGGACCATAATTACATTATTGGTCCAGGCGATAACGTCAATATTTTCGTATGGCGGAATGAAGAGGTATCCCAATCAGTGCCTGTCCGTCCGGACGGAAAAATCACCACTCCCCTGGTTGAGGATCTCCAGGCCAGCGGGCGGACCCCAACTGAGCTAGCGCGTAAGATTGAAGAGGTGCTAGGTACCTATATCAAAGATCCCATTGTGACTGTAATTGTGACAGGCTTCAATGGCCCGTATGATCAACAAATTCGAATACTTGGTGAGGCATCATCTCCTAAGGCATTGCCTTATAAGGAGAAAATGACCCTGTTGGATCTGTTGATCGAGGTGGGTGGTTTGACGGAGTATGCTGCCGGTAATCAAACAACCTTGGTTCGGCGCATAAACGGAGAAGAGATGAAGTATCGTGTCCGCTTGGCCGACTTGGTTGAAGATGGCGATATTTCTGCAAATGTCCACTTGCTTCCAGGGGACATTATTATTATTCCGGAATCTTGGTTCTAACCATTTAATCTCTGGCAGGAAGCGGACAAGGTATGCAGGAAGTACTAGATTTAGTCTACGGTTACGTTCGAGGCATATGGCGCCGGCGTTGGGTGATTGCAATTGTTGCCTGGCTGGTTTGTCTTGTTGGCTGGGTCGTGGTGTTGCAAATGCCCGATCAATATCGATCTTCTGCTCGAGTTCATGTTGATACTCAATCCATGTTAAGGCCGCTGTTGCGAGGATTGGCGGCAGATACCAATATTGGTGGTGAGGTCGCATTTATAACGCGTACATTGTTGAGTCGTGCCAATCTGGAAAAAGTGGCGCGAATGACGGACCTGGATCTGCAGGCCAAGACACCTGAAGAACTGGACTCATTGCTGAATTCTCTGCGCGGCCGCATCTCATTCAGTGGGGAACGTGATGGCAAGGTGTATAACATTGGCTTTAGTGATCAAGATCCCGAGTTGGCGCGGCGAGTCGTGCAAGCTGTACTTACCTTGTTTGTGGAAAGCTCTCTTGGTTCTACGCGCAAAGACACAGACTCTGCGCAACGTTTTCTGGATGAACAGATCGCTGAATATGAGGCACGGTTGATCGAGTCTGAGAATCGGCTAAAAGAATTCAAACAACAAAACGTCGGCCTGATGTCGCGCAGTGGCGGTGATTATTATGCGCAGATGCAGCGAGTGATGAGCCAGCTGAAAGAGGCTGAATTTCAACTCAGGGAGGCGGCAGAACGCCGTGATGAGTTGATGGAGCAACTGCAGGATGCAGAAGATGACCTGGAGGATGGATTGCTATTTAGTCCAGGCGGTAGTGGCGTCAGCACACCTATGGATGGGCGTATTCAAAACTTGGAAGCTCAGTTGGATGGTTTGTTGCTGAAGTATACCGATAAGCATCCAGACGTGGTTAGTCTCCGTCAGCAGCTTAAGGTTCTTAAAGCTGAAAGGGACCAGCAAATGGTCACAGCGGTGGAGAACGATACAGGGATCGCGACGAATCCTGTGATACAGCAGTTGAAAATATCCTTGGGCGAAGCTGAGGCATTGGTGTCATCTAGCAAAGTACGGGTCAGTGAATATAAACAGCGTATCGAATACCTGGACAAGATGGTGGATACCATTCCCGAAGTTGAAGCAGCTTTGAAAAACCTGAATCGCGATTATGGCATTATTAAGTCGAGTTACGAACAATTGTTAAGTCGGCGCGAGTCTGCGCGCATGGCGCAGCAGGCCGATGAAACTGGTGATGGGGTAAAGTTTAGTGTGATTGAGCCGCCGCGCGTGCCACGTGAACCAACTGGACCAAATCGTCAGTTATATATGGTGATGACATTGGGCGGAGGTTTGGGGGCTGGCATTGTATTGGCGTTCTTGTTGAGTCAATTGCGTTCGACGTTCGATGATCGTGGTAGTTTACGAAATGCGACAGGATTTCCGGTGCTCGGAACTTTGTCGATGGAGTGGACGCCTACGCAGCGTTTACGCATGCGTGTCGAAACAATTGTATTCACGGCGTCAATTTTATTGCTTTTGGTAGCCTACGGTGGTGTGTCATTGTTTGAGGCGCAGGGCGTTGCCCTGATGGCCAAGCTCAGCTGATATCGAGGGCTCGCATGAGTACGATAGAAAAAGCGATCGGTAAATTGGGCAAAAATGGTGGTGATGCGCTAGAAGCCCCGGTGATTGACGACTCACCAGTTCAGCAAGCGTCAATCGAAAACTATCAAACAGTCAGCAATGAGCCAAAAGAGCCTACGAATGCTTCGATGACAGAGGGAGTAGAGTCGAGCAATCGAGTGATGCTCGATTTGGCGCGTTTGGAACGTATGGGATTCCTAACGCCTGAATCTGCGCGTGGACAGTTGACTGAAGAAATACGTCACTTAAAACGGCCTCTGTTGTTGAATGCGTTTCGTCGCGGTTTAGGGCCGGTTGATAACGCTAATTTGATCATGATTACTAGTTCCCGTCCTGGTGAGGGCAAGACCTTTACCTCGGTCAACCTTGCAATGAGCATCGCAAAAGAGCGCGGCAAGACCGTGCTACTGGTTGATGCGGATGTCGCCAAACCCAGTGTGTCGAAGACCCTGGGTATCGATCCCAAAAAGAAGGGATTGGTGGATTATCTGGTTGATGATTCAATCTCATTACCAGATATTCTCCTTAAGACCAATGTCCCGAATCTGCGTATTCTGCCGGCTGGGCGCCGCCATATTCATTCGACTGAGCTTTTGGCCAGCGATGCGATGCGTCAGCTGGTGGAAGAGTTGGCGCGTCGGTATCCGGATCGAATCGTGATCTTTGATTCGCCGCCATTATTGGCGACGACAGAGGCTGCAGTGGTGGCGGGGCTGGTTGGTCAGATATTGTTAGTAGTCGAGGCTGAGAGAACCACCAAGCAAGAGGTGAACGAGGCCTTGAGATTGTTGGATGATACTAAGATGATCGGCCTGATGTTGAATAAAACACGTGCCATTTTCAGTGCCGATTCGTACGGTTATTATGGCTATTACGGTTCGTCGAGTGAATAGCAGCAGTCTGATTAATTCGCGAGCCAGAGTCCTGCCCCTTTCCTTAATTGTACGATCTCTCATTGGCGGTGGGCTGCTGTGTATTGCGCAGTCACCTTTGTACGCTGCTAATTGGGATGGTGGTGCCAATCTGAGTGTATCTGGTATCTATTCCGATAATATCTCGCTGTCGTTGGATAATAAACAAGATGAATTTATTACTCAAATAACGCCTGGTCTGTCATTGAGAGGCGAGGGCGGACGTGTGCGCGTCAGTGCCGACTATGCTCTACAAACTAGTTACTACAAAGAAGATGATTCCAAGAATGGAGCTAATCATCGGTTGGCTTTGCGTGAACAGGCCGAGCTGGTTGAGGATACGTTCTTTTTTAATTCCAGTGCGTCTGTTTCGCAGGAGATCGAGCAGCCGGGTGGTTTGATATTGCTGGATACAGCGAATCTAACGAATGGCGAAAATGATGTACGAGCATTCCAGGTCCACCCTTATTTTGAGCGCGAGCTGGGATCGTTAGCGAGAGCGCATCTGGGTTATCAACACGGTTGGACTCAATATGAAAGCCAATCGGCTTCGGATGCCCAAGTGAGTACTTTGCGAGGCGAGCTTGGTAATGGGCATAGCAATGCGCTATTTCATTGGTCAGCGACTCATACCATCAACAAAGTACTGCGAGAAAATGCTATAGACTCTGAGCGCCAAGCGACGACAGGGGTATTAAGTTACCGGGTATTCAGCACGGTTACCGCTATCGCACGTGGTGGGCGTGAAGAAAACGTCATTGCGACGCGGAATGCAAATCGAGATGGTAGTTATTGGAGTGCTGGGTTACGCTGGGTACCAGGGCCTAAATTTTCACTGGAAATGACCAAAGGTGAAAATGAGGAGCGTGCAGTGATGAGCTGGGCACCACAGACGCGAACGTCGCTCAATTTAAGTTATGCCAACCGCGATGTCGGACTTAACGATTCTGCCACTTGGTCAGGACAACTGTCTCACAATACGCGTCGGTCGACCTGGAGTTTGAATTATTCCGAAACAGTAACCAACCTACAGACCTTGGTGCTGGGCGAGCAGCGCGATGTGTTTTTCACAACGCCTGATGGAGGTTTGGTGTTCGATGCAGTGACCGGGCAGCCAGTAATTCTTACCATTAACGTGTTTGAAATCACGGACGAAGAATTTCTGCGTGCCAACGGCCAGGGTACGGTTAGCTATCGTACTGGCAAGAGCACGCTGGTGGGTTCTCTGCATAGTGAAGTGCGGACTTATGAAATATCCGGGCGTGAGGATATTGCCCGAGGTGGAACAGCCTCGTGGAATTGGAAATTTGCATCGCGCACCTCGACCAATCTCAGTGTTACGGGGCAACGTAGTGAGCTAGGCAATGCACCAGAGCCGATACAGAGTATTCGGGTGATGGCATCAGTTAATCGTTCAATGAATCACAATATGAATACCCGACTCGGCGTTAGTCGTACTGAATCCGACGTGGCGGGCGATGATCGACAGGCGATTGAAAACAGGATCACGGCAACATTCAATGTGACATTTTAGAAGGGAAACGCTGAGTGTCTTTATGTACGAATCGTACTACCAATTAACGGCCAAACCATTTCAGCTGAGTCCTGATCCGCGTTTCTTTTACGGTAGTAGCGGGCATAAGCGGGCAATGTCGTACTTGCGTTATGGGCTGACGCAAGGTGAAGGTTTTATCATTATTACGGGTGGAGTGGGCGCAGGAAAAACCACGATTGTCCGAGCCTTGTTTAAAGAACTAAGCCGGGAAAATATAGTCGCTGCGCAACTGGTGACCACTCAACTCGAAGCGGAGGATACGCTGCGTATGGTCGCTGCTTCGTTTGGTCTGGCGCACGAAGGTGCGACCAAGGCAGCAGTTTTGCGTAACCTTGAGACATTTTTCCTGGCGCGCGCGCGCGAGGGCAAGCGGGTCTTGTTGGTGGTGGATGAGGCGCAGAATTTGCCTGTGCAGTCATTGGAAGAATTGCGCATGCTGTCCAACTTCAATGCCGGTGGCCGGGCCTTATTGCAGAGCTTTCTACTGGGGCAGGAAGAGTTTCGGGCAACATTGAAAGTGCCTGAGCTGGAGCAACTGCGGCAACGCATCATCGCCTCTTATCATCTGGAACCTTTGAACGAAGACGAGACGCGCGCCTACATTCTGCATCGTCTGCAAATGGTGAAGTGGCAGAACAAGCCTGACTTTAGCGACGAGGCCTTTCAGGAGATTTATCGGATTACCCGTGGTACTCCTCGCCGTATTAATACCTTCTGTGATCGTTTGATGTTGTTCGGGGCGCTGGAGGAGCTGGCGCATTTTGGTTATGAGCAAGTGCGAGAGGTCGCGGACGAGCTGAGTCAGGAGCTGTCTGTGGCAGAAGACTATGTCGGCGCTGCGGCACCTGTCGCAGGTGGTCCGGTCGCGTGTGATATCAGTGGCGCCACACCTGTCAAACAACGTGCTGACGGTCTCGAATCAAGGGTGTCTATTCTCGAGGAGCGTATCGATATCCTGGAGCGTGCGCTGCGCACCAAATTAGTCGACAGATAACTAGCCTTTTATGGCATAGAACGAAAAGAGATCAATATGGCCAAAATAATGTGTGTGGTCGGGGCGCGCCCCAATTTCATGAAAATTGCGCCGATTCTGGATGCAATCAAGGCGCATGGTTCCAGTATCTCTGCCTATTTGGTGCATACCGGTCAGCACTATGATGCAGACATGAAGGCTCGTTTCTTCGGTCAACTCGGTATTCCAGAACCGGACAAGGATCTGGAGGTCGGTTCGGGTACTCACGCGGTACAAACGGCCGAGGTAATGAAGCGGTTTGAGCTTGTCGTCGATGCCGAAAAGCCGGATGCAGTGCTGGTAGTGGGTGATGTGAACTCTACGATCGCATGTGCACTGGTGGCGGCCAAAAAAGAGATTCCCGTGATCCATGTCGAGGCGGGGCTGCGTAGTTATGACCGGGCGATGCCGGAAGAGATCAACCGCGTGCTGACAGACCAGATCTCGGATCTGTTGTTTACCACCGAGCGTTCCGCTCACGATAATCTTGCCAAAGAGGGGATTGCCGCCGAGCGGGTGATCTTTGTCGGCAATGTGATGATTGATACCCTGATGCGCCATCTCAAACAGGCGCAGCCCTTGGCGGATACCGTCGCTGTCCTGCCGCAACCAGAATTGTTTACCGATAGTGAATCGGGCTTTGCGTTGTTGACCATGCACCGTCCCTCCAATGTCGATGTGCCTGAGGTATTCCAGCGCTTGTTGCAAACGGTGCGCCGTGTCAGTGACCGTCTGCCGGTATTGTTTCCGGTGCATCCACGGACTGCATCCAAGATCAAAGAATTTGGTTTTGAGTCGATTATTGACACGCCGCGCATTCAGCGTCTGCCGCCCCTGGGTTATTTGGAGCTGCTGGGTGTGATGTCCAAGGCGCGTTTGGTGCTGACGGACTCGGGCGGTATTCAGGAAGAGACAACAGCACTGGGTATTCCATGCATCACCATGCGTGAAAACACCGAGCGGCCGATCACCGTCACCGAAGGCACAAATACCGTGGTTGGCACGGACCCGGCCAAGATCGAGGCCGTGGTCGACGAGGTGTTTGCAACAGGTGGCAAGGCCGGGCGTGTGCCTGAATATTGGGATGGCCGTGCGGCAGAGCGCATCGTCGCCGAGCTGGAACAATTCTTCGCACGTAAATAATATGACTTCGCCTAAGTTGACCAATGCCATGTCCGTCGATGTGGAAGACTATTTCCAGGTCTCTGCATTTGAGCCGATCATCAAACGTCAGGATTGGGATGCGCTGCCCTGTCGAGTCGAGCAGAACACCCACCGGGTGATGGATATCTTTGATCAACACCAGGTGAAGGCAACATTTTTTATTCTCGGTTGGGTCGCAGAGCGTTACCCCAGTCTGGTCAAACGCATTGTGGCCGATGGTCATGAGTTGGCCAGCCATGGTTACGACCATACGCGCGTGACGGCACAAACGCCTGAACAGTTCCGTCAGGATGTCACGCGGACCAAGGCCATGCTCGAAGACATGGGCGGTGTGCGTGTGCGCGGTTATCGCGCGGCCAGTTATTCGATCGGTGCCAAGAATCTGTGGGCCTTGCAGATCCTGGAAGAGACCGGTCATGAATACAGCTCCAGCATCTATCCTAGCCATCATGATCTGTATGGCATGCCAGAGGCGCCGCGGTTTCAATTTCGCCCACATGGTGAAGACGGCTTGATCGAGGTCCCGGTGTCCACCTTTACCCTGGGGCAGCGGCGTCTGCCGTGTGGCGGCGGAGGTTATTTCCGTTTGTTTCCGTATCCGCTCTATCGCTGGGCGGTGAATAAAGTGAACGGTCAGGATCAGCAATCGACCATGTTTTATTTTCATCCATGGGAGATCGATCCGGATCAGCCGCGTCAGCAGAACATCAGTGCCAAGACACGTTTTCGGCATTACCTGAATCTCGAACGCATGGAGGCGCGTCTGCACCGTCTGCTGACCGACTTCGAGTGGGATCGCATGGATCGTGTGTTTATCGACGCACCAACAAGAACATCAGCCGTATAAGTATTTGGAGTGCCTGCTGCATGGAAGTCAAAACCCTAACTGACCAGGATGTCGAACGCTGGGAGGCCTATGTCGCGCAAGCACCGGCCGCGACATTCTTTCATCGGGCGGGTTGGCGCACCGTGCTTGAACAGGCCTTTGGCCATCGCGCCTATTTTCTGTATGCCGAAGAGCAAGGAAAGATAGTCGGCATCCTGCCACTGGCGGCTATCCGTAGTCGCATTTTTGGCGATTATCTCGGCTCTACTCCGTTCTGCGTCTATGGCGGTGTGGTCAGTGATCGTGATGACGTGCAACAGGCCCTCGAAGATAAGGCCGTGGAATTGGCGCGTGAGCTCAAGGTTGGTTCGCTCGAGATCCGTAACCAACAGCCGGTGCATCAGGATTGGCCGGCCAAGCGCGAGTTGTATGTAACCTTCAAAAAAGAGATCGATCCCGATCTGGAAAAAAACATGAGCAACATCCCACGCAAGCAGCGGGCGATGGTGCGCAAGGGGATACAGGCAGGGCTGGAGAGTCATTGGGATCAGAATGTGGATCGTCTGCACGATGCCTATTCACAAAGTGTGCATGCCTTGGGCACACCGGTGTTCTCTAAAAAATACTTTGAAGTGTTGCAGCAGGTGTTTGCCGATGACTGTCGGGTGCTGACCGTGACGCACGAAGGCAAGCTGGTGGCCAGCGTCATGAACTTCTATTTTCGTGATCAGGTGTTGCCGTATTACGGTGGCGGCACCCCCTTGGCGCGCGAGACCAAGGGTAATGACTTCATGTATTGGGAAGTGATGCGTGATGCCTGCGAGCGTGGTTACAAGGTGTTTGATTACGGCCGCAGCAAGGTCAATACCGGCGCCTATAGCTTCAAGAAAAACTGGGGTTTTGAGCCACAGCCACTGCATTACGAATATGTATTGATCAATGATCAACAGGTGCCCGATGTCAGTCCGGCCAATCCCAAATACGCCATGTTCATCAAGATATGGCAAAAGTTACCCTTGGGGCTGACGCGCATCATCGGTCCGCATATCGTTAAAAACCTGGGCTAAGCGGTAGCGCGAATTCTGATGAAACCCAAGCTACTTTATCTCGTGCACCGCATCCCTTATCCGCCAAATAAAGGCGATAAGATCCGCTCGTTTAACATGCTTAAATTCCTGGCCGAACATTTTGATATTTATCTGGCCGCCTTTATTGATGCCGATGAGGACTGGCAATACATCGACGAGCTGCAGGCCTACTGTGTCGATACCTGTTTCGCGCCATTACCAGCATTGCGGGCCAAGGTCCGCAGTCTGACCGGTCTGCTCAGCAATACACCGCTCACCCTGCCTTATTACGCCGATGCCGGGCTGCGTGCCTGGATCAATGTCCGCCGTGCCGAAGTAGACCGTGTGTTGGTGTTTTCATCGGCGATGGCGCAGTACGTCGCCAGCGAGCGTTGGCGCAAGAAATTGCGGGTGATCGATTTTGTTGATGTCGATTCGGACAAATGGTCGCAGTACGCACAGTCCAAAACATGGCCGATGAACTGGGTCTACCGTCGTGAGGCGCGTACCCTGCTCAAGTTTGAAAGCGAGATCGCGCGTGAGTTTGATGCCAGCTTATTCGTCTCGGCCAAGGAGGCGGAGCTGTTTCGTCAACTGAGCCATTTGGGTGAAGACAAGGTCACGCATATGAACAATGGCGTCGATGTCGATCACTTTTCGCCTGCACATGCATTGCCGTCACCGTTTAACACCGAGCAGCAAAACATCGTCTTCACCGGGGCGATGGATTATTGGGCCAATGAAGATGCGGTGATCTGGTTTGCTGAATCGGTATTGCCGATGGTGTTGGTGCAATGTCCGGCCGCACGCTTCTTTATCGTGGGTTCCCGACCTGGGCGCAAGGTGCAGGCACTGGTCAAGTTGCCACAGGTCGAGGTGACAGGTTCGGTTGAGGATGTGCGGCCGTATATCCAACATGCGGATGTGGTGGTGGCGCCGATGCGCATTGCCCGCGGCATACAGAACAAGGTGCTTGAAGGCATGGCGATGGCGCGGCCGGTGGTAGTGACATCACAGGGCTTTGATGGAATTGAGGCCGATATGGCGCATGAGTTAGTGGTGCGTGATGGTGCGGATGCGTTTGCAGCAGCCGTGATCGACGTGTTACAGGGGCGGGCAGTGGCCGAGATGGGCCAGCGGGCGCGTCAACGTGTGGTAGAGGATTACTCCTGGTCGAGCAGTTTGAGCAAGTTGTTGCCCTTGCTGCAGTCGGCATAATTGGAAGCCAAGAGAATGTTATCTCAAACTCAAACGGATTCTGGGCATCACGTCAGTTGGTCGACAGCGCTGATGATGTTGGCGTTGTTGATCGCGGCGTGGGGCGGTCTGTTTTACGACACACTGGTATCGATGGTATTGGTCTGGTGGCGCTCCGAGACCTTTGCCCACGGTTTTATCATTCTGCCGATCACGGTGTTCTTGTTGTGGCGCATTCGTCGCCGACTTGCGGATTATTCGCCGACACCGACCCTGTTGCCTGTGCCGCTGATCTTTCTGGCCGGCTTTGGTTGGCTGCTCGCACACTTTGCCTCAGTAGATGTGGTGCAGCAACTGGCAGCGGTGGCCACGCTACAATTATTGATCTTGAGTGTGGTGGGCTGGCGCCTGGCCTTGCAGATGTTGTTCCCGCTGTTGTTTTTGTTTTTTGCGGTGCCGATAGGCGAGGGCCTGATCCCGCCGATGATGGACATTACGGCTGACTTTACCGTCGCCATGCTGCAAATGACCGGCATACCGGTATTCCGCGAAGGTCTGTTCTTTGAAATCCCCAGCGGCCGTTGGTCCGTCGTCGAAGGCTGTAGTGGTGTCCGTTATCTGATTGCCTCGATTACCTTGGGCTGTTTATACGCCTATTTGACCTATACCAGTTATTGGCGTCGCGCTTTGTTTATGCTGGCCTCGATTGTTGTGCCGATCATCGCCAATGGTATGAGGGCCTATCTGATTGTGATGATCGCCGATATGAGTGATTACAAGCTGGCAATGGGGGTCGATCATTTTATCTACGGCTGGGTGTGGTTTGGCATCGTCATCATGCTGATGTTTTGGATTGGTTCGTTCTGGCGGCAGGATGAAACCGAGAATGTTTCATCTGCTACCCCTGCTGTTGTCACCTCTTCCCAAGCGCCCATGCTGCGTGCGCTGTTGCCGACCGCGCTGGTACTATTCATCGCGCCTGTGTGGGCGATGATCAGCGATAGTCAGCACAGTAATACTACGGTGAATCTTGCCGTGCCTCAGGTGAAGAATTGGCAGGCACAGACTCAGCCGATGACTGAATGGACGCCTCACTATCAAGGGGCCGGCGCAGAATTGATGCAGACCTACCGGGATGGTCAATCTCATGCAGCCTTGTACGTGGCCTATTATCGCGAACAACACCAGGATGCTGAGTTGATCAACTCGCAAAACGTATTGATTGAACAAAAACACCTGGTGTGGAGTCAGTTAGGTTTAGGTGGAGCTGCGTTTGAACTCAACGGGAAACCTGTTGAAGTGATGCGTGGCCGTTTGCGCGCAACCCATGGGCAAAAGCTGGCCGTGGTGTATTGGTATTGGTTAGGTGATACCTACACTACCAATCCGTATTGGGCCAAGTGGCTGGAGGCGAAGGCCAAACTGTTAGGCCAACCGCGCGATGGCGCGGTGATTATGCTGGTGGCCGAGTATGACGAGCAGATGGATGAGGCGATGTCGGTATTGGCTCGATTTGCGGTGGACGTGGTGCCCGCAACGGAGCAAATGTTACGCGATGTCGCACAAAGCGGGCGCCAATAATGGCAGAGGCTCCACTGATTGCCCATGTGCTGCACCGTTTTGATATCGGCGGTTTGGAAAACGGGGTGGTCAACCTGATCAATCGCATCCCGCCAGACCGTTATCGTCATGCGATCATCGCGATGACGGATTGTTCTGAAGAATTCGCCAAGCGGCTGACCAACTCAGCGGTTGAGTTGCATGCGATCCATAAAAAAGATGGTAAGGACCCCGCAGCCTTTCTGCGTCTGTGGCAGTTGTATCGCAAGCTGAAGCCCAGCATCGTGCATAGCCGCAATCTGTCGGCGGTGGAGGCTGCAGTGGTCGCGGCGCTGGCCGGGGTGCCGGCACGAGTGCATGGCGAGCATGGCCGCGATATCCACGATATCGACGGTCTCAATAAAAAATATCTGTTGTTGCGTCGTCTGTGTCAGCCATTTATTCACCGTTATATCTGTGTCTCCAAGGATCTGGAGCAATGGTTATTGAGCACGGTACAGATCCCAGCGCACAAGGTGGGACAGGTATACAACGGTGTAGATCGTGAGCGCTTTAAACCGGTAGTGGGCAATGCGCGCGATATCCTGCCGCCAGCGATGCGCAGTGCGTCGTGTGTGATTGGTACGGTGGGTCGCCTGCAGGAGGTCAAGGATCAGCTGACGCTGGTGCGTGCCTTCGTGCAGTTGCGTCTGAACCTGGCAGACTCGGGTTTTTACCCGGTATTGGTGATTGTCGGTGATGGGCCGTTGCGCCCTGCGGTTGAGGCGCTGATCGTTGAGCTGGGGCTTGGCGATGCGGTATGGCTGGCCGGTGCGCGCGACGATGTGCCGCAGTTGATGCAGGCGATGGACCTGTTTGTACTGCCGTCCAAGGCCGAAGGTATTTCCAACACCATCCTCGAATCGATGGCCTGTGGTTTGCCGGTGGTGGCGACGGCCGTCGGCGGTAATGTCGAACTGGTGCTGCCCGATAAAACCGGTAGCCTGGTGGAGGCAAATAACCCTAAGGCGATGGCGGATACTTTAGTAAACTATGTGCGCGATGCGCAGCTGCTACGGGCCCACGGTGAGGCGGGGCGGCAGCGTATTGAGCAGGAATTCAGCATGGAGGCGATGGTGAGTCGTTACCTGGCGGTATACGACGCGCTGTGCCCATAAGGCGAGGCAATACGGTATGTGCGGCATAGTCGGCATCTTTGATACTACAGGCGGATCGGAGATCGATCTGGAGTTACTGTCGCGCATGAACGAGCGCCAATTTCATCGCGGCCCGGATGAGGGAGGTTTGCATACCGAGCCGGGCGTGGGTTTTGGCCATCGCCGCCTGTCGATCATCGATCTCTCCAGTGGCCAGCAACCCCTGTTCAACGAAGACGGCAGTGTCGTCGTCACCTTCAACGGCGAGATCTATAACTTTCCCGGTTTGAGCGATGAGCTCAAGGCTGCCGGCCATATCTTCAAGACCCATTCGGATACCGAGGTCATCGTCCATGCCTGGGAGGAATGGGGCGAAAAATGCGTCGAGCGTTTCCGCGGCATGTTTGCCTTTGCCATCTGGGATCGCAATCGTGGCACGTTGTTTATGGCGCGTGACCGTCTCGGCAAAAAACCACTGCACTATGCATTGCTGGACAACGGTCATTTGATCTTTGGTTCAGAATTAAAGGCGCTGTATGTCCATCCCTTGCTCAAGCGTGAGATCGATCCGCGGGCGGTGGAGGAGTATTTCGCATTGGGTTACGTGCCTGATCCCAAGTCGATCTTCAAGAACATCTATAAGCTGCCTGCCGGTCATTGCATGACAGTCAAGCGCGGTCAGACAGAGATGAAAACGCGTGCCTATTGGGACGTGCCGTTCAAGAGTAGCGGCCCGATGTCGGAGCAAGAGGCCGTCGAGGAATTGACCCGGCGCCTGCGCCAGAGTGTCGATATCCGCATGATGTCGGAGGTGCCTCTGGGGGCGTTTTTGTCGGGTGGCGTCGACTCCAGTGCCGTGGTGGCGATGATGGCACAGCTATCCGATGCCCCGGTCAATACCTGTTCCATCTCGTTCACCAGCCCCAAGTTCAACGAGGCCGAGTTCGCCAAGATGGTGGCCGATCGTTATCACACCAATCACTTTGTCGAGACCGTTAATCCGGATGATTTTGGTTTGGTCGATCAACTGGCCGATATCTATGACGAACCTTATGCTGATAGTTCAGCCATTCCAACCTATCGCGTGTGTGAGCTGGCGAAGAAGCGTGTGACGGTGGCGTTGTCGGGGGACGGCGCAGATGAATATTTCTCGGGCTATCGTCGGCACTGCTGGCATATGAACGAAGAGCGTATTCGCAGGCTGATGCCTTATGGTTTGCGTGGCCCCTTATTTGGCTTCCTGGGCGCGGTTTATCCCAAGCTGGATTGGGCACCAAAGGTATTGCGTGCGAAAACCACTTTTCAGGCGTTGGCGCGTGACAGCGTCGCCGCCTATTTTCATTCCGTCAGCCTGATGCGTGACGATATGCGAAACAGCCTGTTTTCACCTGACTTCAAACGCAGCCTCGCTGGCTATAATGCCGTTGAGGTCTTCCGCAAACACGCGGCGGACTGTCCCAGCGATCACCCGTTATCGTTGATTCAATACATTGATTTGAAGACCTACCTCATTGGCGATATTCATACCAAGGTGGATCGCGCCAGTATGGCCAACTCGCTGGAGGTGCGTGCGCCGTTGTTGGATCACGAGCTGATCGAATGGGTGTCGGGCCTCGATCCTGAATTAAAACTCAAAGGCCAGATGGGTAAATACATTCTAAAGAAGGCCATGGAGCCGCACTTGCCCAACGATGTGCTCTACCGTTCAAAGATGGGCTTTGCCGTGCCGCTGGCGGAATGGTTCCGTGGTCCATTGAAGCAAAAGGTGAGAGACTCTTTGTTGGGTGAGTCGATGCGCGAGAGTGGCTTCTTTAACATGGATTATGTGGATCAATTGGTGTCGCAACATCAGTCTGGGGTGCGCGATTACAGTTCCCCAATCTGGTCGCTGTTGATGTTCGATGCCTTCCAGCGCCAAGTGCTGTAGGACTTGAATCATGAAAATACTGCATATACTCGATCATTCCATCCCGCTGCACAGTGGCTACACCTTTCGCACGCGTTCGATTCTGGATCATCAGCGCAAACTGGGCTGGGAGACAGCCCACGTCACTGGCGCCAAGCACGGTCAGGCGACGGGCACCGATGAGCTGGAACAGGAGGTGGATGGCTTTCATTTCTACCGCACGCCACAACCGACAGGCATGTTGTCAAAGTTGCCAGTCTTTAATCAGATGGCAATCGTCAGCTCACTGACCAAACGTCTGGCCCAGGTCATCCCGCTCGAAAAGCCGGATATCCTGCATGCGCATTCGCCGTCGTTGAATGGTCTGGCGGCCTTGAATGCCGCGCGTCAGTTTAAGTTGCCCCTGGTCTATGAAATCCGCGCCTTCTGGGAGGATGCGGCGGTTGATCATGGCACCTGCAAAGAAGGTGACCTGCGTTATCGGTTGACACAAAACATGGAGACCAAGGTTATCCGCGGTGCCGATGCAGTGACGACGATCTGTGAAGGCCTGCGCCGCGAGATCGTTGGCCGTGGTGTGAGCGAAGACAAAGTCACTGTCATCCCCAATGCAGTCAATGCAGAAAAATTTACGCTCGGCGGTGAGGCCGATCCGGCCTTGCAACAACAGCTTGGCCTGCAGGGCTGTCGCGTGTTGGGCTTTATCGGTTCGTTTTATGCCTACGAAGGTTTGCCGCTGTTGTTGCAGGCCTTGCCCAAGATTCGCCAGCGTCACGGCGATATCAAAGTATTGCTGATTGGTGGCGGGCCGCAGGAGGCAACGCTCAAACAGTTGGCCGCCGATCTGGGTATCGCAGAGCACGTCATCTTTACCGGCCGTGTGCCGCACGATCAGGTCAATCGTTATTACGATCTGGTGGATATTCTGGTCTATCCCCGCTTGTCGATGCGTTTGACCGAACTGGTGACGCCGCTCAAACCTCTGGAGGCGATGGCGCAGGGCAGATTGTTTGCGGCCTCTGATGTCGGCGGCCATCATGAGTTGATCAAAGACCGGGTGACCGGGCGTTTGTTTAAAGCGGATGACGTTAACTCTCTGGCAGAGGTCGTCGTGGATTTGCTTGATAACCAGGAGCAGTGGCCTGAACTCAAGGCCAATGGTCGCCGTTATGTAGAAGAAGAAAGAAATTGGCATCGCAGTGTTTCGTTTTATCAGCCGGTGTATGAACGATTGCTAAGGGCAGATAGATGAGTGTGCCCACGCACATCGGGTTGGTTGGACCCATACCGCCTCCAGCAGGTGGCATGGCAAACCAAACCCTGCAGTTGGCAACGTTACTGACGGCCGAGGGCGTGAATGTCGAAGTTGTCAGGACCAATGCACCTTATCGGCCAGCGTGGATCGGTAAGATGACAGCTGTACGTGCGGTTGCGCGCCTGTTCTTCTACTTAGTGCAGCTATGGAAGATCGCTGGCCATGTGCAAGTATTTCATGTGATGGCGAATTCAGGTTGGTCATGGCATTTGTTTGCTGCGCCGGTCTTGGTGATTGGGCGTTTGCGGCGAGTGCCCGTGGTCATCAATTACAGAGGCGGTGGTGCTGAAGAGTTTTTCGATAAATCGTTTTTTTGGGTAAATCTGAGTCTTCGATACGCGACGACGGTGGTTGTGCCGTCGGGTTTTTTAGAGCGGGTGTTTCTCAAATACAAGATACAGCCAAAGATTGTTCCCAATATCATCAATCTGGATAAATTCAAAAACGTCGGTCCGAAAGCGGAAGGGGATCTGGTGATCTTTACCGCGAGAAATTTAGAAGAAATCTATGGTATCGATGTGTTGCTGCAAGCGTTTCAGCGTGTTTATGCGCAGTGCCCGCAGGCCAAGTTGATTATCGCGGGGGATGGCCCAGAAAGACAGACGCTCACCAAACAGGCAGAAGCGCTGGGTATTGCGGATGCCACCTCGTTTACCGGACGACTGGATAACGACGATATCGTGCGTTATTACGCGGCAGCCACTATCGCGGTCAATCCGAGTCGCGTCGACAATATGCCGATTTCGATTTTGGAGGCATTGGCGTGTGAGATCCCAGTGGTCAGCACGTCAGTGGGCGGCGTGCCTTATATGGTGGAAAACGAAAAGACGGCGCTGCTAGTCGAGCCGGATGCACCTGAGCGCATGGCAGATGCAATCTTGAGGTTGGTGAATGATGCGGCGCTGCGGACGCAACTCACGACCGCTGGTAGAAAAGAAATTGAATCCTACACATGGCCGGTTATTAAAAAGGCCTGGTTTGATGTTTATGCATCGATTGTTCGTTAACATGAATCTAGGGTGGCGCATGTTTCTTGTTGGGAGTCACGGGTGATTTCAGGGCTGGCACGGCATCTTATTTATCCATTGCATGAAAAACTCATGCATCGGCCGACCTTCGACTACGTGCGTCAGTTGGAGCAGAGCCAGTGGTTGTCGCGCAGCGAGATTGAATCTTTGCAGATGCAGAAGCTCGGTGAATTGCTCCGCATCGCCGATGCCCATTGCCCTTGGCATGCGCAGCGTATTCAGGCGGCGGGCCTGGATCTGAAGTCCGCACTGACGATGGCTGATCTGCAGCGGCTGCCGACGATGAATAAACAGGATGCGATTACTCATGCCGACCAGTTGGCCTGGCATGGCGTGCCGGGCGGGGCCTATAAATACAATACGGGTGGTTCCAGTGGTCAGCCGCTGATCTTTTATTTTGGCAAGTGGCGGCAGGCCTCGGATGCTGCCGGGCGTATTCGTGCGCGTCGTTGGTGGGGTGTGGATGTTGGTGAGCGCGAGGTGTATTTGTGGGGTGCGCCGGTCGAGCTGAACAAGACCGATCGCATCAAACAGTTGCGTGACCGGGCGATGAATCAACTGGTGTTGAATGCCTTTGATATGTCGCCAGCCCACATGGATGACTATATCCAGGCAATCCGCGCCTACAAGCCGAAGTGTATCTATGGTTATGCCAGCAGTATCGCCTTGCTGGCGGCGCATGCCGAGTCGAAGGGGGCGGACATGCGTCTGCCTAGCCTGAAGGTGATTTGCACTACCGGCGAGCCGCTGTATCAACATCAACGCGAACTGATCGAGCGTGTGTTTGCCGTGCCCGCGGCCAACGAGTTTGGCAGTCGGGACATTGGTTTTACTGCACACGCCACGCCCGAAGGTCAGATCCTGTTGATGAGCGAGAGCATTATTCTCGAGGTGCTGGATGAGCTGGGACAGCCAGTGGCGCCGGGCGAGATCGGTGAGGCGGTGATGACAGGCTTGTGCTCGCAGGCGCAGCCGTTTATCCGCTATCGCACGGGCGATATGGTGCGTTTGTCCGCCGAGGCCTGTCGTGCCGGGCGTGGCCTGCATGTGATTGAAGAGGTGATCGGCCGTTCGACGGATTTTATCATTCGTGCCGATGGCACCATTATGCACGCGCTGGCGGTGATCTATGTCTTGCGTGCGGTGGAAGGCGTGGCAGAGTTTAAATTGATTCAGCATGGCGTCGATCGTATTGAAGTACAGGTGGTGCAGAATCAACATTGGTCCGACCAGTCTGGCAAGGCGATTGTCAGCGGACTGCAGGCGCGACTGGGTGATCAGGTCGCGGTAGATTTGCGTTTGGTCGATAACATTCCGCCCGAGGCGTCGGGCAAACATCGTTATGTGGTCAGTCATGTCGCGCTGGCGGACGGGCTCAAAGGCGCGATTTAAGCGCAAAGAAAAGATTAGGGAAGCGAATATCATGAATCCGATGAATCTGTTGGCATTGCCATTTCGATACAAGCCTTGGCTGCCGCGCCATCTGAAGTTGATCATGGCGGATATCGGCGGCACATCGCGTTATCAGCCGGCCGATGATCGTGCACATCTGGAGGCGACGATTGATTGGTTGTGTCGGGCACAGGATGTGCGTAATGGTCAGGTTGATGCAGGCGGTGTCTCGGCGGGTTGGAGCTTTGAAGATGGCTGGTTACCGAGTTATCCGGAGACGACGGGTTATATCATTGAGACATTTATCGCGGCGGCAAACGTATTGCAGCGGCCGGAGTTGTTGGCACGCGCCCATCGCATGATCGATTGGGAGTTGTCGATTCAGCAGGATGATGGCGCATTTCCCGGACATTTCGGTGAGGCAGGCAGTCGGCCGGTGATTTTTAATACCGGGCAGATCATGCACGGCATGAATGCCGGTTATATCGAGCTGGGACGTCAGGACTGCCTGGAGGCCGCAGTGCGTGCCGGTGACTGGTTGATCCGTCATCAGGATGCCGATGGTTGCTGGCGCAAGTTTGAACACAACGATACGCCGCATGTGTACAACACGCGGGGCACCTGGGCGTTGCTGCGGGCAGGTTTGGCCTCTGGCGAAGATCGTTTGGTACAGGGGGCGATCAAACATCTTGATTGGGCCTTGGCGCAACAGACACCATCAGGATGGTATGGCGTGAATGCCTTTACCCCGGACAAGTCTCCGTTTACCCATACGATTGCGTATGCGATTCGTGGGTTTCTCGAAAGTGGTGTATTGCTTAAAGAAGAGCGTTACCTCAATTCTGCGCGTATCGCCTGTGAAGGCCTGGCCAAGGCGCAGCGTGATGATGGTTGGCTGGCGGGTACATATGGTGATTACTGGCGTGAGACGGCTAAATACAGTTGTGTAACCGGTGTGGCACAGATGGCGCTGAACTGGACGCGTCTGGATCAGGAGCTTGGTCTGCCCCATTTGCGTGAGGCCTCGCGCAAGGCGATTGAATACGTCAAACGGAATCAGGCGATTGCGGCCGATGATGACATCATTCGTGGCGGTGTGGTCGGTTCGGTGCCGATCTGGGGCGATTACTCACGTTTTGAATATCCCAACTGGGCGGCCAAGTTTTACGCCGATGCCTTATTGATGGAACTGCGTAACCAACCGGTGCCATCTACTGCTATTGCGCCGTCGGCTGCAGGGGAGGCAGCGTAGCGATGTCGAAGCTGAAGGTTATGATCTTATGCGGGCGTTCGCCGCGTCATCTGCATGTGGCAAATCGTCTGTGTGCGGCCTCTGAGCCGCTGGCGATAGTGCAGGAGGTGGGCTCTGATCGCAGTGCCGCCAAGATGTTTAAGCTGTTGTCGCGGCCGGGTTTGTTATGGAAAAAGGTCTGGCGCTGGATACGTGATCGTCGCCGTTACACCGGTAATGGCGAGGCCAAATTCTTTTTTGGTGAAGATGAGCCTAAGCTAGATCGCCCCGAGCTGGTGGTGGAGGTGCCGCACATCAATCATCCCGATGTGGTGGCGCTGGCGGATAAACTACAGCCGGATGTGATCGCGGTGTTTGGCACCTCGTTGATCAAGGGTGAACTGTTGACCAAGGGCCGCTTGGGTATTGTCAATCTGCATGGTGGCCTCTCACCTTATTATCGCGGGGCGGATTGCACCTTCTGGGCGCTGCACAACGGTGAGCCGCAAGAGGTGGGATGTACCTTGCACTTTATCGATGCCGGTATCGATTCCGGTGATCTGATCGCCCATGTCAGCCCGGAAGTAAAGGCCGGTGATGATGAGCTGACCTTGTTCTGGCGCGCGGTGCGTGATAGCGCCGAGGTGTACGCCGAACTGTTTGCGCGCTTGCAGGCGGGCGAGAAGTTTGGCCAGGATCAGCAGGTGAAGGGTAAGTTGTATCAAGTAAAGGATCGCGGTTGGCGACATGAACGTCATTTGGACAAGCTGATGCAAAACGGCTTGTTAAATGGGCTGGATCTGCCGCTAAGAATCAAGTGGTTTCCTCGTCAGGTGGACTAAGGTATTGGCCCAGGTTTGCAAAAAGAAACACAGTGCTGTCTACGCCATAGGTGACGCGTGCGTGATCTTGCGTTAAGCGTCTTTGTCTTCTCGTTATTGCCGTTGGCCTTTTATCGGCCCTATGTCGGGCTGCTATTATGGTCATGGCTCGGTTACATGAATCCTCACAAGCTCACCTGGGGGTTCGCGGTCTATTTCCCGTTTGTGCAGATGGCGGCGATCGCCACCTTGGCGGGTCTGGTCTTTTCCAAAGAACCCAAAAGAATCCCCATCACCTTTGAAGTCGTTGTATTGATCACATTCATCGTGTGGATGTTGATCACTACTTTTTTTGCGACCTTTGAGCGCTTGGCGTGGGTCCAATTCGACAAGGTGATCAAGATTCAGATCATGGTGTTTATCACATTGATGTTGATGGCCAGTAAAGAACGCCTGACCTTGTTGGCGCTGATTATGGCCTTGGGGATTGGTTTTTACGGTATCAAGGGCGGTATTTTTACCATCCTGACCGGTGGTGGCCATCGTGTACAGGGGCCTTCAAAGACCTTTATCGGTGGCAATAACGAATTGGGTTTGGCGCTTATTATGGTCGTGCCATTGTTTCGTTATTTGCAGTTGCAGGCGACTCATTGGATTGCGCGTTGGGGGGCCTTGGCAGGTTTGTTGTTGTGCGGTATTGCCGCGGTAGGCACACAGTCACGCGGCGCTTTGGTGGGGATAGTCGCGATGTTGACCTTCCTGATTATGAAAAGCCGGAAGAAATTCCTATTCTTAATCTTGGTTGCTGTGTCGTTGCCAGTGCTATATGCCTTTATGCCTCAATCTTGGCATGATCGCATGGCGACGATTCAAAATTATGAACAAGATCAGTCAGCCATGGAGCGGATATGGGCCTGGCAATACGCGATGCGCGTGGCAGCAGAAAATCCGATTTTTGGCGGGGGCTTTGAGGTGTTTGCAGGTCGCACCGAGGCGCACAGTATCTATTTTGAAGTGCTGGGTGAGCAGGGTTATATCGGGTTGTGTTTGTTCCTTTTGTTGGGAATATCGACCTGGATGGCCGGGCGCTGGATTATCAAGACCACGCGAAATATTGATGATCTTAAATGGGCGTATGATCTTGCGAGTATGCTGCAGGTGAGTTTGATTGGATATGCGGTCGCTGGCACATTCTTGGGCTTGGCTTATTTTGATTTGATCTATCAGATGGTGGCAATGATGATTTTGACCAAGATCGTGGTCAGGCGTTATATCGAAAATCCACCGCCACCTAAGATCGCTGGAGAGGGGGATGTTGTCATTGAGCCTAAACCCAAGGTGCGCGCTTACGGGACGATACGTTACGACCGTTAGTGGGGGGCTGGTTTAAGTCGAGTCACTCGTGGCTTTGCAGCCACTGCTCCAACATCATAATCACCCAGATCATTACGCCATAATAACTGGCATGTTCGCTGTGATGTTTGTTTTGGAGTAGTTCGATATAACTTGGCTGGATGATGTTGCGTTGCGCAAAGCCTTGCAGCGAGTCGTTGGCTAATTCACGTAGAGGTGCATATTCCTGCATCCACAACCCGAAAGGCAGGCCAAAGCCATGTTTGGACTTGGTGATGGTGTCCGGTGCCAAAAAGTCCCGTAGCGCATGTTTGAAGAAGTAGCGCAGTCTGCCATCTTTGATTTTCAGCTCGACAGGCACCCGGCCGGAGAATTCCACCAGTGCCTCGTCCAGCAATGGATAGCGCACATCAATGCCTGCCAGTTGGCACATGCGATTGACCTTGCGCAGATCGTTGTCGGCCAGGGTGTTCTTCAGGTCCAGGTGCATCATTTTATTGAGGATGTGATTGGCATCGGTGCGATGGTAGGCGTCGCGGCAGATTGTTTGTGGATCAGCGGCATCAATGGAAGATAAAAAATCTGCGGTAAAGATATTGTCCAAGGCTTCGCGATGTAGAAAATTATAGGTTTCCAGGCGTGCGGGTAATGGGATCTTGGCCTGTGCAATATAACTTTTGATCTTGCGCAGCGGCATGACTGCATCGGGCAACAGTCGTGACATCGGCTCCAGCAATGCAGAACGCAACGGTGCCGGAACGCGGTAATAATGTTCGAACACGCCTTGTTTGGCATAGCGTTCATTGCCGGCGAAGATCTCGTCGCCGCCATCCCCGGCAATCATGATGTCGATGCCATCTTCTTTGGCGACGCGGGCGCAGAAGTAGGTGGGGACGGCTGAGGCATTGCCGAATGGCTCGTCGTAGGCCGCGGCGATCTTGGGGATTGCCTCGACGACATCCTGCGGGGTTATGTAGACGGCCTTATGATCGGTGCCGAAGTGTTTGGCGGTAATGCGTGCAAACTCGGTTTCGTCGAAGCCTTCGGCCTCGAAGCCAATTGAGTAGGTTCTGGCCGGACGACCGAGCACTTCGGTCAGGATGCCCGAGGTCGTCGAGCTGTCGGTGCCACCGCTGAGGAAGGCGCCGATCTCCCCATCGCCGATCTGGCGCCGCACGGCGTCGCGCAATAAGGGGTGGAATTCCTGCTCCAATGCCTCTTGGCTGGCGCCGTTGTGATCCTCGTATTTCAACCGCCAATAAAACTCGGTGTTGAGTTTGCCGTTTGCAAATAGCAGATATTGGCCGGGGAGTAGTTTACTGATGCCGGTGTAGATGGTGCGCGGGCTGGGCACCATGTGAAAGTAGAGATAATCGAACACCGATTGCGGCGCGATTTGCCGTGTGACTGCCGGATGGCGGCTGACGGCACTGGCGCTGGCACCAAAGGCCAGGCCTTGGGCATGACAATGATAGGCCAGCGGTACGGTGCCGATGCGGTCAATCGCAACCAGTGCCGTATTGGTGCTTGGATCAAGGACGGCCACTGAAAACACGCCGTGCAGTTTTTGTAGGAACTCGACACGGTGCTGTTTCCAGGCCTGGGCGATGGCGGCGGCGTGGCCAGTGCGGGTGGCGAGTTCGGCGAGTGCCGCGTCGCTCCAATAGGGGCGGCCGCTGATGGTGATCACCAGGCCTTCGATGACGGCGGTGTCGCCGTGGTCGACATGTAGCGCGCCAGCGGTGCGGTTGGCGGCACTGGTTTGGACGGCATTGCCCATGCTGCGTGCAGCGGACAACTGTTGCCCCATCTGTGTGGTCAGCGCCTGTTGCTGAGCCGGGGAGAGATTAGAGTCTGTATCGAGCCAACCGCAAATGCCTGCCATAGTCTTCCGTCCAATCGCTAAAAAAAGCATGCGTGAATGGGGGGGATTATAAAGGTTTAAGGCGCACGATGCTTTATACTTAGCGTTATTTGGATGGACGGATTTCTGCCCATGGCTGATTTTTGGATCAAAGTGGATAAAACCCTGCGCTATCATGCGACACGGCTGGTGCGGCGTTGTCGTGGTATACGCTGGAGCGTCAATGCGCCGCAGGTTGAACGGCCGGTGATTATCGTCGGTTGCAGCCGGGCCGGTACGACCCTGGTCTACAAGACCTTTTCCGAATCATCCGAGCTGGGTACCTTGCAGCGTGAGACCCATGATTTTTGGGCCGAACTGCATCCTCCGAGTGAACGTGGGTGGGACAGCCATATCATTCCGCCAGACTCGGCGAGCGATGCCGACCGTGACCGGGTTTCGCGCTATTTCTATGTGCATACAGGCCGTCATCGTTTTGTTGATAAAAACAACCAGAACGGCCTCTGCATCCCTTATCTCTATCGGTTGTATCCCGACGCCCATTTTGTCTACGTTAAACGCAGTCCGGGCGACAATATCAATTCCCTGATCGAAGGCTGGGGCAAGGCCGACGAGTTCGCCACCTGGGCCGATGAGCTACCAGCGAAGGTGATGGTCGAAAACGGTCAGTATGACAAGTGGTGTTTCTTCATCGCTCCCGGTTGGCGCGATTACCTCAGGGCCAGCGTTGAAGACGTGTGTGCATATCAATACAACGCGATCAACAATGCCATCATGGACGCACGCGCGCAGGTGCCCGCAGGGCAGTGGAGCGAAGTGTTTTACGAAGAGCTGGTGCGTGATCCTGTCGCGGGTTTTCGTGAGGTGTTCAAACAGTCTGGCCTCCACTTCGATGCATCACTGGAGGCCTATTGCCGCGATGTATTGTCGACACCGTTCAATGCCTTCTCCGAGATTCGGTTAGATAAATGGAAAGATGGCCGCAATGCCGAGCGCGTGGCGCGCATACTGCCGCAGGTGGCGGCAACCGCCGAGCGTATGGGGTATCGGGATATCCAATGATGAGTTGGCTGTTCGCGCTGATCCTCATCTGGGTGGCGTTGGCAGCGGCCGTGGTGCTGCGTTATCGCCCGTTGCTTTTGGCGCTTTGGCAGGAGCCGGTGCTCAAGCGTCCGGTGTTGATTATCGAGAGTGATGACTGGGGTGCGGGGCCCATCACACAAACGAATGCCTTAACACGACTGATGGCTTTGTTGATGCAATATCGTGATCGCGATGGCCGTCGGCCGGTCATGACCCTGGGCGTGGTATTGGCCAGCGTCGATCGGGCGGCGATGCGACAAAACGGCGCCGAGACTTATCAGTGCAAGACGTTGGCGGCGCCAGAGTATATCGATCTGCTGCATGTGATCAATGAAGGGTGTCGCCAGCAGGTGTTTTCTGTGCAGCTCCATGGCATGGAGCACTATTGGCCCGCAGCGGTGATGAAGGCGGCGCAGACGGATGAGGCGGTGCGCCGTTGGTTGATGCAGGATGATTCGGAGGCGACAGAGTCTCTGCCTTCACATCTGCAAAGCCGCTGGGTCGATGGCAGCACCCTGCCTGCGCCGAAGATTGTTGGCGAACAGGCAGCACGGGCGGTGCAGCATGAGGTGACGACATATCGCGCGTTGTTTCCTGAGGGGGCTGCAGTAGTGGTGCCGCCAACCTTCGTTTGGAATCTGGACGTAGAGCGTGCGTGGATTGAGGCGGGGATCGAGGTGGTGGTGACGCCCGGTCATCGTTACGAAGGTCGTGAGCAGGATGGTTCGGTGGCAGCGTCGGTAGCGCGATTGTTTGCCGGTCAGGTCGGCGACACCGGCGTGAGTTACATAGTGCGCAATGATTATTTTGAGCCGCAGTTTGGGCATCGTGCAGACAAGGTGGTGCATGCACTGGCGAGCAAATATCGTGCTGGGCGGGCAACGTTGCTTGAGACGCATCGTTTCAATTTTTTGGGTGAACCAGCAGCGGTGGACGCAGCGATGAACGAGTTGAAGCAGGCCTTGAGCCAAACCCTGAACCGGTTTCCCAATGTAGCCTTTCTATCGACAGCCGAACTGGCGAGATGCTACAGGATGCGTGATCATCAATTGATAACTACAGCGCTCGGTGATCGTGTGCGTGCGTTTTATATTCGCTGCCAGGCTGAATTGGGCCTGTGGCGCGCATTGCGAATCACGGGCATCGCGCTGTTGTTGGCACTGGGTTGCCGTCTATTGCCGGCATCAAACGTGGAGGCGAGTGTTTAAGTGATGCCCCAAATGCCTAAGTTTTCAGTCATCATCGCGGTTTACAATGGCGAAAAGACCATTGCCCGCGCCATTGAATCGGTGCTGGCGCAGATCCATCCTCCGCATGAAGTGATTGTGGTGGATGACGGCTCTGCTGATACAACGGCGACCGTGGTTCAGCGCTTCGGCGCACCGGTGAAGTATCTCTATCAGCAGAATGCCGGTGTGGCAGCAGCGCGTAATGCCGGTGCGGCCGCAGCAAGTGGTGATTGGCTCACCTTTCTCGATGCCGATGATTATTATTATCCCGAGCGGCTGCAGTGGCAGGCAGATCTGTTGACTCAACATCCCACGCTGGACTTCATGACAGGTGATTTTGACTACGTTAACTCCGATGGTAGCCTGATTCGGCGCTCAATGGAAAGCACGCCCTGCGGGCAGGCGATGTTGGCGCAGGCGAACGGTGCCGACAGCATCATCATGACGCAACAATATCTAGGTAGTTTTATCGCCAAGCATTTTGGTGACACCCATACGCTTGCCATGCCGCGCACGACGTTTCACGCGCTGGGTGGTTATCCGATGGGCATCGCAGTATGTGAGGATGTCAATCTGCTGATCCGCCTGTGTGCGCGTAGTACAGCAGTAGGTGTTGTGTGTCGACCAATGGCGGCTTACGTGATCCATGACAGCAGTGCCACACGTTCGAATCCGCTACGCGCACAGCAACTGACAGTCGATGCGTTATTGCCACTGCGCGAGAATCTGAAATCAGCCCCGCATGTGATACGCGAAGGTCTGGAAGAGTGCATTCGTAGTGCGCGCATGGACCTGGCTTATGTCTTGGTCAAGATGGGGCGACGTTGGGCTGCGGTTAAGGCCGTGTTGCCGCTCTTAACGGAACGGCCGGGGCTGGCCAGTGTGCGTGCCGTATTATCGATACTGAAAGGATAGTGTCCGCCCATGACTGAACGACAACATCGTTATTTGGTGATCACCGAATTATTTTTACCCACCAAGGGTGGTACCGCCGTATGGTTTGATGAAGTATACAGGCGCATAGGTGGGCGGGAGATCCATATTGTCACGGCAGATGTGCCGGGCGGTCGCGATTACGATGCAACACATTTCAACACAGTGCATCGCGTCAGTCTCAAACGTCATTGGTGGCTTAAACCAGAGTCATTGGCGATGTATCTGAAGTTATTTCTGACGGCGTTTAAAATCGCGTTGATGCATAAAATTGATGCAGTCCATGCAGGGCGAGTATTGCCCGAGGGTCTGGTCGGTTTGATTGTTGCGAAATTATTTCGCAAACCGATGGTGATCTACGCGCATGGCGAGGAGATTACAACATGGCGTCAATCGGGCAAGTTTAAGGCGATGGTGTTTACCTATCGCCATGCTGATATTGTTATCGCCAACAGTGATTTTACCCGTGACGAACTGCTCAAGCTGGGAGTGAAGCCGGAACATATCAGGTTGATTTCTCCAGGGGTGGATATCGAGCGTTTCCAGCCGGGCCTGCCCACGGCGGACCTTAAAGCCTCCATTCAGCTTGGGGCTGATACAAAACTATTGTTATCTGTCGGGCGTTTGAGTCGTCGTAAGGGCTTTGATATGGTAATCAGGTCACTCGCGGCGCTACGTAAAGCAGGACATGATGTTGAATATGCTTTGATAGGGATTGGTGAGGACCAGGAATATCTTAAAGTCATGGCTGCGGAGCACGAGGTCAGTGATTATGTGCATTTCCTGGGGCATGTGGCAGTAGAGGATTTGCCCCGTTGGTATAACGCCTGTGATGTATTTGTGATGCCGAATCGCGAAATCAATGGCGATACGGAAGGTTTCGGCATGGTGTTTCTGGAAGCGGCCGCGTGTGGTAAGCCTGCGATTGCAGGCAATGCAGGGGGAACAGGAGCCGCGGTGGTGGATGGTGAGACTGGTCTGCGAGTGGATGGTGATGACATTAATGCAGTCACACAGTCTATGCTGCGGATGCTGGAGGACGAGTTGTTCTCTAAGCGTGCAGGAGAATTCGGAAATTTGCGTGCTTTGAATGAATTTAGTTGGCAATGTGTTGCCCAAAAAACAAAGTCAATTGAGATGCGTAATGAAAGTGCGTCTCTGGATAATGTTTAATCATGAATAGCGGTGTGATATGAAATCTATATTATTTCTAGTGTTAATTGGATTGGTGTGGCCATCTTATTTGTTGGCGTTGCCTAATTTTGAGCGTACTCCAGAAGAAGATGCGATGTGTAAGATATATCTTCGCGAGTATGATGTAAGCAAGATCCCAAATGTGCGAGATAGAGGTCATATGCATCACTATTGTGATTGTTTGCGCTTTACCAATCGCGCTCATAAATTTCCTAGATCGGATAAGCGTTTTACTAATAATATCAATGAAGCACTAGATGGCTGTAATTATGTGATTAAGAAGGTGAGCGAACAGTTTTATATGCTCCCAGATGTATATGTTGCTCGTGGTAAGGCACATGCTGCCGCCAAGAAGGATAGTCTGGCGTTGCAGGATTTCCTGAAGGCATTGCAGTTAAATCAGGGATTTGAGCCAGCGTATATCGAGTTAATTAAGTATTATCGCAAGGCTGGAGATAAAAAGACCGCATTGATGTATGCAACGGAAGGGCTTAAGCATAATCCAGACTCGCGGCCATTGAAGCGTCGCTTGGAGCGCCTGGGTGGGACAGCGGGATCAGACAAGGATGATGAATAAAACTCATGACTTGAATGTTAATGCATAGCGTCTATGTTGTGCCAAAGGCGGAGCTCGGTTAAAAGTTCTTGCACAATATCAGGATGATGTTCTGCAATATTGTTTTGGCATTCGGGATCAAGTTTTAGATTAAAAAGCAGTAAGTGCTTCCCATCTTCGGTAGGCTGAGATACCAATTTCCAGTCTTTTTTCCTAATCATGGTGTCTTTGGCAGCAAGTATACGTTGGACATACTCGTGTTTAATGGCAAGGGTGCCGGTGCCTATGTCGGGCACAGTGAGTAATTCGAGCAAGTCCGGGTAACGCAAATGTTTGTTGGGCAGGCCGGGAATGTCGGTAACCCAGATGCCTGTTTCGTTAAATGCGGCTAACTCCAAGTCCATATCGGGGGTATCGAGCAGCGCTTTTAGACTAATGCCATCTATATGTTCCGGCGGACTTATCCCAGCCAATTCGGCAATGGTTGGTGCGATGTCTATACTGCGCACGACCTGTGACACTGTATTGCCGCCTGTGTGATGGGGGGTATGGATGATAAACGGGATCTTGGGGCTGGCTTCACCTATAGCTGAGTTTCCTTGTCCCCAGGTGTCATGCTCGAAAAACTCCATGCCATGGTCTGAATAGATCACAATGATTGTGTTATTGGTAAGGCCGCACTTATCGATGTGATCGACTATTTTCCCGACCTCATCGTCAAACTGAGCAACACAACCATCATAAAGAGACAAAATCTGATTCAGATCAAACTCATCTTTGGGTTCTCCTTGGCGACGAAGGATATCGAATGGATCTGTCAGACGCGCCATTGCAAATTTTGATTCGCCCTTGTAATTATCATCGCTAAAGCGGGTATACCAGGGATACTCGGATGAAAATGGCGGGTGAGTGGTCGAATAAAAGACGTTGAACAGAAATGGCTGTTTGCCAGCGGCGAGTTGCGATAACTTCTCACGCCCCCGTTTGCCGAGCTGGGATGTTTGAGGCACGCCTCCCAGATAATAGATTTCGGGCAGCGTCGTACGTCCCAAACGATTATGCATGAATAGCGAAAGAAACAGGCGTAAATCCTTGGGACCTTGGCGTATGAAATATTTCAGATTCCATTGGTCACAAGGGAGGTCTAGCATCTCGAAGCCGAGTGAAAATTTCCCCAGGTCTGCGCCGCACCAGTCAGAGATGGCAGCTGAAATATAGCCTTTTTTAGATAACCAATGGGCAAGCCCGGTGGTGTTGAGTTGTGTTTGATCGTTAGATACAAAGTTGTCACGTATGCCGTGTCGTTGGGGCCAGGTTGCAGTGAAAAGTGAAACCAAACTGGGCGCTGTACGAGCACATGGAACATAGCATTGGCTGAATAGTGTTCCCATTTTCGCTAATTTTTGGATATTAGGTGTAATGCCTTTTTGCAAGGCATCGGCACGCAGCGTGTCTGATCCGATCATGATGATATTGGGAAGACGATGGGATGTGTTTGCTTTTTGTGGAATAGGTTCCGGTTGGTAACAGCTCCAGAATATGGCAGAGCCGTATAGAATCAGACCTGCCCACAGGGGGATCAATAATTCACTATGGTGCTCTAATAGCTTCATGCTGCTGGCAGCAATAATCAGCAAAAATATGCTTGCGGCAGCGATATATAGTCCGCGAATCAAAGAGGGGCTTAATAAACGCCATAGCCCATAGAAGCGACTGGCGCGATAGTGCATCGAGGCAATGAGTAAGCCCGGGTTCCATAATAGCTTCTGGCAAAATTGTAGCGCAGTGGCTGACACTATCATTAATAATGCTGCAACAACTGCAAGCCAGGGTGAATAGGTTAGATCAAAAAGCAGGCAGAGTGCGGCATACGCAATATTGCCAGCAATGCCGAGGCTAAATGCAAGTAAAAAGCCAACCAAGGTTAAGCGGCCTAGCGCATAGACCGTATAGCCCAGATAACTACGCTTGATTGATTTTGGGATGCTAGGGCCTGTGTGAGAAAAGTCCTGTATCGATTTTGCCGTGAGTAGCGTCGTAAATAATACGGCAGCCAACAGTGCTGGCCATGCGTGTGGAAATATTTGATAACCGCTACTGATGACTGTTAAGGCTGAGGCTATCGTCAATCCACCCGCAATGCGAATCGCTTTGTGTGACCTGTAAATCTTTGATTTTTCCGGGGTGTTTTGCCTGAAGCCCTGTATTTCACCCAGCGTAGCGGCGATCCGCATCAAATAAAACCTGAGGTGGGACCAGCCCAATGGTAGTAATAATCTGAACAAATATTCTGCGAGTTTGCGCCACATATAGAGCGGGATACCCTCCGCACTATTTTCAATGGCCTTGACAGACTTGGAGCGTTGGAAGGCTTTTTTTACCAAATACGGAAACTTCAGACGTTCGGTGTCAACGTAGTGATACTGCAGAATTGATGGAACATACTGTAAGCGTTGGTCATGGCGCAGTGCATTGATAATAAATGCACTGTCTTCACCGCCACCCAAATCATGCCCCTTGGGGCCTAGATCAGTTGAGAATCCGCCGACGACATTAAATACCGACGGTCGCAAAAACAGATTGCCACCTCCAGGAACAGGGCCGGTATCTTCGGTAACCGGGCGCGAAGTTGGCCCTAAATCCTGCCGTGGAATCGGCAACGGGTAAATTTTATATGGGCCTTCATCATGTACCCAACTTGGTTCACTACCATCCCAATCAGGCAGGATGCGGCCGCAAAACATAGATACTTCTGGATGCTCGTCGGCAGCACAACATATTTCTACCAAAAATTGTTTATCAACGCGGTGATCGTCATCGACGAATGCAACGATATTGCTGTCTTGAACATAGGTAATGGCGGAATTGATGGCAAACGATTTTCCGGGTTTGGGTTCAGCAAACCAGCGCAGAGGTATCGCGCCATTTGTGGATTGGGCATCAAGATAATTCTGTAGATACTGATGCGTATGATCGGTGCACGCATTTGCGGCCACCAAAATTTCAATCCGCCAGGTATGTGGGCGTTGTGCAGAATTTAAAGATTCGATTGCCTGTGCTAGAAGGTCGGCGCGGTTATGGGTACAAATTAGAATAGTGAGCATTGGTGTCATATCTTTCACCGCTGCTGACTTTCGCGCAGGCCTTTGATAGTGCCGAGGAAATGACAGATGATAATCTCGCGGTTGAAGGCTTCATCAGCGGGACAAAATAACTTTGCAACACACCAACGGCCGATTGCGCGCAGTAGCTGAGGGAACAGATAGGGTGGTATACCGCCGATTCGGCGTTCGCCTGGCATGCCCTTTACCAATGCAAGGTTACGACTGGTTTGGTAGCGCCAGCGCCTAAAATATGTCTTCTCAACGCGGAAGGCCTCGACCTTATGGTGGACGCGGGAGTTGCCGATAAAAACCGCCTTAAAGCCAGCCTTGAGTATGCGCTCGAACATGTCACCATCTTCGCCGCTGGCCAATACATTTCCTTTGCGGCCACGATTGGTATCGAACAAACCAATAGTATTGAGCACGTTGCGCCGAATTCCCATGTTGGCACCAAACGGAGCCTGGTTCGCCTGTGTTATCTCGTAGTCATCTTCGCGGTCCGTGCGCACGGCCAAAAAGCCATAGAACCGTTCGGTGAGCCAATGGGGTGGTTCCTTTTCCCAAAGAGGGGCGATGTAACCGCCGCAAGCATCGGCTTGATGGCGCTCTAAACCCGCCAATGTGGTGGTAACCCAATCCGTTTCCGGCAATACATCATCATCGGTAAAGAGAATGATTTCACCGCTGCTGTGTTCAATACCGTGATTGCGAGCATGTGATAAGCCCTGGTTCTCTTCAAACTCATAGCGTAGGCGTGGCCACTGTTGCTGTGCCTGCTGCACTACTTGGTGGGTGTTGTCTGGTGAGTTGTTATCAACGATGACAACTTCCCATTCGAGTTCATTCGGGACTTGTTGTTGATGCAGGGCATCAATGGTTTTGGCCAAAGAGGCAGCGCGGTTGTAGGTGCAAACAATGATGCTGAGTTTCATGGTTTTGGTACTGAGTGTATGGGGGGTGAGTAAATGTTTGTCCGCGCGAGTTTCATGACGTTGATCGTCCCAGTTGATGAGGGAGTAGCATCCTGAATCCGAATTTCAGGTGCTTGAGACACGGCGCAACCTTTAACGATAGCAACAATTGATCGAAAGCTGCTTTTCTCTTCGAACGATGAAACAGATAGTAGGCATGGGTGAATAGTACCTGTGCATAGTTTTGCCTGATTTCTTTCTGCCACAAGGCTAGCTCGGGTATCTTGCTTGCGGCCTGATGCAAATGATGTTTGATATCAATATTGGATAGCATCGCGTGTTCTGCTTTTTCAGGCCTCGATACGTCTCCCTGTCCATCGCAGCGTTGTAAGTAGATTGACCCTGGTAGATATCCGCAGCGACAGCTTGCGGCTGCGTACAGCGCCCATTCAGAGTCGCGTAGCGGTGGTGTGATGCGTTGCATCGCATCGTCATCATTGTTAATGCCGGTATCAAGTTTATAGGCTTCCCGCCTTAATTGGCTGACTTTATTCCAGGCAGTTTTGTGTTCTATAGACCGTTGAAAGGCCATCGGCACAGATTTCAGCAGTGCGGGAAATAATGATGGTGGTAGTGAGGTTCGCGTCGTTGGGATTGAATCCATGTCTAAACGCAGAAAGAGTTTCAATAAGGCATCATTTTGAGTTTCATCGAAGTTGGAACCTCGACTCGCAAAACCAGTGACACCCAGAAAAACAATATCGTCATCACTCTGTTCCAGCAGCGCTTGCACGGAAAGCGCCAGCGCATTGGGGGCAAGCAAGTCGTCGTTATCGAGTTGTACAACGATGTCATGTTGTGCGGCTTGAACCCCCTGGTCTCGGGCCGTATTCAGGCGAACCGGCGTCTCGTTCCGAATAACCTTGATATTAGGGCTGAACTCTCTACGCAATGCCTCCTCGTCCAGCGCAGGCTGTGAGCCATCATCCACAATAACGATTTCCCAATGAGGATAGGTTTGGCTGCACACGCTGGCGATAGCCTCACGCAGCATGTCGTGTCGATTATGGCTGGGGATGATCACCGAGACCGCCGCTACCATTGGTTGTATCCCAATTGTTGGGCCGTCGGTGATACCGCCCTTTTCAAAAGCCAGCGCTGCATAAAGGGTAGATCAGTTTTGTGGCCTCCTTCGTTAGAGCTGCCAACTTTGACTCTTAATAAACTCCGATCAATATTGATGTCGAGGAGTGCATCGAGTTTTTCCAGCGGAAATTGACCGGTTACCAAATCTTCATAACAGATCAGCAGGCTGTTGAATGACTGGTGTTGTTGTAGATAGCCATCAAGCAGCTTCTTCCAGTGCTGGCCGAATGCCGTTGGTGTGAATACTGGCTTGTCTGGATAGACATCGTACCAGCTGCTGCCATAGCGATAGTATGATTGATAGGCATCCACGGGGTTGCGGTACAGAAAGATGAAGCGTGCATTGGGATAGAGCCAGCGCAGATAGTGGGCATGCTCGATGGTGAAGCGCACTTCTTTAATGCCCCAATATTTGGCACCCGCATTGAGGGCGGGGGCTGCAAATAGGGTATCGAACATCTTGCGTTGTGCGTTGCGGAATTCCATAAGCGATGGAAAGAGATTGGCGATCCACTCGCCCGACAGTTCCTGGGGCGGCGTGCCGTCGTAGTAGTATTCTTTGGGCGGCCAGCCAGTACGAAAGGCGCGCATTGAGTCAGCCATGGCCTGGATCAGGCCGCACTCATCATAAGGTTCGCCCCAGATTAATACGCGCCGGTCAGACATCAGCAGGCGTTGCACAAGGGTAGAACCTGAGCGCCAACCGGCAGAAAGCAGGAAGATTGGGCGCTGGAGGTCTTCCTCGGCATTGGCAGGGAGTTGCTGTTGTAACGTTTGGATTGCCGTGATGATGGTAGGCTTATGTTCCGTCGCACGGCGGTGTTGGGCCCATGCGTATTCGGTTCCTTTAAGCGCACTTTTGAGTTGTTTAAACATGGTCATGAACGCTCGAGGTTAGGTTGGTTTGACATCCGCGAGCCGCTTGATGATTTCGACGATCTGGTCGCGAGCTTCACCAAACGTGATTTTTTTATCACTAAACTGCTGCAACAAACTAAATAGATTGTTCTGTATTTTATCGCGCACTTCAGCAATGCAGCGGGCGCGTATTGTGGTCGACAATCGATAGGACACGGGTTTGAATAGTTTATACAGGCGAGGGAGCAGGCCTGATTTGAGCGAGTCGACGTTATTGCTGATGAGTTGCACGAGAAAATCGATGACTTGCTGCTCAGCTATCAGCCCATTTTTGAAACGCACCAAAATATCCGAGGCCTTCACCTCACAAAAACGTGAGTAATACAGCGTGTCATCATCGCGGCGGAAGTAGTACAGCGGCTCGGCGATATGGCAGAACTCGAATGTTTTGGCTGCGCGGATGAAGTAATCATAGTCTTCGACCAGAAACAGTTCCGGATCGTAATCGCCAATGGTTTCATACAGCGTGCGTGAATACATGAAGCACGCGCCGATATGATTGCCCTTTTCCAATTGCAATTTGCTGGGTTGGGCGATGGCCTTCGCGTCCAAAGGTTGTTGCTGCTCATCGGCTTCACCGAATTGGTAGTAGTCGGCGTAGACGAAGTGGCGGCCCGTCTTTTTCAGTTCGGCCACCATACGTTCGATGGCGGTGGGGGCAAACAGATTGTCGTCCGAGGTCCAGGTCAGATATTCGCCTTTACTCAGCGAAAAACCCCGGTTGAGCGCGCGAGGCAGGCGCAGGTTCGGATTATTACAGGTGTAGCGAATTCGTGGGTCGGTAAATGCTTCGACGACCTCACGGGTATTGTCCGGTGAGTTATCGTCGACGATGATCAGCTCAAAGTTCTGATAGGTTTGCGCCAACACGCTATTGATCGCATAGGGCAGCACGTGCGCCCGTTTGTAGGTCGGCAGGATAATGCTGACCAGCGGCGTTTGATCACTCATGAGTATTCAGCAATGATGCGCGCGACGATTTGTTGGCTGGCGGTGCCGTCGCCATAGGGATTGACCTGATTGGCCATGGTTTCGTAGGCCATCTTGTCATCAATCAGTTTCGATGCCTCGTCGACGATGGTTTGGCTGCGTGTGCCGATGATCTTCACGGTGCCAGCCGCTACGCCTTCCTGGCGCTCGGTGACTTCGCGCATCACCAGCACCGGTTTGCCGAGACTGGGCGCTTCTTCCTGCAGGCCGCCGGAATCGGTCAGTACCAGATAGCAGCGTTTCATCACATGCACCATCGGCATGTAATCCAGTGGGTCGGTCAGCAGCACGTTATCGATGCCTGCCAGCTTGCTGTTGACCACCTGGCGCACATTGGGGTTGCGGTGCACCGGGTAGACCAGTACGACCTCGTCTTTGTACTTTTGCGCCAGTTGTTTGAGTCCTTCACAAATGGCCTCAAACGGGCCGCCGAAACTCTCGCGGCGATGGGCGGTGACGAGGATGACCTTTTTACTATCGAACGGCAGCGCCGCCAGTGCGCTATCTTTGAAGTTGTATGGCCGGCTGGAGACATCAAGCAACGCATCGATGACGGTGTTGCCGGTCACGGGGATCAGTTTCTCAGCCAGGCCTTCATTGAGCAGGTGTTGTTTCGCCAGTTCGGTGTGGGCAAAAAACAGGTCCGCCATCGCATCGATGATCTTGCGGTTGGATTCTTCAGGATAGGGGTGAAACTTGTTGAAGGTGCGCAGCCCCGCCTCGACGTGGCCGATTTTGACGCCGCAATAAAACGCCGCCATCGCCGCCGCCATCGAGGTGGTGGTATCACCCTGCACCAGGATCAAATCGAATTTGTCCGCGCGCAGGATCTTGCTGATCTCTTGCAGCACGGCGATGGTGATGTGTTCCAGCGTTTGATTCTCGCGCATGATGTCGAGCCGGTAGTCGACACGGATATCAAACAGCTCCAGCAGTGGCGCCACCATCTCGCTGTGTTGGCCAGTGAAGCAGTTTTTGTTGTCGATCTGCGCGGGGTGTTTTTCCAGTTCGGCAATTAGTGGCGCCATCTTAATCGCCTCTGGCCGGGTGCCGAAAACAGTCAGGACTTTGATCATCCTATTTCTCCAGGTCCATCTTCATCTTCCAGGCATCAAGAAAATATTTGACGCCCCAGCTGATTTCGCCGCCGGAGATGTATTTGGCGCCTTCGCCATAACTGCCAAAGAATCCGCCGGATTTGTTTTGAATCTTTTCCAGATAGGCCATCGCCTTGTCTGCGGGTGCCTTGTTGCCCAGGGTGTACCAACAGATGGCGTATTGCGCCATGCCGGTTGAACAGATCCAGCTGACATCAGGATAGGCGGGAATGGAGCCATCGGCGCGCTGCACCTTTTCGACCTCGGCCATGCCTTGGGCGGCCAATTCCAGTTCGCCCAGTTGGCACAGGGCCTCCATTGCATAGGCATGGAAGTGCGACAGGCGGTTGAAGGGCACGAGGCCTGGCTGGCGTTTGTAATAGTCGAGCACGAACTGGGCGCGTTCTATGTAGCGTGGTTCGTTCAGGCGTTTGCCGGCGTCGACTAAAGGCGGCAGCACGTAGGTATGGATCAGGTCGCTGGCGATGTCATCCCACAGGTCGGTCGATGGCGTTGTCAGGCGGCCACTGTCTTCGATCTGTGTCAGCGTCCAGTCGCAGGCGCGGCGTAGCGATTGCTCGACGCCTTCCAGTTCGGGGTCATCCAGGGCGACGACTAATCCGCGCAGGATCTGCCCGGTATCGAAGGTATAGGGCACACCGTCGGGCGCAGGAAAGGCGCCGTTTTCCAGCTGAATCGACATCAACCAACGGGTGCAGACGCGCGCCAGTTCCGGCTCGTTCCAATCGTACAAGGTGGGGATGTAGTAGCCCGTGACTTCAGGGTAGGGCACAGGCTGCTTGGTGTGGACAATGATGCCCTTGCCTTCCACCATGTGATTTTTGAACCAATCCATGGCCCGTTCGTAGCTCGGTTTTTTCTTGCGCCAAAATATCATCTTGTATTCCTTGTCCCTGTTCGCGGCGGTCTTTGCACGGTCCTAGTCTTGGTCGGCTGACGCTTCTTTAATCTTGAGTAACTGATTGCGATTGAGCTGTTTGATCACTTGCTGCGTGCCGCTGGGCCACCAGATCTTCAGTTCGTCTATCTGCGCGGCCTGGCCGAGGCCAAAATGCAGCACTTGATGATCCTGGCCATTGTTGTGCACGCCGTTGTTCTGGATGCGTGTCTGCGTGACGCCAGCGGCTGTTACCTGCACGACTGCACCAATGCCGTCGCGGTTGGATTTGACGCCCTCCAGCTCAATCTTGAGCCAGTGATTCTGATTGCCGAAATTCCGAAACAGCTGATAACCACCGTTGTCCGAGGGCAGGCCCAGGCTGCGGCCCATACTGCCACCATTGGCGATGAGGAGGTCGACGAAACCATCGTTATCGATATCGGCGCTGGTAACGGAATCGCCCACACCGTGCAGGCTGCCCGCGGCGCCACCTGCGGCGGCGGCGATGTCAAAGTGGCCGTCGCCACGATTGAGCAGCAATAGATTTTGCTGATTGCCGACCAGGCCTGAGGCCAGCACAAACAGGTCTACGTCCATGTCGTTGTCAAAATCGGCGGCGACGACATTACTGCCGGCGACCAGACGCTCGTTAGTGTCACGGTCGTCGCTTTCGTCATGAAAGGCGCCGTCGCGATAGATAAAGAGTCGGCTGGGGGCGTTCTCATCACTGGGTGTGGCGCCGAGGGTGTCGATCAGTTCAACCGGACCTGGGGCGCGTAGTTTGAGCTGGGTCTGCTGTGGTTTAGGGTTATCGCCGCTGGTCGCGGTGGCGCGCACCTGCCAGCGATTGCCGTCCAGGCGGCTGATCGTGACGGCGGGTGCATGCCCGCTGGGTGGCGCGGCAATGCCGCCGGTGTCATCGGAGATCGTGAATTTAAAATCGGCGGGGTTGGCGCCCGCGCTGCCGAGCAGAATTCGCTCACGCGTCAGCGTCTCTCGCGGCCACGCCGAGGCAATCTCCACCTCAATGGGCGGCTTGGCCTCGAATGTAAAGCCGATGATCTGTTCGCTGCTTTGTTTGCCCAGGTTGATGTCGGCAATCAGTTCATTGGCGCTGGGATGGCCAAAGGCGATTTCGCGTGCCGGATTTTTGCGCGCCATAAACAGGTCCAGCTGACCATCGTTATTGAAGTCGGCCACGGCCAGATCTTCAAAGGCAGTGGTGGGCAGCAGGGCCAGATCCTTGGCGGGGGATGTCGATACATCAAACACCTGTGAGGTCATGTTTTTGGCGGAGACACGACAGACGACAGCCGGTTTGAAATCGCTGCCCAAGGCGGTGNNAAGATTGGTGACCGTGAGGCAAAGGGAAGTGTGTTCTGATCGGCGACGAAGCCATCTTCCGTTTGCATAAAGACGAAGGGCGGCTCTTTGTCGTCGAAACGGCTCTCGGCACCGTGGAACAGATCCAGGCGGCCATCGCGGTTGAAGTCGTACCACAGTGGGATGCGCGTACGGCCGTAGGGATTGTCGGCCCCCAGCTTGGCTGCGACATCAATCAAGCGGCCGCCGTCATTTTGGTAGAGACGTTTGGCCTCAGCGCCCAGCCCGCGACCGGCGCCCGTGAGCTGCACCAGATCCTGGTCACCATCGCCATCGTAATCCGCCCAGGCTGCGCCGTGCTTATCGTCGGAGGCAGTCTGATCGGCAAAGGCGCGAGTGGTGATGTCTTCAAACTTGCCGCCACCCAGATTGCGATAGAGGCTGGCGCCTTTTAAATGATTGGTAACGTACAGATCGGGCAGTCCGTCGCCATCAAAATCCCCCCAGGCCGCACCGTGGGTCATGCCGCTGTATTGCTGCAGGCCGGAGCTGGCAGTGACATCCTCGAACAGCGTGACTTGTTTTTCAGTGTCGGAACAACCGCTCAGCCCCGCGCCCATCAGGGCCAGACCAAGGCAGTACAGCGATGCGTGAGGTTTAGAAATCATGGTGCAAATTCTACCACCCTGCTTAACGAAAGAGACCACCAATAATAGGTAAATTTTGTATCGTCCGCCGGATGGGACCGGCGACGCCAGGTGCAGGGAGTGTGCATATGTCGGCCAGTCGTTTCGCCAGCGTGTGTGGATGCATGTCATCCGAGCTGGCATGACGATGTGCTCGGGCCTGCCATGCGCCATATGTCTCATCATCGGCGAGGATGTCGCGGATCGCGGTGACCCAGGCCTGTGGGTTGAGATAATCGTCGATCAAGATGCCACCATCGCCAACAGACTCAGGCAGACCACCGCGACGGCTAGCGATGACCGGAACGCGGCAGGACTGGGCTTCCGGTGCGATCATGCCAAAGCCTTCCTCCCATTTTGACGGAGCAAGGAGCAGGCGGGTGTTGCCGTAAACAGCGCGCATGTCCGACACGCGGTGTTGAAACTGGACATTGGGTAGCACAGCCAGTTTGGCCTGAAGATCCGCCAGGGCCTTATCACCTAACTTCCAGGACTCCTGCAACATAAATTCATGTTCTGGCATTAAACGTGCGATCTCAAGCATGGTATCGATACCCTTCACCCCCACCGGGTTGATCATCGTAATCTTGCCGTGAGGATTGCCTGTGGTACCAAAATACAGCTCAGATGCCGGGTAGATGACGTGACAGCTACGCCCAATCGCCCGCTCAGCCTTATCGGCCAGGAAGCGACTGCTGGCGACCATATGGCAGCCTGTTTGGGCGATCTGTTTCAATTCTGCCGGGTTAAACTCGGCATCATGCACGTAATACAAACCCTGCACACCCTTGCGCTGCGCTAATAGCATGATGTCGAGCCCGCCTTCGAGTTGAGACCACACCACATCAGGCTTGAACTCATCGATCAGGGCCGCGAGCGTATCGAAAAAACTCGGGAGCAGCGTCACCGGATATCCGCAATTCAGCGTGTTAAGTTCGGGGTTGCTGTCTTTAATGCCAAGACTGGGAAAGTCTCCATCGGCAGGAAAATGCCAAGCGGTCACTGCATAATCGCGTGAACCCACTGCGATGCATTCAATGCGAAGCTCGTTCGCCATATTAAATAACAATTGATGGGCGCAACGCGCCGCGCCCCCTAGAAAAAAGGGATAGGGTGGGCGTTCGCTGGCGTAGAGGATGCGCATTGTAAAAAATCCTGTTTATTCGCTTTGTACTGTTTCCAGTAGCTTAAGCATATCTTGCGCAATGACATCGCGCTGTCGACTTTGCAACCAGGCCTCAATTTTATTCACGTCATTGGTGTGGGGCTGGTCCAATGAAATTAACGCAGCCTCCAATTCATCCGCAGAATCGCTACGAATACAGGTGCCACACCTCAAATCTTCGATAATGCGCCCCATTTCTCCATCCTCGCCGAATGCAAGAATGGGGGTGCCGGAGGCAATATACTCATACAGCTTGCCCTGAATGTAACGTGCAATGCCGGGAGGGTTCAATAACAACAAACCGTCCATCTCGGTCATCATGCGACAAGCGTCTGGTTTGGGGATTTGTTCGATCAGTTCAAAGTTGTCGCGATAGGGATGTTGAGCGATTTCTTCCAAGACAGAGTCGCGCTTCTTGCCAATCAACTTAATGGATAAGCGATCTCTTAGGTCTGCATTTCTTGATAACACCTGCGCCAACACCTCAAAAAACTCTGTAGGTGATGCCATAGGCCCAAGATTGCCAAGATAGGCGATCGATAGCTTGTCGCGATTTTTTACTGGCGAAGTGTCTGCGGTAATGGAGAAATCTTCCGGTCGCCAACCATTCGTAATCAGCGTGCATTTATCTCGCGATAACCGAGAGAAGTGTGACAGCTGGTGCTCAATCTGAGACTGCGTGGTAAAGATCACCCTGCTGGCGATCTGCTGGCACTGCGTCTCCCATTGACGGTTAATCACGTCTTTTTTTACAAAATCGAATGGACATTCGCTCCACTCATCCCGGTAGTCAATAATCAGTTTCCAGCCAAAGCGTTTGGCCAACCACATGCCCGCCACAAAGTTATGAAAGGGAGGGCCAGAGGCGAGAATGATGCCAGGCTCCATCGAGTGGATAAGCTGGCTCGCCCGCTCATAGACAGACAACGCATTCAAAATACCGCCATCTATATCGGGCAGCGGCCAAACATGAGGGCCGGACGGGGCGGAAGCCAAACGGTGAACCACCACACTAGAAGGAATCGACGACGCAAGATATTGCCCAGCTTCTGATACGTGTGCTGGCAGCGCACTGGCAACGATATGGGTATGCCAGCCGTTGTCTGTGGTGTGTTTCACAAACGAAGCCGGGCGGTAGACGCCGCCCGTGACTTGTGGCGGAAACTCCCAGGCCAACACCAGAAGATTGCGGCGGGTGATTTTTCCGGGAGGCATTGGTCGCTTGGTTTCGCGCAGCACAGCCTGAAAACGGCGAATCGCCGGCAACTGATGTTTTTTAAACATCTTGAGCCGGGTAGAGAGCTGCCAAAGGTGCTTTTTAATAGAAGATGTCATGGCCGGTCGATGTAATGGGGGGCGGGTTTTTGTTCTTTTCGTTTGTGTAGCCAGGCAACAGGAAGAAACACAACAAGCCACGCCAAGGTTTTTATAATAATTTTGTTGTCGTAAGGATACGTGTCGTAGGGAAAAAAATTCTTATTTCCCTTCAAGGCGTTCTTGATATCTCTAAAGATGCGTTTGCACGCAGCACGGGTGCTGTTCTCAGGGTTTTTAAAGATGCTCAGATAATAGCCCTTAAGCTTCAGGAAAAGCACAAAACGACTGAGTGGTTTTTCGTACACCGTCCGTAGATGGGTGACAGGCGAGCGTGTAGTGACGAGCAATTTGAAACCATGCATACGAAAACGTCGGCATAAGTCTGTTTCTTCACCGTAGGCAAAATAGAGCGGGTCAAAGCCGCCAACCTGCTTGAGGGCTGGCACAGAAAGCATTAGAGCTGCGCCAAAAATCGTATCGCTCTCAAAAACATCGGGCATAGGGGATTCGCTTAGGGTGGTCCCGTGGTGGCCGCAGGGTTTGAGAACACCAAGCGAGAAACTACGGTCGAACGTATTTTGGTCAGCTTGTAGTTGAACTGAGTTAAGACCAGCGGCATTTGGGTGTGCCTGCATGATCTCGACATAGGTTGAGAGGGTGTCAGGTGATAGCCGGATGTCCGGATTCAGGATCAAAATATAATCAGCGCCACCGGCAATGGCCTTGAACATGGCAGTGTTGTTGCCACCTGCGTAACCGGTATTGCGCGGCAGTTGTAAGAATTCATGTTGAGGGATGCTATTGGCCAGCATGGCACCGCTGCCGTCGGGAGAGGCATTGTCAATAACGAGCAATTCGAAGTTGTCGTAGTTGATTTTTCGAATCACTTCCACGCACGCCAAGGTGTCTTCCAGCGAACAATAGTTGAGTACCAGCAAGGTAATCTTTGGGCGGGAAGGGATATTAGTGTTCATGATGTCAACTTGGAAAGAAAGCGGCCAAGCGGATTATATTTCATGAACAAACGCTTTCGCACTTGGGGGTGTAATTGCCAAAAAAGTTCCTGATAGATGATTTTTGGGTAAAGATCGTAGTCAGGGATTTCCAATTTTCGATTTTGAGCGGTGGCTTGTTTCTCGTGCAAACGAAACGTAACCAGTTTTTCATCGATATAGCCCACCTTGAAGTGTTTGAATACACGATACCAATACTCATAGTCTAAAGACTGCTTGAGGTCTTGGCGGAAATACCCGACTTTATCGAATACGGCTTTTTTAAGTAATACTGTGGTAGGTTCCCCGACCTTGTTTTTGGGTTGTTCCAAAAAGTTAATGTCTTTTAATAGGTCGGTTCCATGCTGGATTGTGCATATGCGCTGCCAGTATGAAGGCAGGTCTCCGTATTGTTGCAGCCATCTCTGGTGCGCGGCAGGGTCGCCATCGATAGAAAAGTTTCTGCCGGAAAAAACTAATCCTATATCGTCATCCTGTGATGCGATAGCAACCATCTTCTCCACACAGGAAGGTTCAAGCAAATCATCCTGAAACAAGAATTTTATATATTTGCCATTTGCTAGGCGCACACAATTGTTCCAGTTCTCACCTATTCCAGATGGGGTGTGATGGTGAATGTGTACGGGAATGTCTGTTTGTGCGGCAAAGTCTTTAACTATCGCCAGCGTTTCATCCTGGGAGTTGTCATCCGAAATTATGATCTCTAGCGGGCGATACGTTTGGCTTGCGGCAGACTTGAGCGCATCAAGCAAAAATTCTGCTCCGTTATAAGTCGGCACACAGATCGAAACAAGTGGCCCAGAAACATGGATGTCTGTGTTCATTTGAATCGCCAGCCTATGTGTTTTTGCCAGGCTTTTCTAATTGGAGTCAAAGCTCCTTTTTTATGGGGAGGTGTAGAAGTCCTGTGCGAGGGGATTTGAAAACAAATCTTTAACGCGGCGCGATTTAGAATCAATCTTCCTGGTTGTTGAAAGCCATCCTGCCAGCGCAGTGGGGTATCGCTATATATCTGAGGGGATTCGTCGTTAATAAAGTGAGTGTTTAGGCTTAAATCAGGCGTGCTCTCAGTGTTGTCTATAATCAATGCATCCGCGTTGTGCCACAGTTTCAGAGAGTTGGCCTGAGTCGCGGCCTGATCGACAGAATCAAGTTTGGTGTCGGCGCTGGGAGCTGGCTTTTGATCGGACTGAGCCGCATGAATAGGGTGAGAGCCGGGTAGTTGTATATGTTGAATAAAGTTTACGCCTACTGAGAGGGGTAAGCCCTGATTAACCCTTGACATGTAAATGGAGTTGAAGGGTGGTGTCATGTTGTCTGGTGCACACGCGGAGCCACCATTGTTTGGCACAAAGCTACTAATAATGTTGTGCTTAAGTAATATCTTGAAGCGTTCCGTGAAATAATTCTCGGTCAGAGTTTTATTGGTGCCATGTACGCGAACATGTATTAAGGGTTGGTGGACGCACACAGCATCATGATCTGATGTTAATAAACTGAGCCAGGCATCCCAGTCTTGAAAACGCTTGATATTTGTGTCGAATCCGGGAAACCCGTCACGTCTAATGAGAGAAGGCATGGAGATAAAATTATAGCGTCTCAGTGTTTCTAGCGAGAAGTCGTTGGGGATCTTGACGTGGGGATAGTTGGTTGAATCCGTATGCACATTCTCGCCAAAGTGGATTCGGCCGCAATACGCGAGTTTCGCGTCCGGGTGTTGGTCTAGTGCCAGCTCCAGTAGTTCTAGTGCGTGGTTATCCAGAAAGTCATCGGCGTCCAAAAACAAAACAAAATCCCCCGCAGCCTTTTGCAGGCCAAAGTTGCGAGTGGTCTGGGCGCAGCCAAAGTCGACTTGATGGTATTGAATGAGGTTGCCGAACGATCGTGCCACATCGGTTGTGTCGTCCGTGCTGCTGTCATTGATGACGATAATTTCTTTGGCTTTTACGGTTTGATGTAAAACCGAAGTGATCGCCCAACTCAAAAACCTACCGTAGTTATGGCACGGTATGATGACGCTGGTTCTAGCTTCGCCAGCTGAACCGAGTGCGGAGTGTGATGGATTCTGTGGGCTCATGACGATGCTGTATGTTCGGGCTCAGGGTTTTGATTTTTTCAGCTTCTTGAGTGGGGCGAGCAGGCCATCTCCCAAACGATAGCTGGCTGACTGTTTGAGGTCGCGGAGTTGTTTCTCAAGACTGTTGTTGTGCTTTTGGGCTGAATCGAGTTGATGCTGCAATTGCTTAATCTGGTCTATTTGGCCTCTGATGAGGGTCTCCGTAGTAGCGACTTCTTTTGATGAATCGAGTGCAATAAACTCAGGGGGAAAGGCATCAAGCCCCTTGCCCGCTTCGCTCGATAGTTTGGTGTAGATGTCGTACATGAAACGGTCCCAATAATATCGTGCGTACTTGGGTTGTTGGGTGCGGCTATAGTATTTGTATAACCAGAACCATGTGTTGATGCGTGAATCCAGGCGGGCGGTTTCAGAAATGGTTGACCATACTCCCCCTGTGTGCACCCGATAGGCGGCTGGCTGGATGTCTGTGTGGTAATGGCTTTTGCCATAGGTGCCGATTTGGGAGAGGAAAAAAGTATCGCCGTTGGTGACGTTGAAACGCTCCTTCGGAAACCCCATGTCGACATTTCGATAAACCCATGTATTGGTCAGTACCCATGCCTGGCTCAGGATAAGCTCTTCACCTGAAAAATCGCGCTGATGGCATTCGGGCAGTTTGGATTCTTCAATTGTGTTTCCTTGCTCATCAATGATAAAAGCGTTGTGACAAGAGATAACGTAGTCAGGATTGCTTTCTAAAAAATCCACCTGGGTCTGCAATTTGTTTGGATCAGTCCAGTAGTCATCTCCTTCACATGCTGCAATATATTTGCCCTGGCAATGGGGGAGGATGACCTTCATCGGACGCCTTCCCTGGGAATATATATTTTCTGGTTGGAAGATTGGTTTGAATATCTCTGGGTGTAGGTCGGTATATTCTTGGATGATTGCCTGAGTGTCGTCAGACGAACAGTCATCATGAATGATGATTTCAAAAGGAAAGGATGTCTTTTGTATTAAGAACCCTTCAATCGTTTTCCTAACGTAGTTAGCGTGATTGTATGTTGTACATACTATTGAGACTAGAGGTTTGGCTGTCATGGGATACCAGAAATTATTGTCTTTCAGCGCAGGTGGGGGTTAGGTCTTTAAATGCAAATATGTCGGTTCGTGGGCTCAGCCATTCCGGCATGATAGGTTTTCCTTGATGCCAGGCCAGTAAGGCCGAGGGTATGTCTGCACCGCAAACTTGATGAAATGGATAGTCTCCAGTAAACCTTGGATTGATGTCGATAATGTATAACTTGCCATTATGAAGAATAGTGTCAACTCCCCATATGCCGATGTGTTTTGTTAGGGCGCTCATCTTGGTGGCGAGATCGTTTGCGATGCTTCGTGGTCGGGTTGTGACGCTATCAGTTTCACCGCTGCGCATGGCGTGAACTTCACAGACAAAGTGGGCAGCGTAGTTTCCGTTAAGGTCGTTAACTATATCTACACAATATTCTGGCCCATTCATGTGTTCCTGAATTAAAACGCTTTCATGCTGTGGTATATGGTTGAATAGCCTGGATACGGCGTTTTGTGTGGCTAGGGCGTGAAAGTGTGTCAGTTCTTCAATTGAGTGGCATGTGTGAAGTCCCGTGGAACCAAAGCCCAAGCGATCTTTGATTATGACAGGGAGGCTGATTTCGCCACTCTGAATGGCGTTGATAGCCCTCTGAAGACAGACTTCTGTCCAAGGCGAGTCGATGCCGTTTGAAGATAGTTTCTGGCTGCACAAATATTTGTCCAAGCATATCGTAGCCCAATCTAATGTTGGAATAACCGGGAGCGCACCAGTGCTTGTTAGTTGTTCATGAGCTTTTGCAAGAGCAAACGTATCAATATCATGAAGAGAGAATATAAGGCTTACATTATGGTCTTTGCATATTTTTTTAATGAAAGGAATGTAGTCGTCAGATAGTGAATGCGGTGTCTTGATCGCCACATCTCCTACGAACATCGCAGGCGCATCGTCGTACATGTTTGCGACAATAACCTTTCCTTGCCCTTTAAGAGCGTTTTTAAAATAGTTAACCAAATAGGTTCGGCGGCCTGCGCTAGTGAGTAATATGTTATTCATAAGTAGGTGTGGCTAAGTGTGTGGCTGTGTTGAGGTTGGGATGTGTTTTTGAAGTTTGATGCTAAATCCTTCTTCGTTTAATACTGTATATCCGAGCCTTGTGTACAGATGGATGGCAGCCTGATTGTCTTTCCATGTGTCTACTTTGGAAATTAAATATTTTTTCGAGGCTATAAAGGCTAGGTACTTTTCCATTAAGGCTTTAGCAATTCCTTGGCCACGACTGTTTGGGAGTACTCCAAGGATGGAAATAAATGAGGTTGTATTTTTTTCGTCATTGCAATAGAAGCCTAATGCTCCGCATATTGTGTCTGACGATATACACACCAGGACCTCTCCCTGGGAGGTTAATTTTTCAGAATATGCATGTATTGATCCGCTGGAAGATTTCAACTTTACTCGTTCTGAAAGAGGGGGGGAAAAGTCGTTGTCTATAGCATAAAGAAAATCGGCAAGGTCCTTGCTGGAAAGATTTGTGTCGCTTAGCTGGTGGATTTGCATGATATAGGCGTAGTTTGTCAATTTAAGATTTGTATTGAAAGTAACGCTTAAGGTATCTACATATCATGTCTATCTCGGCCTCACTTATGCCGTGATAAATAGGTAGGCATAGGATGCGTTCGGAGATGCTTTGTGAAACCTTGCAATGGGTGTCCGGTATGTATTCGAGTTTGTTTAAAGAAGGATAGAAATATCTGCGGGTGTAAACTCCCTGTTTCTCAAGTTCTTTAGCTGCGGCAACGCAGGTTTCTTCGGAGTTAAATACAATAGGGTAGTAGGCGTGGTTTTGTGTGCTATGCGATGTTGGCTTCTGTTGGGTTAACGGAAGATTGGCGAGTCGTAAATTATATAGTTCATGCGACTGGGCTCGATCTTCAAGAATGTCATCTGCGTATTTTAGGTTGCAAAGCCCCATTGCGGCGTGAAACTCTGAGTTTTTGCCATTAATACCTATGCCTTCGAAATTGTATGGGCCTGCGTGACCGAAGTTGCGCATCCGAGCCATTTTTTTGAGTATGTCTGGCGAATTGGTAACAACTCCGCCACCTTCTGTGCTGTGATACAGCTTAGTTGCATGAAAACTGATACAGCTTACGTCGCCATAGGCGAGTACCGATTTTCCTTTGTATTCGGTGCCAAAACAGTGAGCGGCATCATAGATGACTTTTAGCTTGTGTTTTTTGGCGATGGCATCAATGGCGTCGATGTCGCATGGGTTACCAAATACATGGGTGGCCAATATGGCGCTGGTGTTCGGGGTGATGGCCTGTTCGATCAACTTTGGGTCGATGTTGAACGTGTCTTTGTCGATGTCGACGAATACGGGGGTGCAGTGTTCCCAGAGTATTGCTGTGGTGGTAGCGACAAACGAGAACGGGGTGGTGATGATTTCACCCTTTAGGTCCAGTGCACGAATGGCGAGTTGTAGTGCGATGGTGCCATTGTTGACGAATAGAAGGTGGTCAAGTTGCAGGTAACGCTTGAGTTGTAGTTCAAGTTCGTTGACCAGCGGGCCATTGTTGGTTAGCCAGTTGCGTTTCCAGATTTCATCCACGTAGGCCAAGTATTCTTCTTTAGGTGGAAGGAATGGGCTGGTGACGTTGATCATGATTGACCCCGAGAGTTGTTCCACTCAATTCGACCATAGACGATGGGGCGCTCCAGTTTCTCGGGCGCTAAATAACCACCAAGACTCATGAGATCTTCAGGAGGGACGGTTGTGACAGCTTCTTTTGTTCTTGAGTAGCCGATGACAGTTCCCCCAATTTCGTCAAGCACTATCACGTCGATATCAAATGAATTGGGCGTGAGGGGGATGGCTTCAATAGAGCATCTCAAGATTCCCTGACCATTGAGCGTTCCGATATCGACGCCAAGGCGATGTGTGTTGACTTGATATATCGCGGTAGGGCCACGCAAGATTTTCAGCGTGATCGCTGGGTTATGTATGGGCTCGGCAGTAATGTATTCGATTTCAATATTAAAGGCTGCATTGGTTGCCAGTGTGGACGTGTAGTTGCCGTTGTCATCGATTAACCTGACTTTTCTGACAATGACTTTTGCATTGCTGTTGTCATTGGCGGAAGGAATTTCTCTAGGTCCACCGTTTAGAGCAATATATTTTTCGGTGATCTCCAGTGGATTGCCGTCGGCGACCAGATTGCCTTTGTTGATGAGAATGGCGCGGCTGCAGGTTTCCTGGATTTGGTTCATTGCATGCGAAACTAGGACAAACGTGCGGCCTGATTTGATGATCTCATGAATTTTGTTGAAGCATTTTTTCTGAAACCCCATGTCGCCTACGGCCAAGGCCTCGTCGACGAGCATGACTTCTGGTTCGTTATGGATGGCGACGGAGAACCCCAGTCGTACATACATGCCGGAGGAATAGTGTTTGACAGGGGTGTCAATGAATTTCTCTAGTTCTGAGAAGTCGACAATGGAGTCAAATTTACGGTCGATCTCTTTTTTGCTCATCCCCAGGATGGAGCCATTCATATATACATTTTCACGCCCTGTCAGGTCAGGGTGGAAACCTGCGCCGACTTCCAGTAACGCACCTAATCTGCCATTTAATTCATAGCGGCCTGAGGTGGGTTTGGTGACGCCAGAGAGTATTTTCAGGCTGGTGCTTTTGCCTGAGCCATTGGGGCCGATGATGCCGACGGCCTCTCCAGGCTGTATTTCAAATGACACGTCTTTCAGTGCCCAAAAGGTTTTGTCAGTAAGCGCTTTTTGGGATTGGGCTGATTTACCCATCGGCAAGTAGCGTCGCGCGGTGTTGATGAGGGCCTCTTTGAGCGTGTCGCTGCGGGCGCTCAGTTCGTAGCGCTTGCATACTTTATCGAACACAATGGTGGGTTTGGTCATGCGCGTGGTCTTTCCTGATTTTGCGTGAGCTTAGATGTCGGCCAGTCGCAGTTCTACTTTTTTAAAGTAACGATACCCGAAATACAGCATCGGCAAGGTGAGCGCCAAGGCATAGCCCAGGTGCCAATAGTTCGGTGCCTGGTGGTTGAGTATTACATCCCGGTACGCATTTAGAATGCCCGCAAGCGGGTTTAGAAAGTATAGATCGTGCAGATGCTCTGGGATGAGCGTTATTGGGTACATGATAGGGGATAAGAACATCAGCATTTGGATCAAACGCGGCAACAAGTGACCGATGTCCCGGTACAACATATTGAGCGGCGCCAGCCATAGCATGATGGCAACGGCCATGAGGAGTTGGATGCCAAAAATGGGTAGTGCCAACAACCAGTGTCCGGTGGGGGTGACGCCGTAGTACAGCAGGATTGCGATGTACAAACAGGCGATGATGGCAAAGTCGAATAAGGCAGCGCTCAATGAGGCTATGATCAGACACTCTCTCGGAAAGTAGATCTTTTTGATGAGGCCGGCCTGGTTTAGTAGTGCGCTGGACCCACGGTTTACGCAGCCCGCAAAAAACAGCCAGGGCAACAGGGCGGTAAATAGAAACAATGGGTACGGAATGTCGCCGGTCGGGACGCGGGCGAATACCGAAAACACCGCAGTCATGACTGCAAGAAACATCATGGGTTCGAGCACAGCCCACAGAATGCCTAGTTTGGCTTCTTTATATTTGGTTTTGATCTCGCGCGCGGTGAAATTGGCGATGAGCTCGCGGTGGTCGATGAGCGTTTTTAGCGTGGTTATCATGCTGCGATTATGCTGTGAGATGTTCAACCTAACTGACTGAGTTCAGGCAGTTTTAGGTCGAGCGATCAATCCCTTGCGAGCTTCCTTCTGTGTGACGGATATTGTAGGTAACGGCTGTTTTGTCGACGACCTGAATAACCCGGCTTTCAATGCGGGGTATGGTAACCGAGGGGGGGAGGGATGTCCAAGTGTCATGTGTGTGTGGGAGGAGGGAAGCATAAGCTTGAGGATGCTGCTTAAGGATCTCTTGGCGAGATGACATAAAAGCATTGTAGAATGCCCGGTTTATGAGTTTAGCCGGAGAGACCTCAGCGATGAGTGAGCAAGTGATTTTTGTAACGGGCGGTGCAGGCTTTATTGGTTCGGCCGTTGTACGCCAGTTGATTGCCGAGACGGACGCCACGGTGGTCAATATCGATAAGCTGACCTACGCGGGTAATCTGGCGACCTTGGGCGATGCCCTGGACAGCCCTCGCCACCATTTCGAGCAGGTGGATATCTGCGATGCGCTTGCGATTGCCGGGCTCTTTCAAAAGTACAAACCCAGTTCAATCATGCACTTGGCGGCTGAGTCGCATGTCGATCGCTCGATCGATGGCCCAGCGGATTTTATTCAATCCAATATCGTTGGGACTTATACCTTACTGGAAGCTGCCCGTGCCTATTGGAGTGGGCTGGAGGGCGACAAACGCGCCGGTTTCCGTTTTCACCACATCTCGACCGACGAGGTGTTCGGTTCGCTGGGCGCTGAGGGTTTCTTTACTGAGGAGTCTCAGTACCAGCCCAATTCGCCGTATTCGGCCAGCAAGGCCTCGTCTGATCATCTGGTGCGCGCCTGGCACCACACCTATGGTCTGCCGACGGTGATGACCAATTGCTCCAATAACTATGGTCCTTACCAGTTCCCTGAGAAGCTGATCCCGCTGATGATCNNCTACAACATCGGCGGTCACAATGAGAAGACCAATCTGGAGGTGGTGCAGACCATCTGCGCCATGCTCGATGAGCTGCGCCCCGCGGCCGATGGTAAACCCTATGCCGACCTGATTACCTATGTGACCGATCGCCCCGGCCACGATGCCCGGTATGCGATCGATGCGGCCAAGATTCAGCGCGAGCTGGGCTGGACGCCGGTAGAGAGCTTTGAGACCGGGCTGCGCAAGACGGTGGAGTGGTATCTGGAGAAGGCCGATTGGTGGCGTGGTGTGACCTCGGCCAATTATCAGGGGCAGCGGTTGGGGCTTAAGTCCTAAGCCAGGACCGATTTGGTAGGGTGGGCATCGCCCACCAGA
>DHYU01000011.1:79349-79611 GCA_002415485.1 Proteobacteria bacterium UBA5122
ATGATTTATTACCCGCTGTCGGTGCTGATGATGGCGGGCATCCGCGACATCCTGTTGATCTCGACCCCCGAAGATACCCCGCGTTTCCAACAACTGCTGGGCGATTGTTCGCAGTGGGGCCTGAATGTGCAGTACGCCGTGCAGCCGTCGCCGGATGGTCTGGCGCAGGCATTTATCATCGGCAAGGACTTCATCGGTAACGACCCGAGCTCGTTGGTGTTGGGCGACAATATCTTCTATGGCCACGACCTGCGTGTGAACC
>DHYU01000003.1 GCA_002415485.1 Proteobacteria bacterium UBA5122
GGTCAGGCTGCCGCCTTCTTCGATATTACGCGCAGCTCCGAAGAAACGCTTCGGACGATGCAGGGCATTGGCATCGACACCGCCGGTCAACACCTTGCCGGACGAAGGGATCACGGTGTTGTAGGCACGGGCCAGACGAGTGATCGAATCGAGCAGAATGACGACATCACGCTTGTGCTCAACCAGACGCTTGGCCTTTTCGATGACCATCTCAGCCACTTGCACGTGACGGCTGGCTGGTTCATCAAAGGTTGAAGAGACCACTTCGCCACGCACGGAGCGCTGCATTTCAGTCACCTCTTCAGGACGTTCATCAATCAGCAACACGATCAAATAACACTCGGGGTGACTGCTGGCAATCGATTGCGCGATGTTTTGCATCATCATCGTCTTACCGGCCTTCGGCGGAGAAACAATCATCGCCCGTTGGCCTTTACCGGTTGGCGCCACCAACTCGATAACGCGTGCGGTCAAATCTTCAGTACTGCCGTTGCCCTGCTCCATACGCAGACGCTCGTTGGCAAACAGCGGCGTCAGATTCTCAAACAGGACCTTGTTCTTGGCGTTCTCTGGCGGCTCGAAATTGATCTCACTCACCTTCAGCAATGCGAAATAACGCTCGCCTTCCTTGGGAGGACGAATCTTGCCCGACACGCTATCACCGGTACGCAGATTGAATCGACGAACCTGGCTGGGCGACACATAAATATCATCAGGGCCGGCGAGATAAGAGCTGTCTGCTGAACGCAGGAAACCAAATCCATCCTGCAATATCTCCAACACGCCATCACCGTAAATGGCCTCACCTTTTTTGGCATGCCCCTTGAGGATGGCGAAGATCACATCCTGCTTGCGCATGCGGGCCACATTATCCAGCCCCATCTCTTGGGCGATATTCATCAGCTCAGAAGCCGGTTTTTTCTTTAGCTCGGTTAGATTCATGGTTGGTGTTTGGTCTTGTGTTTGGTTTTGTGTTTTTTTATTCAAGGCTGGTGATCTACGAATACTTAAATTGGAAGGAAGTTATTGACGACCGATTCCCCATTTGACTTGAGGTGGCGCCTTACTAACGTTGGTGAGATCGAACCGGAACGGCTCGGAATTCCTAAAATTGCGGTTTATTGTTGTTATACCGTTCAATTATGGGCAAAACGGTAGCATGAAAAAAAGGTCGCGTCTACAGTTAAACGCGACCTTTTTGAATTAAATATTGCTATCCAGGAAAGCGGTCAGTTGCGACTTGGAAACCGCACCCACCTTGGTAGCTTCCACATTCCCGCCCTTAAATAGCATCAGGGTTGGGATGCCGCGGATACCAAATTTAGGCGGTGTCCCTGGGTTTTCGTCGATGTTCAGCTTGGCGACTTTAACCTTACCCGCATACTCACCAGCAATTTCATCCAGGATCGGGGCGATCATCTTGCATGGACCACACCAATCGGCCCAAAAATCCACCAGCACAGGCGCATCTGACTTGAGCACATCTTCCTCAAAGCTGGCGTCCGTTACATATACGATCTTATCACTCACTTAATTGCCTCCATTCGGGCGTTTTCGATTTTATGAAAGCTTATACGATATATAAAGATTTTGGAATTCTTATGTCTATGTCTAGACAATACCTGTAAAATTCAAGCCTAATCCGCCTCATATTGCAACCCCATTATTACGGAACAAACCTGAAAAGCAACCTACACTCCGACAATTAATCAAGGAACCATACGCCACTGCGGCGTCTTCAGAAGGCATGGAACAGACCCACCTATCCGACAAAAAATACAGCGAGCTGCCGCTCAGCGACTCCCTGCAACAAGGCCTGGCCGAGGCTGGCTACGCATATTGCACCCCCATCCAGTCACGCACACTACCGATCCTGATCGCGGGCCAAGATGTTGCCGGCCAGGCGCAGACGGGAACCGGCAAAACCGCTGCGTTTTTGGTGGCTGTCGCGCAACACCTGCTGACACACCCTGCCTCGGACAAACGCAAACCCAATCAGCCACGCACCTTGATCCTGGCCCCCACACGCGAACTTGCCGTCCAAATCCATAAAGATGCCGAACTGCTACTCAAACACACCGGCCTCACGCTCGGACTGGCCTACGGCGGCGCCAATTACGATACCCAGCGCAACGCCATCGCTGCGGGCGTGGACATCCTGGTCGGCACGCCTGGTCGCCTGATCGATTATTTCAAACAACACGTGTTCGACCTGCGCGCCATTCAAGCGGCCGTACTCGACGAGGCCGACCGCATGTTCGACCTGGGGTTTATTAAGGACGTGCGCTTTTTATTCCGTCGCATGCCCAACCCTGAACAACGCCTGTCGATGCTGTTCTCTGCCACCCTGTCACATCGGGTGTTGGAGCTCGCCTATGAACACATGAACAACCCGCAGCAGGTGACGATCGAAACCGAATCCGTCGCCGCCGAACGGATAGAACAGAGCGTTTATTACGTCGCCAATGACGAAAAGATCCCGCTGCTGCTGACCCTGTTCAACAACCTCAAACCTCAGCGCGCGATCGTCTTCGTCAACACCAAACGCGCCGCCGAACGGGTATGGGGCTACCTTGAGGGCAATGGCTACAGCTCGGCCTTGCTGTCAGGCGACATCCCACAGAAAAAACGCCTGCGCCTGCTTGATCAGTTCCAACAAGGGGAACTGGCCGTCCTCGTCGCCACCGATGTCGCCGCCCGCGGCCTGCACATCCCCGAGGTCAGCCACGTCTTCAATTTCGATCTGCCGCAAAACGCCGAAGATTATGTCCACCGCATCGGCCGCACCGCGCGCGCCGGCGCCAGCGGCGTCGCCATCAGCCTGGCCTGCGAGGACTACACCTTCCATCTGCCGGAGATCGAAGAATACGTCGGCCACAAACTGCCATCCCAGTGCATGGACCCCGGCGACTATGTCGAGGTCCAGGCCGCCGTAAAACGCGAACATACGCCCAGACCTAACCAAGGGCGGGACCAACGTCCGCGTAACCAGCAACGCCGCCGTTCCCGCAACGACAACAAACCGCGCACGCCCAAACCGGAATAAGCCATGGCCCAGACCTTTGATCAGCATCCCATCCAATTGGCGCTCGCCGCCATCGCCCGCGATTTTCACCAACGCGGCTGGATGCCGGGCACTGCGGGCAACCTCAGCGCCCGCGGTGCAGATCAAGACGACAGTTTCTGGATCACTGCCAGCGGCCGCCCCAAGGGCAGCCTGGAACAGACCGATTTTCTGGAAGTCGCAATCGCCGATGGTTCGGTCATCACCCGCCTACAGACCGACAGCAAACCCTCGGCCGAGACCAGCATTCACCAAGCCATTTACCGGCTATTCCCCGAGGCCCGCGCCTGCTTTCATGTACACAGCGTCGATGCCTGCATTGCCTGCGAATCCGCTGGCGCCTCCGATCAGCAGCAACTACGACTGCCACCGCTGGAGGTCATCAAAGGCCTGGATATCTGGGTACAGGACCCCGTCGTCGACCTGCCCTTGTTCGAAAACATCCTCGACGTCCCACGCATCGCCGAGACTATCGAACAGCGTTTCACCAACAATCGGCCACCCGTCCCCGCGCTGATGATTCATCGCCATGGAATCACCGTTTGGGGCAACAGCCTGCAACAGGCCTACAATCGGGTTGAGATCGTCGAGTTCATCATGAGCTACCTGGCGCGGACGGCGCACTAATTAGACACCCCCAGGCGCGCCAGGATCTTATCCATCAAACACCAATTGGTGAGACCGGACTGAAACAGATTCGCCCCCACAAACACGGTAAACCACAACCAGTTAGCAGAATGGAACAGCGGACTCGCCTCCACCCCCAACGCCAGTGACAACAGAATAAATGTGCCCGCCATGGTACGGGTAACGCGCGTAATGTTCATATTCACCTCTACAAGTGGCACCATATGGTGCGATCAGTCTGTGCTTATATAATATAAGCATTTTCTAATATTACAAGTATCGGCGGAATCCTATGGACCATGAGCTACTGGCGCGACTGACCTTCTTTCTCGGCACCTTCATCGTTGTTGCCCTGATCGAACGACGCCTACCCAGACGGCACCCACTACCCCATCGCGGTCAGCGCTGGCTGAATAACCTGGGACTCGTCGTCGTCAACAGCGTAGCCCTACGCGCCCTATTTCCGACGGCGGCCGTCGGCATCGCCCTCCTCACCGAACAACAGAACTGGGGATTACTCAATCAGTTAGAACTGCCCTACGTCCTAACAGTGCTGCTGGCCGTAATCGCACTCGACTTCTTTATTTATCTGCAACACGTATTGTTTCACTCGATCCCATTGCTGTGGCGCCTGCACATGGTGCATCACGCCGACCTCGACTACGACCTCACCACCGGCCTGCGTTTTCACCCGATCGAGATCATCCTGTCGATGGTGATCAAATTTGGCGTCATCACCATGATCGGCGCACCGGCGCTGGCGGTGATCATTTTTGAAATCCTGCTCAACAGCAGCGCCATGTTTAATCACAGTAATATCCGCCTGCCCAAACGCATCGACGAAAAACTGCGACTGGCCATCGTCACCCCCGACTTTCATCGAGTACATCACTCCAGTCGCAAGACCGAAACCAACAGCAACTATGGCTTCTGCCTATCCATCTGGGATCGTGCATTCGGCACCTATCGGCCACAACCCTCGCTCGGCCACGATGCGATGGAGATCGGCCTCGAACAGTTCCGCCGCAGTGAAGAACTCACCCTCGGCAAACTGCTGCTACTGCCATTTCGCGCCACACTCGGCCACTACCCCATCAACCGGGAACGCTAAATTTCCACACAAAAATACATACTGAAAACACTCAGTGAAATCATTGACAGCCAAGAAGAGGCTGTGGCATAACAATCGACATCGGCCAGTAGACTAAAGCTCCGTTAGAGTTGCTTATCACCTACTGCACCGATTACCCGCCCCTACAGCACCAGGCAATTTGGGAGACCTGATGACGGGAACGGTATAAATAATAATTACACCTTAAAAACTATAAATCACATCATCAAAACGCAATCTTTTGAGGAGATGCATAATATGAAATCACGTTGGTTAAGCATGACTGCTGCGGCAGTTTTTATGGTTGCTGCTGCTGGTCAAGCAAGTGCAGACGAGAATATTGATCTGGCCAAAAAGAGTGGCTGCCTCGCCTGTCATGGCATTGATAAAAAGGTCGTTGGTCCAGGCTGGACTGATATCTCGGCCAAATATAAAGGTGACGCTGGCGCACGCGCCTCACTGATTGAGAAGGTTGCCAAAGGCGGCAAAGGCAACTGGACAGAAGTGACTGGCGGCGTACCAATGCCTCCCTACTCACCACGCGTCTCGGATGAAAACATCGCCAAACTGGTCGACTTCATCCTGACCCTGTAATCACGATCCAAAGTGATATACACAAAGCCAGCCTTCGGGCTGGCTTTTTTATTGGGTGCCTGACTTATAATCAATGGTCCCGAACGACCAAGAGACCTGCGCGTGAACAACAACGTCACTCCCCCCATCATCATGACCATCGCCGGCCACGATCCCACCGGCGGCGCGGGCATCCAAGCCGATATCGAAGCCATCCTCAGCATGGGTGGGCACCCAGTCTCTGTCGTTACCGCGCTGACCGTCCAAGACACCCAGCGCGTCAGCCGTTTTGTACCGACAGATGCCAGCCTGCTGATCGAACAATGTCGCGCCGTGCTCGAAGACATGCCCATCGCCGCAATCAAGATCGGCATGATCGGCAGCATCAGCAACGTCGAGGCGATTCATAGCATCCTGCGTGACTACCCACAGATCCCCGTCGTGCTCGACCCGGTCCTGCGAGGCGGTGGTGGCGGCAATCTCGCGCACGAAGAGATGGAAGATGCACTGGTCAGCATGTTGCTGCCACTGACCACCATCCTCACCCCCAACAGCATCGAGGCCCGCGCCCTCGCCCCCGAGGCCGACACCCTCGACGCCTGCGCGCAGGAACTGCTCGACTCCGGCTGCAAACACGTGCTGATCACCGGCAGCCACGAAAACACCCGCGCCGTCGAAAACCGCCTCTACGCCGAGCGCCGCCTGATCGACACCTTCAGCTGGGACCGCCTGCCCGGCGAATACCACGGCTCCGGCTGCACGCTGGCCAGCGCCATCGCCGCCCTGCTCGGCCAGGGCCTGGAACCGTTCACCGCCATCCACGAGGCACAGGACTACACCTGGCAAACACTCAAACACGGTCAGCGCCTCGGCATGGGCCAACTGATCCCCAACCGCTTGTTCTGGGCGCGCGACGACGAAGGGCACGATGACACACACTGAACAACTGCACGGCCTCTACGCGATCACCGACAGCACCCTCTGCCCACCCACACAATTCGAAACCCAGGCCGCAGCGGTCTTGCGCGGCGGTGCGCGCATCATTCAATACCGCGACAAAGGCACCGATCATGCGCTGCGCCTGCAACAGGCCCGCACCCTGCGCCAACTCTGCACCCAACACCAGGCACTACTGATCATCAACGATGACATCGCGCTCTGCCTGGCGGTCGACGCCGATGGCGTCCACCTCGGCGAAGACGACGAAGACCTGGCCCAGGCCCGCACCCGTCTCGGTGATCGCATCATCGGCGTCTCCTGTTACAATGCCTGGCAACGTGCCGAGACGGCGCAGGCCGCCGGCGCAGACTATGTCGCCTTCGGCGCGTTCTACCCCTCATCGACCAAACCCCAGGCCCGCCGCGCAGAACTCGATCTGCTGCAACGGGCGCGGCAACAGCTGAGCGTGCCGACGGTCGCCATCGGCGGCATCGACATCGATAACGCCGCACCGCTGATCGCCGCCGGGGCAGACATGATCGCCGTCATCAGCGANNAGAAAAGGAATCAACATGACCCGTTCGCAAGACCTGTTCGAAGCCGCCCAAAGACACATCCCCGGCGGCGTGAATTCACCCGTGCGCGCCTTCCGCGGCGTCGGCGGCACACCGATCTTTTTCAAACGCGGCGAAGGGGCCTACCTGTTCGACGAAGACGACAACAAATACATCGACTACGTCGCCTCCTGGGGCCCGGCGATCCTGGGCCATGCCCACCCAAAAGTGTTGGCAGCGGTCAGCGAAACAATCAAGAACGGCCTCAGCTTCGGCGCACCAACTGCGCTTGAGACCGAGATGGCCGACCGCGTCTGCGAGATCATGCCGTCGATCGAGATGATCCGCATGGTCAGCTCCGGCACCGAGGCGACGATGAGCGCCATCCGCCTGGCCCGTGGTTACACCGGCCGCGACAAACTGATCAAATTCGAAGGCTGCTACCACGGCCACGCCGACTCACTGCTGGTCAAGGCCGGCTCCGGCATGCTGACCCTCGGCGTGCCGACCTCACCGGGCGTACCTGCTGGCCTGGCCGAACACACCATCACCCTCAACTACAACGACATCGAACAGGTCGAACAGGTCTTCGCCGAGATCGGCGAGCAGATCGCCTGCGTCATCGTCGAGCCAGTGGCGGGCAACATGAACTGCATCCCGCCCAAACCCGGCTTCCACGAATGCCTGCGCAAGATGTGTGACAAGTACGGCAGCGTGCTGATCTTTGATGAGGTCATGACCGGCTTCCGTGTCGCCCTCGGCGGCGCGCAGGCGTACTACAACATCAAACCCGACCTGACCACGCTGGGCAAGGTCATCGGCGGCGGCATGCCGGTNNGGCAACCCGGTCGCCATGGCCGCCGGTCTGGCCAACCTGGAACTGATCAGCCAGCCCGGTTTCTACGAAGAAATCGCGGCCAAGGTCGAGCGCCTGGCAAAGGGCCTCGTCACCCGCGCCAAGGCCTTCGACATCCCACTGACCGAAAACCACGTCGGCGGCATGTTCGGTTTCTTCTTCAGCGAAGAAGAGAAGATCGAAACCTTCGCCCAGGTCAGCAAGTGCAACATCGACCGCTTCCACGCCTTCTATCACGGCATGCTGGCCGAGGGCGTCTACCTAGCACCGTCTGCCTACGAGGCCGGTTTCGTCTCCAGCGCGCACACCGATCGCGACATCAAAAACACCTTGATCGCGGCAGAGAAGGTCTTCGCCAGCCTGAAGAAATAAATCAAGACAAGGAAAGATGGATGCAATACCGCCGCCTCGGCCGTAGCGATATCAAGGTCAGTGTCCTCTGTTTGGGTACCATGACCTTCGGTGAACAAAACTCTGAACCAGAGGCTCACCAACAACTCGACATGACCCTGGCGGCGGGCATCAATTTTTTTGATGCCGCCGAGATCTACCCGGTGCCGCCCAAGGCCGAGACCCAGGGTCGCACCGAACAATACATCGGCAGCTGGCTCAAGGCCCGCGGCAATCGTGATCAAGTGATCCTCGCCACCAAGGTCACCGGCCCGGCCGAATGGTCGACCCACATCCGCGATGACATGGGTTTTGACCGCCGCAACATCGAGGCCGCCATCGACGGCAGTCTCAAACGCCTGCAAACCGATTACATCGATCTGTATCAACTGCATTGGCCGGAGCGGCAAACCAACTTCTTCGGCAAACTGGGCTACAGCTACCCTGATAACGATCAGCTCGGCACGCCGGTCGAAGAAACACTCACGGTATTAAAAGAACTGATCGACGCCGGCAAGATTCGTCACATCGGCATCTCCAATGAAACACCATGGGGTTTGATGCGTTTTCTCAACGCCGCTGAAAACCTGGGGCTGCCACGCATCGTCTCGATTCAAAATCCATACAACCTTCTCAACCGCAGCTTTGAAGTCGGCCTCGCCGAATTCAGTCACCGCGAAGACATCGGTCTGCTCGCCTATTCACCGCTGGCCTTCGGTGTACTGAGCGGCAAATACCTCAACGGCGCCCGCCCGCAAGGCGCACGTTTGAGTCTGTATGAACGCTTTGCCCGTTACACCAGCGACCACGCCAATGCCGCTGTGCAGGCCTATGTCGATCTCGCCCACGCACACGGGCTAGATCCTGCACAGATGGCGCTGGCCTATGTCACCTCGCGCCCCTTCCTCACCAGCAACATCATCGGCGCAACCACCTTGGCGCAATTGCAAAGCAATCTCGCCAGCGCAGACCTAAGACTCAGCGACGAAGTATTGATCAACATCGAAGAGATCCATCGCCGCTATACCTACCCCTGCCCTTAAACCCTAACGACGCCGACTCACAATGACTTGCCAAAGCCCCAGCACCAGACTAAGTTAGACGCTCTGCGCCGCCCTGGGGAGAGCGGCACAATCTACTGACGCGTAATTTAAGGGAGGAAGTTATGAGTTGGAGTCTTCGTCGTTTGACACACACACCTTTGCTATGGGCTGCACCTATCCTGCTCGGTCTGTCCATGCACACCGCCACCGCCGGTGATGCCAGCAAGCCGGCAGCCGCTGATTACATGCTGCCGAGCGCAGAAGACCTTGCTACCTACAGCCGCCCGGCGGAGGTACCGCAAGGCAAAGATAACGCCGCCACGCCAGAGCGCATCAAACTCGGCAAACACCTGTTCTTCGACCCACGCCTCTCCGGCTCCAATGCCATGAGTTGCGCCAGCTGTCACAACCCGGCACTCGGCTGGTCTGACGGGCAGCCCACCGCCGTCGGCGACAGCGGCCAGATTTTGGAACGATCTACACCTACCATCATCAATACTGCCTATCAAACCATCCAGTTCTGGGATGGCCGTGCAGACACACTGGAACAACAGGCCATCGGCCCGATCGTCGCCGCCGGCGAAATGAACCAATCACTGTTTGAACTATTCGGCGAGCTGAAAGATGTACCCGGCTATGTCGAGATGTTTGAGGCCGCCTACCCCGGCCAGGGCATCACTGAAGACACCATTGGCAAGGCCATTGCCGCCTTCGAGCGCACCGTCATCGCCGGCGAATCCGACTTCGACCGCTGGCTCAACGGCAACAAAGACGCCATGAGCGAAGAGGCGCTGTGGGGCTTTCTGGTCTTCAAGGGCAAAGGCGACTGCATCGCCTGCCACAAAGGCCATAACTTCACCGACGACAAGTTTCACAACATCGGCCTCAAGGGTGTCGAAAACCCCGGCCGCTTTGCGATCGAACCCAACATCAAATTCAAGGGCGCCTTCAAGACACCCACCCTGCGTGACATCGCCCGCACCGCACCCTACATGCACAACGGTGCCTACAACACACTGGAAGAGGTGGTCGACCACTATGACGTCGGCGGCTTTAAAAACGCAGGCACACCCAGCGACAGCATGAAGCCGCAGCTGAATCTCACCGACCGCGACAAACGCGCCCTGGTCGCGTTCATGAAGTCACTGACCGGTGCCCCAGAGGAAATCAGCATTCCGCAGCTGCCGGTCAAATAAACCTATCCAAGCTGGCGGGTGACTGCACGTCACCCGCATTTCACACATACCCTACCCGCAAGGATGGTCGGCGGTTACACTTCATACCCTGGTAATATTTTGATGAAGGAAACGCCGTGAAGTCACACCGCCTGTCACCACTATCCCGTCACCTGCTTGCGCTGGGCCTCGGCATCACACTCTGCCACAACGCTCTTGCCATCGAGCTAACACCGAGCCAGGTTCAGGTCGGCAAGGCGGCCGAGCTCAGCATCGACCTCAAAGACGTGCAGAATGTGGTCACCCTCAGCCTGCAACCCGGCGGCCCGTATCTACAGCGTGAACTGGACCTCACCCAACCCAAGCACGACGACTTCACGATTCAAACCAACAAGGGTGATTGGACCGTGAAAGATCAGTTCGGCATGAAGGTCGCCGAGTTCTCTGCCAACGCGGAAGTGCTGAGCCAAGGCCTGCGTTACATCGCCGCTGGTGAGCAGGGCCTGCGCATCATCGAAAGCCACAAACGCAAACCACAACTGGTCGGTCAGTTTCAGGCCAACGATGCCGTGCTGGATGTCGCCCTCAGCGGTAACGGCCTGGCCTTTGTCGCCGCCGGCAACAACGGCCTGGTGGTGTTAAACGTCGAAAACCCGGCGCAGCCACTATGGTTGGGCAGTCATCAAAAATTGGGGCGCGCGATAAAAGTATCTGCAGATAAGCACCGTGTAGCGGTTCTGAATGATGCAGGCATCGTCTTCCTGCTCGACTGCAAGAACCCGGTCGAGCCGACCACCATCGGCACCTATCGCAGCCCACGTGCGTTGCTCGACATCTCACTGCTCGGCAGCCCGATCGGCGCCGAGGTCTATGGCCTCGGTAACGACACGTTGTCGATCATCAATTTCGATGCCGAGGCACCGCAGCTGAGCAACGAAGGTCTGGACTTCGGCCAGGGCGTCAACTTCGGCGGCGAACGCCGCGTGTTTATCGACAATAAGCTGGCCTATGTCGCCGACTGGTTCTCCGGCATCCACATCTACGACCTCAGCGACCCCAAACTGCCACGCCTGCTGAGCAGCTTCCACACCCCCGGTTCGCCCAAGGGCATGATCGTGCGTGACGGCGTCGCCTTTGTACCGGACGATGACCACGGCCTGCAGATCATCGACATCAGCGATCCGACCTCGCCCCAACTGCTGAGCCACCTGCAGACCCGCGGCCTCGGCTACACACCGCGCCTGGTCGGCGACCTGCTCTACATGGCCAGCCACCACGGCGGCTTTCAGATCATCGATGTCAACGATGTGCGTAATCCGCGCCAGATCGGCGAGTTCGACACCCCCGGCAAGGCTTGGTCGCTGGAGGTGCACGATGGTCTGGCCTATGTCGCCGATGACGACTCCGGCCTGTTGATCTTCGACGTCAGCAAACCCGCCCAGCCCGAACCCATCGGCCAATATGTCACTGGCGCGGCGGCCGAAGAGATCTGGCTGCGTGACAATATCGCCTTTGTCGCCTTCTTCGACGACGGCCTGCACATCCTCGACATCAGCAATCCACGCGCACCGCAGCTGATCAGCAAACTGCCGATCCCCGGCAATGCGCGCGGCCTGGATCTGGTCGGCAATACCCTGTTTGTCGCCGGCTGGCTGGCGGGTGTGCATGCGGTCGACGTCAGCGACCTGAGCCAGCCCAAACTGCTGTCCAGCTATGACACCCGCGGTGCGACCTGGGGACTGAAGGTCGACGGCGACTATCTCTATGCAATGGACTGGTGGGGCGGCATCGCCGTGCTCGACGCCCGCGACCCGCAACAATTGCACGCCGTCGGCGGCTATCACGAACACGGTCACGTGCATCACATCGCCAGCCGCGGCAACTACGCCTTCGTCGCCCACGGCAGCATCGGCCTGCAGGTATTCGACATCAAGAACCCACTCAATCCGACCTGGACCACCGGCGCCCACTTCCCCGGCCAGGCCCGCGCCGTCGCCATTGAGGGTGAACGCGCCTATGTCGCCGCCGGCGATGGTGGCCTCGCAGTGCTCGATATCAGCAATCCATTCCATGTACGCTGGCTGGCCAGCGCCGATAGCGACGGCGAGGCCCATGCCGTGGCCGCCGACGCCAATCACGCCTACCTGCTCGATGCGCGCGAAGGGCTGATCGTCTTCAGTCTGCAATCTGATCAACCACGCAAACTGGACCGACTCCCCGGCAAATTCAATGATCTGTGGCTGTATCAGGGCGCGGTCTATCTCGCCGCTGACGACGGTGTACACACCGTGCGTCTGGAACAAGGTCGCCTGCAGACCCTCAGCCATTACGCCCTCGACGGCGGCGCCCAACGCATCGATGGCAACAGCCACCATTTATATATAAGCAACAACAAGCAGGTCATCAACCTCAAACGGCGCCTGGCGCTAGAAGAGAGCAGTCGCTATGCGCTGGCAGACACCATCACCGACCTACAGCTCGATGGCGAACGCCTGCTGATCAGCGCCGAGCGCAGCCTCGACACCCTGGATATCCGTGACCCCAGCCAACTCAGGCACAGCCAACACTATCCGCTGCTGGCCCGCGCCGCGGCCGTGCACCTGCATGAGGGCGTCGCCTACATCAGCGGCGAAGAAACCATCACCGCCTTGCGGCCAATGCCGGTACTACAACTGCCCGCTGCCCTGCTGACCCAGGACCAGGCCCAGTTCAGCCTGCCACCGACCCTGGCCATCGGCGGCTATCACCTGCAGATCGAATACCAGGATGGCCGTCGCCAGACCCTGCACAATGCGCTCCGGGTGGAGATGCCGAAGTTCTCCAAACCAAAGATGACCATGGATGACTTCAAGAAATTGATGGAGCTGAACAAGGATTCGGACATCTTCGTCAAACCGCAAAACAGCCCTCAATAACCCGCGCAAATCGGGGGCGAAAGAGCCGCTTCGTCCCCGACAACGAATTTTTCTGATTTTCAAGAGATTTCAGGGTAAAATACCCGCCATTTTGAAAATGGGCCGGGACTAGGCCTGCTGACTCCCGTTTTCAAGCGCATTAAAAACCGGCTGCCTCGCGGCGGCAGGCAGCAGTTTTTTATTTTTCAACATTGATAATAGAGTGCAAAAATGACCGACCTGACTAAATACAGAAACATAGGTATTTTCGCTCACGTGGACGCGGGTAAAACCACTACCACCGAGCGTATCCTCAAGCTCACCGGCAAGATCCACAAAACGGGTGAAGTTCACGACGGCGCCGCCACCACTGACTTCATGGAACAAGAGCGTGAGCGTGGTATCACCATTCAGTCAGCGGCCACTACCTGTTTCTGGAAAGACCACCGCTTCAACATCATCGACACCCCCGGACACGTGGACTTCACCATCGAAGTGTATCGTTCACTGAAGGTACTGGACGGCGGTATCGGCGTATTCTGCGGTTCAGGCGGTGTAGAGCCTCAATCTGAAACCAACTGGCGTTATGCCAACGATTCAGAAGTTGCACGTGTTATCTACGTCAACAAACTGGACCGCATGGGTGCAGACTTCTACCGCGTTGTTGGCCAAGTGAAAAAGATCCTCGGCGCACGCCCGATCGTCATGACCCTGCCTATCGGCATCGAAGAAGAATTCAAAGGCGTCATCGACCTGCTGAACATGAAGGCGTGGATCTGGGACAACTCAGGCCAGCCAGAAAACTACGAAATCGTTGAAATCCCAGCGGAATACAAGGCCAAGGCCGAAGAGTATCGCGCCGAGATGATCGAGACTGCCGTTGAGCAAGACGACGCCCTGATGGAAGCCTATCTGGAAGGCAACGAGCCTTCAGTTGAAGACCTGAAGCGCTGCATTCGCAAGGGCACCATCAAGCTCGACTTCTTCCCAACCTTCTGTGGTTCTTCGTTCAAGAACAAAGGTATCCAGCTGGTACTGGACGGCGTAGTCGATTACCTGCCGAACCCAACCGAAGTTACACCACAGCCTGAAGTGGATCTGGAAGGTAACGAGACTGGTGCATTCGCCATCGTTGACCCAGACAAACCACTGCGCGCACTGGCATTCAAGATCATGGACGACCGTTTCGGCGCCTTGACCTTTATCCGCCTCTACTCTGGCAAGCTGGCCAAGGGCGACACCGTCCTGAACACCTACACCGGCAAGACCGAGCGTATCGGCCGTATCGTAGAGATGCACGCCAATGACCGTATCGAACTGGATGGCGCCCAAGCAGGTGACATCGTTGCCGTTATCGGTATGAAGAACGTACAAACCGGTCACACCCTGTGTGATCCGAAGAACCCAGCGACGCTGGAGCCCATGGTATTCCCAGATCCAGTTATCTCGATCGCCATTGCGCCTAAAGACAAGGGTTCTGCTGAGAAACTGGGTATCGCGATCGGCAAGATGGTGCAAGAAGATCCATCATTCCGCGTTGAGACTGACGAAGACTCTGGTGAGACCATCATCAAGGGTATGGGTGAGTTGCACCTGGATATCAAGGTCGACATCCTGAAGCGTACCCACGGCATCGAAGTTGTCGTCGGCAAGCCACAGGTTGCCTACCGCGAAACCATCACTCAGCGCGTTGCAGACAGCTACACCCACAAGAAACAATCGGGTGGTTCTGGTCAGTTCGCGAAGATCGACTACACCATCGAGCCGCTGCAACCAGGCGAAGGCTTCCAGTTCGAATCGAAGGTTGTCGGTGGTAACGTACCTCGCGAATTCTGGCCTGCGGTAGAGAAGGGCTTCAAAGAGAGCAAGATCAGAGGCGTACTCGCCGGCTTCCCTTGCTTGGACTTCAAGGTCAGCCTGACCGACGGTTCGTTCCACGCGGTTGACTCCTCTGCCATCGCATACGAAATCGCCGCTCGCGCAGCCTATCGCCAGTCGATGCCGAAGGCCGGTCCACAACTGCTGGAGCCGATCATGAAGGTCGACGTCTTCACTCCAGATGACCACGTAGGTGACGTTATCGGTGACTTGAACCGTCGCCGCGGCATGATCCAAGGCCAAGAATCAGGCGCCACCGGCGTCCGCATCAAGGGCCAGGTTCCGCTGTCAGAGATGTTCGGCTACATCGGTGACCTGCGCACCATGACCTCTGGTCGTGGCCAGTTCTCGATGGAGTTCGATCACTACTCAGCGTGTCCAAACAACGTTGCTGAGGCTGTCATCAAAGAAGCCAAAGAACGCGCTGCCAAGAAGTAAACAGCGAGCGTTTGCACGCTTAAGAAGCCGGGTGAGGAATCACCCGGCTTTTTTATTGTCTGTTCATCTTGCTACGGTAAAATATATCGCCAGGATTTAACGCAGTAGGATTACCCCCTGATGTACACACTCAAACACACCATCGCCGCCATAGGCCTGATCATGCTCTGCAATGCAGCCCATGGCGCACCCCGCGATGTCAGCCACTCCACCAGCGCCGAACACCGCATGGAATATATTCACAAACTGCTCGACTCCAAGAGCGGCCAACGGCTGGCGCAACACCAACACGGCAAGACCAAGACCCAGGTCGACAGCATGGTGCAACAGGCACAGGACGCGATCAAAGCAGGCAATCACGAACAAGCCGACGCATTAACCAAACAGGCCTTCAACACCATCATGAAGGCGATGCGTGAACTGCCGGAAAATCCGGAAGAGATCGAGCGCTTCAAGAATCGCTATCAAGACATGCTGCACGGCGTGAAAAAGTTCGGTTATGCCCAGGCCGATAACGTCGAACGCTTTGCCAATGAGGGTGGAGCCAAAGACTACAATCAGGCCCAGGTTAAACAACTGGTTGAGCAGGCAGAAAAAGATGCCGCCAAGGGCGAATATCAAACCGCCATCAAACGTCTCGATGAGGCACAAACCATCATCACCGCCTCACTGCAAGGCATGCTCAATCACAAACAATTGGTGATCGAACTCGACATCGGCACACCCGAAAAAGAATACTTCTATGAAGTACGCCGCTTCACCGGCCACCACCAATTGATCCCCGTCGCGATCGAGGTCAAAAAGCCCAACCCGATGGCCGCAGACACCATGCTCAAGCTCGGTGAAAAGGCAGAATGGATGTCTGAACAGGCGCGCGAGAAGGCGATCATCGGCGACTACCCCGTCGCCATCCGCATGATGATGGATGCCACCGACACCGTAAAACAGGCACTGCGCATAGTCGGCGTTAATTATTAGGGTGTATTACTGCGCCACCTCCAATGGCGGCGTTTGATAGATCGTGATGGCATGCATCGCCACCAAACCATTGCGCACATGTAACACATCACTCACCAGGGGCAATTCAGGGCCCGCCGACCACAACAGATAGGCATAGTCACCGACGATATCTTTACGCAGCAACTTATAGTGCTCAGGATAACCTGGCGGCGGATTGCCATAGAATTGGGTCAGAAATATCCGTGCCTGCATCTTGCCCTGCTTCGGCCCTTGCGGCGTCATCATCAACACATCGTCGTGGTAATACTTCAGCAATAGATCCATATCGCAACGCGGCGGCGCATGGATATAACACTCAACTATGGTTTCGATATAAGCCATGAATACTTCTCTTGATTAAGTCGCCGCCCGGCGCAACGCCACCCGGGTAAAGATCGGACCGATGATCTCAAAAATCACCGTAGAGCTAATGATAATCGACAACAATAACTGCCGATGCTCTGGAAACATATTTGCCGCCACAAGCGCCATCCCCATCGCGACCCCAGCCTGCGGCAATACCGCCAACCCCATCCAGCGCCGAACCTGGCGCTCGGCACCACCACACACCCCACCTATCGAGGCGCCGACAAATTTACCGATCATTCTAAACAGACAATAGGCCGCCAGAATCCAACCCACATCCATCAACGCCATAAACTCCAGGGAGGCACCTGCCAACACAAAAAAGATGACCATCACCGGCCACTCCACACCCTCAATCGCATTGAATGGCCTCTCGTGGTGTTTGGCCACATTGGCGACCACCGCACCCATGACCATCGCCGCAATCAAAAATGACACCTCCAACCACAGCGCCAGACCACCGCACACAAACACCAAGGCCAGGGCCTCAGTCAGCATCGGCTGCCCTGGTTTAATGCGCCCGGTAAGATACGCTGCAGGAAAACCTATCAACACCCCGAGCAGCAAGGCGCCACCCAGATCGTGCACCACCATCGTCAATGAAGCTTCGTTGGATGCACCATTCATCGCGGCCACTACCGCAATGCCGATACTGAACACGACCAATCCCCACACATCATCAATTGCAACGATTGCCAACAACAGCCGCGCAAACGGCTGTCTCGACTGAGACTCTGCAACCACATCGGCAGTCGCAGCGGGGTCCGTGGCAGATGCCGCACACCCCAACAGGATTGCCAGCTCCAGCGGCACACCAAGCAGGCTCAAACCAAACGCCACGACCGCCACCGTAAAGAGCACCTTGCAGATTGAGATCCACAAGATCTGACGCCCTGATTCACGTAGATGCGACAGCGTTAGATTCTGGCCCAACAAAAAACCAACCATCAACAACGCCATGTCCGCAATGATATCGAAGCGCTCGGTGAACATCTCCGGGATCAGATTAAACCCCTGTGGACCAATCACCATGCCGAATAGCAGCAATAACGTCACGCGCGGCATAAACGTTCTGCGACCAATGGCATCGGTCACCAACCCCAACAACAAAATACCGCCTAGCGCCAATAAAAATTGCGCCGCAAGATCTGTCATTCGTTATCCCCGAACATCCTGTGCATGCACTTTATACTACTCCCCATAAACAAAAACGCCCACTGGGGTAACCAGCGGGCGTCGGCCACAGCGCGGGGCGCTATTCGACAAATATCCACTCAGCCTGGTGCGCGGCCAACTGCGCTTTAGCTGCACCATCCTTCGCTGCACAACGATAGAACACCTTGATCGCATAACTGTGTGGAGACTCCTGCCAGAAATAAGCATCGAGCACAGTATTCAACATCGACGTTGAATAGATGCGCGGCAATCTATCTTCCGGCAACAACACACGCGCCAGGTCTAGAGCATGCTCCGCAGGCACACCCAAGCGTGAATTAATCACCGAGTCATAACCGATCATCGCGCGACCATAACATTGGCGCTCTTCATCCGCGACGACCATACCTTCATATGCAGCCACATGCGCACTTGCACACATCACCGTCAAACCCATCATCACTGTTGCCACGCGTTTCATCACTCACCTCCGCAGGCATCGGGTCGATTATCCAAACGACAAATAAACTCGTTCCATAAACCATATATCGACCCGCCCTCCGTGCCCCCAACCCCACAACCAACAGGGAAGACACTGTGCGAATAGTTGCACGCTGAAACAATCAGTTACGCACATGAGAGATGGGCCAGGCATCAGCCCTGATACAATAAGATAACGACTGGATATCAAACAGGGACAACCGTCATGACACATCCACAGCGTTGGCGCCGCTGGCTCAATCGCGACGATGGCAAACACTATCAGATAGGCAACCGCGACCTGACAGCGTTCGAAATCATCGGCATGCTATTGATGGTGAGCGCTGGGGCCGGCTATCTACTGCAAGACAAGCTCGGCCTTGAACTAGAGGTATTCACCATATGCGCACTCATGTTGGGAGGCGCATTGAGTTATCTCGGGATAAAGCGCAATCCGGCCTACTGCAGCTCTCGAACAGACGATCAGGTCTAGGCCTGCATCGCCGCGCGCAATTGCTGAATCACCGGCGCCACCTCCGGCCGCACACCACGCCATAGATAGAATGACTCCGCCGCCTGGCCGACCAACATCCCCAAACCATCGAGCGCCTGTGCCGCGCCATGCTGCATCGCCCAGCGTTGAAATGCCGTCGCGTCCTTACCGTACATCATGTCGTAACAGCTACCACCGGCAGCGAGCACATCGTCCGGAATCGGCGGCACCTCACCTTCAAGACTGGCCGCTGTGCCGTTAATGATCAGATCAAACTGCTGACCGGCCAGACCATCAAAACCCACTGCCGACAACGCACCGATATCGGCAAAGATCTGCACCAGTTCATCCGCCTTGGCCACCGTACGATTGGCGATCACCAACAGTGCCGGTTGCTGCTCAAGAATCGGTTCGATCACACCACGCACCGCACCGCCCGCACCGAGAATCAACACACGCTGACCGCGCAGCGGCAAACCATTCTGCAATAGATCCGCCACCAGGCCGACGCCATCCGTGGTATCTGCCAACACACGACCACCGTCGAGAAAACAAAGCGTATTGACCGCGCCGGCCCGTTGCGCACGCGGCGTGCGCTCGGCCTCGATCTGCCACGCCTCCTGTTTAAACGGCACAGTGATATTCAGCCCCTTGCCACCCTTGGCGCGAAACGCCGCTACCGCCTCGACAAAACCATCTGTCGCCACCAGCATGGCCTCATAGGCCAGATCCTGACCGGTCTGCGCGGCAAAACGTGCATGAATCTGCGGGGACTTACTGTGGGCAATGGGATTGCCCATCACGGCGTAACGATCAGTCATGTCATTTCTCTTATTGCGATATCCAAAAACAAAACAGCGGGCACTCGGCCCGCTGTCATTTTAAACGCATCGATGGCAATCAAGCAGATTCTTTCAACCACTGCGCCACTTGCTTGGCATAGTAGGTCAGGATGCCGTCGGCACCNNTTGACCATCACCATGTCCGCGCCCTCTTCCAGATCCATCGCCACCTCATACAAGGCCTCATCGGTATTGGCTGGATCCATCTGATAAGTGTATTTGTTGCCTGTACCCAGATTGGCCGCCGAACCCACCGCATCACGGAATGGCCCATAAAAGCTCGACGCGTATTTGGCCGAATAGGCCAGGATACGAGTGTGAATATACCCCGCAACCTCCAGCGCCTCACGGATCTGACCAATGCGGCCGTCCATCATATCCGACGGCGCGACGACATCCGCGCCCGCCTCGGCATGCGACAGTGCCTGCCTGACCAGCACCTCCACCGTCTCATCATTCATCACGTAACCATTGGCATCGATCAGGCCATCCTGACCATGCGTGGTAAACGGATCCAGCGCGACATCGGTAATCACACCCAACTCCGGAAAGGCCTGCTTCAAAGCACGCACTGCGCGCTGCGCCAAGCCATCCGGGTTGTAGGCCTCGGCCGCATCTTCGCTCTTCACATCCTGCGGCGTCACCGGAAACAGGGCCACGGCAGGTACGCCCAGCGCCACCAACTCCGCCGCCTCTTTCAGCAGCTCATCGATACTCACACGCTCGACACCCGGCATGGATGGCACCTTCTCACGCGCACCCTCACCCTCAATCACGAACATCGGGTAAATCAGATCATTACTCGAAACCTGATGCTCACGCATCAGACGACGGGAGAAATCATCACGACGCATGCGACGCATGCGACGATTGGGAAATAAACCTAAACCTTGCACGTATGTCACCCTCAAAAACAAGGGAGCGGCTTACGCCGCTCCTTAAGTATTACCAGCTAAAGCAACAAGTTAAGCTGCGCTAGCCTTTTTCTTGGCTGTCGCCTTTTTCTTTACTGCTGCCTTCTTTTTGGTTGCAGCCTTTTTCTTAGGAGCTGCCTTCTTTACGGCCGCCTTTTTCTTCACGACCTTCTTTTTGGCCGCAGCAGGCTTCTTCGCTGCTGCCTTCTTCTTGGTAGCTGCCTTCTTCTTGGTAGCCGCCTTCTTCACCGCGACCTTCTTTTTAGCGGCGACTTTCTTTTTGGTTGCGACCTTCTTCTTGGTCACTGCCTTCTTCACCGCAGCCTTCTTCTTGGTAACTGCCTTCTTCACCGCAACCTTCTTCTTGGTAGCGGCCTTTTTCTTCACTGCTGCTTTCTTCTTCACTGCTGCTTTCTTCTTCACTGCTGCCTCCTTTTTGGTTGCAACTTTCTTCTTGGTGGCAGCTTTCTTCTTAGTCGCTGCCTTCTTCACTGCGCCTTTCTTGGCCGTGGCCTTCTTCGTGGTCACTGCCCCGTCTGTCGTTGTGGCGACAACTTGCGTTTCCGCCGTGGCCGTCTTAGCCGTAGCCTTCTTCTTGGCCGCGGCCTTCTTGGTTACGGTCTTCTTCATGCTCGCTTCCTCTCTTGCTGCTGACACTTTTTCTGTTACTGCCGCCACAATTTGATCTACATTTGCTGGCGCATCCTTGGCACTTTTACCGTCTTCTTTAAGTAATTCATTGAGGACCTTGCATATGCCGTTGAATATATCGGCGATTTCGCCAATAGCTTCAATCTCTCTTAACTTCGATTGCCCACGATAAAAATCTGCCAAAGGCGCGGTCTGCGCTTCGTAGACTTTGAGACGATTACTGATGGTCTCTTCGCGGTCATCTGCACGATGACGCAGGTCACCGCCACACTTGTCACAACGATCATCCAGGCGCGAAGGCGAGGTATAAATGTTATAGACCTGCCCACAGGAGCCACAGGTTCTGCGACCGGTCAGACGCTGCATCAGAATGTCGAAATCGACATCCATCAACAACACACCGTGCAAGGGCTTGCCGATCCGGGTCAGCAGTTGATCCAAGGCTTCTGCCTGGGGGATGTTGCGTGGAAAACCATCCAGGATAAATCCATTCTGGGCATCCTTTTCCGCCAAACGCTCCTCAATGATTCCCAACACCAGATCATCCGACACCAACTGCCCGGCATCCATTACGGCCTTGGCCTGGATACCCAGTGGAGTCTGCGCCGCAACTGCGGCTCTCAATAAATCACCTGTGGAAATTTGAGGGACCTTGTATTTTTCTGTAAGCAGTTTTCCCTGGGTGCCTTTACCGCAGCCAGGTGCTCCAAGAAGCACAATCCTCATTAGGGTTCCGTCTCCGTTAAAAGAAACTACTGTTATTATTTAAGTGGCTCACTATCCGATTTTTTCACTTTATACACATCTGAGTTCAGCATTAAACTTCTTCGTAAATACGCCTATTCGACACACTCACCCGGACTCATTCGCAAAAGTATAGCTCGGATGTGATAAAACTACCTCTATATAGTTACAAGAGTCAACGAATTGTGCCGATAAATAGCCGCCCTTATTCAAACTAACGAAAAAATTTTAGCCGTAACAGTTTCACAACCACTCAATTCAACCAAACCATACGCTCACAAGGAGTCAGTTCATGGCAAAGAAAAATGCGTTTTATGCGCAATCCGGCGGTGTCACTGCCGTCATCAACGCCAGTGCTTGCGGTGTTATCGAAACCGCGCGTAAACACAAGGACAAAATCGGCAAGGTCTATGCCGGTCGCAACGGCATCATCGGCGCACTGACCGAAGACCTGATCGACACCAGCAAAGAATCGGCGCGTGCGATTGCAGCCTTAAGGCACACGCCCGGCGGCGCCTTCGGTTCCTGCCGCTACAAATTGAAGAGCCTCGAACAGAATCGCGCTGAATATGAGCGTTTGATCGAGGTCTTCAAGGCGCACAACATCGGTTACTTTTTCTACAACGGCGGCGGTGATTCACAAGACACCGCACACAAGGTGTCGCAAATCGGCGATGCCCTCGGCTATCCGATCACCTGCATCGGCATCCCCAAGACAGTCGACAATGATCTGCCGATCACGGACAACTGCCCCGGCTTTGGTTCGGTCGCCAAATACATCGCCACTTCAACTCGCGAGGCTGCCTTCGATGTCGCATCGATGGCCAAGACCTCAACCAAGATCTTCGTCATGGAAGTCATGGGGCGTCATGCCGGCTGGATTGCCGCTGCTGCCGGCCTAGCCAAAGAAGCAGAAGGCGATGCACCACACGTCATCCTGTTTCCGGAGATTGCGTTCGATGAGGCCAAGTTCCTGAAGCGTGTCGACCAGAGCGTGAAGCAACACGACTACTGCGTCATCGTCGTCTCTGAAGGCGTGCGTTACAAAGATGGCCGCTTCCTGTCAGATTCAGGCACCAAGGATGCATTCGGCCACGCTCAACTCGGCGGCGTTGCGCCCATGCTGGCCAACCTGATCAAAGAAAAGCTCGGCTACAAATACCACTGGGCGGTTGCCGATTACCTGCAACGCTCGGCGCGCCACATCGCCTCCAAGACCGATGTCGAACAGGCCTATGCGCTGGGCGAGGCCGCGGTCAAACTGGCACTGCAAGGCAAAAATGCCGTGATGCCAACCATCGTGCGCAAATCCAACAAGCCGTTTCGCTGGACCATCGGCGAGGCCAAGCTGGCCGATGTCGCCAACGTCGAGAAGAAGATGCCGCGCAACTTCATCAGCCGCAACGGCTTTGAGATCACCGACATCTGTCGCGAGTACATGGCACCATTGATTCTAGGTGAAGACTACCCACCTTATAAAAATGGCCTGCCTGCGTATGTGCGTCTGAAGAACGTTGCAGTTGCGAAAAAGCTCAAGGGCACCTTTAAGTTCTAAGCCTGCGCGATGCGATAACAAACAAAAAAGGGAGGCCTGGCCTCCCTTTTTTGCATCTCGATACAGCACTGCGTTTTATAACAACGGCGCGATCACCAGACTGACGATCGCCAGCACATTGATCAGGATGTTCATCGATGGCCCGGACGTATCTTTGAACGGATCACCGACGGTATCGCCCACTACACAGGCCTTGTGCACATCCGAACCCTTACCGCCCAGCGCGCCCTTCTCGACATACTTTTTGGCGTTGTCCCAGGCGCCACCGNNCCCGGCAAAATCATCTTGCGCAAGGCTGCGCGTGTAGCGATATCGATGCAACGGGTGTTATCGGGCTTGGCATTGCCTTCGAGCAAACCGGGTATTTCACGAAACTGACGACGAATCTCGCGCATCATCTCCGCCGCCGCTTCACCAACCGCCGTCATCGTCAACGAGGCGACAATGAATGGAAAGAGCGCCCCAAGAAACAAACCGACCAACACCAGCGGTTCGCTCAACTGCAGATTAAAATCGGCATGGCGTTGCGACACATCCTGCACAAAGGCGGTGATGATCGCCAACGCCGCCAACGCCGCCGC
>DHYU01000005.1:0-544 GCA_002415485.1 Proteobacteria bacterium UBA5122
GTGCCGCGGCCTCGATCGCTGCCTTGTCGGTACTGGCGGGCAGCTCGATCTTGCCGCGCAGCTTGCCGTTGACCTGGATCACCAGCTCAATCGAGTCACGCACCAGCGCCGACTCATCGACTACCGGCCATGCCGCATGCAGGATGTCATCACCGTAGCCCAGCCCCCGCCACAACTCGTGTGTGATGTGCGGCGCAATCGGCGACAACAGGCGCAACACGATGCCAAAACCTTCATTGATCACCGCACCTCGGGCCGCGCCATCTTCGACTGACGACAGCGCATTCATGATCTTCATGCAGGCCGCGACCACGGTATTGAATTGTTGTTTGTCGAAATCGGCCAGGGCCTGTTTCAGCACCTCGTGGATCTCACGCCGCGAGGCCTTTTGTGCATCGCTCGCCGCTGCCACGTCTGTCGATTGCGCAGCACCCAACGCATCGCGATTGCTGACGCCGAAGTTCCAGACCTTCTTCAGAAAACGTGACGCACCTTCCACGCCCGAGTCGGACCACTCCAACGACTGCTCCGGCGGCGCGGCAAA
>DHYU01000005.1:688-17021 GCA_002415485.1 Proteobacteria bacterium UBA5122
CCGCCGATGTATTGATCCACCGGCAACCAGTATTTGGCCGCCTCGTCCAGCATCTGCTGATCGTTCTTGGGTGAACAGTACCGCGCGAAATACCAGCTCGACTCCATGAAGGTATCGAAGGTGTCGGTCTCGCGCTCGGCCGCGCCGCCGCATTTCGGGCATACACATTTGCGCCACTCAGGGTCGGCCTTGATCGGCGACTGCACGCCATCGAGCACCACGTCTTCCGGCAACACCACCGGCAGTTGATCCTTCGGCACGGTCACTTCACCGCAACTGGGGCAATTGACGATAGGAATCGGCGCGCCCCAATAACGCTGACGCGAGACACCCCAGTCGCGCAGGCGATAGGTGACCTTCTTTTCGCCCTTGCCGGCAGCATTTAAATGCGCGGCAATCGCGTCAAAAGCCTCGCTAAAATTCTTGCCTGTGAATTCACCGGAATCGATCAACCGGCCCTTTTCGGTAAAGGCGGCCTTGTCGAGGTCTATCACCTCGCCCGCAGCAGGCGCGATGACCTGTTTGATCGGCAGGCCGTATTTCCTGGCGAATTCATAATCGCGCTGATCGTGCGCCGGCACCGACATCACCGCGCCGGTGCCGTAACCCATCAATACGAAGTTGGCGGTCCACACCGGCACCTTTTCGCCGGTGATCGGATGGATGGCCATCAGGCCGGTGGCCATGCCCTTCTTTTCCATCGTTTCAAGCTGGGCCTCGGCGGTACCGGTCTTCTTGCATTCTTCGATGAAGGCGGCAAGCGCGGGATTGTTTTTCGCCGCCGCCAGGGCCAACGGATGTTCACCGGCGACCGCGACATAGGTCACGCCCATCAGCGTGTCGGGGCGGGTGGTGAAGACGCGCAACGTTTCAGCACTGCCTTCCATGCCAAAATCGATCTCCACACCTTCGGAACGACCGATCCAGTTGCGCTGCATCGTGCGCACCTGTTCTGGCCAGCCGTCGAGTTTGTCCAGATCGTTCAACAGCTCCTCGGCGTAGGCGGTGATCTTCATGAAGTACTGCGGGATCTCCTTGCGCTCGACCACGGTGTCGCAACGCCAGCAGCAGCCATCGATCACCTGCTCGTTGGCGAGTACGGTCTGATCGTTCGGGCACCAGTTCACGGCGGCGGTCTTTTTGTAGACCAGTCCCTTCTCAAACAATTGCGTGAACAGCCATTGTTCCCACTTGTAATAATCGGGGGTACAGGTCGCCAGCTCGCGGCCCCAGTCGTAACCAAAGCCCAGGCGCTGGAGCTGACCACGCATGTAGTCGATATTCTCTTTGGTCCACTTGGCGGGCGCGACGCCGTGTTTGATCGCGGCATTTTCAGCCGGCAGACCAAAGGCATCCCAGCCCATCGGCTGTAATACATTCTTGCCCAACATGCGCTGGAAGCGTGTGACGACATCACCGATGGTGTAATTGCGCACATGGCCCATGTGCAGACGGCCGCTGGGATACGGAAACATCGATAGGCAGTAGTACTTTTCCTTGCTGCTGTCCTCGACCACTTTGAAGGTCTGATTCTGTTCCCAATAGGCCTGGGCCGATTTTTCTACGTCTGCGGGGGAATATTGCTGGTCCATGGTGCTCACAAAACTGGTTGAACGAAAGCCCCATAGGATACCGTAGCCAAGACCGGCTTGCACTTTTTGCCGCCGCGGCCAACACTATAAGAAACCCAGGCAGGAGAAGTTCGCGATGAATGATGACAACCGCAGCCACAATGAAAAACTGGTCCACGCCTACAATCTGATGATGTTGCGCGTCAGCGAGCGCCTGGCCGAGGCCACCGACGCCGCCCGCCCCAAGCTGCGCGAGGCCGTCGACGCCGCCGAGGAGATGGCGGTGGAACTGGGCGAGTTGACCCGCGAAGAGGCCGTCCGCATCGGCGAATATCTGCGCCGCGACCTGCAGGACGCCGGCAAATACATGGCCAGCGACGAGGCCGACGAACTGGCCGGCTGGCTGCGTTTCGATGCCGCGATGATCGAGGCCGATTTCTTCGACATGCTGCTGCGCGCCGCCGATCAGGCCAAACTCGACATGCTCGACTTTGAAGAGGAACTGGCCGAGGCCAACGAATACCACACCGGCGAGATCACCAGCCCGGGCACACTGGTCTGCGACAAGTGCGGTGAGGTGCTGCACTTCCACGAGGTCGGCCACATCCCGCCCTGCCCCAAGTGCCACGCCACGGTCTTCAGCCGCACTGAATAATCCCAGGCTCGCGCCATGCGCACGCTGCTGCTGATGCGTCACGCCAAGTCCGACTGGGCACAGCTTGGCCTGACGGATTTTGATCGCCCACTCAATGACCGCGGCCAGAAGGCCGCCCGCCGCATGGGGCTCTGGATGAAAGAGGCACGCGTCCAACCCGACTGGGTGATCTGCTCCAGTGCCTGTCGCGCCCAGCAGACCCTCGACGGTCTACGCGAACCACTGAGCATGCCCGACACACAAATCCAGCACGAAGCACGCGCCTATCTCGCCGCCCCCGACACCCTGCTGTCACTACTCGCCGACTGCCCGCATGACAAAGCGCATGTGTTATTGATTGGTCACAACCCCGGCCTCGAGGAACTGCTCACCCACCTCTGTGGTAACACAGTGCCACTCAGCAAGACCGGCAAACTGATGCCCACCGCCACGCTGGCGCAGATTGCCCTCGATGACGACTGGCATCACCTCGACAGCGGCAGTGGCCGTTTGATCGAAATCGTGCGCCCACGTGAACTGTGATCCATGCGGCGCCTGAGGTTTACCTCACTCACGCAAACCCGCTAAACTCAACTGACAATAATTCGAAGAGCGCCGCCCGGGACCGGGCCGCCCACCACGTTGCAAGGTAGTCAGACGTTGCCAAACATTCGCCCCGATATTGCCGCCGCCATCGACCTCGGCTCCAACAGCTTCCACATGATCGTCGCCCGCATTCAGGACGAGCAGCTCGCCGTCATCGACCGCATCCGCGAATCGGTGCGACTGGCCGATGGCCTCGATGCCGATGGCAACATCAGCCCCGCCACCTTCGACAGCGCACTCAAATGCCTGGAGCGCTTCGGCCAACGTCTGGCCGAGTTTCCGCCAGGATCAGTCAGGGCCGTCGGTACCAGCACCCTGCGCAACGCCAATAATTCCGAGGATTTCCTCGCCGCCGCCGAAAAGGCGCTCGGCCACCCGCTCGACATCATCGCCGGTGTCGAGGAGGCGCGACTGATCTATCTCGGCGTCGCCCAAAGCCTCGCCGTCAGCGAACAGCGCCGCTTGATCATGGACATCGGCGGCAGCAGCACCGAACTGATCGTGGGCCAGGGCTACACGCCGGAATACATGGAAAGCATGGAGATGGGCTGCGTCACCCTCACCAAACGATTTTTCGCCGACGGCAAGGTCACCCCCGCGCAGGTCGAGCAGGCGCGCATCTTCGCCCACACCGAACTGGAACCACATGTCTCCAGCTTTCAGGAATTAGGCTGGCAACAAAGTATCGGCGCCTCAGGCACCATCCGCGCCGTGCACAAGGTCGCCAGCGCCAATGGCTGGAGCGACAGCGGAATCAGCAAACAGGTGCTGATCAACATTATTGATGTGTTCTGCAAGAGCCCCGACATCGCCCAGGTGCAATTGCCGGGGCTGGTCGATGAGCGCAAGCCGGTCTTCATCGGCGGCGTCACCATCCTGCTCGCAGTGTTTGAGGCGCTGGGCATCGAACGACTGGAGGTCTCCGACCGCGCCTTGCGCGAAGGCCTGCTGCACGACCTGCTGGGCCGCTTTCAGGACCACGACACACGCGATGCCACGGTCACTGCGCTGGCGCGCCGCTATCACGCCGACGACGAACAGAGCCAGCGCGTGCGCCAGACCTGCCTGCAAATCCTGCCTCAGGTCTGTGAAGGTTGGGGACTGGAATTAAACGACGCGGCCAAATGGCTGAGCTGGGCGGCGCAACTGCACGAGATCGGCCTCGACATTGCACATAACCGCCATCACCATCATGCCGCCTACGTGATCGAACACTCCGACCTGGCCGGGTTCTCGCAACAGGAACAACGCCTGCTGGCAATGCTGATCCGCGGCCATCGCCGCAAACTGCCGGCCAAGATCTACAAGGACCTGCCCAAGCGTAGCTGTAAACTGGTAAAGAAACTGACGACGATCCTGCGCCTGGCCGTGATCCTGCATCGCAGCCGCAGTCAAAAGAGTTTCGATTACATCATGGCCAAGGCAGATGAAAAGAGTATCGCGCTGACCTTTCCCGAGCCGTGGCTGGCGCAACAACCACTGACTGCGGCCGACCTCGAACAGGAAAAAAACCACCTCAAGGCCATCGGGTTTGAATTGAGCTTTCGTTAAGCCGCCACTTAACCATTAACTCTCGGCCAAGGCCTCCATCAGGGCCTGCTGCGCCGAAAACACGGATTCACCCTCGGCCGCCGTGGCCAGCGTATAACTGCCATCCGCCGCCAACAACCAGGCCTGGCAGTTATCACGCAGATACCAGTCGAGGTCACGCATCACGCGCTGGCGCAGTGTCTTGGTCTCGATCGGGAAACACGTCTCCACACGATGAAACATATTGCGCTCCATCCAATCGGCGCTGGAGGCATAAACCTCTTCTTCGCCCGCATTGGCGAAATAAAATACACGGGTATGCTCCAGAAAGCGCCCGACCACCGAACGCACGCGGATGCGTTCCGAGACACCGGGCACACCCGGCCGCAAACGACACATACCACGCACGATGCAATCGATCTCAACTCCGGCAATCGACGCGCGATACAAGGCCTGAATCAATTGCGGTTCCACCAACGCATTCACCTTGATAATGATCCGCCCGGCCTGGCCATTGCGCACATGTTCAATCTCGCGTTCGATCTTGCCCATCATGCCTTTATGCAAGGTAAAGGGTGCATGCAACATCCGGTTAAACTTGGCGACCTTACCCAGACTGGTCAGCTGGTTAAACACCTTTTGCACATCCTCGCCTATCGGCTTGCTGCAGGTCATCAAACCATAGTCGGTATAGATGCGCGCCGTACGAGGATGATAGTTCCCGGTCCCCAGATGCACGTAATAGCGCAGTTTCTTGGCTTCGCGCCGTACCACCAGGATCATCTTGGCATGGGTTTTATAACCAACCACACCATAAACCACATGCACACCTGCCTGCTGCAGGCGTGTCGCCAGGGCGACGTTGGCCTCTTCATCAAAACGCGCCCGCAGCTCAATCACCACCGTGACCTCCTTGCCTGCATGCGCCGCCTTCACCAAGGCATCGACCACGGCCGATTGCGGCCCCGTGCGATACAAGGTTTGCTTGATCGCCAGCACATGCGGATCCTCCGCCGCCTGGCGCAGAAAATCGATGACCGGCAGAAACGATTCAAACGGCAGATGCAATAACAGATCGCGTTTGGCGATGGCCTTAAAGATATCCTTCCCCGCCACCTGCGCAGGCAGGCTGGGACTGAACAATGGATACTTGAGATCAGGTTTGTCGACCAGATCGTAGATCTCCTGCACCCGATTCAGGTTGACCGGTCCATTGACCGGATAGGTATCCGCATCCGGGATCTTGAACTGATCCTGCAGAAACTTCACCAGCGGTTCAGGGCAATTGTGCGCCACTTCCAAACGCACGATATCGCCATAGTGGCGGGTCAACAACTCACCCTCGACCGCACGCAGCAGGTCGTCTATCTCCTCCTCGTCGACGAACAATTCACTGTTACGCGTCAGACGAAACTGATACATGCCCTCGACCGTCATGCCATAAAACAGGTCATCGGCATGGGCATGGATCACCGAGGACAGAAAGACAAAATCACAGGGACCGCTTTCGGTTTCGTCCTGTGGCAACTGAATCACACGCGCCACCGAACGCGGCGCAGAGATCACGGCAAAACGCGTATTGCGGCCAAAGGCATCCTTGCCGTTCAGCGAGACGATAAAGTTCAGACTCTTATTGAGGATGCGAGGAAACGGATGCGCGGGGTCCAGACCCACCGGGCTCAGCACTGGCTGCAATGATTCATTAAAAAACTTACGCAACCAGCGGCGCTGCGATGGATTCCAGTCATCCCGCCGGATAAAACGAATCTCTCGCGCCTCCAGCGCCGGCAGGATCACATCATTGAGCACCGCGTATTGTTCATTCACCAGCCGGTGAGCACGCTGACTGATCTCGCGCAACACCTCGCTGGCCGACATGTTGTCCGGCCCGCCTTCACTGCTGCCGAGTACCGCCTTTTGCATCAACCCAGCCACCCGCACCTCAAAGAACTCGTCGAGATTGGTGCTGGAGATACACAGAAAACGCACGCGTTCCAACAATGGCACGCGCTCGTCCTTGGCCTGTTCAAGCACGCGCCGATTAAACTCGAGCAGGCTCAATTCACGATTGATATACAACTCGGGTTGCTTCAGGTCGATTTCCGGTTCAGACATAACTTCACTCATCACGTTACGAGCATAGCAGCGGCATATGACAAGCGGATGACACCACCAATCAGCACTAGGCGTTATTAAAAGCCACTATACCTTCCACTTCTCGAAACGTTTGTCCCATTTTTTAAAACGTTTTCGGCAATAGATATCTAATGCGGCATCATCTTCAAAGAAAAGTTCAAAGCCATCTTCGGCCGGCATGTCGTATTCGCAAAAATCATTATCATAATCCCGGCAGATACGCGGCCGAGTGTCATAGATGCCACAGCCACCACCCGGCAACAGATGGCGACAGGCCTGATTGAACAACAAAAACCAGCCATCTTCATCTTTGTACAATTGCACATCACGATGAGACAGCTGCCACATGATGAAGTCAAAATCCTTCATTGACCGTGGCGTATCGATTTGCTGGGTAATGTACGTACAACACTTGCTGCCTTTGCAAAAGCTGCACTTGTTTTCGGCGGTAATCTCGATTTTATTATTGACCACTGGCTTTCACCCTTATGAAACTTTTATATCACTCATTGTAACACTGGAACACGCCTTCCCTAGACGTCAGGCAATAATATAGCGCGCAATAGCGCTATCGACGCCAAGAGTCATATTCATAAAAGAAGTGGATCGGTTTTCTAAGAAACAACCCCCAAGCGCGGGAACAATCCATCACGCAAACGGCAATTGTCGATCCTGACCTGCAAGTACTCACCAAACGCCTCCGCCGTCATCGGCCGACCAAACAAATACCCCTGCACATATTGGCAACCTTGCGCCTTCAAAAAGGAAAACTGAGCATCCTTCTCGACGCCTTCGGCCACCACAGACAAGCCCAAGGTCGTGGCCATCGACACTATCGCCGCCACAATTGCCTCATCATCACCATCAGTACCAATATCAGAGACAAATGAACGATCGATTTTCAAACAATGGATAGGCAATCGTTTCAGATAGGTCAGCGACGAATATCCAGCGCCGAAGTCATCAATGGCGATACCCACCCCCAAAGCACGCAAGCGCTCCATCTGCACCACCGCTCTGGATACATTTTGCATCACCAGGCTTTCAGTCACCTCGATCTCCAAACACTCTGGCGACAGGCCTGTCGTTTGCAAGATTTCATCAACCTTCTCGACAAAGCCTTCCTGTTCAAACTGGCGCCGCGAAACATTCACGCTAACCGTCAATGGACCACAACCGGCCTGCTGCCATCGTTTGGTCTGCTCACAGGCCTTGCGCATCACCAATGTATCCAACTGCATAATCAACCCGGTTTCTTCAGCGATCGAGATAAAGTCGTCAGGCGGTATCAAGCCATATTCAGGCGATTGCCAGCGCACCAGCGCCTCCATGCCTATTACCCCCTCAGACTGCACATCCAGTTTTGGTTGGTAATAAACCTGCAGTTCATCCTGTACGAGCGCCCGCTGTAACCGATTTTCCAATGCAACCCGATGCATGATGGCCGCCTGCAGTTCGCGCGTAAAATAGCTAAAGGTATTACGACCAGATTCCTTGGCTCGATACATGGCGGTATCGGCATTTTTAATCAATTCATCGTAATCCAGACCATTATCAGGAAACATGCTAATCCCAATACTGACACCGACATTGACCTCATGTCCTTTAACATGAAACCGTTCCCCAATCACCTGTATGATTTTGTTCGCAATACGCTCGACCATCGACACGTCCACGATATCGTTAATCAGTACCATAAACTCATCACCACCAAGACGGGCTACAGTATCCGATTCGCGCACACAGTGTTTAATCCGCCGGGCAGCCTCTAGCAGCAACTCATCACCAGCATCATGACCAAGACTGTCGTTGACCAGCTTGAAACGATCCAGATCCAGAAATAGCACAGCCAACTTGTTTTTATGGCGCTCAGCGATACGCAACCCATGTTCCAAGCGTTCGCGACACAACACTCGATTGGGAAGCATTGTTAAACTGTCATAAAAGGCCAGCTGCTGCAGCTGCTCTTCAGTACGTTTTTTGACTGAGATATCGCTAAAGATGCCTATGTAATAGACCACCTCTTCATCTTCATTTTTAATACTATTAATCGACAACCATTTTGGAAACTCTGTGCCATTTTTCTTGCGATCCCAAATCTCACCGCTCCAATGACCATTCTCAAGCAAGGCTTGCCACATCTCACGGTAAAAATTGGCATCATGCCGTCCTGAACGCATCATGCTGGGTTTTTTCCCCATCACTTCTTCAAAACGATATCCGGTTATACGCGTGAAGGCATTGTTCACACTGACGATTTCACCGCTTGGACTAGTCACCACAATTGCCTCGCTGGTGTGATTAAACACCTGATCAGACAACAACAATTGCTTTTCGACTCGTTTGCGTTCGGTGATATCTTGCACCGTACCCACCATGCTAATGGGTTCGTTTAGCTCGTTACGCATCACATCACCACGTTCCAGCACATAACGAACCTCACCATCCGGACGCAGGATGCGATGCTCAACCTCATACTGACAATCGACACAGGCCAACGCGCTTTCAACCGCCTTCTGAACGGCCTCTTGATCTGCCGGATGAATATGCTGCAGAAACTGTTGATAGGTTGACTCAATCTGCTGTGGCTGCAAACCAAAGATGCGATAGATCTCATCCGACCACGCAAGTCGCCCACTGATGATATTCCAATCCCAATGCCCTACATGTGCAATCGCTTGCGCCTTGGCCAAACTGGCTTGTGCACTGATCATCGTTTCATTTTGTTCTATGATCCTCTGCAACACCGGACGCCATAGGCGCACCAATTGCGCCCCCCCCAAAGCAACCAGCAGCACCGCAATCGCCACCGACCAGAACACCGCAATCAAATAGGGCTGGCGCAATTCCGCCATCTCGATCTTGGCGACGATGCCTATTTGTAAACTATTCACAGGACCAAAGGCCGCCATCACCTCGTCCCCTTTATAATCCAGGCCAACCATCACACCGGATTCGCCACTCAACGCACGCCGCATCGGTTGCGCAAGAGAACCCTCCCACGGCACATCCTGGGGCTTTGCATGGCCATCACCAGTGATGGGCGACTCGAAATGAATCATATCGCCTTCGCGATGGGCAATCAGAAACTCCCCGGTTTCGCCCACGCCCCGGTACTCGCTATATGCCAACAACACCTGCGATAAAGTCGCAGCCGCTGCCCCTTGAGGATGATCACCCACGCTGAATTGCTGATCAAATTTTGCGACCGCATTGATCAATGCAATCTGGCTTTGCACAATTTCACTCAGATGCTCTCGCGAACGCTCCAGACCTACCCTGTATAACAGACCTGAACAAAACACTGTCATCAACAACACGACGAACACCATCACCGATACCATCTGTGCCACTGACTTGTTATCGCTCATGCAACACCCCGTCATTCGTCGGACGTAACATCTGGACTAAAGCAGGATATGCGCCAACAGATCGATCACGCCAGGAGACACATAACTATTTATTTTTATGAGACAAAATAGAGGAGGCCCCATGCGGACGGCAAAATAAACCACCATTTTTTGCATTTTGCAAAAAATTCGCAATATGCAATCATGCAAATTGACTATATCCATGTATTGAGTGCGCACTTTATGTTGAAACGAATTCTGCTCATTGAGGACGATGAGAGCCAAGCCGCCCAGATACAAACACTGTTACAAGCCACCCATTGGCAAGTAACACACGCCACAAGCTGTAGTGCCGCACAGCGATACATCAGCAATACCGAGTTTGACGTCATCCTGGTGGATATATATTTACCGGATGGTAGTGGTGTCGAGCTGATCCCCGTATTACTGCAGCAACGCCCCTCCGCAATAGTGATTGCCATGACCTCGCAAAGCAGCACTGATCTGGCCGTCGAGGCCATGCGTCACGGCGCCTATGACTTTCTCGAAAAACCGCTCACCCCCGAGCGGCTGACCGTCTCGGTTGAAAATGCCTTGCACCATAAACATCTGCGGGCGTTTCAACATACATATCAGCGCGACTCTTTTCATGACATTCTTGGCGCCTCGCTACCGATGCAAGCCGTCTTTAGAATTATCGAAAGCGCCGCACCGAGCGATGCCACCGTATTCATTACCGGCGAGAGTGGCACCGGCAAAGAACTATGCGCACAGGCCTTGCATGCACAGAGTCCACGACGCGACGGTCCATTTGTTGCGCTCAATTGCGCCGCCATACCACGCGATTTGATGGAGAGCGAGATCTTCGGCCATGTCAAAGGCGCCTTCACCGGCGCCAACACCGACCGCAAAGGCGCTGCAGCCCGCGCCAACGGTGGCACACTGTTTTTGGATGAGATTTGTGAAATGGATCTTGCCCTACAGTCAAAACTGCTGCGCTTTTTTCAAAGCCACAGTTTTTTGCCAGTGGGCGGACAACAGGAGCTGACCACAGACGTGCGTGTCGTATGTGCGACCAATCGCAATCCATTGGCCGAAGTCAAACAAGGTCGATTTCGCGAAGACCTGTATTACCGACTCCACGTCATTCCATTACAGCTACCGCCCCTGCGTGAACGAGGACACGATGTCCTGTTAATCGCAGATCAACTCCTGCAGAATTTTAATCAACAGGAGAAAAAGGACTTTCGTGGTTTTAGCGAACGCGCACGCCAGGCGCTGCTCCACTATCATTGGCCGGGCAATATACGCGAGTTGGAAAATGTGATCCGCAATATCATCGTACTGCATGCAGGGCCGATGATCGATGACGACATGCTGCCCGAGGCCATCAGAACGCAGCAACAAACGCTGCCAGCCCAAGCCCTTGCGCGACGAGAACCGGGGCGTCAGCGATCAACCATCAAACCACTTTGGCAGGTCGAACAAGAGGCGATCGAAGATGCCATCCGCACCTGCGATGGCAACATCAATCAGGCAGCAGAGCTATTACAAATCAATCCATCCACCATCTACCGCAAACGGAAAAAGTTCGCCGAATAGCGATGCGTGCACACGACCTCTAATCGGGGCGAATCGTTTGCGCACGCAGCCGCCACCCCAGCCACAGCACGCTGGCCAATGTCAGCACCACCACCGGAATATTCGCGAAATAGGCGTAGGGTGTCATGCCATCACGCGGCTGCACGGTTGCGCGCAGTGCATAGTCTTCAAATTGTGGGGCACGGGCAATCTCTCGGCCATCGAAATCAAACACAGCGCTGATCCCGGTATTGGTCGTCCGCAACATTGGCCGCCCGGTTTCGATGGCCCGCATCTGTGCCATCTGCAAATGTTGTGGCGGCGCCCATGAGTCGTTAAACCAGGCATCGTTACTCACATTGACCAGGAAGGTTGCCTTGGGCAAGGCCCGGATCACCTCTTCGCCAAAGGCATCCTCAAAACAGATCGACATACCCGCCCATTGCCCTGCAGCTGGCAGCGGTCCTTGGTGAGGCCCGCCCTTACTAAAGTCGGACATCGGCACCCGCATAAACTCAACCAAACCACCGAGCAGTGATTTCAGTGGCAGGTACTCAGTGAACGGCACCAGATGGTCTTTGTGATACATCCGTTGATCCTGCCCCAGGGACAACATGGTGTTGTAATAACGACCACTGTCCAGATCCTGAAACAATATGCCGATCAACAGATCTGTCTCGTGCTCACGCGCCTCCAGCGACAGATCTTCCAGGTACAGCTCCGCCTCGTGATAAAACGCAGGGAAGGCACTCTCGGGCCAGATGATGAGATCTGCATCCCAGTTGTCGCGCGTCATATTGCCGTACAGATCTATCGTCGGCAGCCGCATACTCGGGTGCCACTTGATGTTTTGCGGGATATTGCCTTGCAACAAGGCCACATCGATCGGCTCGCCCGTCTTATCGGTCCACACCACCTCGCCCAGCGCCCAGGCAGACAGCCATAAACCTATGACACCTGCCACTGCCCAGCGGCGGGCATTCGCATCCAATAACACAGCCACCAGCAATGCCGCCGTCAACGCCACCGCCCACGAGACACCATACACCCCCAACAATGGTGCAATACCATCGAGCGGTGCGGCGACCTGACTATATCCCACCGCCAGCCACGGAAAGCCGGTAAACAACCAGCCACGCAGCCACTCAATCAAGACCCACAAGGCGGGCAACACAAGCAAAAGTTTTAGACGCGTGACATTGGCAGAAAAACCTCCACCAAAAAAGCGCGCATAAAGATAACCACATAAGGCAGGAAAGGCCGCCATGTACATCACCAACATGACGGTCAAGGTAATCGCTAACGGTAACGGTACATGACCGTGATAATAGATACTGATGAAGACCCAGCTAATGCCTGCGCCAAAACAGCCCAGTCCGAACAACCAGCCACGCCAGGCGGCACGGCGCGCCGACGACAACAGCCATATAGCAAACAAAACAGCCAGACTCAGCAGCGCCAATGGCCACCAGGATAAGGGCGCATACGCCAAGGGCAGCAACATGCCCGCGAGCAATGCGAGCACGTCACCGCGCCAGCCGGTCAGCACCCCTGTTATACGGCCTATGAATGAAGTCACGTCGGTAGTGTTATTGAAGACTATGGCGTTAACTGCTCGCCGTTTGCGTCTGCTCCAGCTTTTCTGGCGACAACTCAACGATCTCCAGGATGTGGATACGACGACTGTCGGCACTGACCACTCGCACGCGATACTCGCCGATCACCGTTTCCTCTTCGCGCTCCGGCAAACGACCAAAGGCCTGCATCACCAAACCACCGACGGTATCGAACTCTTCATCGCTGAAATCACTCTTAAAATACTCATTAAAATCTTCAATCGGTGTCAGCGCCTTGATGATGAAACGATTATCTTCCAGCTTCTTGATCTGGATATCATCATCTTCCACATCATGCTCGTCTTCAATCTCACCGACGATCTGTTCAACCACATCCTCAATGGTCACCAAACCATCAGCACCACCGAACTCGTTGACCACCACCGCCATGTGATTGCGATTGGTACGAAAATCCTTCAACAACACGTTCAGGCGCTTACTCTCTGGCACAAACACCACCGGACGCAGCACATCACGCACATTGAACTCATCACGACGATCACCAATGAAGTACGGCAACAGGTCTTTGGCCAACATCAGGCCCACCACCTCGTCGCGCTCTTCGCCGATGACCGGAAAGCGGGAATGCCCGGACTCGGCGATCGCCGGCAGGATCTCATCCAGCGTCCAGTTATTCTGGATCACCACCATTTGTGAACGGGGAATCATGATGTCACGCACCTGCATTTCAGCTACCTGCAGTACGCCTTCCATCATCACCAAGGCATCGATATCCAACAGATGACGTCGCTGCGCATCGCGCAGCAATGCGATCAACTCTGCCTTACACTTCGGCTCACCCGCCAATGCCTGCCCTAAACGCTCTAACCAGGACCGTGACGACTGGCCGTTACTCGATCGATCTTCGCTCATTCCCCTTTACCTGTATTTATAATAATCAGGCCGCCTGCTCCGCATACGGATCGGCAAACCCCAATTGCTGCAGGATCTCCACCTCCAGCGCCTCCATCTCTTCGGCCTCGTCATCCTCAAGATGATCGTAGCCCAACAGATGCAAAACCCCATGCACCACCATGTGCGCCCAATGGGCGATCTCCGCCTTGCCTTGCGCACGCGCCTCATCGCGCACCACCTGGGCGCAGATAATGACATCACCTAACAAGGGCAGTTCAACGCCGGGCGGCGCCTCAAACGGAAAAGATAAGACATTGGTGGGGGCATCTTTGTGTCGATAGTCGCGATTCAAGGACTGAATCTCATCGACATCGACAATACGAATCGTCAACTCCGCCTCGTCCAGGCGGTCGTTCAGCGCTGCCGAAACCCAGCTCGACAGCGCCTCGGTACTGGGGGGTTCGCCATCGGCATCCTGCACCGCGTACTGCACATCCAGCGCAATCGTCACGTTGAAGCCCCTTTGGCGCGATGGCGGCCACTCGGCACCTGCTGTTCCTCATCATCGTGCGCCTCATAGGCCTCGACGATCTTCTGCACCAGCGGATGACGCACCACGTCGCGTGATTTAAAGAAGGTAAAGCTGACATCCTCCACATCGCTCAACACATTGATGATCTGGCGCAGGCCCGAGTCACGGCCGCGCGGCAGGTCCACCTGCGATACGTCACCGGTGACCACAACCTTGGAATTAAATCCAATGCGCGTCAGGAACATCTTCATCTGTTCGCGGGTGGTGTTTTGCGCCTCATCTAAAATAATAAAGGCATCGTTCAAGGTACGGCCACGCATGTAGGCCAGCGGCGCGATCTCGATCACCTGCCGCTCCAGCAACTTGCCGACTTTTTCGAATCCGAGCATTTCATATAGCGCATCGTAGAGCGGCCGCAGATACGGGTCAATCTTCTGCACAAGATCACCGGGCAGAAAGCCGAGGCGCTCACCCGCCTCCACCGCTGGGCGCGTCAGGATGATGCGCTGCACGCGCTCCTGCTCCAGCGCCTCCACCGCGCAGGCGACGGCCATGTAGGTCTTGCCGGTACCGGCCGGGCCAATGCCGAAACTGAGGTCATAATCACGGATGCTGCGCAGATAACGGATCTGATTGGTGCCGCGGCCCTTGACCACCACGCGTGGCGTCTTGACGATCGGGATATCGCGCTGGCCATTGGCGCGAGACTCGTCGTCCTCGACCGAACTGGCCTGATGCCGCACCGCCAGATGAATGCTCTCGGGCGTCACCGTCTCACGCTCGGTCATGGCATACAGCTCGCACAAGACCTTGTGCGCCACGGCCACAGTTTCAGGTTTGTCACCGCTGATGCGGAACATGTTGCCACGATTGTTGATTTCAATGCCGAGGCGCTGCTCCAGCTGACGCAGGTGCTGGTCGAATTGGCCGCACAAGTTGGCCAGACGCTGATTATCAGCAGGCTCGAGGAGAAAATCAGAAGATGCAGGATGTGGATTCAAAACAATATCAGACGTTACGAATCAGAGACTTGCTCCGATCAGGTGATTGCCATCTCAGGCACACCGACTGACGCCAGCCTCCTGATCGATCAACTCACCCCGCAGGGAATTGGGTAACGCCTCGGTAATCCTCACATTGACAAACTTACCGATAATATCGGCGTTTGCGCTGAAATTTACAACCCTGTTGTTTTCGGTGCGGCCCGCCATCTCGCTCTCATCCTTGGTCGATGGGCGTTCCACCAGGATCTTTTGCACCGTACCGACCATGCCTTCGCTGATCGCCATCGTCATCTGATTGAGCCGTGCCTGCAGGCGTGCCAGACGCGCCTTTTTGACCTCCAGCGGCACATCGTCCGGCAGCGAGGCGGCTGGCGTGCCGGGGCGTGGGCTGTAGACGAAGCTGAAGGAACGATCGAAACCAACATCCTCGATCAGCTTCATCGTCGCGGCAAAGTCCTCATCGGTCTCGCCGGGAAAACCGACGATAAAGTCTGACGACAGGCTCAGGTCCGGCCGCGCAGCACGCAACTTGCGGATCACCGACTTATATTCAATCGCAGTGTGATTGCGCTTCATCAGGGCCAGTATGCGGTCCGACCCGCTTTGCACCGGCAGGTGCAGATGGCTGACCAACTGCGGCACTTCAACGTATGACTGGATCAGGTTGTCATTGACTTCCATCGGGTGCGAGGTGGTGTACCGGATACGATCGATGCCCTCGATCGCCGCCACATAGTGGATCAACACACCCAGGTCGACGGTATCGCCATCGTGGGTCTTGCCACGATAGGCGTTGACGTTCTGACCAAGCAGCGTCACCTCACGCACACCGGTCGAGGCCAGATGCGCGATCTCGGCGATCACATCGTCCAACGGCCGGCTGACCTCTTCACCGCGGGTATAGGGCACCACGCAGAA
>DHYU01000059.1 GCA_002415485.1 Proteobacteria bacterium UBA5122
GTCGGTTCGTCGAGCAGCAGCATGTCAGGTGCTGACAGGATCAAACGGCACAGCGCAACACGACGGCGTTCACCGCCCGACAGCTTGGTCACATCCGCATCCCAAGGTGGCAGACGCAGTGCGTTGGCGGCGATCTCCAGTTTACGATCCAGCTCGTGGCCACCGGCCGCCTGGATGATGTTTTCCAGCTTGGCCTGTTCAGCGGCCAAGGCATCAAAATCGGCATCCGGGTCGGCATAGGCGGCGTAGACCTCATCCAGGCGCGTCATCGCCTGTTTGACCTCACCCAGCGCCTCTTCGATGTTGCCACGCACGTCCTTGCTTGGATCGAGTTGTGGTTCCTGCGGCAGATAACCGATCTTGATCCCCGGTTGTGGCCGCGCCTCACCTTCGTGATCCTTATCCACGCCCGCCATGATGCGGATGACGGTGGATTTACCCGCGCCGTTCAGACCCAGCAGGCCGATCTTGGCGCCAGGGAAAAACGACAGTGAAATATCCTTGATGATGGTGCGTTTCGGGGGAACAACCTTGCTCACCCGGTTCATGGTGTAGATGTATTGGGCCATTTTCTGTAATCGATCCGTGGATGGTTGAAAGTGGACCTATTCTAACCGTAAAGCCGGTGCATAGGGAGGGGCAGGGAGAGGCGGGGTCAAATCATTATTTGCCTACTGACATGATGTTGTCAGTAGCGGGTTTTTAAGATGGTGGCCGTACCACAACCCATCTAAAACAAGGAGTACAACATGACGACAACCGTAATCGAAATGGTGACTTACAAACTGCTGCCGGGCGCCACGATGGAACAGCTGGCCACCACCCATGAAAAGCTCAATGCCTTTGTGTTGGCGCAGGCCGGATTTTGTTATCGCTCCCTCAGTCAGGACCAGGATGGTACCTTGATCGACCTCTGCTTCTGGCGTGATATGGATACTGCCAAGGCAGCCAGTGAGGCGTTTATGGCCTCAGACCTGTGCAAGGTGTTCGATGGTATTTGTGATATGGAGAGTGTGGTGGTGCAACACATGCCGGTGATTACAGAGGCGATGATATCTAACTGCGGAGAGGCTGCAGCGTAGAAAAAATGGGTGAAGGCATTGCTGCCTTCGCCCCATCTGTGATTTCCCCAAAGTGCCTATTGGGTCTGTTCGCTTATCTCACGCTTCTGTTGTAGAACGGCTTCGCCGATGAGCTGTTCAGTGGCCTTCGCGTTTTCCAGTGTTTTTTGCTGGGTAGACATTACGTGTTCGTTTTTCGCTGGGTTGTCGGCACCACCAGAACATGCGGCTAAGGTGACTACGAACGTCAGTACAGCGAAGGTCGCTTTTACCATTATCTAACTCCTAGATTGAAAGTGGCCTAGATAACGCGGTCATTACCCCCATCGATCGGCACCTGTCCGGCCGTGGTCTTGGCAAACAACGGACCACACATCTCACAGCTTAGTTCAGCAACGTCAAAACTGGTAACTTCCTGCTTCAACACGTTCTTGCGTTTGTATTGCTCGACACTCAAACCATAGTGCTTGGCGCGTGCGGCCAGTACCTCATCGGTCCAGATGCCGGTGTCGAAGACGCAGTCCGGGTGCAGCGTGTTGACGCGGATATTGTCCGCGCCCCATTCCAATGCTGCGACACGCGTCATCTGCGTCAGCGCCGCCTTGCTCGAAGAATAGGCAATCGCACCTGGGCCTGGGGCCAGGTAGTTTTTCGAGCCCATTGCAATCACGCGGCCGCCGTTGGGCGCCAGTTTGAGGAAGGGATAACACTCGCGCATCAACACCAGATTGGCGTCGAGATTGATGTTCATGACCTTGCGCCATTCTTCAGACGATAAAGAATCAATACGGCAGCCACCGGGGAAGATTCCGGCGTTCATGACCAACATATCGATGCCGCCGAAGTGGGCAGCCCCCTGTTTGATCGCCGCGATCAAGGCCGCTTCATCGGCGACATCACAACTGAGGCCGAGCACATCGGCGCGTTTGAACAGCGTTTCAATCTTGCTGTCGATATCGAGCGCGATGACCGCTGCGCCACGGGCCAGCATCGATTCGACGCAGGCCTTGCCGATGCCGGAGGCAGCACCAGTAATCAAAGCTACCTCGCCTTGGAAGATCGGTGCCTTGCCGCCCTTACGCAGCTTGGCCTGTTCCAGGTCCCAGTACTCCATGTCGAAGATGTCTTTGGCCGACAACGCCTTCCAGCCGCCCATCAATTCGGCGCGGGCGATGATGTCCATCGTGTGGTCATAGATGTCGGCGACGATCTTGGCCTCTTTGGCACTCTTGCCGACGCTGACCAGGCCCAGCTCAGGGTCGAGCACGACACGTGGTGCGGGATCGAGCATGGTCTTCGGTTCACGCGCATCAGGCGCATGTTGCTCGAAGTAGGCCTTGTAGTCGGCCACGTATTTTGCAACGTCGCGGCCGATCTGTGGCAGGCGTTTGGTGCGGATCACGTGGTCGGGTGTGGCCGGGCCTTGTTGTGCGATCTTGGCGACATCGCTGCGATTGGCAAAGCTCATCGCCTTGGTGTCGCGTTGGCTGCGCAGCACGACCGGGAAACCGGCGGCCTTGGAGATGTCGCGACGCAGTTCGGCCAATGCCAGTGGATTGGCTTCGTATTTGGCGGGTGTTGCATAGTTCAGTTCCCAGCCGCGATGTTCCTTGATGTAGTCCTCGGCCTGGCTCACCAAATCGATCATGCGCTCGTACGAGGTCTTGGCGTCATCGGCGAAGGAGAAGATGCCGTGGTTCATCAGCACCATGCCGATGGTGTTGGCGTTGCGCTGTTTTTCGAATTCGATGGCGCAGAGGCGGGCGAGGTCGAAGCCGGGCATGATGTAGGGGACGATGACGACCTTGTCGCCGTAGATCTGTTTGATCTTCTCCAGGCCGCCGGGGGTGTTGGTGATGTTGACTACGGCGTCGGCGTGGGTGTGGTCGACAAATTTGTAAGGCAAGGTGGCGTGCAGGATGGTTTCGACCGAAGGCGCGGGTGCCGAAGCGCGCGTCATGTGGGTGAGCAGTTCGTTGACCATCTGCGGGTCAGGCAGGGAATCCAGCCCCGCGAGCTTCAGCAGGTGCGCCATGCGCACCGGCGCGAAACCGCCTTCCTCGATGGTTTCCAGATCCCAGCCGCTGCCCTTGACGTAAAGGATATCCTGTTCTTCGCCGAGCAGGTCTTTCTGCCGGATTTTTACCGAGGTGTTGCCGCCGCC
>DHYU01000054.1 GCA_002415485.1 Proteobacteria bacterium UBA5122
GTCTTGGCGTCATCGGCGAAGGAGAAGATGCCGTGGTTCATCAGCACCATGCCGATGGTGTTGTCATTGCGTTGTTTCTCGAACTCAATCGCGCACAGGCGGGCCAGATCAAAGCCGGGCATGATGTAGGGCACGATGACTACGCTGTCGCCGTAGATTTCTTTAATCTTGTCCAGGCCGCCCGGTGTATTGGTGATCGTGACTACCGCATCGGCGTGGGTGTGATCGACAAACTTGTAGGGCAGGGTGGCGTGCAGGATGGCCTCAACCGATGGTGTTGGTGCGCCGGCATCGGTCATGTGGGTGCGCAGTTCGTTGACCATCTGCGGGTCGCTCAGCGATTCGAGCCTGGCCAGTTTGATCAGGTGGTCGAGTTTTACCGCAGGAAAGCCGGGGACGTCGATGGTCTCCAGGTCCCAGCCACTGCCTTTGACGCACAGCAGCTCCTGTGCTTCGCCGACCAGATTCGTTTGTGTGACCTTGACCGAGGTGTTGCCACCGCCGTGCAGTACCAGTTCGCTGTTACGTCCCAGCAGACGCGAGGTGTAGACGCGCAGCCCCAAATCGCCTTCGTATTGTGCCGCTTCCTGATCTTGCCACAGACTTTTCATCGCGCTTCCCGTAATTCGTAAATGAGGGCGCCATTTTACTGGCTTTGTGGGCGGGCGTCACACCGGGGATAGGGGCAGGGTGCGGGTGTTGGCTTTAGCCTGACGTGATGGCAGATGCGGGGCGATCTGTTTGATCAGATTCTCCGCCGTGGCGCGGTAGGCGGTGAGTTTGCCGCCGTAGATCGTCATCACCTTGGGCGATGCAGTGTGATCGGCATGAAACACTGTGTCGCGTGGCCGCGAAAACGCAGCGCCGGGGAGTTTGGGTAATACGCGCAGCCCGGCAAAGCTGTCTTTGATGGCGGAACGCTCGCTGTCACGATAGGCCGGAAAATAATGGCCCAAGGTCTGCCACAGATAATCGATCTCTGATTGCAGGGGCGCTACCTGGGCAGGGTCACCGTGGTAGACGTGTTCGGTCGTGCCGACCATCGTCGTATTGTCATGCCACGGCATTACAAACACCGCCCGGCCATCACTCGGCGCCTCCACGTAATACATGCCCTGCGTTAGTGGGTGATCGATGATGATGTGTGCGCCTTGTACCAATTCCATCGCCAATGGTGTGACGGTCGGGGTGATGCGGCTTAAGACTTCATTGGCCCACGGCCCGGCGGCGTTGATCAACATGCGTGCGTGGCAGCTATGTTGTGTGCCGTTTTGTTGGTAATGAACGTCGATGCCATCACTGCCGATGTCGGCACGGATGAGTCGTGCAGGCATCAATAACTCCGCGCCCAGATGTTGCGCAGAGTGCATCACGGCGCGAGTGAGGGCCGCGTCGTCGGTTTGTGCGTCGTGATACTGAAAGACCTGCTGCAGGCCGCTGGTGTTTAGGCCATCGAGCAGGTGCCAATGATGACGGTCGATGCTGCTAAATGAGGCGCCCGGGCCAAAGCCCGCCAGCACGGCATAGAGTGATAATCCGGTGTAGAGTTGCCATGGCCGACGGCGGGTATTGGGATAGATCGGGATGTGAAACGGTTTGAGTTGTACCAGTTCAGGCGCGAGTTTTAGTAATAGACTGCGTTCGTGCAGGCATTCACGCACCAGACCGAACTGACGGCTTTCGAGATAACGCAGACCACCGTGGATCAGTTTGCTGGAGCGGCTGGAGGTGCCGCAGGCGAGTGCGGTCTGTTCAAGGACCTGTGTGGAATAACCTGCGGCGGCCGCGGCTTGGGCAATGCCCGCTCCGTGAATGCCGCCGCCTATGATAACGACATCAAACTGCTTCGTCGGCAAGTGCGTTGTAGCTTTGCAGTTGTTTGCTCTTGATCAGTTCACCGACCGCCATCGTCTCCAGCAGATCGATGCCGCGGTCGAGCAGGTCGATCGCCATCTTTACCTTGTCCACTTCATAGATGGTCCACGCCCACGGGCCAGGCCAGAGAGGGATCTCGGGGCGCGGCAGCTTGGTGTAATTGCAGAACAGGTATTCCGGATTCAGTTCGGTGGCGAGCGATTGATGTTCGTCGTCGTACTTTTTCAATACCAAACCGATGTGTTTAAAGCCCATCGCCCGGCCGCAGCGCAACGACAAGGCATCGTAAGAGATCAGGATGCAGCGGTCGATGATTGGGTTGCAGACCTTGACCAGGGTCTTGATGACCTTCTCGATACCGAAGGTCTCGATGGATTCGGTTTTGATCTCGACAAAGGCACGTGCCTTCGGCCAGCGCTGAAACAGCTCGATGACTTCTGCCAGCGTGGGAATACCGACCTCGCCAAATTTTTTGGGATGGGTCTTGGCCTCCTTGACGCGAATCTCGCGCAGGCTGGCTGCATCGACGTTGAAGATTCGTTTATTGACGCCGGTGGTGCGTTTGAGGCCAGGGTCATGCAATAGCACCGGCACGCCATCGCTGGTGAATTGAATGTCGAATTCGACATATTGCACACCGGCTTCAAGCGCAGCCTCAATGGCAATCATGGTGTTTTCAGGGTACTGCTTCGCATAGCCGCGATGGGCAACGAGTTTTGATTTGATCATTCCGTTTGTGCACCCAATTTTTCCGTGTATGGCAATACTTTAGCGGGAGTTTGGGGTAAGGTCTAGCGGCGGCATCTGTTGTTGCCATTGTTGGTAGCGTTTTTCGAGTAAATTGTTGGGATGGGGCTCGAAACCTTGAACGGGCTGGTTGTCGAAGTGAAGGGGTCTGCCTGCCAGCAAAAAGGCCAAACCACGTGCCGTGGCCTCGCTGTGTTGCACGCGTTTGACGGGCAATCGACTGAGGTCTGCGAGTTTCTGACACAGTCCATCCAGTTGTGACAAACCGCCGCTGAGATAGAGGGTGTCGATGTTGGCGCCTGCTCGGCACATCCATTCCAGATTGGTCTGCAACATAAAGATTATGCTTTCGATCACGGCCACCGCCTGCGATGGCAGATCGTCCGCAGCGCCAATAAAACACGGCGTCAGATCGCTACGCCACCACGGAGAACCCAGTCCGGCGACGCTGTTGATCATCAAGGGCGGCGTTTGAATATCACGCAGCCAGGTATCCAATTGAAAGGTATCGGTCGAGGTGTGGTGTTGCGCGGCCAGCCAGTTGAGTGTGGTCGCCGCGCCATTGACCGTACCTTCCAGCACGTATTGTGCAAAGCCGTGTTCGGTATACACCAGGCTGCACAGTTGTCGCGTCGCTTGCGGACGCTGTTGGCTCGGCCATTGGATAAAGGCGCCGGTGCCAACGTTGACGTAGGCCGCGTTGGCCTCGGGCAGGCCATTGGCAAACAGTGCGGCCGATTGGTCGCCAGTGACGATGGTCAGCGGGATCTCTAGAGCGTCAATCTGCAGCAGGCCCCAGCGATGATGGCTGTGACCGCACGGTGGCAGTAGTGCGGGGTCGATATCAAACAACGCGCACAGCTGTGGGTCCCAGTCTTGTGTGTCTAGATTCCACAGTAGCGTGCGGGCGGCGTTGGCCGGGTCGGCCGATAACGGCCGTTCGCGACACAAATGGTGGGCGAGAAAGCTGGCCAACGGGCCACAGATGAGTTGGTGTTGCTGTTGTGCGTGTTGCACCTCGGGCAGATGATCCAGACACCAGCGCATCTTGCTGGCGCCATAGTGGGCCGATAAAAACAGCCCGCTGCGATGTTGGATCGTGTCGGCCTGTGCGGCCAAGGGGACAAGCAGGTCGGCGGCGCGTGTGTCCTGCCAGCTGATGACCGGTGTTAAGGCGCGGCCATCGTCGCGTCGCCAACAGACGAAGCTGCTGCGCTGGCAGGCCAGCCCGGCGGCGCGGATACGTTGTGCGTCTGCGCCGAGTTGGGCGATTACATCGGCGATGACCGTACGCAGCGACAACAGCATCTCGGCGGCATCGTGTTCGACGTGATGTGGTTGTGGTTGCTGTGTGGCGATGCGATACCGTGCTTGTGCGATCACATCACCGTGCGTATCAAATACCAGCGCGCGGCTGGATTGGCCGCCCTGGTCGAGCACTAAATACAGCGCATCGCTCACGTGTTTAGGCCACCACGTTGCGCGGCGTGCCCGCCTCAAAGGCCTGGATGTTGGCCGCGACCTCGGCCAGCAGCCGTTGGCGTGATTCGCGGCTGGCCCAGGCGATGTGCGGCGTCAGGATCAGGTTCGGGATGTCATCGGCCAACAACGGATTGCCATCGGTGGGCGGCTCTTCGGTCAGTACATCGATCCCGGCCCCGGCGATCACATGATCGCGCAGTGCATCGGCCAGCGCCTGTTCATTGACGATGCCGCCGCGGGCGGTGTTGATCAACAGCGCGCTGGGTTTCATCAGCGCCAGTTCAGCGGCGCCGATCAGATTCTCGGTGGCCTGGGTCAATGGGCAGTGCAGCGTCAGGATGTCTACTTCAGATAAGAGTTTGTTCAGCGGCAGACGATCAGCCTTGGGTTTGCCGACCTCTTGCGGCCTGGGCAGGGGCGTGGTGCCGGGGCGTTGGCTGATGAGCACCTGCATGCCAAAGGCGGTGGCCACACGCGCCACGTTTTTACCTAATTCACCGTAACCGACAATGCCGAGCGTCTTGCCGGCCAGTTCCTGGATCGGGTAATCGAGCATGCAGAAATGGGGATGGCGTTGCCATTCACCCTTCATCACCGCGCGCCGGTATTTGCCCAATTGGATGCTAAGCGACAGCATCAAGGCAAAGGTGTGCTGAACCACCGATGGTGTGGCGTAGGCGCGCACGTTACACACGGTCACGCCTTGTTGTTTGGCAGCGGCGAGATCGACATTGTTGGTGCCGGTGGCGGAGATGCAGATCAATTTTAAATCGGGGCAGGCGGCGAGGGTGGCGGCATCGATTGTCACCTTGTTGCTGATCGCCACCTGTACGCCCTGCAGGCGCTCGGCCACTTGCGCGGGTGTGCTGTTGCCATAGCTGCGCCAGTCGGGCAGCGCAGCATCGAGCGGACTGAAGTCCATGTCGCCGGGGTCGAGGGTGTCACGGTCGAGAAAAACGCCTTGCATGTTCTGGTCCTTGCGTTGAAATCCGAATGTTGGTCATGATGTGGCGAGACGTGGCAGGAGGTCAATCATATGTCGAATATACAGTCGATTTTGCATCACTCGGTGTTGGTGGCCGATGTGCAGGTATCGCTGGCGTTTTATTGTGGGCTGTTGGAGCTGGCGCTGGACGACGCTCGTCCTGATCTCGGTTATCCGGGGGCGTGGCTGACGGTGGGCGAGGGCCAGCAGATACATCTGTTGCAGTTGCCGAATCCCGACCCGGTAACAGATCGGCCCACGCATGGCGGTCGTGATCGTCATCTGGCGCTGGCTGTGGGCGATGTGGACATGCTGGCTGATCGTTTGCAGGTGGCGGGGATCACCTTCACTCGTAGCAAGTCGGGGCGCGCGGCGCTGTTTTGCCGTGATCCTGACGGCAATGCGTTGGAGTTTGTGCAGTGTACGAGGTGATGAGCGGTAAATACGTGTGAGGAATGATGTATGTCTTTGACTGAACAACAGCAAACCTTTATTCAGCGGCGCCGCAAGAGTTTGGTCGTGTGCCGTATCCTGGTGTTACCAGTATTGGTGACGTTGTTGGCCCTGATTGCAGTGATGTGGCTGCAGGTGCCACAGTTTATTAATCCATTTGTCGTATTTCGCATGATTGAGGCAAACACGCTCGATGCGACGAGCGCGATGACGATGGCGGCGGTACTGCCAGTGGTGGTCTTGTTATTAATGTTCGTACTGGTGTTTTGTTTGACCCTTGCGTATGAGCTGTGTCGTCATGAACGCAAGTATCTCGATATTGTCGCCGCGCTGCAGTCGCAAGCTCGCACTTGACCTTGATAGGTCATCACGACTATTGTGCACGCAATTGTTTTAGGTGTTCCGCTCACGCGGAATGAAACGGGAAGCCGGTGCGTGTTTGCACAAGTCCGGCACTGCCCCCGCAACGGTAAGCAGCAGGTGGAGAGGGTTCTCTACCGAAACGTCGCATCGGCCACTGTGATCAAACTCATGGGAAGGCGCGGCGTGAGGTTGCAAGTCCGGAGACCGGCCTGAAACATTCCAACGGTATTGCGGGTGGCGATACGACGGCTGGTCTGTTTTATTGCGTCCCGCCTTCTTAAGCCCTCGTATGTATGTTTGCCTTTTAATGTACGGGTGGTGCAATGACACAATCTCTTCGTTTTACCTTGATGTTTACCTTCGGGCTGATGTTCGTCATGTGGCTCACGCGCGGTAGCCATGTCGATTCAATCATCAATCTGCCGGATGCCAGTCTGGCCCTGTTTCTCATCGCCGGTTTTTTCCTGCGTGCGTATTGGCCGGTGGTGGTGCTGATGCTGTTGGCCGGTGGTATGGATTATTGGGCGACGCAGATCAATGGCATCAGTGATTATTGTCTGTCACCTGCGTATTCGTTTTTGATCCCTACGTATTTGTGTATGTGGCTGGGTGGTCGTTGGTTGGCGAAGGGCTTTCAGTGGCAGGCTTGGGATTCTGTGCGTTTCGTCATGGTGACGGTTATCTCTACCAACCTGGCCTTTCATATCTCCAGCGGTAGTTTCTATCTGTTGTCCGGGCGTTTTGCCGACGTATCATGGCTGGAATATGGCGACCGGGTGATCGCATATCTGCCGTCTTATCTCTACATTACCTGCGCTTATCTTGTGCTGGCGGCCTTGCTCACGGCTGTTGTGGTCCAGGTTCGAGGTGTTGCAGGCATTGTTCGTCCGGCATAAAGATTATAAAAAACAATTAATTATTGCTTTATTGTGAGGCTGTTTATCATCTAGAAAATACGTTTTTGATTAAAAATCTCGCGTCATGGGTATAATGATGGACCTGCGAGTTGGTTATGGACGATCAGTTTTCCGCGACTATAGGGGGGCTGTGATGCCGATACAACGACAAAAATACTCATCATTATTGGCTGGTAGCAATGTTGTATTTGCACTTATGGGCTTGATCCTGAGTGCAGAAGTTGCTGCCGTCACGACCTGTATCGGGCCGACCAATTCCAGTCTGCCGCGCGGCAGCGCGCATCCTGCGTTTACGCTGAACTTTACCGCGATCAATCAAGTGAGTGGAACGAATGGAATTCCTACCGCCTGTATGTCGACGACAGTCCTGCGCGGGGATGCCAATAATGATTACGAGTTTATCCATAATCAGACCCCCTTTTTAACTCAGGGCTCATGGTATTCCTTGCGAGAGGTTCACTGGCAATTGCCTCAGGTCGTGACGGATGGAACATATAACTATTACAACGTGGTGATTGGCAGTGAGGCCGAGGGTTTCGTGCAGCAGACCTATATCCGTATGGGTTACTTCATAGGCTTTCAGGGTCAGAATAACCCGTATGCGCCCGCAAAATCCGTTATGACCTGGAAGTTTGCGGCCCATATTCCAGATGGGGCATGGGGCTCAGCATCGGGGGGGAGTCCGACGGTGGATTTGACCGCCACCAATCCGCGCTGGTTGACGAATCACGTCAATAACGCATTTTATCCGCTGCAAGGTACGGCGACTGTTGATGATGGAAATGGCAGCGCGAACCCAAATTTGGTGATGACACGTCAGTTGCTGAACGTAGGGGAGATTCGACAGGAGTTTTTAAAGTCGGGTTTTTCGACAAAACCAAAGATCACTCAAAACTTACGTGCTGCGGATATCACGGCAAACACTGTCATTGATATGTCGAACTCTGTTTATAGTTCAACAACCCCTGGAACATTTAATCATTCGCAGCGGATTATCGCGCCGCCAGGTCAGTTGCCGGGGGGGGCGGCTAACTTCGATTACGCGTCGGACCGTGATCCAACCCGCTCGGGGACGAATGCAGGGGCATACAGGTATATCGATGACCCTCTCATTGCCACCGGGCCGGGCCAGTCGGGAGGGCGTTACGAATATGTGTCCGGCAATTTTGATCTGGATGCCGTCGACTGGTCGGCATATTTTGATCATAGCCAGCCCAATCCCTGGTCCTATCCAGACCATCGGCCACGGCCTTAGTCATACGCAATATCGCGCCGATCAAAACGTCGGCAGCACGCGCAGGTAGTACGCCTTCAGATAGCTGGTCTCCGGGATCGCCGGGTGCAGCGGGTGGTCGGGGGACTGATGCCCCTGTTCGAGCACCTGCAGGCTGCGGTCGGTGTGTCGCGCCGCCTGTTGTGTGACCTCGAGCAGGCTCTCCGCCGACATGTGGTGTGAGCAGGAGCAGGTCACGAGGATGCCGCCCTTGCTTAGCACCTGCATCGCCATCTGATTCAGCCGCCGGTAGGCGAGCGTCCCTTCCTTTAAATCCTTTTTGCGCTTGATAAAGGCCGGTGGATCGAGCACGACTACATCAAAGTGCTCCTGTTCGGCGCGCAGATCGCGCAGGACATCGAAGGCATCGCCTTTGAGTGTGGCGACCCGCTGTTCGAGACCGTTGTGTTTGGCATTGGCGGCGACGCCTTCGAGCGCACTGGCCGAGGCATCGATGCAGAGCGCGCGTTCTGCGCCGGCTGCCGCTGCACGTACGCCCCAGCCGCCGATATAGCTGCAGATGTCCAACACCCGTTTGCCTTGCACATAACGCTGCATGCGGCTGCGGTTGTCGGATTGGTCGTAGAACCAGCCGGTCTTCTGGCCATGTTTGGGCGAGATCAAAAACCCCGATTCCCCCTCGCGGATTGCGACCTGATCGGGCACGGTGCCGAGGGCCTCTTCGACGTATGACTCCAGGCCTTCCAGTTCGCGGATGGCGCTGTCATTGCGCAGCAGCACCGAGCTGCAGCCGAGCACCTGCTGCAACGCGGCGACGATCTCTGCGCGCATGCGCTCCATGCCGGCGGTGGTGATCTGCGCGACCACACAATCGCCATAACGATCTACCACCAGGCCGGGCAGGCCATCGCTTTCACCGAACACCAGGCGATAGTAGGGGTGGGGGAAGAGGCGCTCGCGCAGGCTCAGCGCAATCTGCAGCCGATCGACCAGCAGCGCCAGGCTCAGTGGCCGCGCGATGTCGCGGCTGACCAGGCGCGCGCAGATCAGCGAATGGGGATTGACGTAACCGCTGCCGAGAAACTTGCCTTGGCTGTTTTGAATCTCCACCGGCTGGCCGGGCTCAAAGCTGCTGAGTGGCGTGGCCTTGGTATCGACCTCATTGCTGTAAACCCAGCAGTGACCGGCGCGCAGGCGGCGGTCTGAATCTTTATTAAGGCGTAGGAGGGCGAGTGTCATCGAAGTGTCCGCAAGAGTAATTAGAGAAGAGGCGCAAGCGCGCCAGTGTTATGGCTGTGTGGTCGCCTGTTGACGTTCAAATTCCGCCGCCAGGATGGCAAACGCCACCGAGACATTCAGGCTCTCGACCTTGCCGCTGCCGGGGATGGCGATCTTGCCATCGGCCACGGCGCGCAGGTCGGCGCTGACGCCGGTCTGCTCCGCCCCCATCACCAACATCGTGCGCGCAGGGTAGGGCTGACGATAGACCGACTGGCCGTCGGCGGCGGTAATCAGCAGCTTGAAACCGAGTCTCTTCAGATCGGCCAGCGCCTTGTCGCGGTGCAGCAGGTGGATCAGCTTTACATGTTCGGCACCGCCTTCGGCCACACGGCAGGCCGAGGCCGACAGTTTGGGCAGACGGCCCGATTCGCCGAGCAGGTAGCGGATGCCGAGGTGGGCACAGGTACGCACGATGGCGCCGAGGTTGTGCGGATTTTCCACACCGTCGAGATAACCCAGCAACATCGGGCTGCGATCGCGGCCGAGTTCTTCCTTGAATTGTTTGAAGCCCATCGCCACGGGTTCCAGCGCCAGCACGCAAATGCCCTGGTGATGGATCGAGTCGGTGAGCCGCTCCAGGTCATCATGGCTGACGATGTGGTAGGCGCGCTTTTGGGCCGCGGCCCACTTCAGCATCTCGCTCGCGGTCTTGAGGTTGCCCTCGGTGACGTAGATGCGGATCACATCGTCCGGCCGCGCACGCCAGAGTTCCAGGCAGGCGGCGATGCCATAGTATTTGATCTCTTTGCGCGAGTCGTTGGCCGAGGCTGAATGCTTGTGAGACTTGCTGGGGAAGGGGGGGCGTGGCTGGGTCATGACTCGTGTCACAAAGGGCGGCCGACACGACGTCGACCGCAAGCGGCGTAGCATACAATGTTTCGTTTTCGCCACCTATGGGGGGCGAATAATTTTTATCAGCGGTATTGGCGACGGTCGATCACGCGACCGTCACGAACACCGTCACTTCTTCGCGATCATGATAGAGCTGTTTGCTGCGCATCTCATACGAGAGGCCGGCATCATTGATACGTTGCGCCACCAGGTCCAGGCACTTCTGTACCTCCTGATAACGCTTCTTCATCGGCAGCTTGAGATTGAAGATGGCGTGTTTGCACCAGCCTTCGGCCAGCCAGCTCGCCATCAGATCGGCGACCCGGATCGGCTGTTCGACGATGTCGCACACCAGCCAGTCCACGGCCTGTGTCGGGCGGAAACGAAAGCCGTCGGTGCGCAGATGCTCCACCAGCCCCGTGGCCATGATGCCTTCATCGATGGCGCCATTGTCGATCGCAATCACCTTCAGTCCGCGCGACACCAGCTGCCAGGTCCAGCCGCCGGGGCAGGCACCGAGGTCCACCGCCTGCATGCCCGGTTGAAACAGCTGCCTTTGCTGGCGCGCCGACAACATGCCCAGGATCGCCTCATCCAACTTCAAGGTAGAACGGCTCGGCGCCTGACGCGGAAAACGCAGCCGCGGGATGCCCATCGGCCACGGTGAATTATTGTCGCGCGGCATGTAACCAACATAGGCGCTGCAGGTGTTCATAAAACAGACATGGATCGTGATGCCGTCGTCGGCCTCAACCAGCAGGCGCTGTTGTTTGAGCGGGATCGCCAGCGGCGTATAGAGGCTGCGACAGAGCAACTGCAGCTGTTTGGCCTCGTTGGTGTCCGGCGTCTCCAGCTGCAACTTCGACGCGGCCTGTGGCAGACCCTGCAACACCTCGACCAGACCCGTCACGCGGTCATCCACCGGCAGTTCATTGCACAGCGCCAGCAACAGGAACCAGGCGCGGGCAAAGATCAGCTGGCCGATCTGCACCTCACGCGCGAGCCGCTCGGCATCACCCTCGCCATAACACTGAAACACCACATAACCCGCATTCGGCTTCGCCTTGGCATAACCGGCCATGCCGCGCGTCGCGGCCTGATCCTGGATCTCGGCCGCGCACTCGCTCTCAAACCCGGCGCGGCAATACAGAAACAACGCGTTCATCAAGGCGCCATCACACTAAACAACATCATCGGGAATCCTGAAGATTAAAAACCGGCCAATACTAGCCGCCGCCAGCGATTTGGGCCAGCGATTTGGTCCAGTAAATTGACGTGCCCAAAGGCTCAATGTTTTAAATGTTCGTTCCCCAGCGTCAGCAGGCTGGTGTTGCCGCCCACTGCAGCGGTGTTGATGCTGAGCACACGTTCGGTGGCGAAGCGGCGCAGGTAGTTGGGGCCGCCCGCCTTGGGGCCGGTGCCGGAGAGGCCTTCGCCGCCGAAGGGTTGGCTGCCGACCACCGCGCCGATCATGTTGCGATTGGCGTAGATGTTGCCGCAGCGCGCCCGCTGCGCGATGAAGTTGATCACCGAGTTGATGCGGCTATGAATGCCGAGCGTCAGACCATAACCGCTGGCGTTGATGTCGTTGATCACCTGTTCTAACGCTGCGGCGCGGTAGCGGATGACGTGCAGGATCGGGCCGAAGACCTCGTCCGGCAGTTGTTCCAGCCGGTCGATCTCAAACGCGGTCGGCGGGAAAAACGTGCCGCAGGCGGTGTGGTCATCGAGCATCACCTGATGGATCAGGCGCGCCTCATGGGCCATGCGATCCACGTGTCGTGCCAGGCCTTCTATCGCTGTGTCGCTGATGACGGGGCCGATGTCGGTGGTGAGTCTGGCCGGGTCGCCGATGCTTAGTTGATCCATCGCGCCCTTGAGCAGCTCGATGATGCGTGGTGCGATCTCGTCCTGCACATACAACACCCGCAGTGCCGAGCAGCGCTGACCGGCGCTGTTGAAGGCAGACGTGACCGCATCGCTGACCACCTGTTCCGGCAGTGCCGAGCTGTCGACGATCATGCAGTTCTGGCCGCCGGTCTCGGCAATCAGCGGGAGGATCTCGCGCCGCTGCGCCAACAGCTGTTGAATGCGATGGGCCACGGCGGTGGAGCCGGTAAAGGCCACACCGGCGATGCGGCGGTCTCCGATCAGCGCATCGCCGATCTCGCTGCCTTCGCCGGGAATAAAGTGCAGCACATCCAGCGGCACGCCCGCCTCATGCAGCAACTCGACCACCTTGAAGCCGGACAGCGGCGTCAGGCTCGCCGGTTTAGCGATGACGGCGTTGCCGGCGGCGAGCGCCGCCACCACCTGGCCGGTGAAGATCGCGACCGGGAAATTCCACGGGCTGATGCAGGCGAACACGCCACGGCCGTGCAGCCGCAGTTCGTTGCGCTCGCCGGTGATGCTGGTCATCACGCTGGCCTCGGCAAACTGCTCACGCGCCAGCTGCGCGTAATAACGACAAAAATCGACCGCCTCGCGCACCTCGGCATGGGCATCGTTGAGCGAACGGCCACCTTCCAACACGCACAGCGCGATCAGTTCGGCCTGCCGCTGTTCCATCAGTGCCGCGGCGTCATCCAGGATCTCGGCACGGCGGCGGGCCGGGGTGCGGTCCCAGCCGGGCGCAGCGCGATGGGCCGCCGCCAGTGCGGCATCCAGCTGTTCGGCTGTGGCCAGGCGCACGGTGCCGATGCTCAACTGATGATCGGCGGGGGCGTGCACAACACGGCCATCGTCGATGGTGGCCACACCACTGACGATCGGTCCCGCCTGCCAGCCGTCGTGATGGCTGGCCTCCATCTCGCTGTCGAGGCGGAGCAGGGCGTCGAGGTCGAACAGATTCAATCCACGCGAATTGAGCCGCGCCTGACCGTGGATGTGCCGCGGCAGCGGGATCTTCGGGTGCGGCGTGCAGTCGAGCATCTCCAGTTCGGCCACCGGATCGGCAATGATCTCGTCGATGGGGATGTTGCGATCCTCCAGCCGATTGACGAAGGAACTGTTGGCGCCGTTTTCGAGCAGGCGGCGCACCAGATAGGGCAGCAGTTCCTTGTGATTGCCGACCGGCGCATAGACGCGGCAACGGCGCACCAGCTTGGAATGCAGCGCATGGTGGTACAGCGAATCGCCCATGCCGTGCAGGCGCTGGAATTCGTAGCGGGCATCGTCGTGCGCCATCACCAGGATACTGGCCAGCGTGTGCGCGTTGTGGGTCGCAAACTGCGGATAGAAGTGTTCGCCGGCCTCCAGCAGGCGGCGGGCGCAGGCGAGGTAGGCAACATCGGTCGCCACCTTGCGTGTGTATACCGGATAGTTATCGAGGCCGCGTTCCTGCGCGCGTTTGATCTCGGCATCCCAATAGGCGCCCTTGACCAGACGCACCGGGATCGTACAGCCGGTATCGCGGGCCAGCTCGATGAGCCAATCGATCACATACGGCGCACGCTTTTGATAGGCCTGCACCGCCAGCCCCAGGCCATGCCAATCGGAGAGGCTGCTGTCGCGCAGCACGCGTTCAAACACCGCCAGCGACAGCTCCAGCCGTTCGGCCTCTTCGGCATCGATAGTCAGATTGATGTGGGCATCACGCGCCAACTGCGCCAGCTGCAACACGCGGGGCGTCAGCTCATCGATCACCCGTTGCCACTTGCCGAACTCATAACGCGGGTGCAGCGCCGACAGCTTGACCGAGATGCCGGGGTTGTCGAACAGATCGCCTTGTTTGCCGCTGGCGCGGCCCACGGCCGCGATCGAATCACGGTAGGCGGTGAAATAACGCTCGGCATCGGCCTCGGTCAGCGCCGCCTCACCCAACATATCAAACGAATAACGATAGCGCCGGTTATCGCCCTCGCTGCTGCGCTTCAGCGCCTCATCGATGGTCGCGCCCATCACAAACTGGTGGCCCATCAGGCGCATCGCCTGGCGCAGCGCCGAGCGGATCACCGGCTCACCGCTGCGGCCAATCAGCCGCGCAATCAAACCGCCGGGGTTGTCGACCAGGTCCGGTGCCAGTTTCACTAGCCGCCCGGTCAGCATCAGGCCCCAGGTTGAGGCATTGACGAACAGCGACTTGCTCTGCCCCAAATGCTGCGCCCAGCCCGCATCGCCGAGCTTGTCCTGGATCAGCCGGTCCGCCGTCTCTGCATCCGGAATGCGCAGCAAGGCTTCGGCCAGACACATCAGCATCACGCCTTCCTCCGAGCTCAGATCATACTCGCGCATAAAGGCCTCAACCGCACCGCGATGCAGCGGATGCTCACGCACATTCGCCGTCAGATCACGCGCCAGATCAATCACCCGGTGCTGGTTATCCACACTCAGCCGCGCCTGCCCCAGCAGCCGTTGCAACAGCTCACTCTCATCGGCCAAATAGGCACGACGCATGGCCAACATCAGATCGGAAGAGGGCGCAGGCAGCGAATCAAACAACATCTAAAACTCCTTAGGTGATTGTTTTAGGGCGTGTTTTCTAAGATGAATAACGGCCACCCAATATATTAGTTTACGCCGCCGTACAGACCAAGCCGCCAGCCCCGGCAAATCGATTTGCAACCATACAGGCGATGGTATACCCTAGCGCCCCTCAAATCAGGAGAAGTGTCCGAGCGGTTGAAGGAGCACGCCTGGAAAGNNGTGTGTATACGTTAATAGCGTATCAAGGGTTCGAATCCCTTCTTCTCCGCCATATGATTTTTAAAAAGCCCAGGTGACCCCTGGGCTTTTTTTATGTCTCGGAGAAGGGATTTGAACCCTTGATGTATAAATCAGAGGGTTCGACGACTGAGCGCCAGCGAAGGAGAGCGTAGCCGCACAGCGGCAACGACCCCGCAGGGGCGAGCGCAGCGAGTAATCCCTTCTTCTCCGCCATATGATTTTTTAAAAAGCCTAGGTGACCCCTGGGCTTTTTTTATGTCTCGGAGAAGGGGGGCGTTCTTGGTTTGGTCAAGGGCGAGACGCATGAATGACAACGCGAGCAACCAATTATGATGAATGAAATCTATTAGCAAGATTGGCAAATATTACCCTCGCCATGAAGGGGTAAGATTTTAGGAGGTGGGGTGGCTGGTATCGACCCAAAGCGGACAAAAAATTAAGTAGCTTGCCTCCTACGCTCATGTGCTGTACTAAAGCAAGAGATAGAAAGTAGTACACGCAAATATTAACAAGTTGTAAGGTGGGAAAGATCGATGGTTGTTACAAGAAAAAATGGCATGGATTCCATAATTGAACGCCTATCCTACATAAAGTCTCAGGTAGAAATCTCTGCGTCTCAAAATCTCAATGATATTAATATTTACTCCGAAAACTTTTTCAGGGATTTTCTGAATTTGGTTTTGAGCCACCACTTCAAGAACATCAACATTGAGGAAAAAAACGCGGCGGCCATTGACTTGGGTGACAAAGCCGCAAAGATTGCTATTCAAGTAACGTCCACAAATGACTTTTCCAAAATCGAGAAAACAGTAACAAAGTTCAATGAGAAAAAGCTCTATGAAACGTATGATGAGCTAAAAATAGTAATCATCGGGAACAAGAAAGATTATAAAAAGAAAAAGATCGGAGATTCTTCTAAGCATGAGCTAGATGTCGCGAAAGATGTTTGGGACATATCCTCGCTCGTTGAGTTAATTGGCGATAAGAATGTAAAGGAGATACAAGAAGTCAGGGACTTCCTTGAAGAACAAGTCCAGTTTATTTCCAAAAATCATATCTCTAAAGAAATTGCAACCTTCGAAAATCTTATACTACTGCTTAGCGACGAAGACCATCCCGCTATTGGTTCCGGATTTTTAGAAGAGCCTGATCCTGACGGCAAAATAAATGAAAGGTTTGCGGATCATGCTACATTGTTGACTAGCGAGTTTCAAGACCTATACATCGAATATGGTGAAGTACTTTCTGATGTCCGGCAGCACTCTGAGCTAGGCCAAACGAAGCTACGAAGACTTGGGCTTTATGTCAAGGCTTATAGTGATGAGGTACTAACTGATTGCAATGGTGACCCCAAGGCCGCTCTTAAGCAGCTTGTAAAAGATATGGAGAACATATTGAGAAACAAGATCAAAGACTATGATGTTACAGCAATCAGATTTTTTCTAATTGACGAATTGCTTAGATGTAATGTCTTTCCTAATAAGGAGGCCATAAATGCCTAGTCTTTTTATTGCTGGCGAACAAGTGGAGGCGTCCCCCCCCATAGTTGCTTATAAAATCATGTCGCTGATCGAGACTAAAGCGGATGAAAAAGTAAGTATCTTCGATATTACGGACGGATTTAGAAAGGAGAAATGGTTTTCATACAACAACATTGTTTTAGGACTGATCTTTTTATATTCAACTGGCCTAATAGATTTTGACGAACCATACGTAGTAAAAAATGTTGAAAATTAAAAAGCTTTATACAGAACCTGAAATTATTGACCCTGTCGTGTTCGAGGATGGTCTAAATCTTATATTGGGTGAAAAAGACGATAGCAGCAATAAAACAAATGGAGTTGGAAAGTCGCTATGTATTGAGTTTATTAACTTTGCGCTTTTAAAGAAGGCAAGCGATAGTCGAGTAAAGAAAATTCCAAAGACTATATTTTCTCCTCAAACGAATATCTGTCTCGACATTATTATGGGTAATGAACCAATCACGATAAAACGCTCCCTTCAAAATGCGGAGCGGCCTACATTTTATTTGAAGGAACGATCTATAGAGTTTCAAAAACTTGAAGATGCAATTTCATATCTAGGAAAAAAGCTTTTTGACAATAACGATAGAAATAGCCCTAGCTTTAGATCAATAATGGGGCCTCTGATGCGAGATGAGCGTTCAGAATTCAAGTCGCTTGTGGCTTGTTATGATACAAGCAAACGGATTCCTGACGATTATGCCCCTCATTTGTATTTGCTAGGTATAGATATCGAGATATACGCTACGATCAAGCTTGTCATAAATGAAATCGATGAGCTTTCCAAACATATAAAGAAAATCAAGGATGATGTCGAACTACTTCGAGAAAAGGACATTGATGACTCACGTTCTGACATGAACGAGCTTGAAAGTGAAGTAAAAGAAATTTCTCGTAGTATCGATGCTCTTGAAAATATTTCAGGCTATGAGTTCGTAAAAGACGACATCATCCATCTTGAAAAGACGCTTGATGATTTGAGAAGGGAAAAATCGATACTCAGATCAAAGTACCTTCGATCAAAGCCTATCATTGATGCACGCAAAATAGATTCTAGCGAAATCAGGGATTTCTATGAGCAAATGCGAAAAGGCCTCGGTGATCAGATCAAACGAGAGCTTGATGAGGTCTATCAGTTCAAGAAGAAAATTGACGACTTTCAGAATCAGTTAATCTATCAAAGAAGAGACGAAATCAGAAAAAATATTGAAACTATAGACTCTCAGATCGATGTTTTAGATAAGAAATATAAGGAAAAATTATCGGTTCTTGATCAGCAGGGCGATCTCAAAAATCTAAAACAGACCTATTCTGCATATCAGTCTAAGCTCGATGAGGCAAGCCAGTTGAAGACCTTTATCGCAAAGTATGATGAACTAGAATTGCAGAAACAGCGAGCCAAATCCAAGAAGGAGCAGGAATTGCTCAACCTGCAATCCGCCATTCAGGAATCCAGTGAGATATTAGCCTCATTTGAGCAAACAATTCTAGATACACATAAATATATTCAAGGAAATCGAAAAGCATCATTCGAAGTTAAACCGACTTCGAAAAAACAGGTAGTAGAGATAACTATGCGAATAGATGATGACGGTAGTCACAGTGTCGAACGTGAAAAAGTTTTCATATACGACATATGCCTTTTACTGAATGACAAAACATTTGCTTCGCACCCTGGGTTTCTGATTCACGATAATATTTTTGATGTCGATCAGGATACGCTTACCAAGAGCCTTGATTATCTCGTCAACAAGGCACGTTTTGGACGTGATAAACAATATATTTTGACTCTGAATGCTGATCGACTTGAGAACACTATAGTTGATTCTAAACTGCTTGATCTATTGAAGCCTACTATTAGGGCTACATATACCAAGGCAGAGGGAAGGCGATTCATTAAAACAAAGTATCAGGAAATCCACAATTAGAGTCGGTATGGGGTAGTGGGTTTTTGATTATTCCGAGGGCAATTCACTTAATTCAATGTCCGCTCCTGGCCGTTAGCAGTGATTTATAAAATCAATTGTGATTTCCTTAAATGGTTGCCTGTTCGTTGTTAGATTTCATGTTTTAACGACCGGGATGTCGGCCCATTTTGTGGTGTATTGCGGAGATGTAAACTGCTGGCGCATATACCAGGGTTGATGGATACCTTGGGCAGCCAAAAACACCGTGCCTTTGCCTTCACGTTGGTTAATGCCATCGATCACATGCATGAGTTTGTCGGCTTTTGCTGATTGTCCTGGGTGTAATAGGTCAAACTGGTGGTGTTTTTTGTCGACCACTTGGATCAAGCCAACACCGGCCTTTAAGAATGCATGCCCCTCGCGATATATTTTGCGCCCGATTTCCCTGGTTTTTGCGGTAATCACTCGGCTGTCATCTGTTGGATAGGGGAGCTTGGCTGTTTCACTGGCTGAATGAAAGTTGGGCTCAAAAGGTGAGGTGTGCATAAATACATGGATGGAAAGGGCGAGGCTGTTTTGGGCGCGTAGTTTCTCGCTGGCTCGGGCGGCATATAGTGAGAGTGCATCTAACACAGGGGGCAGGGATGTGGCTTTCTTGCCGAAGGAGCGGGTGCAATAGATCTGCTTCTTTGCCGGTGGGACGTCTTCCAGGCTTAAACAGGGGATGCCGTTGAGCTCTGCCATGGTGCGCTCGATACAGATATTGCTCTGTTTGCGGACCATGCGAGGGTTTGCACTTGCTAAATCCCATGCCGATCTGATCTTAAGATCTTCCAGGCGTTTTGCTGTTCTTTGGGCAATGCCCCATACCGCCGTCACTGGAACGCGTCGCAGCACCCATTCCCACTTATGGGGGGCATCCAGCACACATACGCCATTGCATTTGGGCACTTTCTTGGCGACTCGATTGGCGAGCTTTGCCAGTGTTTTGCTGGGGGCAATGCCCACGCCGACCGGGATGCGGGTGTGTTTCCACAGGCGCGACCTCATTTCTTGGCCGTAGCTGTTGTAATCAAAGGGGATGCCGTTCAGTGACAAAAACATTTCATCGATACTATAGACTTCAATATGAGGGCTGAATGTCTTTAGCGTGTTCATTACCCGGCGTGATATATCGCCATATAGGGGATAGTTGGATGAAAAAATGGCGACATTATGGCGACGCAGTATGTGTTCTATTTTGAAGAAGGGTTGCAAATCACCAATGCCGAGCAGTTTTGCTTCTTTGGAGCGTGCGACCACAAAGCCATCGTTATTGGAGAGGACAACCACCGGCTTGCCACGTAAATCAGGTCGAAAGACCTGCTCGCAGCTGGCATAGAAGCTGTTGCAATCAACCAGGGCAAACATGGGAACGAATCGAATGAATCACGACCCCCTCAATACTCATGTCGCTGTCTTCACCTATGGTGATGGGGGGGTATTTGGCGTTAGAGGAAAGTAGCTGCCTGTGCGTTAAATCCAGAATTTTGCAGGTCAACTCGCCATCAATATTGGCAACCACTACACTGCCGTTACGAGGCTCGACGGCGCGATCAACGATCAACATATCCCCGTTGAATATTCCGCAGCCCTCCATGGAGTCGCCCAAGACGCGGCAATAAAAGGTGGCGGCGTCATGCTTGACCAGAAACTCATTGAGATCCAGCCGTTTGTCCATGTAGTCGTCGGCAGGGCTAGGAAAGCCTGCGGGCACTTTGATCAGATATAGAGGCAGCTTTAACCGATAGTGCGATAGGTGGCTTCCCAGATATTGTACGCGCATAATAAGGGCCTGTATAAATAAACAGTATTATGAGTGTGATCATATTGTGAATCAAGGGGGGGAGGTGTGAGGGTGCTACCCCCGTGGTCAAGCGATTTCATACACTCAAGGCGGAAGCGGACTACACGGCCGCGTGCCTTAAAAATGGCATGAACAGGGGGCTGCCTGGCGTGACATGGCTGTGCTTTACTTCGTCAAGAGCCACGGGGAGGAGGTTGCAAGGCAGTTGATGTCTCACGAGTGTCCGTATGCCTTGCTCAACGCGGTAAGGCGTACTACGTAGGGCGAAAAGATAATTAGGAATCGCTATTGCGAGAGCCTGCCCCGCGAAGTGCATTGGGTATGCTTGGTGGGTTACGGAATAAAAAAACATTCCTAACCCGCCCTACATCTGATTGCGCGGCGTTTGTTTCAAGATGCCGATCAGATCGGTGTTGAATGGTAAAGGCGGTGATTGGAGTGTGTGATCTAGCGCCCGGGCACTAGATCACTGTTGTTCGAGGGTGCGTTATTTCTTCTCTGGCATCATGGATGAGTGGTGATGCACGATTTTCCATTGATTGTTACGATATTCATAGACGAAGGTGTATCGTGCTGGAACGATTTCTTTCTTGCCTGCGGAGATCACTGCAAAGTCGTAAATGCCTGCGTCAGTCAGTTTGTTGCAGCCTTTTTTGATGTTGCGTTGTTTGATGGTGCCGAATGGTTTCTTCTCCAAGAAGTGGATGAAGTAATCTTCTATCTCGGCGGGTGTGGTTCTGGGCAGGTTGGATACGGTGGGGAGGAGCACTGCGTCTTCAGCGTATAGCGCTGCCACTTGTTTTGCGTTACCGGTCTGTAGCGCGTTATTCCATTTGTTAAACAGCTCTTCTGCCAATTTTTGTGTAGCTGGTTGGCACACCACGGTTTCATAGTCGCTGGCGGTGTCGATGGCGATGTTGTGGGCGGCGCGTCCTGTGATCACTTGTTCTGCGTTGTTGCGTTGGTAGTGGCCGTAACTAATACCTTTTTCGATACCTTGATCAATGCCGGTGGTGCCTGTGATGTGATAACGCTTGGTGGTCATGGACGTTCCTCTTCGAGACGCGTTGAGTATTTGGCGCGGGCTGCATTTAGGGTGGCCGCAGGGTGGCGCATTATATCACTCTTGATGGGGGGGCGTTAGCGTGTCCAATAAGAGAAAAAAGGGGGCATGCCTTGTGCGTTGTTTGGAATAAATAACAGCAAGTAGCCTGGAAGAAGCGATAGCGTTTTCCGGGGAAAGCCTGGATGCCATTTCATTACATCCCGGCCTTATCGAAAGTCCACTTATGGCGATGCCGGATGTTCCGATAATCGCATATGAACAGTTAGACAATCAGCCACGTTTGAGGGCGTTATATGGCAGAAATTATTCCCGCGCTTAATCGCCAGACCCTTGGTCGCATGACCTCTGGCGAGAAGCGAGTGGCGCGTCGCCTGGAGGCGTTGCTGGAGGATGATTACCTGGTTTGGTATGACATCCCGGTTGGCAATAAACGCCGATATCCGGATTTTATTATCCTGCACCCTGGTCGCGGTTTGTTGTTTCTTGAGGTTAAGGACTGGAAGCCTGAGACGGTGAAGAAGATCTCCAAGTCGGAGGTTTCGCTGTTGACGGATAAAGGCCTGGTGACCCAAGCCCATCCGCTCGAGCAGGCCCGCCAACGCGGTAAGGCGTACTACGTAGGGCGACAATAAGCGAAGCGCATTGCGCCGAACGAAAAGAGAATTAGGAATCGCTATCACGAGAGCCTGCCTGGGTATGTTACGGAATAAAAAACATTCCTAACCCACCCTACATCAAATGTCTGGTCATGGCCGTATAGTTGACACATTTCGAATCAAAGGGGCAGGCTCTTTTGAATTTAACAAAAGACCCGTGCTTAAAAGGGCCGTAGGGTGGGCTGAAGAATGAAGCCCAACGTATAATGCCAAAATTCATGTTGGGCTTCGCAAGCTCAGCACCAACCTACATTTGAACGTCCGCTTCTGGCTTTAGCAAACCAGTATTCACGATTTAATACTGTCTCTTGTAGCTGCGATTGGTATCGTGTAATCGCACGTATGTGATTGATATGTATTGGCGATAACATCCGTCCGATTACGTTTCACCCTTTGACCTACATTTGTCTGGAAATGGCTTCGGTGTATTTCAATGCGTCTCAATGAGGGGGCGAGGACTAATCTTCTCTATATGGGCATTATGTTATAACATAACATCTTTGTTTGACCGTAGATTCCCCTTAATGACATTGGTGAGCGCTTGGCGTGGGAGGTTTTGGTATGGATGTTTTTGCTCAGGTTTCAGTTGATACGCCACCATCAATGATGTTGGGCTCTGTATCTGATTCGGTGACCCCAGAGGTGCTGGGGGATATTTACGAGGATGCAAACAATATCGCTATTTGGCGACGTGAGCTGTCAGCTGACTTGGTGGCTGGTGTCGATGAGCTTGTAAGGTCGCGCACAGCATTGCAGTTGGCGATGAGCGTTTCGCCACGGACTGCGCTGGGGTCTGTGCGCGAAGCCTTGGGTGACCATGCATACGCAGTAGCGTTGAGTGAGGATATTGCTTCACTGGTAGAGATGTTTGCTTACCTGTTTGATCTTGATACCGTTGGCTTGAGATTGACGACTTTGGATTATGCAATGTGCCCCCGGTTCCACGTTGATAAAGTTCCCTGTCGATTGGTGACGACATATCAGGGAGTAGCCACTCAGTGGTTGCCCAATCATGTAGTTGATCGTGCAAAACTGGGTGCGGGAAATAATGGCCTGCCTGATGAGCTTTCCGGGATATATCAGAGTGCTGACGATATTCACCAGCTCGGCAACGGAGATGTGGCGCTGATTAAAGGTGAGCGTTGGGAGGGGAATGAGGGTAACGGTCTGGTGCATCGTTCACCGCTGCCTATTCCGGGTAAAAAGCGTCTTCTGCTGACATTGGATTTTTTGTAACGCTTGATCAATCTTTAAATCAGCCCTGCAATCAATAGATTGCAGGGCGGGTGGTCTTTATTGGCGGATATAACCGTCAGTTAATGTCTTCATAAATTCTACGATGGCATCTTCTTCTTCATCCGTTAGGCCTAAGTCACCCAGGAAGCTACTGTTCATGTTGTCGCGTATCTCTGGTGCAGGCCACTTTCCCTGTATGTCCCGGGTGTTGTAGAAGTGCACGACCTCCTTGAGTGTTGTTAGAGCGCCGTTGTGCATGTAGGGCGCAGTCAATTCTACATTACGTAGGTGGGTGGTTTTAAAACGTCCTATCTCTTTAGGATTATTGAGGAAGCCACCTAGACCGGGGTCTTTAAAGTCTGACGGCAGTTTGGCCAGTGCTATTAGTTCAGGGTTACTCGGCACGCCTATATTGTGAAATTTGAAATCGGTAAATAGATCTTTATCTTTGCCATTCCCCAGGCTGTGGCAGTGAGTACATTTCGCACGTCCTGTGAACAGATTAAAACCTTGTTCCTCAACCGCGGTGAAGCTTGTCATCTTTGCTTGTACAGCATCATATTTGGAGGTGAACGGGTTTAATTCGTCTGTACGTTCAAATGCGGCAATTGCGTCGGCCAGACAGTGATAAGCGTTGTTGATGCCCGGCTGGAAATTGGTTTTTGCATGCTCGAAGGCATCGTTGCCACATTCCTGTTGAAAGAGTGCGCTGTAGCCATGTGATGACGTCTCGATGGCGAGTAGGACTGCGGCCTCATTGGGCATGGCCATTTCGACCGGGTTGAGAAATGGTCCCTTTGCCTGCTCTGTGAGATTGGTCGCGCGGCCATCCCAAAATTGACCGCCTTGTATGCCACCCTTGAGGGTGAATTCAGGGAAGAAGGCGGCATAACTTGCACTTGGTGCATTACGGCTGCCGAACGTGCCTGGTATTGAGCCTTCCGATACTGGCAGTTGTCTTTCCGGTTCTGCGAACCCTGCTGTAGGTAGATGGCAACTTGCGCATGACTGGTTTTTGTTGATGGACAGGTTTTCGTCAAAATAGAGGAAGCGTCCCAGTTGTTCTTGGGGCGTCATCGCAATAGCGCTTTGTGTTACCAGGCTTGTGGCCAGTAGCGCGCCGAGATATTGCATTGAATTTATACATGCTTGTTTCATTAATAGGTTCCTTGCTGTGATCGCTGTTTTATTTGATTTCTATATTTATTGTTCGTGACGCTGTTATGGCGGGTGTATGCATGACAGCGGCGAGTGAATTACGGCGAAAGATAATAATGATAATAGTTATCATTTNNAGTGTCTGGGTAGACGTTAAACAAGCAGCAGGATGGAAGAGACTCAGGCTTAGGCAGAGAGATTGGCACTTCCAGTATCGACAATGGGTGTCTGGCAATGGAATGTAATCAACTGGGTGGCGTGATGACGGAATCCGGGCGGGCGTTTTCGCTGTTCGACATTCCATGACATACTTTGTCGGACTGTCCATCGGTTCATTTCAATTGGAGTCTGCCCTTGAAAAAACTCGCTAAATTTTTATCCTCGGATAAACGCCCTGAGGGCACGATGACACTGCCTGAGGTCTATGGCTTTTTGTTTGCAGTATGCGCTTGCCCTGAGCCGGTGGAGACCGCCGAGTGGATGGCGGTGGTGTTTAATGGTGAGTCGCCTGCATATAAAAACGAAGAGAAGCAGGTCAAGATTGAGCAAGCTTTGCTCGAGGTGTATGCCGAGGTTGAGGCCCTGGTACAGCTTGATATGCCTCAGCTGCCGGAGTTGATCGAGTTGCTGGAGCCGGCAATGGAGAATGTGGGCGATGGCGCGCCGCTGGCGTTTTGGGCCGATGGCTTCTTCGACGGTATCGATTGGCTGGAAGATGTATGGAATGCCAACCTGGATGAGGATGCGGAGAAGGTATGGCGCAAGGCGGTGAAGACCTTGGTCTATTTTTCTCACCGTGATGAGGCCAAGAAGCTTGCGGCCTCTGATGAGGATACCTGGATCTCAGCGGAGCAGTTGGCAGAAAACCGTGTGTTGGCACTGCCAGAGGCGATGGCCATTTACGCCCGCATGGGGAAGGCGCTGGTGAAACATGCGGAGATGAATCAACCCTATATTCGGGAGATTAAGCTGGGTCGCAATGATCCGTGTATCTGTGGCAGTGGCAAAAAATACAAGCACTGTTGTATGGAGGCTGCCTAAGCCTGCGGTGCGGGGAAGACTATCTCGACGCGCAATCCTGGTTGGTTGTCGCGCAATGTGAGGGTGGCGTGATGCAGGCTGCATGTGGCATCGACCAGGCTCAAACCCAGTCCATTGCCTGGGGTGCTGCGGTTTTTATCCAGCCGCACGAAGCGTTGCAGGATGTGTTGATGTTCTGATTCGGGCACACCGGGGCCGTTGTCGGTGACGCTGAGTTGAGGTTGCCCTAGGCTCGATGAACGCACTGCGACTCTGATCAGGCTGACTTTTCCTGAATATTTGATCGCGTTTTCCAATATGCAGTGGTTAATCTCAACCTCTATCAGTGCCGAAACATATTGAGGTGGTACGCCGGGTATTGCTGATTAAAAACGATGGCATGAACGCTATGGAAACGTGGGAACTGTTAAGTTATATCGTGACTGTTTTTGGTTTGCCGTTGGCAATAGTTGTCTTTTTTTACGACCAGCGCAAAGAACGCAATAACGAAGAGGAGGAGGTGTACCAGCTCCTCTCGGATAACTATCAGGACTTTCTCAAGGTCGCTCTCGATAATCCCGACCTTAAGCTCTTTTCGGAGGAAGAGACTCAATCGCTTACCGACGAACAGCGTGAACGTATGATCATTATATTCAGTATGTTGGTGTCATTATTTGAGCGGGCCTATCTCTTGCTTTACGAAGAAGATATGTCAATCAAGCAGCAGCGCCGCTGGCGTTCATGGGAAGACTATATGTATGAATGGTGCCAGCGGGCTGATTTCAGGGCGTCGTTGCCAGTGTTGCTTCGCGGTGAAGATCCAGACTTTGCACGATATCTAAAGCAGTTGGCGGTCGGTACTTAGGGCGGTACGCGTCTAACTCAGACGCTATCTCCTAACGAATACATCCTGTGCATGCTGTGGGGGTGCGTAGTTTTAGCGATGCATTGTCCCGGGAAGCAGGGATGTATTGCGTTTTTGCCACCATGTTGATGCCAGTTCTTTGGCCTCATTGAGGGTATTAACACGCCCCATTGTGTGCAGGGTGACAGCGCAGGTGAGAATGATGGCGCCTGTACCATATTCATCATTGATGTCGCCGCGCCAAAGTTGTAGCAATCGACCCAAATCGAGCTGTTCGTCTTTGATGTGACGTTTGCTGAACATTGCAGGCCAGGTGTCTTCTTTTAATTCGCCATTGATCACGGACAACACCCGGCTATCTGCATCGGGGTTCATTTCAATCTCACCGCCGTCGCCTTTGATCACGGACAGCCGTGGTTGTTGTAATAATTCGCCGGCACCTTGATGAATCTCCAGATACCCAGGATGAAAGATGCCCTGCATGACACACGGTGCCTGAAAAGGGTTGATCAGGCGTGAAACGGTGTGTACGGGTGAACGCAGTCCAAGTAATTCTCTCAGGTCGATCAGTTGTTGCAGGCGGGGGCAGAGCTGATCAAGGTTGAGGTAGGCGAAGCCGGTGTGTTCGATGCGTTGTGCGGCATCGCTCAATGAGGTGGAAATGGGGAGGCCGAGCGCTGTCAGGGCCGCAGGGGTGTAGATACGATCATCTTTGCGCCCTTCGAGTCCATGCATGAAGACACGTATGCCATTTTCAACCAACAGCATGACGCTGAGCAGGAACCACGGCAGATGGCGGCGCTTGCCGGCGTAGCTGGACCAGTCGAGGTCGACCACGGGCAGGTGTCCGCCAAGCGGCAGACGCTCACGTACCGCGCGGACAAAACCTGCGACCTCGGCCGGGGTTTCTTCCTTCACGCGCACCAGCATCAGGAAGGCTCCGAGCTGTTCTGGTTCAATATGGCCATCGAGGATCATCGACATGGCCTCATAGGCTTCATCTTCGGTCAGTGCGCGAGAGCCTTTTTTGCCGCGGCCGAGGGTGCGAATGTATTGAGCAAAGGGGTGTTGGTTTTCCATGATCTGAAGTTACCGGCTTGTAAACGAAAGAACCCCGGCGCAGGGCCGGGGTTCAGATTGTAACCTACCTGAAGTGGCTGGTTTATTCTTCGCTGCTGGTAGCGCCGAAGATGTGCAGCAGGGCACTGAACAGGTTGTAGATCGACAGGTACAGACCTACAGTGGCCATCAGGTAGTTGGTCTCGCCGCCGTTGACGATGTTGCTGGTCTCAAACAGGATCAGACCACACATCAGCAGTACTACCGCGCCAGAGATGGCCAGAGAGACAACGCTCATGTCCATACCGAAGCCCCAGGAGGCAATCATCGCCAGCAGTGCCAGTACGATGACGGCGATCATGCCGGCCATCAGGAAGCCGCCCATGAAGCTGAAGTCTTTTTTGGTGGTCAGCACATAGGCAGACAAACCAAGGAAGGTCAGGCCCGTAGTGGCGAAGGCGTTCATCACAATGGCGCTACCGCCAGGAACGGCCAGATAGTGAGACAGCACAGGACCCAGACCAAAGCCCAACAGGCCTGTGATGCCAAAGACTACGCCCAGGCCAGCGGCCGAGTTAGCGGTACGGGGCAGCACAAACCAGATCAATGCCATCGCGACCAAAGAACAGATCAGACCGGTGAACATTGGTGGCTGGATCGCCATCGAAATGCCGGCAGTCACGGCACTGAACAGCAGTGTGATGGCCAGCAGGCTGTAGGTATTGCGGATGACCTTACGGGTCTCAGCAGGGGTAATCGCACTCGTAGAGAAAGTACCTTCAATCACACGTGCATCACGGCGCATTGTGTTTGCTCCTTAAAATAGATCGAAATAAAGTTAAAAATTATCATTGTTATTGTGTGCCCCCATGAAAGGAGGCTGCGGTCAACGTGTTAGACCGAGTCTACCATTAAAGTTCCTGACACGAAAACTCATGAATATAAAGATAATTGAGTCGCTTAGGTGCAGGGTGGGTGCATAAAGTACTAGCAATTCATTTCATTTTTGGTATTATTCTGCCCCGCTGCTCTAGGGCGGCGGCCGACGCAGTGTACGCACTGTGTACGGTGACAATTCGACAGGAGGGGTGGCTGAGCGGTCGAAAGCGGCGGTCTTGAAAACCGTTGAAGGTTTGTAGCCTTCCCAGGGTTCGAATCCCTGCTCCTCCGCCATATACAGGTTCTGGTAAATCCAATAAGAACCGATAAGCCGCTGATTATCAGATAGTTAGCGGCTTTTTTGTGTCTATAGCATCCAAAGAAAACTTGTAACACCGGCCCCTAATGTAATCCTGGTTGTAACAACTGGCGTTATCCTCAAGAGGCGTTGTTACAATGGCACGCACTACCAACACCCTGACCAACCCCCAAGTAAAGCAGGCCAAAGCCAAGGCTAAGGAGTGCAACTTGGCCTTATGGGTGAAGCCCAACGGCTCCAAGTGCTGGATGTTAAATTATCCCGACCATATACCAAGCGCCGTGCCAATATCAGCTTTGGACTTCGCGTGGTTCCGGCATATTTATTGTTCCTACGATGAGTTAGGAATATTTAGCCACTAGTAATCGATAGTGACTATGAGCGTTTTGATATTGGGTGAATGTTAGGCAGGGTGTTTAGTAGCTTCTCTTCAAATGCTTGTCTTTGGGCTAATAGTTCAGCTGTGTAGCGGCCATTACGAGGGGTGAGAGCTAGATATTTATCGAGGACTAGTTGCGCACGTTTGGCTTTATATCCTCTGAGATAAACATAAATTTGTTCAATCAGGCTCAGCGCTTGGCGGTTGGTGACTTTGTAGCAATAGCTAGGGGTGTGATTATTTTTGTAGGTACGTTTGTTGGAAATGGTGCCAATGCTGGTGATGCGTTGAATATATTCGAGCAGTCTTCTCTCGGTGCTGCTGATGCTGACCACCAGTCGGCGCTGTTCGTTTGAGTGTTCTTGGGTAAGCGTGATGGTGCCTTCGCCATCAATGATGCCAGCGATATAGGCGGCGTCAGTCGGGGAGAGCTGGTTGATCGTTTTGTAGTTTGCCATGTGTCATCCTTGACGCTGGGCAAGTATAGAGCAATAAAAAAGCCCCATGCTATACGAGCATGAGGCTTAGTGTTGGTGGAGGCGGCGGGACGGTTATTCCATCTCTTTCGAGGTGGGCCGGACTATACCTTCATCCTGTTGCCAGGATGCGGGGCGTGTTATTCATTCGATGTTTTGAATGAATCCTAGTACGTGCTCTGCCTGAACGTGTCAGTGCTCAGCGCGCCTATGAGTCTCTACAGGGCAGGCCTGAGGTTAGCCCTCTTCCTACCCCTCGGTATTGCCTTGGCACTCCAACAAGTGCGTTAGGTTTCACCGATGTGAGCCCCGTTTTCACTTTACCCTTACGGGTAAAGGCGACCATTGATCGAACCCGCGTCCGCAAATCCTCTGCCTTCGGCTCTACATGCTTATCCCAGTCTATTCATTTAACTGAACGCTACCCGACGGGCAGGGAAGACGATCAGCGAGTTTAGTAAAGGTTTTAACGAATCAGCCCCAAACATGCGTCATCGCGAGCTTGTGAGAGTCGACCCCGGTATACCAAGTGCACAAGCACAGGCTTGGGCCGAGGGCACCCTACTGGGTATTAAGCAGCGAGTGCGTAGTTGTCTTCGTTGGCAACTATAATTTTGCAGACGGTTTTACGAGGAATCAGCACCTCGGCATGCACCTTGGGTTTCGCAATCCACGTCGAAGCCAGATCGCCCCCTGGGTGTTGGGTCTGTTTTCACAGACCTACGTTGGACATTGTAGCCGAGAGGGGAGTTCCCGGCCAGCGGGGATTTGGTACCAACCAGAATTAGCCGTGTTTGAGGATGCGCTGTTTTTCGCGTTTCCAGTCGCGTTCTTTGATGGAGGCGCGTTTGTCGTGATCCTGTTTGCCCTTGGCAATCGCGATTTCGAGTTTGACCCGATTGTGCTTCCAGTACATGGCGGTGGCGACGATGGTGTAGCCCTGGCGCTCGACGGCGCCGACGAGTTTGTTTAATTCGTGGCGGTTGAGCAGCAGTTTGCGGTTGCGTGTCTGGTCTGGATGGATGTGGGTGGAGACGGTCTTTAGCGGTGTGATCAGACAGCCGATGAGGTAGGCCTCGCCGTTTTGCAGGATGACGTAACTGTCCTGCAGTTGTACGCGGTTTTCGCGCAGGCTTTTGACTTCCCAGCCTTGCAATGCAAGGCCGGCCTCAAACTTGGTTTCGAGGCTGTAGTCATGCCGCGCTTTTTTGTTGAGGGTGATGGTGCCCGCGGGCAGTTTGCTATTTTTCGATTTTCCAGACATGGGCGCAATTATAGGGCTTGGTTGCGGTGAGCGTAAGTGTTTCTTTTTTGGAAGATTGGGAAAGATGCGCGCTTGAGAGGGGGGGCGGTTTTGGGGACAATACCGATATGCGTTTTTTATTCGGGAGAGATTCATGTCTGAACCACGGGTGAGTATTCACGGCCAATGGTCGTCGCGCTGGATTTTTATCTTGGCGGCGACGGGCTCGGCGGTGGGCCTGGGTAATATCTGGAAGTTTCCCTATATCACGGGTGAGAACGGCGGCGGCGCCTTTGTGTTGGTCTATCTGGCGTGTATCGCCTGTATCGGGATTCCGATCATGATGGCCGAGATCATGCTCGGGCGGCGTGGGCGGCAGAATCCGATAAACACCATGCATACGCTGGCGCAGGAATCAGGCGCTAGCCGTCATTGGCGGCTGCTGGGCTGGTCCGGCGTGGTGGCGGGGCTGTTGATCCTGTCGTTCTACAGCGTGATCGCCGGTTGGGCGCTGTCTTATATCGTTAAAACCGCCAGTGGCACCTTTGAGGGCGCAGATGGCGATGCGGTGAGTGCGGTGTTTGGCGACATGCTGGCCGGCCCCGGCGGGCTGTTGTTCTGGCACACCGTATTTATTCTGATGACGATGGCCGTGGTGGCCCGCGGTGTGAAGAGCGGCCTTGAGAAGGCGGTGCAGTTTTTGATGCCCGCGCTGTTTGTGATCCTGCTGGTGATGGTGGGCTATGCCGCGACGACGGGTGCGTTCAGCCAAGGGCTCAAGTTTCTGTTCAATCCCGACTTCAGTAAATTGACCGCCGATGGTGTCCTGGTGGCGATGGGGCATGCCTTTTTCACGCTGAGCCTGGGCATGGGCGCGATCATGATCTACGGTTCGTATTTGCCGCACAAGGCCTCGATTGCATCGACGACGTTCTACATCGCGGGCGCGGATACGCTGGTGGCGCTGCTGGCGGGCATGGCGATCTTCCCGATCATCTTCGCCAACGGTCTGGAGCCTGGGGCCGGGCCGGGTCTGGTGTTTGTGACACTGCCGATTGCCTTCGGCCAGATGGACGGTGGCCTGATCATCGGTACGCTGTTCTTTGTGCTGCTGACCTTCGCCGCGTGGAGTTCCTCGATCTCGCTGATCGAACCCGCCGTGACCTGGCTGGTGGAGAACAAGGGCTTGAGCCGGGCTAAGACCTGCGTGGTGTTCGGGGCGATGACCTGGCTGTTGGGGATTGGCACCGTGCTGTCGTTCAATCACTGGGCCGACTATAAGCTGTTCGACAAGACCTTTTTCGACTTGCTCGATTATCTGACCACCAATATCATGCTGCCCCTGGGCGGCCTGTTCATCGCGCTGTTCGCCGGTTGGGTGCTGTCCCGCGCCGATAGCCGCGAAGAGCTGCAAATGGATGATGGTCTGGGGTATCGCGTCTGGCTGTTTTTGGTGAAGTTCGTCGCCCCCCTGGCCGTGATTGTCGTGTTCGTAAAAGCAATTGGTTTGATTTAGTGGCGAGTATTAATCGTAGTGCCTTGGTGCCGTATTCGGCGGCCGAGATGTATGCCCTGGTGGATGATATCGATGCCTACCAGGACTTTTTGCCCTGGTGCAAGAGCAGCCGCGTGCTCAGTCGCGACGCGGACGTGGTGCGCGGCGAGTTGCAGCTGAGCAAGGCCGGCGTGGAGAAGTCCTTTACCACCTGCAATCGTTCGCAAAAACCGAAGATGATCGAGATGCGCCTGGAAGAGGGCCCGTTTCATCATCTGGAGGGGTTTTGGCGCTTCGATGCGCTGGATGAGCAGGCATGCAAGGTATCGCTGGCGCTGGAGTTTGAGTTCTCCAGCAAGATTTTGAGTTTAACGGTGGGGCCGGTGTTTAATCAGGTCGCCAATTCATTGGTCGATGCATTCTGCGCACGGGCGAAAGAGGTCTATGGCAAACGCTGACAAAATTCACGTCGAGGTCGCCTATGCGCGGCCCGACAGCCAGTTGATCCTGGCGCTGGATGTGCCCAAGGGCACGACTGCCGAAGAGGCGGTGCAGCAATCGGGCATTCTGCAAAAATTTCCCGAGATCAACCTGGCCGAGACCAAGGTCGGCATCTTCGGTAAGTTGAGCAAGCTCAATGCCGAGTTGCAGGATGGGGATCGGATTGAGATCTACCGGCCGCTGATTGCCGATCCGAAGGAGGTGCGTCGTCGCCGTGCCGCCGAGGGCAAAAAGATGAAAAAGGGCGGTGGCGACGTCTAGTCGAGCTTTTGCTCGTCGATGGCGCTGAGCGTGTCGCCATCAAACGTCAGCACCAGATGGCGGCGCTCCATCAATTCGCCATCTGAGTGCAGCGAATAATAATAATCCCAGCGGTTATCGCGAAAGGCATTGGTCAGCGCCGGGCTGCCCATCACAAAGCGCACCTGGTCGCGGCTCATGCCGATCGCCAGCTTGTCCAACATCTCCTGTTCGATGACGTTGCCTTGTTGAATATCGGGTTTATGGACGCTGCAGCCCCATGATAGGATGCTGATCATCAAGGATGTAATGAGAAGCTTTTGCATTTGTAAGGATATAATAGTTACGCCACGTTGGGCGCAATCTTACAACATAACCCGCCCGAAGCGGTAAACGGGATTCGGGGACAGAGGAGAAGTGAGTTGGTATCCACCACACAAGAACTAAAAGAGGCCGGGCTGAAGGCAACCGTGCCAAGGATGAAGATTCTCGAAATCCTCGATCAACGCCGTGACGACCACATGACGGCCGAGGATGTGTACAAGGTCCTGCTGGAAAACAATGAAGACATCGGTCTGGCCACCGTCTACCGGGTGCTGACCCAGTTTGAGCAGGCCGGTCTCGTCCATCGCCACCATTTTGAGGGTGGGCAATCGATCTTCGAACTGGCGCAAGGCGAACATCACGACCACATGCTGTGCACAGTCTGCGGCAAGGTCGAAGAGTTTGTCGATGAAGAGATCGAAAAGCGCCAGTTGGCGATCGCCAAAAAGGCGGGTTATCGCATCACCGATCACAGTTTGTATATCTACGGCGTCTGTCCGAACTGCCAGAAAAAAGGCAAATAAGTTCAAGGATGTGAATATGATCAAGCGCGCAGCTGCAGTAATGTTGGGTTTGGCAGTATCGGTTTCGGCGCAGGCCTCGCATGGCGTCGCGCCGGATCAGGCGATGGCCGCCCTGGCCAAGGTCTTGGCCAAATGCGAGAGTGATGGTTACCAGGTCGCCGCCGCCATCGTTGACCCCAGCGGCGTCTTGCGTGCCCAGCTGCGGGCAGAGGAGGCCGGCCCGCACACAATCGATAGCAGTTATCGCAAGGCCTACACCTCCGCTAGTCTCAAACGTCCAACACAGGCGATGGCCGAGCTGGTGACCAAGGTGCCGTCCATCGAAGGACTGCATCACATGAATGAACACATTCTGCTGCTCGGTGGCGGTTTTCCGATCATCATCGATGGCAAACTCAAGGGTGGCATCGGTGTCGGTGGTGCGCCCGGTGCACATCTGGATGAAGTCTGCGCGCGGGAAGGCCTGAAATCCTTGGGCGCGGAGCTGTTCGAGAAAAAGGCGGATTAACGCATTACCGCAATTCCATTAAAACAAGAAGGGAGCCAAACGGCTCCCTTTTTCGTTGCGGTGATTTGAGTATGTGGGGAACCTGTGGTTGCAGGGTAAGTTCTTTTAATCCGTTCAAATTACGGATTGGTTTGGCTTAATGGGGGGGGTACTGCCATCATAGGGTTGGAGGGTGTTGATTCTATGGAGTTATATTAACAGTGCGGTATGACTCAGAATACGACTAATAAAATCTGCCTGACTACGGGCGCCAACTTTTTTTCTAAGCTGCTTAATGTACCAACGCGTAGATTCATAAGTAAGTTCAAGTTGGCCGGAAATTTGTTTTGCCGCCATTCCCATAAGCAGACATTGAGCGACATCGGCCTCTTTTTTTGTGAATAAAAAATGCCGCTGAAGGAGCTCGGTAGAGCAAAAGTTCCTTTTTGAGGGGTCAATAATAATCAGCGTAGTCTTTGCATATGGTTCATTTAAAATATTCATGGAATTTCGAGATTGCATGATAATAAGCTGATAATCTGGCCTCCCGCTGGGGCGAGGGATTTTTATCCACTCGCTGGCGGTGATGTTAAGATCATAAAAATTCAATGTTTCGATGGTGTTTTGTAGAGTATTGTGTGCTTTTTTGTGTGTTACAAAGATTCGACGGTTTTTTATGTTGACGCCATCTTCGTTTTTAAAGATCAATTCAGCGTTGCTATTGAGTTCAATAATACTGGAGTCTTCCCCTAATAAAGCAACGCCTATGCCGAGTTTGTCCAGAGAAGATAATAGAAGTTTGTCATAAGTTTTTGCGCGCTTGATTATCTGATTTATTTCCATGGCGCGACGCAGATGCTTGTTGAGTCTGTTTAGAGCTTCAATCTCAGTATTTGTATAAGCCCCTATTTCTGCCGGACGCAACATAGTAAAGTTGAAATTTATAGACCCCCGAGTATTTAGACAGACACCAATCGTGTAGTGAAGGTTGTTTGGACGTAGCCAATCGTGGAAGTATTCTGTTTTAAATACAGTTCCGATTTTATTGTGGGCAATGTCTAGCTCTGTTTCAGTAAGGATGCGGTTTGGTTTAACCAAGTCTGGAGTGGTAAACCATGGATTTATTTTTCCGTAATGATTTTTGTAATCAGATATGGCGCTTTCTTCAAATCCAGTTAAAACAATTTCGTTGAAAGATTCGTGCAAGATGTCTTGAATGAAGAATCCGCCAACAGGGGACATGAAGTTTTTATTAAATTCGATAATTGCAGATTCCCATGATATTTCATCCAGTGCAGCAGCGTAGATTGCGTCAAGTAATGTTTCTTGAATTTCCATAAGCGCCCCATGTTTTTGCCGAGAATTTAAAGCAGGATCGCGTCATTTGGTTAAATGTGGCGACGAATCTAACATCAGATATTACGGGTTACAATGGTGTCATGTAACGTCGAGAAGGGTGTTGCATCTGAAGTGCGGCAGTCTCTGGAGTGGAGTTCTAAATGATGCCAATTAATGCATAACGCCGAACTCACTGTGTTAGCGCTATGTGCTTTTATTGCTGTTTATATAAGGCGAATGACATAGTGCAAGTTGTTGCCCGGAGTATTTAATTTAAACTCTGAAATTCTAGGCGCCTTGGTGCTTTGCTTGTGTGATGCGTTATGGATATAAGAGAATATTATCGTCTTGGTAGTGTATTGATCGTTGAAGAGAATCAGCGCTAATCTTTGGTAAAGCCTGAATCCGTCGTTATTACAAGTTTCTTTTATCGCTATTGTTGTAACATCGTAGATTCAGGCTTTTTTACCATCCCAGTCTATAGAATAGAAACTTAATCGCTCCTACATTTTTATTGGAGTAGAGAGGGGATGCTTTATAATCAAGAACAAATATTATATTCCGGAGTCAACACAAATATCTGAAATACGCCATTGAGGGTGCCGGTGCCCACAATTTGGCCGTTGTCGTTGATGCCGACCGCATCTTGCAAGATCCATCCAGAAGTAGACGGTATTCTTGTGTTTAGGTCGATAATGACTCCATTGTTCCAAAGAACAGCCCGATTCTTATTGTTTGCGTCGAATGATGAGCCAACTGAGTCGCCCGAAATATTGACGGATTTTGCTACTGCGCTGCCTGAGGCTAATTTGGGCAGGGCTTTAATTCCACCCACTGGATTGTAGATAAAACCACAGCCGTTTGTGCAGGCTCCACTGTTTGATGTTCCGTGGCCAACAACTATGCCGGCATCATTTATGTCAGAGGCGATTGAAGTTGCACCCAATGTCCCCAGAGATCGCTCCCCACTAAATGGATCATAAATCATGGCAGTAGCAGGTGATGTAAGAGAGTGCCCAACAATGGCATTGTTATTGTTGATGGCGGTAGAGCGAAATGAAATCGGTGTCCATTGGTTTTGAACATAACTCCAGAGAGCGGAGATGCCGCCTGCGTATCCTGTGGCAAAGCCGACGTCGTTAATGCTCACCGCCATGCCTGGGTTAGGGAATGTGTAGCGTTGAAAATACTGTCCAGACGCGGCTCGGACTGTTGGCCAGAAAAATCTATTACTACCCCCCATGGTGCCTGCAATGTCACCCTTGTTGTTTACAGCCCGGTATTCAGAATTGTAGTTTGGGTCGAAAGTTTTTCCACCTGTCTCGGTCCATGAAAAGCCTTTGGTTGGGCCGTTGCCGCAACAGTATGGCGCCGTACCAACGACCATCCCATTGTTGTTGATTGCATTGGGAGACAGTCGGACACTGCCATATGCGCTGTCAATCAGTGTGATTTTGTACGATGTTGGCGCGGGCATTGCTGAGAATGCTGATGAGGATATGAGACACAAACTAACCACAGATACTGCGTGATATGCTTTCATTGCGGACACTCCTTGTGTCGTATTTGTGTGTGATGACGTGGGATCGTTGAGATCCGTCGATAATTTAGCTTTAACCGATCGCCATTCATACCTCCCAATTGGGAGGTGATGGGAGGCAATATGAAGTGATTCTTTTATGGTGTGGTTTATCGAGGCGGTATGAAAAATTTCCTGTTGCCAGCTTTGCTTAGACAATACGCCAGGCACATAATCAGTCTTGGTGCGTGCTATCGATTGAGTTCAGTTTATCCTTCGGTTAGCAAGTAGTCTGGATGCAGTGCAGCGAAATCCGGGATAAGTTCTCAATATGGTTCACTGTCGTCGAAGCTACGCGCCGGGTGGTACTTTCTCCTTTGCCGTGATTTTGCGGGATCGCTCTACCAACCACCTCGTTACCTATGTCGATCAATTACGAGCGAGTTTTCGGCGCGCGAGACAAAAACAGCCCTTCGATATTATCGTGGTTGTGATATTACCCGATTACTTGCACGCGATTTTTCAGCTTCCCGAAGATGATGCGGGTTACCCATCTCGTTGGCGGTCGATCAAAAGTCATTTTAGTCGTGCCCTTGTTAAACAGGGCGTTCGCCTTGAAAAGAATGACAGAGGTGAATTAGACCTTTGGCAGCGGCGATATTGGGAGCACCAAATTCGGGATGAAGACGATTTGAAAACGCATGTCGACTATATTCATTTCAATCCGGTCAAACATGGGGGTGTGGATAAGGTGGCGGATTGGCCTTATTCTTCATTTCATCGTTATGTGCGGCATGGGGTGTATGACGATAGTTGGAGAATGACCTGGATTCCGCTACGCTGCATCCAGGCTACTTATTGATGCTTTTGTGAAAGCACAACGGAGGTTCGTATGAAAAAGATACTCGTCTTTTTAATGGCGATATATTCAGTTGGTGTGTTTGCTGATGATCAGTTAATACCTTACAAAATAATAAAAGAAGATAGAGTAGGCGGCTTTAAACTTTCGCTTGATGTTGAAGTTTCGGTTGCTGAGGGACGCCTTCCAAATGAAAAAGAGTTAGGGGAGTTGTCAATGTATTTGGCAACTTTTAGCGGCAAATATGACAGAGTATTTGTAGTGTATTATCTGCCAGGAATGATTCTTGACGCAGGTGGATTCGCAACTGCTCATCACAATCCAGATATGAACGTGGTAATGATGAAAGAGATGTTACTAGAATATCCTAAATACTATTATTTGATCCCAGAAATTCGAGAACAGTTTCCAGACTATGAGCCTAGGATCCAATAATAGAAAACAGCAAAAAGCCCGAATACAGCGCAGCGAAATCCGGGTTGATCTCTAACTCTCACCCACAACCAAATCCCGCCGTTCACGATGCATCAACGAATACACGGCGGGGATTAATACCAAGGTAATCAAGGTCGATGCGAATAGGCCACCGAGTACGGCGCGGGCGAGGGGGGCTTGTGCGTCGGCGCCTTCGCCGATGCCGAAGGCGAGTGGTAGTAGTGCGAGCATGGTGGTGAGGGTGGTCATGAGGATGGGCCGCAGGCGCAGGCGTCCGGCTTCGAGCAGGGCGTCGTGGATGAGCAGGCCTTCTTGCCGTAGGCGTCCGGTTTGGTCGACGAGCAGGATGGCGTTGTTGACGACGATGCCGCACAGCATGATGCAGCCGATGGCGGATTGCAGGTTCATGGTGGTGTTGGTGAGGTAGAGGGTGGTGACGACGCCGACGGCGGCGACGGGCACGGACAACATCACCACCAGCGGTGCGCGCAGCGATTCGTATTGCGAGGCCAGCACCATGTAGACCAACAACACGGCCAGCGCGAGCGCGATCAGCAGTTCGTTGAAGGCCTTTTCCTGTTCTTCATAATTGCCGGCGATCAACAGGTCGTAGCCGATGGGGCGGGCGATGGTCTGTAGTTGTTGGCGGATGTCGGCGGCGACGGAGCCGAGGTCGCGTTCGGCGATGTTGGCATGGATCGAGATCAATCGCTGTTGGTCTTTGCGTTCGATGATGACTGGTCCGCGACCGCTGTCGATGGTGACTAGATTACGCAGCGCGACCTGTTCGCCGCCCGGTGTGCGCACAGTTAAATCGAGAATCTCATCGATGCTGCGGTGTTCGGCGTCGGCCAGTTGCACCAGGATGTCATAGGCATTGCCAGCTACACGAAACTCACCGGCGCGGCTGCCGGCAACGGCAGTCTTGATCACGTCGGTTACGTCACGCACATCGAGGCCGAGGTCGGCGATCTTGTCGCGTTGCATGCGGATGCGTTGCTGCGGGATGCCGAGTTCGCGGCTGATGTCGACATCGGTCACACCCGGCACCTGGCCGATGACCTCCGCCGCCTGTTGCGCCAGCAGGCCCAATACATCGAGATCGAAGCCGCGCACCTCGACCGTGATGCCTTCGGCATTGGCGAGGATGCGTTGCAGCAGGAACTGGCCCTGCGGTGCGCGGGTGCGGATCTTCATGCCGGGGATCTGGCCATCGAGCAGTTTGCGCAGGTCGTTGGCGATTTCCTCGTTGGAGCGTGCGCGCTCGCTGGCGGAGGTCAGCGATAACCGAATCTCGCCCGCGGCGCGCGCGCTGCCACGAGTGCCGGAGGTGGTGATCGAGACCACCGACGACACCGCCTCCGGCACGTTGGCGTAGACGATGGCCTCCATCAAACGCGTCTGTTGATCGAGCAGTTCGAGCCGCGTGCCGACCTCCATCTCACCACTGACGCGGACCTCACCTTCGTCGCTCGGCGGCATAAACTCAGTACCGATCAGCGGCATCATCGCCAGACTGATCGCAAACAAACCTGCCGATAGCGCGACGACCTTGAGCCGGTGGTCCAGGCTGTAGGCGAGCAGGCGGCGATAGTGATTTTCGAGTGCGGTCAGCACGTCGGCGGCGCGTTGTGCCATCGTGCCGCTGTCTGTTGGCGCTTGTCGCTGCAACAGCTTCGAGGCCAGCATCGGCACCAACGCCAGCGCAACGACCAAGGCGCACAGCAGCGAAAACATGATGACGTAGGCCAGTTCTTTGAACAGCACACCGCTCACGCCCTGCAGGAAGATCAGCGGCAGGAATATGGTGAGGGTGGTGATGGTGCCGGCGATGACGGCGGTCGCCACCTCGCGCGTACCGGCGATGGCGGCGCGTTTGGCGTCTTCACCGCGTTCCTGGTAGCGGCGATAGACGTTTTCCAATACCACGACTGAGCTGTCGACCATCATGCCGACGCCGAGTGCGAGGCCGCCGAGCGTCATCAGGTTCAGCGTGTAGCCGCCAAAGTAGAGCAGGGCGAAGGTCGCCATCATCGAGATCGGGATCGCCAGCGAGATGACGATGGTGCTGCGTAGATTGCGCAGGAAGAACAGCAGCACCAGCACCGCCAGACTGCCGCCATAGAGCACGGACTGGGCGACGTTGGCGATGGAGCGTTCGATGAAGTTGCCCTGGTTGATGACCGGCACCACGTGCAGCTGCGGGAAGTTGCGATTGATCTCATCGATCTCGGCCAGCACCCGCTGCGCGACCTCGACCGTGTTGGCCTCGGGTTGTTTGCGGATCGCGATGCGCAGGCCGCGCTCGCCGTTGACGCGGATCAGGCGGCTGAGTTTTTCATAGGTGTCTTTGACGACAGCCACCTGGCCCAATGTGACCTGGGCGCCGTCGCTGTCGGCGATGACGGTGGCGCGGATTTGGTCGAGGTCTTCAAACTCGGCCGGGGCGCGCAGTGTGACCTCAAAGCGGCCGTGTTCGATCTTGCCCGCGGGGCGGTCGAGGTTGGCGTCGCGGATCGCGTCCAGGACGCGGTCGAGCGGCAGCCCGAGGGCGTTGACGAGGTTCGGGTCGAGCTCGATGCGCACCTCNNTGGCCTCGTCGGTCAGCGTCGCCTGTACATCGACGGCGACGGTGTCGATATCCGCACCCCAGCCGAAGCTGACACGCACGCGGCTATTGCCCTCGTAGGACTGCGAGCTCATCTCCTCGACGCCGGGTACGGTGGCGATGATTTCCTCGACGATCTGCGTCACCATGCGCTCCATCACCACCGGATCAGCGCCCTCGTATTCGGTGCTGATGGTCAGCGTCGGCATCTCGATGCTGGGCAGCAGGTCGATCTGCAGGCGACTGAGCGACATCGCGCCGAGCACGATGACGATCAGTGCCACCATGGCGGTGAAGACGGGGCGGCGGACCGAGGCGCGGGCGAGGTTCATCGGGGCTTATTATTCGACAACGCGCAGTGCCGAGCCGTGATCCAGCGCCTGTTGGCCGAGGGTGACGACCTGGCCGCTGAGTGGCGGCGAGATGATCTGCAGCCGGTCATCCTGTTCGATGCCGATTTCGACTGCATGCCAGATGGCGGTTTGATCGTTGCCGACGACAAACACACCATCACGCTCGTCGCGGCGGGTGAGGGCTTGTAGCGGCACGATGGTGGCGTCGTCGACGTGTTGCAGGATCACCGTCGCCCGCGCAAACATGCCGGGCTTGAGCCGCTGTTCGGGGTTGTCGACGGTCAGCTCCACCCGCGCCTGACGGGTGGATTCGCGGAACACCGGCGCAATGCGCGCCACGCGCGCGGAGAAGGCCTCGTCGCCATAGGCATCGGTGTGGATGGTGGCTGTTTGGCCGGGCTGCAGATGGGCGTAGTCGCGTTCAGTGACATGGAAGACCACGGTCAGTGGGTCCAGCTCGACGATGCGATACAAGGGCGTATTGGCGGCGACGGTCTCGCCGGTGTCCACATGGCGCTCGGCCACCAGCCGCGTCTGACGACCATCCTGCCAACCGGCGCGCACCTGGGTGTAGCTCAGACGAATCCGGGCGGCGGCCAGCTCGGCCTCGGCGCGGGTGATCTCGGCCAGGCTGACATCGACGGCTGCTTGTTTCGCCAACTGCTCGGCGCGCGCCGCGTCCAGTTGTGATTCAGAGATGTCGCCGCGCTCGCGCAGCGTGTGCAGGCGCTTCAATTCGCGCTCGGCGATGTTTAACAGACTGTGCGCCTCGCTGTGATTGGCCTTGGCGACGGCCAGCTCGGCCTCGGCCTGCGCGACCTCCTGCACGTATTCGGCATCGTCGAGCAGGGCCACGATCTGATCGCGCTGCACGCTATCGGCCAGATCGACATGCAATTGTTTGATCAGGCCGCTGACCTTGGGCGCGACGACAAACTCGGCCTGTGCCTCCAGTGTGCTGGTAAAGCTGCGGTGCAGTTCGATAGGGCCGTGTTCTACGGGTGCGACCTCGACAGGCACGGCGTCGTTTGAATGTGTTTTGCCGGCGCGTTTTTCAGGCTCAGAATACGGACTGCAGGCAACCAAACCAAACGCAAGCAGACAGGCCATGAGGCCTGTATTTATGACACGAGAGCGGTACACCTGTGGTCATCCTTATCACGATGAGATGAGTCAGGAGTGTACGTGAGCAGGTGGGGCGATGTCATGCCTGGCACGACAGAAACGGAGGTTGATGTGATGATGCGGGGGAGGTGTGGTGTTGGGTGGTTATGCGTGTGGACAGGTTTTAGTCGCGATACCCCCAGATTGACGCGATGCTGAATGGCAGACGGATATGGTTTTTAACAATGGCAATGATCGTGTGCTCGGGTTTTGCACTCTCGCGCATGATGGGGCGCGAGTAGGGTATCCCTTTGGGATTGATGACGCTGGCCACCATGGGGGCGGTGCTCACGTCGCTGCGTTTGACGACGACGGCGGTCTCGCCATTGGCCAGTTTGACGTAACTGCCGGGTGGGTAGACGCCAATGTGTTTGATCAACTTGATGGCAAGCTTTTCATCATATTCTTTGCCGCGCTCGAGAAAGAGGGTTTGCAGCGCTTTTGACGCGTCGGTGGAGTCTTTGTATTCACGCGGCGAGATCATCGCGGCATAACAATCGGTCAAGGCAACGATCTTTGCGCCGGTCAGAATTTGCTCGGCCTTCATCTTTCTCGGATAACCCTGGCCATTGGCCCGCTCATGGTGTTGGGCGATGATGTTCAGCCAGGTCATGTCTTTTATGCCACTGGCAACCAACAGTTTGACGCTGGCAGCTGGATGCCCCTTGATTTGTTTGAATTGTTCATCCGTGAGTGGAGTGGTTTGATCGTGCAGTGTTTCTTGCAGTTCGAGCATGCCCACGTTGCTGGTGAGGCTGGCCGCCATGATGAGTTTGGTGTCTTGTTCAGGGATGTTCGATGCCTTGCATAAGGCGTAGCACAATGTCGCTGTGTCGATGGGATGGATGGTGGTGTAGGCATGGCCATACAACATATGCACCGCGCCGAGGGCGGCGTCTGGATCGCGGTCATAGGCCTTCATCAATGATTGGACGACTAATGCAATCTTGTCGGTACAATTTTTACCCTGGCTCAGGTTGTACAGGATTCTCCCCAGCTTGAATGTACAGTTTTCGATGATCTCAAACGGATTAAATTTATTTGAGGGGGTTGCCATGTCCACGCTAGATAAGGATGTATCCAGCGGACTGGTATTGGCGGCATCTTCTTCGGCATAAAATCCACGCTCGACTAACATTGAGAGTTGTCTGCCGGAGGTGATAATCGCCCCTCGTTTTAATAACAGCATCCCATTACGGTCGATGATGTCGTAGCCGAGTGTGTTACCGATATCGATGTCGCTGGTTGATACGCGTGCTAAACCCATGACCTTGGTTTCCGTGATTACTACACTTTTGATGCACTTATTCTGGCGTCACAAAACCTGTATTTCTTCAGGGTTTGTGTGAGTTAACTGGGGATGATTGTTAAAAAATGTGATGCAGTTGGTATTTTTTGGGGGAGATTGGGTGGGAGTGGAAGATTGGCCAGTGCTGCCGGCTAGTTGATTCAAACAATACACCTGTCGGGGGCATGGGATTGCTCCCCGACAGGTGTGGGATGGATCGCCCCGGAGGGCGATCGGTAGGCGGTGATTAGTTTTGAGGGATCATCGCGCAGGCTTTGAAATCGAGCGAGAGAAGTGCCTGTTCGCTCGCACAACCTTCGTACGCGCAATTCAGATTTTGCCAAGTGTCTTTTTTGCCCTGGCTGAGGCTGTTGATCCATTGCACGGCACTGGTGCCGCCGGTCTGGGTGATGTGGATGTCATTTGAACGCAAGATCGTGTGTTTACAGCCAGGCGCGATAAAGAAGCGATAGTTATCGGCGTTGGCCAGGGTGTGTGAGTAATGCATCATGGTGCCTGCCCAATACGGGAAGAGTGGTCCGAGTACCTCACCGTTTGCCCAATTTTGCCAGTCGTTTGGATGGTTCATGATGTTCAAGAACATGACCTGAATCAGATCGAACACGGTCGTGTATTGTGAAAAACGATCCTTCTCGTAATGTGAGGTCAGTGCGCTATATACCGCGGGTGTAAACGTGCTGGCATCCAAATGAACGATGCCTGCGAGGTTTGGTACGCTGGTGGGCAGGTTGGGGCCGATAGCCCAAGAATCAGTGATCGCGGTTTGCAGAAAACTGTCGTTGACGACACCGCTGCCACCATCAGCAATCAGATACCCCTTGCTCTCAGGGAACACATCTTTGATATGTCCATAGTTCAGCGCCGCACCATAGGCGCCTGCACTGGAGCCTGCGACCAGAATCTTATCGGGGGCATCACCTTTGTAATGCTCGGTCAGCCAATCACGTGCGGCGAGGAAATTGTCAAAGCCACGGTGACGAACCGGAAACGGTGCGCCATAAAAGGCATCGTTAGAGCCGACGTGTATATCGCCGGTACAGTAGGGCAGATACAGCATGCTCCAGTCGGCGTGGTCGTTGTCGTTATTTGCCAGATCGAAGATCCCCTGCTGGCGAGTGGGATCGTTATGGGCTGCTTCATCGGAAGGAACGTAAGCGGGTGTGGCGCCCGGAGTTCTCAGCGATGTAAGACACGTGGTGGCGTTCCAGCATGCACCGCCGCCGTTGAAGTAGACGATCAGTTTGTCTTCTTTACCGGGTTTGAAATAAAAACTGTAGTCATTGGGCGTACCATCATCCGGGTTGGGCAGTGCGCAACCGGGCGTGTATTCACGCAGTGCACCGTTGACGAGAGTTGTGCCGGGTGCAGCATCGATACGCTGCCAGGTGCTGTCGGCATGGACCGATCCTGCGGTGATGGTGATGGCGGCAGCGGCCAGTAATATGGTTTTATTGAAATGAGGTAAAACTTTGTTCATGTATAAATCCTTTTTCGTGGTTTTGCCAATCCTAGCGAGATCGAGGATATACGAACTTGAGGTGAAAAAGCCAAATGAAATTTAATGTATTAGGGGAATTAAATGCTTCTGCAGGAGTGGTGGGTCGGTAATCGCTATTCAACTCGATTGATTGTAGGTGCGATTAGCGTAGCGTAATCGCACGAATGGCGTTTTTGGCCAAAGTGGCAAGTTGGTTAGGAGTGTTTTTCATTCCTCCGATTACGCTGCGCTAATCAGAGCTACGAGTTCTGAGCCCACCCACATATAACGAAGCGGGGTTGTTTTCCGTCTAACGCAGCCGAGCACCGCAGATCATCTTGGGTTAAGCGCTTCCTTGTTTGAGCGCGCTGTTTGCGCGAGTTTGGAAGCGCGCCAAGATGATTGAGGAGCACAGGGAACCGGTTTGGCGTTTTTTGCCAAAGCGGCAAGTTAGTCGGAAAGGGTTCTTTGGTTACTTTCTTACGCTAAGAAAGTAACTCGCCCCGCGGGGCGAGTCCCGCATCAAGATAAGATATCGCGATAGCGATGCAAGGTGTTTTTATCGCTGCGATCACGCTGCGCTGATTAAATTTGTGGGTTGTTCAAATAAACATGCGGCGGATTACGCAAAGCTAATCCGCCCTACGGTCCTTTTACTTCTGTTGTTTACAATTTTGCAACCCAAACTAGGTGTCTTTTTTGGAGCTTGCCATATTCGTTATTTATCATTCCCCTTAGGTAGGCTGTACGCATATGCCCTTCTATGAGTTGGAGTGGTGCACACATTTTCTCTCCAGAGTGTGAGCGAGGGTGTGGTAGTTCGCCGTCACTTTCTAGAACTAGTATGGGGGCAGGTGTCGTGCCATGTTCTAGCATGTAACTTCCAAGCCAGGTTCTTTTTCTATGTTCATTTCTGAAGAGGTGATCTCCCCAGCAATCGAGTTGTTGTATCCAGTCTCCATGATGAGAGATTTTTAGAAGGGTGTGGATGTCGAATTCTTGTAGTTCGTATTTCCAGTCTAAGACGCCCGTTTTGTACCAATAGGTAGAAAATTCGGGCCAATGTCGGTAAACCCAGTTGTTAACCAAGCATTTAGGGAAATGATCGTATTTGCTTGGCCATCGTTTGATATATTGATCAAGCGATTCTCTGTTTGGATGATCAAAGTTAAAAACGGATGAAATGTCCATGCGAAGCTAGGGGGCCGTTGATTCAGTTGGGTGAGAGCTAATCAAACCAACGCCTCCGCCCTCACTATCATCTCCTCCGCATGCGCCCGCGTCTGCGAGGTAATCTCCATTCCCCCTAACATCCGCGCAATCTCTTCCTGTCGCTGTTGTTTGTTTAATTCGATCAGTTGGGTGCTGGTGCTAATGGCATCAGCAGTTTTGGTGACTTGCAGGTGGTTGTGGCCAAGGGCGGCGACTTGTGGCAGGTGGGTGACGCACATGACCTGGTGGCTGTTGCCGAGGCTGCGCAGCAGGCGACCGACGGTTTCGGCGACGGCGCCGCCGATGCCGGTGTCGACTTCATCGAAGATCAGGGTTGGGATCTGCTGGCCGGTGGCGAGCAGGGTTTGCACGGCGAGTGAGATGCGCGCCATTTCGCCGCCGGAGGCGACTTTGTTGAGTGGGCGTGGTGGTTGGCCTGGGTTGCTGCTGACTTCAAAGATGATGCGTTCCTGGCCGCCGCGATGGATGGCCTCGTCGCGTGCCTCGAGGCAGACTTGAAAGCGACCGTGAGGCATGCCGAGTTGTTGGATCTCGGCGCTGACCTTGTCGCCCAAAGTTTTGGCGGCCTTTTTGCGCGCGCTGGTGAGTTTTTTGGCCTGCGCCAGGTAGTCCTGTTCGAGGGTCTTTAGTTGCGCGCTCAGTTGGTCGAGTTCGACATCGGCGTTTTGCAGGGCGCTCAGTTCGTCGCTCAGTTGTTGCTGGAGGTCGATCAGTTGTTCAGGTTCGCAGCGGTGTTTGCGCGCAACGTCATGGATGGCACTGAGGCGTTGTTCGAGCCATTGCAGGCGTTCGGGGTTCATGTCGAGGCTGTCGACGTAGTGGCGCAGTTCGTTGCCGGCTTCTTGCAGTTGGATCAGCGATTCGTTGAGCAGGTTGACGATGTTCTGTAGCTGCGGATCAAGGTCGCTGAATGCCTGTAGGCTGTGCAGTTGGCGAGACAGTTGACGTTCGAGATTGGCCTCGTCGTTGTCACTGATCACATCCAGCGCCTGTTGGCAGCTGTGCATCAATTCTTCGCCGTTGGCGAGGCGTTTATGATCGGTGTGCAGTTCGTCGAGTTCGCCGGGCTTGAGGTCGAGTGCACTCAGCTCGTCGACGTAGACATTTAACAGCTCCAGACGATGATCGCGGTCGCGGGCGGCCTGGCGCAGTTGGTTGAGTTTATCGGCGCACTGTTGGTGTTCGCGTGCGAGTTGGCTGACCTGTTGTGCCAATGCCTGATGGCCGCCGAATGCGTCGAGCTGTTGCCGTTGTACATCGCTTTTTAAGAGTGACTGGTGTTGATGCTGGCCGTGGATATCGACCAGTTTTTCACCGAGTTCTTTCATCAGTTGCAGCGGTGCGGGGCTGCCGTTGATGAATCCCTTGGAGCGGCCTTCGGCGCTGATGACGCGGCGCAGGATGCATTCATCACCGTTGTCGAGTTCGTGAGTCTTCAGCCAGTCGGCGACCTTGGGTAGTTGGTCGATGGCAAAGGTGGCGGCGATGTCGGCCCGCTCCTGACCGTGGCGTACACTGTCGGCGTCGGCGCGATCGCCAAGGACCATGCCGAGCGCGTCGACGAGGATCGATTTGCCTGCGCCGGTCTCGCCGGTGAGTACGGTCATGCCGCTGCGCAGGTCTAATTCAACTTCGTCGATGATGGCGAAGTTGCGGATATGTATTTGGGTAAGCACTGCTGATAACCTCTAGCGATAACCTTTAGCCCCAGTGTAATTTTGCACGCAGTAATTGGAACTGGTCGTGGTTCTGCGGATGAATCAGGTGAACGTAGAACAGGTCGCGCATGATGCGTACATGGTCACCGTCTTTGAGGCCAAAGTTGGTTTGGCCATCGAGGGTGATGCGGGCGTGGTCGTGGTGGCCCTCTTTAATGACCAGTTCTATCTCGCTGTCGCTGGCGATGACGATGGGGCGGTTGCTCAACGTATGTGGGCAAATAGGCACCAGCGCGAAGGCCTTCAGTGACGGGTGTAGCAGCGGGCCGCCGCCGGACAGTGCATAGGCGGTGGAGCCTGTGGGCGTGGAGACTACCATGCCATCGGAACGCTGGCTGTTGACCAGTTTGCCGTCGATATAAGTCTCAAACTCGATCATGCGTACCGAATTCCATTTGTGGATGACGACGTCGTTGAAGGCGCGGCCGCTTTCGATCACCTTGCCGTCACGGATGACTTCGGTTTTGAGTAGACAGCGGCATTCTTCTGAATAGCGACCGGCGAGGATCTCTTCCATCATGCTCAGCATGTCGTCGGGCGAGATGTCGACCAAAAAGCCCAGGCGGCCGAGGTTGATGCCGACGATGGGGATCTCGGATTCGGCGAGGGTGCGTGCGCTGTGCAGCAGTGTGCCATCGCCACCGACGACGATCGCCAGATCGCAGTGTTCACCCAATTCAGCCAGCGGGGTCGGGTTGAGTGAACGCAGGGATGGCAGATTGTCGGCGGTGTTTTGTTCCAAGCGTACCTCCACGCCCCGGTCGAGGAGGAAGTTGGCCAGCGTGCTGATGGTGCCGCCGATAGTGGAGTCGCTGTACTTGCCGATGATGCCGACGGTGTTAAAGGTTTTAGTCATGGCTGATCTAATGAATTTGTTCAATGGAATGGGCTTTCTTGACACCCATATAAGTGGCTTGTTAGTTTGCCACGTTAGTGGCCCATAATATAGTGGAGCCGGAGTTTTGTTGGCCAGTAGATTGTTGTTCTCCCAAGCTTAAGAATGTTATGGAGCTGTCTGATCGTTCGCAGCGCTTGCTGCGCACCTTGATTGAAAACTATATCCGCCACGGGCAACCGGTGGGCTCGCGCGCGCTCGTGCAGGAGTCGGGCCTGGATCTGTCGTCGGCGACGGTGCGCAATGTGATGTCTGATCTCGAGGGATTGGGTCTGATCGCGTCGCCGCATACCTCGGCCGGGCGAATACCGACGGCCAAGGGTTATCGGATTTTTGTCGATAGCCTGCTGACGGTGAAGTCGCTGGAGGCGCGGGAGGTTGAGCGACTGCAGTCGCAGTTCGATCGCCAGTTGGCCTCGGTGAGTGTCGAGGGATTGGTTAAGCGCGCCTCGGGGCTATTGTCGGAGGTGACGAGCCTGGCCGGGTTGGTGATGCTGCCAACACCGAAGGCCTTGTCGCTGAAGCACATTGAGTTCATGCCGCTGTCGGATAAGCGGGTGTTGGCGATCCTGGTGATCAGCAACAATGATGTGCGCAATGTCGTGATTCAGACGGCGCGCAACTACAAAAAGGCCGAGCTGGAGCAGGCGGCCGAGTATCTGAATTTTGCCTTTCAGGGCAAGGGCCTGAGTGCAGTGCGTGAGGCCTTGCTGACCGAGATGCGTCAGGCCAGGGCGAGCATGGACTCGATGATGCAGACCGCAATCGAGATGGCCGATCAGGTGTTTCTCAGCGAGCAGGAGCAAGGTGACGACTTTGTTGTCGCGGGGCAGACCAATCTGATGGGCTGCGCCGAGCTGTCGCAGGTCAACAAGCTGCGCGAGTTGTTTGAGGCCTTCAATGAGAAGCGCGATATTCTGTATTTACTGGATCAGAGCATGCAGGCCAAGGGTGTGAAGATCTTCATCGGTGAGGAATCCGGCTATCAGGTGCTGGATGAGTGCAGTGTGGTTACCGCACCGTATGAGGTCGGCGACCAGCGCGTCGGTGTGCTTGGCGTGATCGGGCCGACGCGCATGGCCTATGAGCGTGTGATCCCCATTGTCGATATGACCGCAAAATTACTCGGCCATGCCTTGAATCGCGGTTAAACGTCCCCATATCTCTGCGCAGGCCGCCAGCAAAAGGCTGGCAAGGTGGTATCATAGCCGCCTTTTATCTTTGTACATCAATCAGTAACAGGGTTTTCAGGAATGTCAGACAAGCAGCAGCACCCCGAACAAGAGTTGAATCAGGCGGCCGAGGATGTCGTCGCCAACGCTACTGAGGCCGTCGAAGGTCAGGTCCTCAGCGAGGATGTGAGTGTCGAAGAGCTGGTGGCCGGTTTGGCGGCGGCGGAGGCCAAGGCCGAGGATAACTGGAACCAGCTGCTGCGGGTCAAGGCGGAGGCGGAGAACATCCGTCGTCGCGCCGAGCGCGATGTGGAAAATGCCCACAAGTACGCGCTGGAAAAATTCGTCAATGAACTGTTGCCGGTCAAGGACAGCCTGGAGCTGGGTCTGGCGGCGGCGGGTGCCGATGGCGCGGACCTGGCCAAGGTCAGCGAAGGCATCGAGCTGACACAACGGATGCTGGCCAGCGCGCTCGGCAAGTTCGGTGTGGTTGAAGTCGATCCGACTGGCCAGCGTTTTAACCCCGAGCAGCATCAGGCGATGTCGATGCAGGACGTGCCGGATGCCGAGCCAAATACGGTCATCAATGTCTTTCAGAAGGGCTACACGCTCAACGAGCGTTTGATCCGCCCGGCGATGGTGGTGGTGGCTGGCGCCAAATCAGGCGGCAAGCCGGCGGCCGGCACTAAAATCGACGAGACCGCTTGAAATCGAATTCAGCAGCCCCATTTAAGGCTTAACCACTTTTTAATTTACATTGCGCCGGCCGGTTACGGACCGGTCGTAGCAACGAACGGAGATTTTCAACATGGGTAAGATTATCGGTATCGACCTGGGCACCACCAACTCTTGTGTGGCGGTGATGGAGGGTGACAAACCTCGCGTGATCGAGAACAGCGAAGGCGATCGCACCACCCCGTCGATTGTCGCCTACACCGACGACAATGAGATCCTGGTTGGTCAATCGGCCAAACGTCAGGCAGTGACCAATCCTATCAACACCTTGTTTGCGGTGAAGCGTCTGATCGGTCGTCGCTTCAAGGACAAGGAAGTTCAAAAAGACATCAAGATGGTGCCTTACAAAATTGCCGAGGCCGACAACGGTGACGCCTGGGTAGAAGTGAATGGCACCAAGATGGCGCCGCCAGAGATCTCTGCGCGCGTGCTGATGAAGATGAAAAAGACGGCGGAAGACTATCTGGGTGAGCCGGTGACCGAGGCGGTCATCAC
>DHYU01000055.1 GCA_002415485.1 Proteobacteria bacterium UBA5122
CCGGAAGAACTGCCCATCGCCGCCCGCCGCGAGGAGATCGCACGCGCGATTGCGAAACACCAGGTGGTGGTCATCGCCGGCGAAACCGGCTCGGGCAAGACCACGCAGTTGCCGAAGATCTGCCTTGAGGCCGGGCGCGGTGTTGCCGGGTTGATTGGTCACACGCAGCCGCGTCGACTAGCGGCGCGCAGTGTGGCGGCGCGGATTGCCGAGGAGTTACAGACGCCGCTCGGTGAGGCCGTGGGCTACAAGGTGCGTTTCTCCGATCACACGCAGCCGCACAGCTACATCAAGTTGATGACCGATGGCATCCTGCTGGCGGAGACGCAAAACGATCGTTTTCTAAATCAATACGACACGCTGATTATCGACGAGGCCCACGAGCGCAGTCTCAATATCGATTTTCTGCTCGGTTATTTAAAACAGTTATTGCCCAAACGGCCGGATCTGAAACTGATCATCACCTCGGCGACCATCGACACCGAACGCTTTGCCCAGCACTTCAACGATGCGCCGGTGATTGAGGTCTCCGGGCGCACGTATCCGGTGGAGATGCGTTACCGGCCCTTGCTCGGCGAGGATGACGATGAGCAGGATCGTGATCTGCAACAACGCATTTGCGATGCGGTGGATGAGTTGGCGCAGGAAGGCCTCGGCGATATCTTGATCTTTCTGCCCGGTGAGCGTGAGATCCGCGAGACGGCCGAGAGTTTGCGCAAACATCATCCACCGCATACCGAGATCCTGCCCTTGTATGCGCGCCTGTCTGCGGCCGATCAGAACAAGGTGTTTCAGACACACGCCGGACGACGCATTGTGCTGGCGACCAATGTCGCCGAGACATCACTCACCGTGCCGGGGATTCGTTACGTGATCGATCCCGGTTTGGTGCGGATCAGTCGTTACAGCCATCGCACCAAGGTGCAGCGCCTGCCGATCGAAAAGATCTCGCAGGCCTCGGCCAATCAGCGCGCAGGTCGATGCGGGCGTGTCGGGCCGGGGATTTGTATACGGCTGTATGGTGAAGATGATTTTAATCTGCGCCCTGAATTTACCGATGCCGAGATCCGGCGCAGCAATCTGGCGGCGGTCATTTTGCAGATGAAGGCCTTGGGCCTGGGTGATATCGAGGCCTTCCCGTTTGTCGAGGCACACGACTCGCGCATGATCAGCGATGGTTACAAGTTGCTGCAGGAGTTGGGCGCGGTGGATGGCGAACAACGCCTGACCGTGATCGGCAAACAACTGGCGCGTATGCCGATCGATCCGCGTCTGGCGCGCATGGTGCAAGCGGCGAATCAGGAAGGCTGCTTGCGTGAGGTGTTGATCATCGCCAGTGCCTTGAGTGTGCAGGAGCCGCGTGAGCGGCCACACGATAAACAGCAGGCCGCCGATGAAAAACACAAACAGTTTGCCGATCAGGAGTCTGATTTTGTCGCCTATCTCAAGCTGTGGGCGGCCTATCACGAACAGGCGCAGCACCTGAGCAACAATCAATTGCGCACTTGGTGTCGTGATCAGTTTGTCTCGTATCTGCGCATGCGCGAATGGCAGGATGTCTATGTGCAGTTGAAGACGCTGGTCAAGGAACAAGGCTGGACGTTTAACGAACAGGACGCCGATGTCGCGAATATTCATCGTGCGTTGTTATCGGGCCTGCTCGGCAATATCGCCAATCGCAGTGAAAGCAAGGAGCAGGAATACAACGGTGCGCGCGGCATCAAGCTGCATATCTTTCCCGGTTCGTCTCTGGCCAAGAAAAAGCCCAAGTGGTTGATGGCCGCTGAACTGGTGGAAACCTCGCGCCTGTTTGCGCGCACGGTCGCCAAGATCGAGCCGGAGTGGATCGAACAGATGGCGGCCGACCTGTGCAAACGCAGTTATTTTGATCCGCATTGGGAGAAGAAGGCCGCTGCGGTTATCGCCTATGAACGTTTGACGCTGTACGGTTTGATCATCAATCCGCGGCGGCGCATTCATTATTCAAAAATTAATCCAGCAGAGGCGCGTGAGTTGTTTATTCGTGGAGCACTGGTGGCGGGCGACTTTCATTGCCAGGCGCCGTTCTTCAAACATAACCAACAGCTGGTGGCCGAGATTGAATCCTTGGAGGCCAAGTCGCGGCGGCGTGATGTGTTGGTCGATGATGAGGTCTTGTTTCAGTTTTACGATCAACGCCTGCCACAGGCTATTGTCGATGGTCGTTGCCTGGAGTCATGGCTGAAGACACAGGCAAAAACGCAGCCGCGTATCCTGCATCTTAGTCGTGAAGATTTGATGCAGCACGATGCACAGGCGGTGACCGAGGCACAGTTCCCCGATCACTATCTGGTGGATGGTATGGCCTTGGCATTGAGTTATCACTTTGAGCCGGGGGCTGCCGATGATGGCGTGACATTGATCGTGCCGCTGCCGGCCCTCAATCTGTTGCAGGCGCAGAGTTTTGAATGGCTGGTGCCGGGTTTATTGCAAGAAAAGATCAGTCAGCTGTTGAAGTCCTTGCCCAAATCCTTGCGCCGTAATTTTGTGCCGGTGCCGAATTTTGCCGATGCCTGTTTGCGCGTGTTGTCACCGCAACAAGGCAATCTGTTGGACGCGCTGCAACATCAATTAAAGCGGATGACCGGCGTGGAGGTGACGACAGAGGACTGGGATGTCAGCAAGCTGTCGCCGCACATGCGCATGAACTTCAGGGTGGTCGATGAGCGTGGCAAGACGCTGGCCGAGGGGCGTGACCTGTTGGCCTTGCAACAATCACTGAAAGGCCAGGCCCAGCAAAGTTTCGCTGCGCAACCGTTATGGGATGAGGCGCGTGAGGGGCTAACGACCTGGGAGATGGCCGAGTTGCCGGAGCGCGTCGAGTTTGTACGCAATGGTGTGCAGATGTGTGGTTATCCGGCCTTGTTGGATCAGGGGCAGAGCGTGGCCTTAAAGCTGTTCGACTCCAAGGCCGAGGCCGAGATGGAGACGCGGCAGGGCCTGCAAAGGCTGGTGATGTTGGCCTTGCCGGACAAGATGAAATATCTGGCCAAGAATCTGCCGCATTTAAAACAGTCCTGTCTCTATTTTGCGCCGGTCGGTCGCTGTGAAGAATTACAGCAGGCGATTGTGGAGCGTGTCGTTGATGAAGCCTTTTTTGGCGGGCAATTGCCGCGCACCGAGGCGGAATACGAAGCATGCCTGCAACAAGGTAAACAGCGTTTGTTGACGGTGGGTAACGAACTGGCTGAACTCGTGCATGACATCCTGGCGGCCTATCATCGTTTGAATAAACGCCTGAAGGGTAAGTTATCACCCGCGTGGTTGAATGCCGCGGCGGATATCCAGCTACAGATGCAGCATCTGATCTATCCGGGGTTTATCCGTCAAACGCCGCTTGAATGGCTGCGTGAATATCCGCGTTATATCAGTGCCGCAGAGTTACGCCTGGAGAAACTCACGGGCGCGGTCGACCGCGACCGCCAGTCGATGCTGGAGGTCAAAGCACTGTGGCAGGCCTACGAAACGCGGGCCGAGGCGCAGCGGCAACACCAGATCGTTGATCCTGAGCTGGAGACCTATCGCTGGATGCTGGAAGAGCTGCGGGTGTCGTTGTTTGCGCAGAGCCTGAAGACCAAGATGCCGGTGTCGGTCAAACGTGTACAGCAACAGTTTAAGCTGGTGAAGTAGTGCCTAGTCACATCCCTGGGGGCGAAATTTCTCAGGGATTTGATTGCCGAGGCATCGCCATTCCATGTGGCCATTAATGATGCTGGGTTGTAAGACTAATTTGTGGTCGTTGCCTAGAGATGGCAGCTTGTTTGTGTTGAAGGTAATGGTGATTGAGCCAGCACTTGGCGTGTCGCTGATCTCTATGCTCTCCAGCCACAGGTGTTGATAGGTGTCTTGGTGATTGAGTCCGACCTGTTGATTGGTCACCGGGATCATGCCATTGATGTAAAAGTATTGAGAGACACTGCTTTTGAATGAGGCTGCACTTTGCAGGCCGGTGCTGACTTTGGTTTTGGTTTGATAGTCTTGGTACAGCGGAATGGAAATCATTAACAGAATACTGCCAATGAGCATGGCCATGAGTAATTCTACCAATGTAAAACCTGAGTTTTGCTTGCGCATAGCGGTCATTAGGTCTTTTGGTTGTCGTTGTCTGGTGTGCCGCTATTGGCGGTTTTGTCGGCACTGTCGAGTTTAAAGTGAGCGAGTGTTGTTTTTAATTGTTGGTATTGCTGTTCAGCTTCAGGTGAATGGGTGATGTGGGGGGCAAGTGCATCGCAGGTCTGTTGCGCGAGTTTAATCTGTTCGCGTAAGGTGCTGACGGTGTCATTGAGCTGATCCTTGACCTCGTGGAAATGATCCTTCTCCCGCAGCCTCATCGTAAAGCTGAGGTCCCCCTGCTTCATGGCTACTAGATATCGTTCCAACACAAACAGTGGTCCGGCGATGCGATTGCTAACGATAAGTTTGTAACGAAACACTATCAACAGTGCCAGGATCTCAATGCCCGCGATACTGGTGACAATGATCAGCTTCAGGCGTTGAAAGTCAGCAGCTGAGTCGAGAAACAAATAACCCGCAGCGATGATCAGATTGATGGTGATAAAGATAATCAGCAGCCCTTCCATAATGTGGCTGTGCTGAAAGTCTTTTTTAACAATGTACTGTTTGCGTTTGTTGCTCATGGTCGTCCCTGGTGATAGTTGGGGCTCAGCTGTGGCTATCGGCAGCTGGCGGGTTATTTGTAATGTAACCCAACCTCAGCGGTTCGCAAATTAATTGAGGCTATGTGGAATGGCGAGGGTGAAGGGGCGTATGTTGGCGATGAAGTGTGTGCCGAGGTCGTCGGTCATGTCGTAGTGGCCGTGCATGGCACCGACCGGGGTGTTGAGGATGGTGCCGCTGGTGTATTCGAAGTGTTCGCCGGGGTGCAGATAGGGTTGTTTGCCGATCACGCCCTCGCCATGCACCTGTTCTTCCTGGCCATTGGCATCGGTGATGTACCAATGGCGATGCGTCAGGCGCGCGGCCACTGAGCCTTCGTTGTGGATGGTGATGGTGTAGGCGAACACGTAGCGATGTGACTCCGGGAGCGACTGCTCTGGCAGATAGCGGGTTTGCACGTCGATGCGGATATTATGATCTGTGTCGCTCATGGTCTCTCAACTATGGTCTGGGGGCGGTATGATACGCCTTTGCCGTGTTCTGGCCGGATTGCGCAGCATCTTACTCTACTATTGCGCTGTGGCCTAGAATGAGTCTAAAGCTGTTATTGAGAGGAGAGTTTGATGTCTGTGCAGATCTATCACAATCCACGTTGTTCCAAGTCGCGCCAGACCTTGCAGTTGTTGCAGGAGCAGGGGATCGAGCCGCAGGTGATTGAATACCTGAAGACGCCGCCGAGCAAGGCCAAGCTGAAAGAGATCCTGAAGATGCTGGCGCTGGAGCCACGGCAGCTGATGCGCAACGGCGAAGATGAATATCAGGCGCTGGGCTTGGACGATGAGAGCCTGAAGAAGGATCAGTTGATCGAGGCGATGGTCGCCCATCCCAAGCTGATCGAACGGCCGATTGTGGTGGCCAACGGCAAGGCGGCGATCGGGAGGCCGCCGGAAGCGGTGCTGGATATCCTTTGAGCATGGATATGCAAACGCCTTACGCGGGCCTGAGTCCGGATCTGGTGCTGGAGGCGATCGAGTCGCGCGGTTATTTTTGCGACGGCCGACAGTTGGCGCTCAATAGTTACGAGAACCGGGTCTATCAGGTTGGCATCGAGAATAGTGCGCCGCTGGTGGCCAAGTTCTACCGGCCGGGGCGTTGGACGGATGCGCAGATCCTTGAGGAGCACGCCTTTGTGCGGGAGCTGGCCGAGCAGGAGATCCCGGCGGTGCCGCCCTTGGTCGATGAGTCCGGTGCTACCTTGTTCGAGCATGGCGGCTATCGCTTTAGTCTCTATCGTCGTCAGGGCGGGCGTCAGCCCGAGCTCGACTGCGATGAGCATCTGCAATGGTTGGGGCGTTTTATCGGGCGTATCCATCGTGTGGGCGCGGTACAGCGTTATCAGGTACGGCCGCGGCTGGATATCGAGAGCTTTGGCCGCGCCTCATATCAATATGTGCTCGAGAATGGTTTTGTCGCCCGTGAACTGGAGGCGGCCTATCGCAGTGTGGCCGAGGATGCGTTGGCGCGGGTCGAGGCTTGTTTCGACATGGTGGGGCCGGTGCGGCAGATCCGTCTGCATGGCGATTGCCACGTCGGCAATGTGCTGTGGACCGACCAGGGGCCGCACTTTGTCGACTTTGACGATAGCCGCATGGGGCCCGCGGTGCAGGATCTGTGGATGTTGTTGTCTGGTGATGCGGCGCAGCGCTCGCAGCAACTGGCGCGGGTGCTGGAGGGCTATCATCAGTTTGCCGATTTTGATCCGCTGGAGTTGGGTTTGATCGAGGCGCTGCGCACGCTGCGCCTGATGCACTATTCGGCCTGGATTGCGCGTCGCTGGCAGGACCCCGCCTTTCCGGTGGCCTTCCCGTGGTTCGATAGTCCACGTTATTGGGAGGAACAGGTGTTGTCGCTGCGCGAGCAGATGGCGGCGATGGATGAGCCGGCACTGAGCTATTAGTATGAACAGGCCCTAAATACGATTAGCAAAATCTCGCTGTGTCGTCGGGCTTGGGCTTTGTGGCACAATGGCTGCGATGTTGCGCTGATCGACCGGGGTGGAGATCAGTATGATGTTGAAACTGTGAACGTTATTTTTCCTGGTGAGGCATTATTGTGAGCGTTACTACGAAAAGGAACGCAGTGAGCGGGGTGTAGTGGTTATGTGGAAGTTTCCAAGGTTGGGGGCTCAAACCGATATGGCAGTGGGCACGGATGGCGTGGTGATGTTTAGCCTTGCCAATTGTCAGTTTTGTCTGCGTGCGCGGTTATTGCTCGATAAGTCGGGCGTCAAATATGTTGAACATCAGCTGGATCAGGATATGGAAACCCGCCGTTGGGTGATGGATAACTCCGGCGGTCGACGGGTGTTGCCGCAGGTGTTTGTCGACGGTCGTCATGTGGCCGGATATTATGAGTTGCATCGGTTGGCGCGAGATGGGCAGTTGGCCAGGGTGCTGGCCGACAAGCGTGCGAACGGATCTGCCTAGCAGAGACTGAATTGAATTGCTCACAGCCGCGTTAGCGGCTGTTTTTGTTTAAAGGGGAGTTAGCAGATGAAATTGGGAACACCGTTATCACCTTCCGCCACGCGCGTCATGCTGTTGGGGGCGGGTGAATTGGGAAAAGAAGTGGCGATTGCATTGCAACGCCTCGGGGTGGAGGTGATCGCGGTCGATCGCTACGCCAATGCACCGGCCCATCAGGTGGCGCATCGCAGCCATGTGATCGATATGACCGATGGCGCGGCGTTGAAGGCGCTGGTGAAGCAGGAACAGCCGCACTTGATTGTGCCTGAAATCGAGGCAATTGCGACCGATATGCTGGCCGAGATCGAGTCTGAAGGGCTGGCGCAGGTGATCCCCACGGCGCGGGCGACGCAGCTGACGATGAACCGCGAGGGCATTCGTCGTCTGGCTGCCGAAACACTGGAGCTGCCGACCTCACGTTATGCCTTTGCCGATAGTCTTAATACGCTGAAGATGGCGATCGATGGCGGTATTGGTTATCCCTGCCTGGTCAAGCCAGTGATGTCATCGTCGGGCAAGGGGCAGTCGTTTATCCAGGATCCGTCAGAGGTGGCGGAGGCGTGGGAATACGCACAGTCGGCCGGTCGGGTGAAGGGCGGCCGCGTCATCGTTGAGAGTTTCATCGATTTTGAGTTTGAGATCACCTTGCTGACGGTGCGTGCGCTGGATGCCAGTGGTGAGGTGCAGACCTATTTCTGCGACCCGATCGGTCATATCCAGAAGGCCGGTGATTACGTGGAGAGCTGGCAGCCGCAGGGCATGACGGCGACAGCCCTGCGCGAGGCACAGCGCGTGGCGGCGGCAGTGACCGGCAATCTGGGTGGGCTGGGGCTGTTCGGGGTCGAGCTGTTCGTGAAGGGCGAGCAGGTGTGGTTCAGTGAGGTCAGTCCACGGCCGCACGATACCGGCATGGTCACCATGTGCAGCCAATATCAGAATGAATTTGAGCTGCATGCGCGGGCCATCCTTGGGCTGCCGGTCGATACGCGGCTGCGTACGCCGGGGGCGAGTGCAGTTATCTACGGTGGAATGGATGCCCAGGGGATCGCGTTTGAAGGTGTGGCAGAGGCCCTGTGGGTGCCAGGCTCACAGGTGCGCTTATTCGGCAAACCCGAGTCGTTCGTTAAGCGGCGGATGGGGGTTGCCCTGGCGGAGGCGGACAGTGTGGGGCAGGCGCGCAGAAACGCCGCTGAGGTGGCGCAATCCGTCAAGCCTGTCCGAGGGTAAACCTAGGGTAGGCGCTAAAACAGCTCTATTGATCCACTGTGCGGGGAGGCGCACTGTTCGGCGCTGGTCGTTTCGAGCTTACCCCTGCGATAGTGGCGATGCACAATACGTTCTGTAGTGGTGGTATAGCGGCGTTCGATGTCTGTATCGAGCGCTGCCATGCTCGCTGATGTAAGTTGAGTGGGTTCGCTCAGGGCATCGGCGATTTGCTGGAATAGCCACTGAAAGTGTTCAAGTCTCTGATTTAATTCATCATGTCCCTGAAATGCGATCACCATATTCTGTAGCGCCTGGTGTACCGCAGGTTGTTCATCCGTCAGATATTCCGCCAATGTGGTATGTGCCTGGATGAGCTGCTGCATGTGGCAGTCGTTGTCGAGGCGAGCTTGATTGAGTTGACTGAGACCCAGCGCAAGCAACTTGCTTGCGTGCTGCAGGGCACTTTGCAGGTCGTCCTTCGCCTGCGCCGGGTGCTGCACTGAATCTGTCATGGCATCGCTTCCATTCGTTGGGTAAGTCATTGAATTTTTGTGATGGTAACTATAGCGGTCGGCTATGGAGGAAGCTTTATCTTTATGGCAGGTCGGGGGCGGCGATTCTCTGGGAGGCTTAAGCTTGTTTGAGGGGGGGACGATAGAAAGACAGACCATGCCGCTTTAATAATGCCCGACGATAGAGGGTTGAGAGTGGTTGCCAAAGAATATATCGAGGGCTGCGCTGATGCTGGCCTCGAAACGGAGATGCGGAATGACTGACAGCAATACAACTACTATCGATCCTAAACAGTTGGTGGAGGGGGTAGCCAAGTTGGCCTCTCTGCCAGAGGTCTGTGTGCGGGTGAATGAAATGGTGGATGATCCACGCTGTTCGGCTGCAGATATTGGTAAGGTCATCTCCCGTGATACTGCGCTTACTGCGCAGTTGCTGAGAATTGCGAATAGTGCCTTTTTTAATTTTCCTTCCAAGGTCGACACGATTGCGCGAGCGATCACCGTGATCGGTGAGCGAGAGCTGCGTTATTTGGTGTTGGCGATGTCGGCAGTTCGGGGCTTTGCCAAGATCCCGGTTGAGTTGACAAATATGGCCAGTTTTTGGCGCCACAGTGTGTACTGTGGTTCGGTGGCGCGGGTATTGGCGCGTAAGTGTCATGTGTTACATAGCGAGCGTTTGTTCGTGGCGGGTTTGTTACATGATGTAGGTCTGTTGGTGCTGATGAATCGTTTGCCGGAACAGGAGCGCAAGGCCTTGGCCTTGGCCGATGCCAGTGTGATGAATCTGGCTGAAGCGGAGGCAGCGCTTTATGGCGGGGTGACGCATGCCGATGTTGGCGCGGCCTTGCTCAGTATGTGGGGTTTGCCGGATATCTTGTGTGAAACGGTGGCATGTCACCATCGGGTTGCGGATGCCGAAGAGGCGCGTTTGGATGCGGCGATCATTCATTTGGCCAATGTGGTGGCCAATCGTGCCGAGGCGGCAGATGACTCGACATTCTGTGCTGAGGATTTTGATCCATTGGCGCTGACGGTGGCGGGGCTGACACCTGCGGATCTAGATGGTTTGGCAGAGGAGGTGGCGCCGATGTTTGTGGAGTCATGGGCTCTGATCCAGCCGATGGTCAGGCACGCACAGTGATGAATATCGATAGTTAAAAAAAGGGGCCTGTATGGCCCCTTTTTTATGAGTTTGGTGCTACATCTTGCCCGCATCCAGTGCCGCACTGAGCGCATCGATCCAGCCGCCGTCCTGGCTGCCGATGGGGGCGGCATCGAACCAGTCCCAGCCAAAAATAATGACTTTGCCTTTTCCCCAGGGGGTAACTGTGACGGCAGTGCTGCCGTTGACGTCATCGACGTAGATAGGCACGGTGCCCGTAGGCAAGGTGCCTTGGTTGACAGTGGTAATGGAGGTGTTGGCGGCTAGCGTTGACGGTAGGCTTGCAAATGGGGTGCCGTTGGTTTTACTGGTATTGAGCCGGATATTGCCGGCGGGGGCAGCAGCGGCGAGATTCCAGTTAAAGATCAGGTTGGTTAATTTGAGTCCGTTATCGCCACTGCTGTTGCGAAAGATAATCAGGATTCCTCCACCGCCGACATAAGTGGAAATCGCCTGGCGCCCACCCAGAGGGATGTCGATGGATAAGTCCTTCAGCGAAAGCTCAGGGATGGCCATGGCCAGGATATTGGAGCCAACGGCGACGGCGATGCCGGAGTTGGTGTAGTTGGTAAAGGTGCGGACATCTTCTTTGATGCGGTCGCGGACAGTGGCCTCCAGATTACTCGCTTCAGAACTGGGGTTGGATGTATTGCTGTAGTTTACATATGCTGGATTGATGAAGACGGCAACGCCGCTGCGAATGCTGACGGCGACTGTTGTGGCGTCTGTGGCATTGACGTCATCGAAGACGCGCAGTTGAAATAACAATGTGCCGCCGGTTTGTGGCGCGGTGAACGTGCTTTGCACCTTGTCTGGCGTGTTGAGCGTGACTTCGGTGCCCTCCAGCTGAGTCCAGATATAGGTTTTGATGGGGCCATCGGGGTCTTGGCTGGCGCTGGCATCCAAGGTCACCACTTCGCCGCCGCGTACGGAAATGGCCGGACCGGCATTGGCGACGGGTTTTTTATTGTCGGCGTCGTTTTTGGGATTGATTGTTGGGGGGGCGCCACCTGATGAACACGCTATTAGCAATGCGCAGCTTAAGACGATGCTGATGTATTGAACCCAGGCTCGGCCCAGGCGGGGGAAACGCATTCCAACTTCTCCGTGGTGACTGATGGGCGTCATTTTAACTGATGTATTTCCCAATTGGACGCATGGAATGAGGAAAAGGTTCGTCTTGGAGTACCCCAGGGGAGGTCCCCTGGGATAGTGTGTTTCGGTGTTAGGCTTCGATATCTTCGAACAGGATGGATGACAGGTAGCGCTCACCGGAATCCGGCAGGATGACGACAATGGTCTTGCCCGCCAGCTCGGGGCGTTGCGCCAGACGGTTGGCTGCAGCCACAGCTGCACCACAGGAGATGCCACAGAGGATGCCCTCCTCGGCTGCCAGGCGGCGCGCCATGGTGATGGCATCTTCGTTGCTGACGCGCTCAACACCGTCGATCAGCTCAAGGTCGAGATTGGCGGGGATGAAGCCTGCGCCGATGCCTTGAATCTTGTGTGGTGCAGGTTTGCGTTCTTCACCGGCCAGAGTCTGAGTGATGACTGGGCTGGCCTCGGGTTCGACGGCGATCGACAGGATCGCCTTGCCTTGTTTTTGTTTGATATAGCGCGAGATGCCGCTGATTGTGCCACCGGTGCCAACGCCTGCGACGAGCGCGTCGATGGTGCCTGCGGTGTCTTCCCAGATTTCGGGGCCGGTGGTGGTTTCGTGGATGGCCGGGTTGGCTGGGTTCGAGAACTGCTGCGGCATAAAGTGTTTGGCTGGGTCTCGTGCAACCAATTCTTCGGCTTTGGCGATGGCTCCAGGCATGCCTTTGGCGCCTTCGGTCAGCACCAGGTTCGCACCTAGGGCCTTCATGACCTTGCGGCGTTCGATGCTCATGGTCTCGGGCATGGTNNATGCCCGTGTTGCCGCTGGTGGGCTCGACGATTTCCATGCCAGCCTTGAGTACGCCACGTTCTTCTGCATCCCAGATCATTGCCGCGCCGATGCGGCATTTTACCGAATAGGCTGGATTGCGGCCTTCGATCTTGGCCAGCACGGTGGCATTGTTGCCGTCGATGACCTTGTTGAGTTTTACCAGTGGCGTGTTGCCGATGGATTGGGAGTTGTCCTTGAAATATGCCATTGTCCTGAGCCTCACTCTCGAAATGTTGGTCGTTGCACTTTGCCGACTCCGGCAATGGGCAGCATAATGTCGGAAAGCCGACCAATGGTCACAGACCACAGGCATGGGGTCAAGCGATGGCGGTGGCCGTGAGCAGGAAACAGCTATGAAAAAAATCGTCACCTCACTTGCGTTGGTGGTATTGGCGTTGCCGGTATGGGCAACGAATGTGAATAATTTACCAGGGCTAAGCCAGCAGCTATTTCGCGGGTTAAGTGAAGATCTAACCTCTGCGGTCGGGTACAAGGTTGCGATCCCTGCCGAACCGATGGGGATGATGGGCTTTGGTTTTGGCATGTCGCTATCTCGCGTGGACCTGAAACACCAGGATGCGTGGCGTTTGGCGACCAATAGCGATAGCTTCGGTGACACCTTGCTGGTGCCGCGCTTGGTCTTTCAAAAGGGGTTGCCGGGAGATATCGATGTCGGCATCTCTTATTTTTCACCGCCGCAGAGCAATCTAGAGGCTTGGGGAGGGGAGATCAAATATGCTGTCTATGAAGGCAACGTGCTCTTGCCTGCCGTTGCTGTGCGGGCAACGCATAGTGAGATGTTTGGTGTCGACGATCTTGAGTTCAGCAGTCGCGGATTTGATGTGTCGGTATCAAAAGGTTTTGTGTTGTTTACCCCATACCTAGGGATCGGCACCACCAAGTTCAAAAGTGCGCCGCAGAATAATGCGCGTTTGGTGTTGGATGTGGAGCGCTTTTCTATGCCGCACCGCTATGTCGGTGTTGTGATGTCGCCCGGCATTTTTGATATCACACTGGAGCGCGATGAGGTGGGCGGTGTGAAGGCCTATACGCTGAAATTTGGTTTTGGCTTTTAGTGTTTAATCAAACCGGCGGCCGAAATATACCGTTATACCGTCAGAATAGTCGTGGTTGAAGTTGATGCCAATGTAGCCGCTTTGATCCAGGTTGCGTGTGATGCCTGCGCAGTACCCACCGTGTTGTCGTAGTGACAAGTCATGATCAAAATTATTTTGTCCCGTGCCGATGTGCTCGCCGCTGAGATGCCCGCCGTGCCCACAGACATACAGCGTGGTGAGCATTGTTGGCTGCCAGCTTAGGCGGATCTGCGCTTCACTGAGCAGCCAGCTAAGTTCGATGTCTTGATCGTTGGCGCTGCCATTGCTGTCGCTATAGCGTAATTGCAGGCGGCTATCTAGGCTGAGTGACTGTGTTCGTGCCAGATTGAAATCCAATCCAATTCCGAGGTGATAACCGAAGGTGTCGACGTGTTCGATGCCGGGCATCTTGCGCATGCGAGCATCCATGCCGCCAAGCACCAGCCCAGCCTGAAATCGATCCCCATATGACTCGCGCATGCGCAGTGTATATCCGTTGATTCGCAGTTCAGCGCTATTGGAATCACTGTTGACGGCGATTTTTTGCTGGCTGAATTCCAGGGCAAAGTCGATGGTCTCGCGTGCCCAGTCGTTGGCCATCGCGACAGAATTTAACGACAGTAACAATCCTGCCAAAAATAATGTTTTCATGGCTGCATCCATTGATACCACATGGGAATGGTGATGAGGCTGATGAGTGTCGTAAGTGTGACGGTGATGGCGTAGAGGTGGGTTTTTAAACCATAGCGATCGCAGAGCACCAGGCCGAGGACCATGGCGGGCATGGCGGCTTCCAACACCGTGCCGGTGAGTTGATCGCCGTCGAGTCCAAATTGATGGGCGGCGAAATAGACAACTGTTGGCATAAAGAATAATTGGATCACGATCACCGGGAGTGTGAGCACCAATAGTTTGTGATCACCTGTCTGCCAGCGCAGGCTCATGCCGAGCGCGAGTAGCATGAGTGGAATGACGGCACTGCCTAATTGACTCAGCCAGTGATCAAACCAGTCCGGCATCGCGACCGAGTTGAGGTTGAGTGTGACCGCTAGTGCCGCTGCCCATAATGGCGGTACGCTCAGCAAGCTCTTGAGCGGGTTTTGTCGCGGCCCATTGCCGTAGTGTTGCGCCAGCATGATGCCGACGGTGAGCAGGAGTGGTGTGCAGGCAAACAAATCATATTTGATGGCGATGCTGCGTGCATCGCTGCCGAGGACTTGCTCCAAAACCGGCAGCCCCATATAGGTGGCGTTAGGAAATGCAGCGGCCAGCAGCATGGCACCGGTGATGGCCGCCGGTGTCTTGAGACCTCGATAGATCGCCCAAGCCAGCAGCAGTGCACTGCAGATGCCTATTGCGGCACTTAGGGCGATATGTATGCTCTCGAGCCCGAGAGGAGTGCTCCATAGAACGTGTAGTACCAAGGCGGGTAGGAAGATCATGTAGACGACACTGGTCAGCGCCTTGCGGCATTGATCTGCCTCTAGCCCCAGTGGTTGCCAGATGCGCCAGGCGATGCCGCAGGCGATCAGTGCGGTCATTTGACTGAAGACGTCGAACATTTATGCGATGCTTGGGTTAGGCCCCAGAAGGGCGTAGTGAAATTTGTTTGATGTACTTGCGCAGTTGCGATGAATTAGTGTGGCAGAAAACCTGATCATTGTCGCGAAACTGGAGCTTGGTGATAAGTTCCAGTCGATTGTAGTTGATCAGGGCATTGACGATGTCGCGCCGTTGCAGTCGGGTTTCACTCATGGCTATAGTCAGATCGACAATTTGATGTTGTTGCTCGCCGCGATCTATAACCTCCAGCAAAAAGCTGCCGACTTGGACCATGGTCATTGAGTTGAGCATGTTGGCGAGTTGACCATTAACGGTATTGAGTTTGGTTGAAAGAGATTTAAACAACCGCAACGATAGATCTGGAAAGTGTTGCAGTGCGCTGATGAAGTCCTGGTTGTCGAGGACGAGGACGGATAGCTCGCTGTTGGCGATGACGGTGCCGGAGCGTTGCAAATCCAGAAATACCCCCATCTCGCCGAAGACTGAGCCGATGCGAGCGACGGCTATGACATTATGATTGCCAAAGGCATCGATTTTGGTAACCCGCGCCTCGCCATTCAGAATGATATACACACCCTGGCATACATCGTTCTCACGGAAAACAAGGTCATTGATGGCAAAATTCTGTATTTTTCCATAATCCATTAGGTAGCTGATGGTGGATTTGCCGAGCGTGGTAGGCACACTTTCAAGAAGGCTGTAGATGTCCATGAGTTTGATGTACTCTTGATTTTAGTAACACCCGTGGCATACGGGTTTGACTTGGGTGTCTACAATAAAAAAGTAGAACAAATATAACATGTGAGGGGGATTTCCGGGGGTGGGGACAGTCGCGATAAGTATGCCTGTGTCTAAGGGGCTTGTGTTTTGGCTGGCGATGTCCGTGTCCACTGTTGTGGCTGCTGATGAATTAGGTCGTCTCATTGAGAGAGAAGATTATGCTGCCGCCTATGAGTTGGCTCAGCGCCAACTGGATAATCGGGGTGGGGATTTACAGTTTGATTTTTTCTATGGATTGGCGGCACTGGAAACAGGTCATGCCAACGAAGCGGCATTTGCCTTTGAGCGGGTGTTAATGGTGGAGCCGAATAATCAACGCGCTCGCTTGGAATTGGCGCGTGCCTACTTTGTGTTGGGCAATATGGATCGCTCACAGCAGCTGTTTGAACGAGTGAAGGCGACAAAGCCACCGCCACAGGTCGAAAGTAATATTCAACGTTTTCTTGAACAAATCCAGAAGTACAAGCGTGGTGCAGAATCCCATATTGACGTGACGATGGGGGTGTCGTTAGGCATGGACTCAAACGTCAATAGCGCTACCGATGCCAAAACAGTTGATACCACATTCTTTGGTACGTTGCCGCTGAGTGAGGCCAGTCGTGCGAGTGATGATACGTTTTCTACGTTCGATGTTGACGTTAATTATCTCAGGCTGATTAACAAACGGCTCGCATGGTTTGCAGGGGCTGATTTTACCACCCGAATCAATTATGACCTCGATCAATACAATACACGCCAACTAGCGTTGGATGGTGGTTTGGCGTGGAAATGGGGGCGTCATGGTTTTCGTTTGCCGTTACAGGCCCAGAGGCTGGATGTCGACCAGGAGCATTTCAGAGATTTAACGACGGCGGGGCTGGAATGGAATATGCCTGTTGGGCATGGTCAAGTGGCGATGTTTGCCCAGCTTGGGCGTATGGCTCATCCGGAGCAGGAGATTCGTGATGCGGACATGCGAATTCTAGGTGGTGCTTGGAGCAAGCCTTTGGAACAAACGTCAGTGACCGTGTTGTTCAGTGCTTATTTGGGTCAGGAGGAAACACGGCAGGCAGCTGGGGACTTCCACGGTCGTGAGTATATCGGCTTGCGAGTTGGAGCCCTATGGCAGGCGGGCATTGACCATAGTGTTAACTTGGTGGCCAATCTGCAAAGCATTGAGCATGATGCGATACATCCGCTGCTGAGTTTGACTGAGGTGCGCGAAGATGACATGACCCAGGTGAATCTGAGTTGGCAGTGGCAATTAAAACCGCAATGGCAGTTGGGTGTTAACTTTGGCCATACGGGGAATCAATCCAATCTTGGGTTGTATTCCTATAGCCGTGCTCAGCAGTATTTGAGCCTTAAATATCAATACTAGTGGTGACTGTGGCGTGGTTGTCGAAAATGCGCAGGACTCTGCTCTCAGGGGGACGAATGCTACGTGCGGGTGCGTTTGCGATCTGTTGCTGGTTCGCCATTGGTTGGGTGTCGACTGTTTCAGCACAGGCAGCAGAGCCGATCGGATTTGTCTTGATGGCCAGTGGAGAGGTGCTGGCAGTTGATCGTGCGCAGGTCTCCCGTTCCTTAAAACGAAAGTCGCCGTTCTTTGCAGGCGAGTCATTGCGTACTGGCAGTGATTCTCAGGCGCAGCTGCGCTTTACCGATGGTTCGTTGATTGCCATGCGTGCCGATAGTGAAATTCGTTTTGATCGTTATCGCTTTACGGATGATAAAAAACTGGGTGATACCAATATTTTTACCCTGGTCAGCGGTGGTTTTCGCACCATCACAGGCAAGATTGGTAAGAAAAACCCCGAAAGCTATCAAATGAAGAGTTCGGTCGC
>DHYU01000035.1 GCA_002415485.1 Proteobacteria bacterium UBA5122
CCGCCGAAAAACGGGGCGCGGTTATGGAGGTTTGCCGAACGCTCGAGGGTCAGCCCCCCCCCCGATTTATAGATCCCCCCCCCGCCACTGAGGCCATAGACGAACATCCAGCGGTTATCGCGAATGGTTGAGTCACGGGTTGTCGTCACTGAGTTATCGGCATAGATCCCCCCGCCGGCACCATCGACACGATTGCGACTGATCGTGGAACGCTTGATTTCAACCGTCGCCCACAAGGCCATGATGCCACCACCGCCCCAGCCCTGGACCTGATTGCCATCGACATTGGCTTCATTCAGCGTCAGCCGCGTGTTGGAGACGCCTGCCGACTCACTGCCATCGACACGGATACCGCCACCCGAGGCATTGTGTTGCAGCGACAAACCATTACGCACAGTGACCTTGTTCAAGGTCAGGCGCGCATTTTTATGCACGTCAAATACACGATCGGAGTTCATGCCGTCGATCGCCACCACATCGGCACCGGCACCGTTGATGATGATATTGCTGCGGATATCGAGGTCACCGCGATCGGCGTGCTCTTCGGGTCTTGAATCCACATTGCCACGCGACAAGACATACATCCCAGCATTCAGTGTAATCGTACGCCCACCGCTGGCATTGGCCTCCTGCACTGCAGCACGCAGACTGCAATTGCCAGCCTCCGTCAAACAATAGCCATCACCAATGCTCAGATCAGGCAGATCATCCTCTGTCGTCACCTCAAATGGGGCCGCCCATACCGAGCCACTCACCAATACCCAACCGAGTGCGGCGATGAGTTGTGCCTTACCTGACACAGAGTTGATCCGATCTTGCATACCTGCTGATCCCTGGTTTTCGATACGCCCTATTATGCCGTTATGTCGTACGACAACTCCAGCGTCGCAACAGGAATGGCAGCGCCAAACACCACAAGATTGCACCACCACCGCCATTGCCACCCTCATCCACCTTGCCATCATCTACAGGTTCTGGAGATGGCTGTGGTGAGGGGCTGGGTGTTTCCTGCTTCACCACAGGCACCGCCAAGGCCACCGGATCACGAATCACACCGACGGCGGGATTCAAATCAAACATATCGTTGTCGCGCAGGAACAGGCGAATAGTCTTCGCCGTACGATCTATCGTTGCCGTTGAACGTGCCGGATCCAACCCAGATTGCAGGGTGTGCCACACATTGTGCACATCCAGCTTGCGCACGACGGCGTTGTCGGCGATCTCGACATTATCCGCCAACTGGATCACCACCTCGGTCACTTCGCTCGTCGCCGGGATATCGGTCACATCGAAGAAAAAGGCGCCGAAGGGCCGCGTAAAATTATCGTCCGCCGTCACCGCCTGCAGATTGTTCGGCGCCACCACCTGAAACTTACTGGCCACACCACCGCTCGCCACCCTCAGCTCGATCGAGTGCGGCTGCCCCATGGGCCAATTCATAAAAGTAATTGAGATTCTCGCCGGTGCCGAACAAGTAAAACGATCACAGGCCTTAAAGCTGAAACTGTCGCCACCACTGGCATCGACATTGGCGCGATAGGTAAACGCGCCTTTCAGAAACGGCATGCCATCAAAACCGACACTGCCCTTGGTGGGTTGATCAACGATGTAATACTCCAGCAGATCACCATCACTATCGACGGCACTCGCCACCGAACTGACCACTCGCCCCGGCTGCATCGCCAAGGGCATACCAAAGGCCACGGGCACCGCGTTTTCACGCGGCGGCAGTTCACCACCATACTCTGGAGTAGGCAACACCTCCGCTGTTGGCGCCTCAGCGCTGCGATTCACCGCCCCTACATCCAGCGGCAACATCCGTGCATAACCACGCTGGTCACGAAATGTGCCATAGGCAGGAACCGAGCCACCAAACCAAGCCATATCTAACAGCATATGCGTCAGAGTCGGTCCACCATTCAATTCAAGTGGCCCCAACTGCACCCTTGTCATCACACTTAAAGCAAATTCTCCATCATTAATGCAACTATCGTCAGTAATCAAAGCACCCTGCTTGTCAATTTGACCCCTTGCCACATTTGAGCAGTTGTGGCCTAAGGAGCCGTTATAGGCCACGATCGAATTCAACAACGCCAAATTGGCATTGCCGTTGTAGATACCCGCTCCCCGAATATCAATTTGTTGGTTGTGTTCTCCTCGCGCACGATTATGCGCAATCGTCACATGCTGAAAGACACTCTCACTAAAGTTTCCACCGAGATGGTATACCCCTCCGCCCCAGGTCCACGCCTCGTTATCGGAAATCGTACTGTTGCGCACTTTCAACACACCCACGACGTGATACAAACCACCACCGTACATGGCTTCATTACCGGAAATAGTCGAACCTTCGATATCCAATTGCGCAAACAATGGCCCGGCTGGCGTCGAGACGTTGTATATCCCCCCCCCCATGGGATTAATGCCGCCAAACATCTTGTTATCACTGATGTGACTGTCGCGGATCACGACATTGCCGGAATTGTTATTGATCCCGCCGCCCTGCGATAAGGTTTCGTTGCGTTTGATATTACTCAGACTCACCGTCAAAGAACGGCCGGCTTCAACATGAATACCACCGCCCAGCGCTGCTTTGTTGTCAACTACATTGACCCGCTCCAGTATTGCACTGGCACTATGCAGCCCCTGCCCTTCGATTCGAATCCCACCGCCAGCACTACCACTCTGGCCCTCGCTGAGCGCGTCACCACCACTGATGGTCAGATTTTTCAGCGTCAAGTGTCCACGATCATGCACATCGAACACACGCCACTTCTTACCCCCATCAATCGCAACCACATCTGCGCCAGCACCGAGGATCGTCAACTCGCTTGTAATATCCAAATCACCAAAGGTGGCCGCATTGTCATCATGCGGACCTTCGTCATCCGGATTGACCAAGGTCAACATATAGAGCCCGGCACCCAGCTCAATGACATCAGCCCCTCCTCGCGCATTCGCGGTCTGAATCGCGGCACGCAGGCTGCATTGGCTGGATGCCGTCTGACAGATCCCATCACCTGGATTCACATCGGCCTCATCCAGCAGTGTGGTCACTTCAATCGGGAAATCGAGGGCTTGAATCGTCACCGTCACACTCGCCGCAGCAGTCCATGGCAATCCACCCACCACAAGCAGTGCCGCCAATGCCGTACGTTTATGCCTGTTACTGTTTTTGATCATCCCTCTGCCCCCTCCTTGCCACACCTTATGCTCTCCGTATGGTCACCATTCTAGCCTGAACCGTGACTGACACATCCTACCCACATCTCCAGGTCGCCCCCGTGCCAGCCATAGGGTAAAATCCACGCCTTTCCAAAACAAACAGGTTTCTCTTATGAAGGTACTCATCATCGGCAGCGGTGGGCGCGAACACGCCCTGGCATGGAAAGCGGCGCAATCGCCCAAGGTCACACAGGTCTTCGTCGCCCCCGGTAACGCAGGCACCGCCCGCGAACCCAAGTTAGAGAACGTCAACATCGGCGTCGAGGACATCCGCGCGCTGGTCAACTTCGCGCGCGACAACGCCATCGGCCTGACCATCGTCGGCCCAGAGGCGCCGCTGGTCATCGGCGTGGTCGATGCCTTCCGCGCCGCCGGTCTGCGCTGCTTCGGCCCGACCAAGGGCGCGGCGCAGCTGGAAGGCTCCAAGGCCTTCACCAAGGACTTTCTGGCACGCCACCAGATCCCGACTGCCGCCTACCAGAACTTCACCGAGATCGACCCCGCGCTGGCCTATGTGCGTGAGCAGGGTGCGCCGATCGTGGTCAAGGCCGATGGTCTGGCCGCCGGCAAGGGTGTGATCGTGGCGATGACCCTGGAAGAAGCAGAAGCCGCCATCAAGGACATGCTCGCCGGCAACGCCTTTGGCTCGGCCGGTTCACGCGTCGTCATCGAAGAGTTTCTGGAAGGCGAAGAGGCCAGCTTCATCTGCATGGTCGACGGCAAAAACATCCTGCCGATGGCCACCAGCCAGGACCACAAGCGCGTCGGCGA
>DHYU01000024.1 GCA_002415485.1 Proteobacteria bacterium UBA5122
CCGGTGACCAGGATCATGCCGTACGGTTGATGCAGTGCCTTCATATAGAGTTCTTTCTGCTCCGGCTCGTAGCCGAGGGCATCGATCCCCAGTTGGGCGCTGGTCGGATCGAGGATACGCATTACGATCTTTTCGCCAAACAGTGTGGGACAGGTGCTGACACGAAAGTCGATGGCGCGGTTTTTGGAGATCTTGAGCTTGATCCGGCCGTCCTGTGGGACACGCTTTTCGGAGATGTCGAGCTTGGACATGACCTTGATGCGAGCGGCAATCTTGCCTGCCAGCGCGATCGGTGGTGATGTCACTTCGTGCAGCATGCCGTCTTGGCGAAAACGTACGCGATAGACCTTTTCATAGGGTTCAAAGTGCAAATCCGATGCGCCCTTGTTGATCGCGTCGAGCAGGACCTTGTTGACGAAGCGCACGACAGGGGCGTCTTCGACATCGTTTTCGGAGGATTTATCATCTTCGGGGATCTCATCGCCACCGGTGATGTCGAGGTCATCAAGGTCGGCGTCGTCGAGGCCTTCCATGGTTTTATCCATGGATTCGAGGACCTTCTCGATGGCCTTGGTGAGTTTGTCTTCTTCAACCAGGACGGCTTCGGTGTTGGCGCCGGAGGCGAACTTGAGCTCATCCAATGCCTGAAAATTGGTTGGATCAGAGACGGCCACGTACAGGCGGCTGCCGCGCTTATATAGCGGGAGTGCGTGGTGTTTGCGGATGAGTTTTTCTTCGATGCTTTTGACAGCAGACATTTCCATGTCGAATGAGTCGATATCGAATACCGGTACGCCGAATTCATTGGCGGCGGCGAGGGCGACATCGAGTCCGCTGAGCAGTTTTTTGCCGACCAGGTATCTGACCAGCGGCATCTTTTCTTTGGAGGCCTCGGTAAACGCATTCTGTGCGTCCTCATGGTTCATGAGGCCGTCATCGACTAGGCGCTGGGCGAGACCACTGAGTGGGGCTGCATTCATCCTGATTAATCTACTTAGAAAAAGGCTTTGTTCCGTCTAGGATTATGTCGACTCCGAGGGGTGATACTTTAACCGGTGTCAGCTTCTGGTTTTGGAGGATGCCCATTCAGGTGGGCACGGTTTGCAGATGGGCGCCCAGGGCGCGCGCCATCCAGCCGTTGCACCAGCGCAGCAGCGTGAAGCGTTTGGTGTAGTGGGCGGTCTTTTGATAATAAAAGCGCCCCTCACCCTCGGCGTACATATTTTCCAGCGTCCAGCTCAGGACTTTGTGTTGCAGCTCGCCGTATTGATCGCGGTGGCGGGCAAAGGTGATGATGCCCTGGGCCGCGCCGTGGATATCGTGTGGGTAGTCTTTATCGCTCATCCAGCGCGGCGAGCCGTCGGCGTTAAACAGTTTGTCGGCGTAGAACTGCAGGCCGAGGTCGTAGTTTGATTGCCACTGATAGTCGCCGGTGGCATCCATGTAGCGCTGCAGCGCGTCGAGGATGAAGCCGGTGTGGTAGTTATCGTGGGTGATGTGTGAGTCCTGTGGCGGATCGGTGTACCACCAGGCGTGATAATCGGTTTGTTGATTGACGACGTAGCGCACCAGCCGTTCGGCGGTTTTGCTATAGCTGTGGTCGCCCGAAAGCTGGGCGTATTGGGCCATCACCGCGCCGATGAGGATGCTGACGTCCATCACACGCATCGTCATCGGCAGCGGCATGTAGCCGAGGCACAGTTCGTCAGGCTCGTCTTTGAGGATGCTGAGTTTCTGGGTGTAGAACCGCAGTGTGCTGGCGACTGAGTCCAGATATTCCTGTTTTTGGGTCAGGCGATAGGCATCGAGAAACGCCTCGCAGACAAAGCTGGTGACGACGGCGTTGGGCGTATTGCTGGGGGCGTAAAAACCAGGGTCCTGCCATGGATAGTGATAGCCCCAGCAGTTGCCGCCCCAGTCACCGGGCGATCGTTCTTGCATCAGCAACTGCAGCAGTTGTTCTGCCTCCGCCAGGTGTGCAGGGTTCTGGTCGTAACGATAACGATCGAGCAGACCCATGGTGAAGAGGGCCAGGCCCTTCGGGTTGTATACCTTGGGGGTCAGCAGGATGGGGCGCACATTGACCGGCGCGCGCATCACACCTTGAATGGCGACCAAGCGCGGCCATTTGCTCCAGCCGAGGGTCGCCCGCAGGATGGGGCTATTGAGTCCATCGTGTTTGTTGTGGCCACGATACTGTTGCCCCCGGCTCCATTGGTACACCTCGTCGAGGACGGTGTTGATGCGCTGCGGGCTGATGGTGTTTGAGTTTATTGTCGAGGCGTCCATGTCTGCTGTTCGAATACATCCAACCATAGGTGGCTCAGAAGCATAAAGTAGAGCATGAAATAGTGCCAGCGCAGCTGTGGGCTGGGCGGGCGTTGCAGCACGTGTTGCACGAAATGTGGATTGAACAGGCCGTGGCGGCGAATGACCTCGTCAGATAAATAATCTGCGGCCAGCGGTTTGAGGTGTTGGTGAAAAAAGTCTGCGGCCGAGACCTGGAAGCCGCTCTTGGGCCGATGGATGATTTCTGCGGGCAACAGTTCGGCCAGCATGTGTTTCATGTGACCCTTGGCCTGGCCGTTGGGCATCAGTGTCTTGCGGTCGAGCAGGTGTACCCGGGCGGCGACATGGCTGTCGACGAACGGGGTGCGCACCTCCAAACCGACGGCCATGCTGCAGCGATCCTCCTGCCACAACAGGTCGTTGACCATCTTGTTTTGCCACTCGAACTCGGCCATTGCGGCAACCGGGTCGGGCGTGTCAGGCCATGATTGTTCCAGCACCTCGAAGGCATTGGGCAGTGGAGTGTCGAGCATGCGCGGGCCGTAGATCTTGGCGCGTAGTTGAGGGCTATCCCACAGGTTGCGCATCAGGCCGTAGACCTGCGGCCAATGGCCGAGTTGTTGCAGCATGCGCAGCGCGCGTTCCGGCTCGCCCCACAGTGGCCGTTCCAGTTTGGCCAGCGCAGCAGCGCCGATGCCGCCGAGGGTGCGGCTGACGATGTTTGGCAGCCAGTGATGGAGTTGCTGCGCCTGCGCCATGATTTTGTGCGCGTTGTAGCCGTAGAACAGCTCGTCGCCGCCAAGGCCGGACAGCGCGACCTTGACGTGTTGTGAGGTCATCTGCGCCAGTTGGCTGATCTGCAGTGCATTGATCTTGGGGGTCTCCAAATGCCACAACAGCGTACGCAGCGTGTGCAGCATGTCCGTGGCGGCGATGTCGCCCTGGATGTTGTCGAGACCGAGAATCTCCGCCGTGCGCGCGGCGTTGCGCGCCTCGTTTGGATCGTCACCCGCCTTGAGGGTAAAGGTGCGCAGCGGCCGTGGGCTGATGCGTTTGCCCAATGCAGCGATGGCGGCCGAATCGATGCCGCCCGACAGATAGGCGCCGACCTCAACATCGGCCGTGAAGTGGTGTTGAACCGACGATTGCAGTGCATCGAACAGGCTCTGATCCGCCGTGGCTTGAGGGGGCGATAGGTGATGTTGCTGCGGAGTTTGGCCGATCTGCCATGCGAGCACGGTGCCCGGGGCCAGTTGCCGGATGCCGGAGAATAGCGTTCTGTCGCCGGGCAGGTACCGAAAGTTCAGCAACAGATGCAGGTTGTCGCAGGCTAGTTGTGGTCGTTGTCCGCGGTATTGCAGCAAGGCCTTGGCCTCGGAGGCGAAGGCGAGGCTGTGGGTGTCGGTTTGATCGATAAACAAGGGTTTGATGCCGAGCGGGTCACGCACCAGATAGGCCTGTTGTGCCTGATGGTCCCACAGCGCAAAGGCGAACATGCCGCGTAGCTGATTGAAGCCTTGCCAGCCGTGGGCGCGATACAGTTCGAGGATGACTTCGGTATCGGAGTGGGTGTTGAACCGATGGCCTTGTTGCGTCAGTTGATGGCGCAGCAATGGATAGTTGTAGATCTCGCCGTTGAAGACAATGCTGTAGGCCTGGTCATGGCTGTGCATCGGTTGTTGGCCGTGGCCGAGATCGATGATCGCCAACCGCGCATGACCTAGCGCGCAGTGTGGAGCCAGCCAAGTGCCATGACCATCGGGGCCGCGGTGTTGCAGGCTGGCGACCATGGTATCAAGCCGGGATTGGGCGGCCGGTGTATGAGGGATTTGACTAAACCAACCAGCGATGCCGCACATGGTGTCGTTTAACGATGCAGGCTGGCTTGATAGCTCAGCAGGGGTTGCGGAAAGGTTTCGATACAGTCGGCGACATAGGCGGCGACATCAATGGTGTCGTGCAACAACTGCTGGCGTTGTTGTTGCCAGTGGTGCTGCGGGTGGGCGAGTATGGTGTCGATGGCATTGTTCAGCGCATCCCAATTCAGCTCAAAAATATTTTGCACCAGCTGGTAACGCCGTTCCTGCTCATTGGTATAACCGCGGCCGGTATGCGCGGCATAGATCGCAGGTACACCGAGGACGGCGCACTCGGAGGCCATCGTCGCACTCTCGCCGATAAAGGCGCGGCAATAGGCCATCACGTGATGCACCTGGTGGACCTTGCCGGTATAGGCGTATTGCTGCAGATCAGCAGGCAGTGCGGATTCGGATGAGACCAAGACCTTGCCGTGTTGAGACAACTTGTCGATGGTTTGCTTTAGTAATTGCGTACTCCAACCCTGTTCACCAATATCGTGATTGGCCTGCCACGACACCAGGCGCAAAAAGAAGGTATCGCCCTCGCTGGCGAGGCCGTTGTCGAGCGCGATGGTACGGTCAGGGCTGAAATAATTCGGGTGCAGATACGAGAGTTCGTGATAACCGGCATAACGCATGTGTCGTTTGGCCGGCAGCCAGGCCTCATAACAGGCCGGTGTAATCACGGCTGAGGCAAACGGATAGGTGATCGCATTTTGCAGCGTGGCGTTTTCGGTATCGTAAAACACCAGTGACGGAATGCCGGTGAGTTTGCCGACATGGGCGATGAATACGCCGCCGATGGCGGCCATTACATCGGGGCGTGTCTGGCGGGCAACGCGCAGCAGTGCGCGGTCGCGGCTGATCAGTTCCGAGGCCAGTGACAGCATGCCGCCCTTGCCCAGGGCGGATAGTGAATGGTGCTCGAGGCCGAGTTCATCCAGCAATTGCAGTGCAAATTCTTTGTCGCGGCTGGTGATGACGATTTCATGGCCGCGTTGTTTTAGTAGGGTGATCGGTTGACGAAAGAAATGAACATGTGCCGGATGGCCGATGTCGATCAGGACCTTCATCAGCGCCCACGTTTCTGAAATAGCAGCATCGTGATCTGCTCAGAGATCAGTCCGATCAAAAAAATGAACACCGACATGGTGATCAGCAAGGCGCTCATGTTGGTGAAGCGTTCCATCGTGATGTAGGTGTACATGTAGTAGCCAACGCCGAGTGCGAAGTGGATCAATGCTGCCGGAAAAAAAAGCTTTAACGGTGAATACAGCGTGCCGATGCGGAAGATGATCAACAAGAAACGCACGCCATCACGAAAGACCTTGATGTGGCTCTTGCCGCTGCGTTGTTGTGCCTCGATTGGTACATAGGTCACGGAATAACCGGCGCGGAAAAATGAGATGGTAATCGTTGTTGGATACGAAAAACCGTTGGGCAGCAGGTGCAGAAATTCACGAAACTTCTCGGCGCGGACGGCACGAAAGCCTGAGGTCAGGTCTTCGACCTTGCGATTGACCATCCAGCTGGCGAGGCCGTTGTATATGGTGTTGGCGGCAAAACGCCCCACACTGGCCTGGCCGCTACGGCTGCGTGCGCCGATGGACATGTCATGGCCGACCTCAATTTGAGCCAGCAGTAGTTCGATTTCTTCCGGCCGGTGTTGGCCATCGGCATCCATAAAGACCAAAAGCTCGCCCCTTGCATGGCGGGCCCCTGTTTTGACTGCGGCACCATTCCCCATATTGTATGGATGAGAAATGATTTTGATACCGTGTTTGTCTCCTAGTGTTCGGGTATTGTCACTGGAACCATCGTCAACCACGATGATTTCGGCATCTGGGTAGATCGAAACTAGTTTGGGCAGCAATACATCCAGGCGTGGCGCCTCGTCCTTGGCAGGGATGATGATGCTGAGCGTGGGTTTGGGCATGGGCATGGGCTGAGCTAGTTGTCGGTTGTTGTCGGTATACTAGCAGCACTTTGCTCATTGTTTAAGTGGTCGGTGAGGAATTGTTCCCATTCGTTTATGCGCTCTAGCCAAAAATGTCCAGTTCGTTTGTTTTGTTCATTAACTTGCCTGATTTTATTAAGCACAGTTAAAGCAGAATGTGGTTGATTATCCAGATATAACCAGCGGACTTGATGCAAGCCAATTCTTATGTCTGGCTTGAGTGAAAAGCCCTTCTCTGCAAATTGGGCTGCTGATGCGTAATCGGTGTTGTTGGCAGAAAGCATTCCTCTGAATTGATAAAATGCGTGCCAGTCATGTTTGTAGGCGGCATTTTTTGTAAATGTATCGAGTAGACGCTCAATGTCAGCATCAGGTATATGTGGGCAATTGCCTGACGTTTTATCGAATACAATCTTATTTAATGCGCTGTAAGGAAACATGGTGTAGTGGCTGTGGCTTGCAATATCGATCATGTGATTGAGGTCATAGTCAGGGACTGACGTGGTGTGGCAGTTGAGCGTCAACATTCCCAAGTATGGACCAAGATCTTTGGGTGTCATTTTTTGGAGTTTTTGATAGTACAGATAAGCTTCTTCATATTGCCCTTGTTGAGCCAGGATGGACGCAGCATCATATTTGGCTCTCTTTGAATCCGGCCGCTCTTGTTCCCACACAAATGTAGAGATAAATGGCTTGCTCCATAGATCGACTTGGTGATGTGTGTTTGCGGATAATAGCAATGATATGAGGATTCCTGAAGTTGGGATAAACATCTTTTTTAAATGGGTGTCGGTGAGTCGTTCTCGTAGAAAGAGTAGAACGGCACAGGTAACAAGAACGGGGCCGATAATGGCCAGATAGTTACGATGTTCAAAATACAATTCTAAAGGTAAGAATGTTGATTCCAATGCGTGAGCAGCTAGAAAAAAGAGTACGCCAAAAGATGCCAGAGGGTATTTTTTTCTATAAATAATACTGATGATAAATAAAGTGAGTAGCAATACTATACTGAAGAGCGTTGCAGGGGGGGATGTGAGATTTTTTGATGCTGGATATGCGTCGTGATACAAGCCAAAGTCAGTCGGTGTTGGAATAAATATAATTTTTAAGTAGTCAATCAGAACTCGGGGCTCTGTGATCAGTCGTTCGTACATTGTGAACGCTCGATTTCCATACTGGGAGTGGTAGCCGTCAAGATTTGTCCAGAAATATATCGCTAGCACTAACAAAGGAGAAGCGCAAAGGAGTGTGAGTAATATGTGAAGTGCACGTGTACGGTGTGTATGTGAAAACAAGGTAAATTCGATTGCCAGTATGTATAGGGGGAGCAAGATACCGTTTTCCTTGCTCAGGATGGCTAAAGGGGTGCATGCGCATATTCCAATGATCATCCAGGAATAGGCAGATTTTTTTTTAGGATTCTGGCTAAGTTTCAATCTCCCATGAATAAAAAATATTAGCCCTAACAACACAAAAAAGGCCGAAAGTTGAGCCATGCGCTGGATAACATAGAGCGTGGTTGATGTTTGTATGGGATGTAAAAGCCACATGGCGGTGGCGAACAGTGCTACAAGGTAAATATCATTCTGGCGTAGTCGTTGAGTTGAAAGGATTTTGGATATAAGAAAAAAGACTAGTATGCCATTACACAGGTGGATGAAAATGTTTACATACTTAAAAGGTTTAGGGTTTGGCCAGGCTTCAGCTTGAACGGCAAAAGTTGCGAGTGAAATGGGACGCCCCAAATTGCTCGAAATCCCTTCCAGGGTAAACATTAATTTATTTCTAATAGAAGGAGCTTCTTTAACCTCTGCCAGTTCTTTCAGGTTTGGCTGATCGTCAAGAATAAAATCGCCATTTGTTCCAGGCGCATAAATCAGGCCGCATACGGTAAGTAGCAATACAATGCAAAGTGCAATGTGAATACGGATCTGTTGATATTTCTGAGGGCTTTCCATAGCCTTTGGTGTTTTCCTTAAAGTGCCTAAAGGCTGAGAAGCCAATTAAAATGTTGTTTGTTATATGTCCAATAAAAAAGCTGCACCATATTTGGTGCAGCTTTTTGTTGCCCGTAAAGGGTGTGGCCTATTGGCAAGCAGAAGGTAGAAACTTGTTTTCAATAGTACCTCTTGCGCAAGTCCATGTGCCATTGGTGGTGTCGAAAGTGTACAAGACGGTATCGCCCGCAATGTTACCGTTTGTGTTTGGCCCCATGGTGGCTGTCAGCCGGGCATTGGTGGTGTCGCTAGTGATCGCGCTGACATATTTGCCAGAGGTTTTATATCCCCAGTCAGTAGTCAATGTGGCTGTGGTTGGAAAACGTCCTTTAGTACCATAAAACTCTTGAACTGGTGTTTTAGCGCCACCAAGCAAGCTAACTGCTTCTGTTACTTGCGAGCGCGCAATATAATCTTGGTACGCAGGAATCGCGACTGCAGCCAAAATACCAATGATTGCGACTACAATCATTAACTCGATCAATGTAAAACCTTTTTGAATTGTCTTCATGTTCATTCTCCTAAGATTGCCAGTGTGTTGTCAGTTCCGTTGTTCCGTGTGTCTTTGGCTTTATGTTCTACGCTAAGCCTTATCGGTCCGTGGTCGGCTCACTTTAATGCGCAGTTCATCGGGCCTCGTAATGACTAATGCAGAGGGTGTGCCAAGTTTGTAAGATATCTTTGAGTCGTATGTTTGTTTGTTAAAGAAATATATAAAAAACAGTGTGTTGCGATTTGTTTGGTGGTGCGAGTGCTTTTGGCGAAAAGGGCTGAAGAAGGGTTGGAGGTCGCCACAGGATATTTTGCGTCACGTTGAGATGACGCATTGCGTCACCTTGTGACGCTGGATGTCTGTCAGTTATTCAATGCCGAGTTTTTTGAGGCGATAACGCAGTGCCCGGAAGGAGATCCCCAGGACCTTGGCGGCAGCGGTTTTGTTGTAGCGTGTTTGTTCGAGGGCCTTTTGGATGGCTTCACGTTGTTGATCGTCTAAATATCCGTCGAGACTGCTGTCATCACCCTCTATTATCGGGGTTTGGTCTGTGCCCAACTCCGGGAGTTGCAGGTCTTCTGCATAGATGATGTTGTCTTCGCACAGTGTCGTGGCGCGTTCGAGGATGTTCTCTAGTTCACGCACATTGCCAGGAAATGGGTAACGCTGCAGTGCGGCGACGGCATCGGTGGCGAGGACGGGAGGTTCGGAGTCCATGCCCAGGGCGATCTTGCCGAGGAAGTGTTCGGCCAGCAAGGGGATGTCATCGCGGCGCTGGGCGAGGCTCGGTACCTGTAGTTCTATGACATTGATGCGGTAGTACAGGTCTTGGCGGAACTCGCCCTCTGCAACAAGTTTGGCGAGGTCTTTGTGAGTGGCGCTGAGGATGCGCACATCAACGGCGGTTTCCTGTTGGTCGCCGATGGGGCGGACGGACTTTTCCTGGATGGCGCGCAGTAGCTTGACCTGCATGTGTAAGGGCAGGTCGGCAACTTCATCTAAAAATAGCGTGCCGCCGTTGGCGGCCTGAAACAGGCCAGCCTTGTCGCTGTGGGCGCCGGTGAAGCTGCCTTTTTTGTGGCCGAAGAATTCGCTTTCCATCAGTTGTTCAGGGATGGCGCCGCAGTTGACGGGGATGAAGGGGGCGTCTGTGCGCGGGCCTTTTTCGTGGATCAGGCGGGCAACCATTTCCTTGCCGCTGCCCGAAGGGCCGCTGATGTAGACAGGGGCCTGGCTGCGGGCGAGTTTAGCGATCTTGTTGCGGATGTTTTGCATGGCGCGGGACTCGCCAAGCAGGGTGTCGCGACTGCGCCGGTCAATCACCTTGCTGCGCTGTTCGACCACCTTGAGGGCGGTGGTGACGAGGCGACGCAGAACCTGTAGGTCAACGGGTTTGGAGACGAAATCAAATGCACCCGATTTGAGTGCCTCGACAGCCGCCTCCATGTTGCCGTGGGCGGTGATGACGGCGACGGGGGTGTCGGGGTAACGTTTGCTGATGTATTTCACTAGATCGATGCCATTGCCGTCTGGCAGTTTCATGTCTGTGAGGCACAGATCGAAGTTACGGCCATTGAGGGCGTGCTGGGCTTCGCTGAGGTTGGCCGCGGTGTGGGTGTCCACATCCATGCGAGACAGCGTTAATTCTAGAAGTTCGAGAATATCCGGCTCATCATCCACTACCAGGGCTGAATATTGACTCATGCGTTATATCTCCGTCTCCTCATGTCGGGAAAGCTGAGGCGAAAGCAGGCTCCCCCGTGATCTGATGGGATTATATTCAATCTTGAATGATTACACTCGCTGAGTTCGCGCGCAATGTAAAGCCCGAGACCAGTGCCAGTATTCTCTGTAGTGAAGAAAGGTTCGAAGATGTTATCCCTTTCCTCTATTGGGACGCCTGGGCCTTGATCACATATATCCAGATGATAGTTGCTGTGATCAGGATCGCTATCGACACGAAGTTCTAGGCGTGGCTCCCCGCAGTGTTGCCGGCTGTGACGGGCGCCGTTGTGACATAAGTTCCATAGAATCTGGTGCAGCTGGCTGGTATCGAAGGCGATATGGACGTCCGTCTCGGGGACGGTCAATTGAATGAAGTGGGGAGCGATCTTTTCACTTTGGCAGAAGTCTTCGACAAAGTTGTGCATCCATTGGGTCAGCTCAAAGGTGGTGGTGTTCGGTTGCTGACGGCGTCCAAGCTGCAGGGTGTTTTCGATGATCGCGTTCGTGCGCAGGCAGTTTTGGCGAATAATTTGGGTTAGGCGTTGATCGGCCTTGTCCAGATGAGGGGATTCTGCGAGCAGTTGACTGGCGTGGCTGATGGCACCTAGCGGGTTGCGGATTTCGTGTGCGATGCTGCCGGCCAGTCGTCCCATTGAGGCCAGTTTTAATTGTTGCGCCTGGCTGGCGATAGCAGTGGTGTCCTCAAGAAAGATGATGCTGCCCTGGTGTTCACTCAAATGTGCGAAGCGAGGGTGGATCTCGATTTCCTGGTGGGGGGGGCGGAAGCGTTGTGATTGTTCGTGAGGTGCTTGTCGCCATTGACGGAATTGTTCTGCTAGCTGTGGGGCGGCCTGCTCGAGAGGTATTGGTTGTTCGGGGTCGGTCAAACCCAAGAGTTTTCGGCCGGACTCATTGATTAGCCAAATCTGTTCTTGCGCATTAATGACGGCGACGCCGGTTTGCATCCGTTCGATCACGTAGCGGGCTAGGTGCTGCATGTCGGCCAGTGCTTTGCCGCGCTGGTGGGCCAGTGCTTCAGATAGGCGTGCCTTGTCGGCCAGTGCGCCAACGATGGCTGTACAGGCAAAGAAAATCATCCCTAACAGGCCGGCGTGTGTGTAGGCGTCTTCTGCAACGAGCATTTGTAATTGCAGATAAATTTGCTGACCGAACACAATCAAGGTGGCATAGGCGGCAAATGCAAAGGCGATACGCCTGGGGAGCAAAATGCTCGCGCTGGCGAGGCTGACCACCATCAGGATGCCCAAGCCACCTTTAACTCCGCCACTGGAGAGCAGCAGCAGTGCAATTGCCGTGATGTCGATGAGGGCTTGAGCATGCGCCTGTATCTTAAAGTTGGGGCGCTGTAACGAAATGCCGGCTGCGAATAGGCAGGCTAGGGCGAAATAGCTGGGGGCCAGGATGGCAAGCAGGTTGGGCGCGGTTTCGGCAATGGGTTTGGGGGTGGCGTCAAAGGAAACTGCAATCAGCAGCATCCCCGACAGGATGATTCTGTATAGATTGAACAGCCGTAATGGTCGCCATGTCTGGTGCGAAGGTGGGGAGGCGTGTGTGGCAAGGGATGACATCAGGCTGTGACGGTTAAATCATTAATATAGTATGCGTTATAAAACTATCGGGTTATGTGTGGAAAAATTTATCGAGAATGGCGATCTGCATGTTGTTGGCTGCAGAAGGTTTTATTTTCTTTGTGAATTGCCTCGTTGATTGGAAAATGAACCCCGCATTCTGCGCAGCGACATATGTCCACCTGGGGTTTACCTTTCTTAAGGCTTATTTTTTTAATGTATTGATTGCGGCGCAATTGCCGTAATAGCAGAAAGACAAGTCCAAGTATGAGCCCGGCAATTATGAGTTTGAACATGAAGCTTTGTACCAAAGGGGTGCGTATTACACATTCAACCATGATATTCCGATGGACGCAAAAAGTCTCGATATGGGGGGTGTTTTGCATCTCCTTGGTGACGGCGCCTGTGTCGGCGGCCGAGTTTCGTGTCGGCGTGGTGCCTCAATTTGATGTTCGGGAACTGCGTTCAATCTGGCAGCCGTTGTTGGCGCTGTTGTCAGAAGAAAGTGGGCATCAATTTATATTGGAGGCGGTGCCGACCATTCCTGAATTCGAACGGCAATTTCAAGCGGGCGAGTTTGATTTTGCTTACATGAACCCCTATCACGCGGTTGTGGCCAATCAGGCTCAGGGGTATGTGCCACTGATGCGTGACGTTGATACACAGTTAAAAGGGATATTGGTGGTCGCCAAGGATGGCAAGATTGCCCGCGTAGAAGACTTGAATGGGCAAGAGGTTGCATTTCCAGCCCCGAATGCCTTGGGGGCATCTTTGTTGCTGAGATCCGAGCTGGAAAGACGTTTTGGAGTGGTGGTTGTTCCTCGATATGTCAAAACTCATAGTTCGGTGTATTTGAATGTGGCGCTGGGGTTGGCTGCGGCTGGCGGGGGAGTGCAGCGCACGCTATCTCACCAGGATGAAGATATTAAAGGGCGGTTGCAGGTGTTGTTTGAAACGCGAGAGGTCCCGTCTCATCCGATTGTTGCCCACTCTCGGGTGCCGGCAGAGCTCAGGCAACAGGTTGTTGAGGCCTTGTTGCGCATTGCAGGTACTGAGAAAGGCGCGGAACTATTGGCGCAGGTGCCGATTAAACGCTTGGGGCGAACGTCATTGGCTGAATACGATGTTGTGGCTCAAATGGCGCTGGATAAATACATAGAGCAAGAATGAAATGGGGTTGCGGGCAAAATTATTGATTCCTTTTGTGGCAGGGCTTGCTCTGCTGGCGGTGTTGTTATGGGTGGTGTGGGCGCCAAAGTTTATGGATGACGCCAAACAGGACTATTTTCAAAACCAGAAGGCGGTGTTGCTTGCATTTGAGGGGGTGTTGGTGCGCGACTATTTGGCGGGTGATATTGCTGCCATGTACTCAACCCTCGAAACTGAATTGAAGCGAAATCCTGATTGGCGGCAGCTATTGGTCGTAAATCAGAATGGTCAGCGTATTTATCCATTATCTGAGCCTGGTGTGCTGACGGGCGGTTACCTGCTTCATGTCCCATTGGCCTTGCGCATGGAAGGAGACCAGGGGGTGGCGTTAACGCTGATCACGGATTGGAGTCAGCGACGGGCGGTTGTGATTGAAGAGTTGCTGATGATCAAGGTCACACTGCTGACAGTATTTTCGCTGCTGATAGGGGGTGGTTTGATTTGGCAGACGCGATGGGTGATCGAGCCATTGCAGGTGATGCGTCACGCCGCTGAGAGACTGGTAGAGGGTGATTACAAGGTTAGATTGCCCGCTGAGCGGGCGGATGAAATCGGTCAGTTAAGTCGTTCGTTCCATACGATGCGTGATGAGTTACAACATACCATGGGAAGGATGGAGGCATCGCGGCGAGATTTGCAGGAGTCTGAAACCCGGCAGCGAACAATTTTGCAGACGGTTGCAGACGGTGTTGTGACCTTGGATGTCAATGGGACAATCTGCAGTATTAATCAGGCGGTGGAGCGGATCTTTGATTATCGTGCGGATGCGTTGGTGGGGAAAAACATCTCGATATTGATCATCGATAGAGAACGACAGTTGCCGTTGCGGCATGACAGGCTGTTTGATGTGCAAGGTGTGAGCATGGAGTTGGAGGCGCGTCACCGTAGTGGAAATATTTTTCCGATTGAGTTGATGTTGAACCGGATGGAGCTGGACGGCGAGGAGATGTTTACGGCTGTCGTGCGTGATATTACGGATCGCAAGAAGGTCGAGCGTTTAAAGAATGAATTTGTATCGACGGTGAGTCACGAGTTGCGCACGCCGTTGACCTCAATCCGGGGTGCGCTAGGCTTGGTCAATGGTGGTGCGCTGGGCGAGGTGTCGCCCAGGGTGCTTGAAATGTTGTCGATCGCGACCAGCAATACAGAGCGCCTGTTGTTACTGATTAATGATTTGTTGGATATTCAAAAGATTGAAACCGGCGAGATCGATTTTTCGCTCGAAACGTGTGAAGTGGTGGCCCTGGTGCGTCAGTCATTGGAGATAAATGCAACTTATGCACGTGATCGCTCCGTCAGCTTTAATCTTGCCGGTGGGGCGGAATCGAGCTGGGTGCGGGTAGATGTTGGGCGTTTTGTTCAGATTATGAGCAATCTATTGTCGAACGCTGCAAAGTTTTCACCAATGGGGCAGCAGGTCGATGTCAGTGTGCGCGCTCGCGAGGGAATGGTGACGATTGCAGTGGCTGATAGAGGCCCGGGGATTCCCGAGGACTTCCTACCCAAGTTGTTTGACAAGTTTACGCAGGCGGATGCCTCCGATGTGCGTGAAAAGGGTGGAACAGGTTTGGGGCTGAGCATTACCAAGGCGCTGGTCGAGCGGCTTGGCGGTACGATTACACTGGAGACCCAATTAGGGGTGGGGACTACGTTTTTTGTATGTCTGCCAGAGGTGGTGGCTGAGTCACGCGCGTCGGCTTAGTGCATGGGGAAAATGGTCGGAGTGAGAGGATTCGAACCTCCGACCCCTGCCTCCCGAAGGCAGTGCTCTACCAGGCTGAGCTACACTCCGAATATCATTTAATGTTTGCGGTTGACCGAAAAATGCGCCAGCGCAATCAGGGCATCTTTATAAGCGGACGCCGGTAATTTTGCAATGGCTTCAATGGCGAGTTGAGACTCTTTTTCTGCAAGCTGGGCGGTGTAGTTGATTGCGCCCGTATCTGTAATGGCGGCCATGATGGCGTCGATCTGCTCCAGACCTCCGTGCTCGATGGCGTGGCGAATCATCGCTGCTTGTTCGTCACTGCCATGGCGCATGGCGTAAATCAACGGCAGCGTCGGTTTGCCTTCGGCCAGGTCGTCGCCGACATTTTTACCCATGTCCTCTGCAGATGCGCTGTAGTCCAGTACGTCATCTATTAGTTGAAACGCGGTGCCGAGGTGCATGCCGTAAGCGGTCAATGCGGCCTCGGTGGTGCTGTCCTGTTGGCTGATGACTGCGCCGAGCTGGGTTGCTGCCTCAAACAGCTTGGCAGTTTTGGAGTGGATGACGTCCAGGTAACGCGCCTCGGTGGTGTCGGCGTCGTTACAGTTCAGTAGTTGTAATACTTCGCCTTCGGCAATGGTGTTGGTGGCGTGGGCCAGGATTTCCATGACGCGCATGTTGCCTAGTTCAACCATCATTTCGAAAGAGCGTGAATAGAGGAAGTCGCCCACCAGTACCGCAGCCTCGTTGCCCCAAATGGTATTGGCGGTCTCGTTGCCGCGGCGCATTTCGGAACTGTCGACCACGTCGTCATGCAACAGGGTGGCGGTGTGGATGAATTCGACGATCGCCGCCAGATTGATGTGTTGTTCGCCCTGGTAGCCACAGGCACGGGCGCTGAGTACGGCCAGCATCGGTCGCAGGCGTTTGCCGCCACTATTAATAATGTAGTGCCCCATTTGATTGATGAGGACGACGTCGGACTGAAGTCGCTTCAAAATCAATTGGTTAACGGCCGACATGTCGTCCTGGGTCAAGGCCAGGATGGCGGAGATGTCAGTGCTGGGGGGCTGTGAGGCGCTGCTCTGTAAGGATTCTTGTATTAGCATTGGCCAATTTTAGAAGGGAAACTCCCGGCGAGACAAGTGATTAAGTGCAGGGATATTATCCCGAGGTCTGGTCGCTTGCAAAATTGAATTTGACGACAGCGGGTCAGGGCGATAGAATTCGGCCTCTTTGTTGAATCCGTCGGTTTTGCGTGTATTTGTTGCGGGGCCGAAATAGTTAAATTAAGGTTTGGAGAATACGGCATGTACGCTGTCATTGTCACAGGTGGAAAGCAGTATCGCGTTGCTGAAGGCGACGTGATCCGCGTAGAGAAGCTCCCGGTCGAAGCCGGTCAGTCAATTGAGCTGGACAAGGTTCTGATGATCGCCAATGGCGACAACATCAAAATCGGTGCCCCTTTCGTGGATGGCGGCAAGGTAAGTGCTGCTGTTGAGAGCCAGGGTCGTGGTGAAAAGGTCAAGATCGTTAAGTTCCGTCGTCGCAAGCATCACCGCAAGCAGATGGGGCATCGTCAGTCTTACACTGAACTGAAGATCACTGGTATTGCCGGTTAAGCTTCAGCGAGATAGAGGATACTAAGATGGCACATAAGAAAGCAGGCGGTAGTTCCCGCAATGGTCGCGATTCAGAAAGTAAACGTTTAGGCGTTAAACGCTACGGCGGCCAAGTTGTTAAAGCTGGCAACATCATCGTGCGTCAGCGCGGTACTAGCTTCCATCCTGGCACCAATGTTGGCTGTGGTCACGACCACACCTTGTTTGCCAAGGTAGACGGCGAAGTTGTTTTTGAGATCAAGGGTCCCAAAAAGCGTCGTTGCGTGAGCATCATACCTGCCTAAATATAGGTTCAACTGAATGCTCACGAAGCCCTGTCCAGTGGACGGGGCTTTGTCGTTTTAACCGCTGAGGTTTTAAGAGGTCTGCAATGAAATTTATTGATGAGGCGAAAATCAAGGTCATGGCCGGTGATGGCGGCAATGGCTGTGTCAGTTTTCGTCGCGAAAAATATATTCCGTTTGGCGGGCCGAATGGTGGTGACGGCGGTGACGGCGGCAGTGTCTACCTGGTCGGGGATATGAATCTGAATACGCTGGTGGATTTTCGTCATGTGCGCACCTATCAGGCGGAGCGTGGCGAAAATGGCATGGGCAGCGAGTGCACCGGTAAAGGTGGCGAGAATCGTGAGGTGCGGGTGCCGGTTGGGACCATGGTATTTGACGAGGATACCGGCGAGCAGATTGGGGATTTGACCGAGCACGGTCAGCGTCTATTGGTGGCTCAAGGTGGTTTTCACGGTTTGGGGAATACCCGCTTCAAGAGTAGCACCAATCGCGCGCCGCGCCAGTCGACGTCCGGCACGCCGGGCGAGGTGCGTCAGCTGCGTCTGGAGTTGAAACTGTTGGCGGATGTTGGCTTGTTGGGCTTGCCCAATGCCGGCAAGTCGACATTTATCCGCGCCGTGTCGGCCGCGCAGCCCAAGGTGGCGGATTATCCGTTTACGACCTTGCACCCCAATCTCGGCATGGTGCGTGTCGATTACGAGCGTAGCTTTGTCGTTGCCGATATTCCCGGCGTGATCGAGGGCGCGGCGGAAGGCGCGGGCCTTGGGTTGCGCTTCCTCAAGCACTTGTCGCGCACCCGTGTGCTGCTGCATCTGGTGGATGTGATGCCGCCGGATGAATCCGATCCCGTGAAAAACGTGCAGACCATTGCCAATGAGCTTGAGCAATATAGTCCTGAGTTGGCGCAGCGCGAGCGTTGGCTGGTGTTGAACAAGATTGATCTGCTGCCCGAAGATCAGCGGCAGTCGGTGTGTGCCGATATCGTTGAGCGTCTGGGCTGGCAGGGGCCGGTGTTTCAGATTGCCGCGCTGAGTAAAGAAGGCACCAAGCCGCTCGTGTATCGGATCATGGAATATCTGGAGCAGCATGGCGGCGGTCAGGTGGACACTGCTGCTGTTGAGCAAAAGCCTTACGACCCCCTGGACAGTTGATGTGTGGGCGGGTAATTTTCGCCGGTCGTGAATTTTTTTAAACAAAGGTCCATATGAATTACCGTCAGCAGTTGGGGCAGTCGCAGCGTTGGGTGGTGAAGGTCGGCAGTTCGCTGGTGACCAATGATGGTCGCGGTCTGAATTACGAATTGATCGCCGCATGGTCGGCGCAGATCGCACAGCTGCGTCAGCAAGGGGTGGAGGTTGTGCTGGTTTCGTCTGGCGCAGTGGCCGAGGGCATGAAGCGTCTCGGTTGGTCGTCACGTCCCCATGCCTTGTACCAATTGCAGGCGGCCGCAGCTGTGGGGCAGATGGGCCTGGTGCAGGCCTATGAAACCAATTTTCGTAACTACGACATTCGCACGGCGCAGGTGTTGTTGACACATGATGACCTGTCGGATCGGCAGCGTTATCTGAATGCACGCAGTACGCTGCGGACCCTGCTGGAGCTGGGTGCGGTGCCGGTGGTCAATGAAAACGATACCGTTGCCTTCGACGAGATCCGTTTTGGCGACAACGACACGCTGGCGGCCCTGGTCGCCAATCTGCTTGAGGCGGATCTGGTGGTGCTGCTGACCGACCAGGAAGGCATGTACGAGGCCGATCCGCGCAGCAATCCAGGCGCGCCATTTATCTTTGAGCATCAGGCGGGGGACAAGGCGCTGGAGGCAATGGCGGCCGGTGGTGGCGTGGGCGCGCTGGGGCGCGGCGGCATGCTGACCAAGGTGCGTGCGGCCGAGCGCGCGGCGCGCTCGGGTACGGCGACACTGATTGCGCCGGGGCGTGCGGCGGATATTCTGCTGCGCATCCGTGCGGGCGAGCGGGTCGGTACCTTGCTGACCCCGGGGCGCGAGCCGCAGGCGGCGCGTAAGCGTTGGTTGTCAGGTCAGATGCAGGTGCGGGGTCGTCTGGTGGTGGATACAGGGGCGGCCAAGGCGCTGCGTGAGTCCGGGCGTAGCCTGTTGGCGGTGGGCGTGAAGAGTGTGGTCGGTGATTTTGGTCGTGGCGAGATCGTGGCCTGTTTTGATGAGAACGGGCGGGAGTTGGCGCGTGGTCTGGTGAATTACAGTGCGGCCGAGAGTCGTCGAATTCAGGGTGTGCCCAGCGAAAAGATTGAATCAGTGCTCGGTTATGTCGACGAAGCGGAGTTGATCCACCGCGATAATCTGGTGCTGATGTGATGTTTTGATGTGATTTGAGGGGGGTTCAAATCACAGACATAAAAAAACCGGCGCGAGGCCGGTTTTTTTATCGCTGCCGTTGGGCAATTAAGCCATGGCGCGGATGTGAGCGTTCAAGCGGCTCTTGTGACGTGCTGCCTTGTTCTCGTGGATCAGGCCCTTGCGCGCGGCACTGTCGATCACAGGTACAGCGACTTTGTACGCAGCTTCTGCATTGGCCTTGTCGCCAGTTGCAATCGCTTTAACAGTGTTCTTGATGTAAGTACGCATCTCAGAACGCTGAGAGGTGTTGCGCTGACGGTGAACTTCCGCCTGGCGGGCGCGCTTTTTAGCTTGTGCAGAGTTAGCCAATGTAGGACTCCTCGGTAAATATGACTCAAAATTCGTTGTTGGAAACCTGGCGCAAAAGCGTTAGGCCCCAAAGGCGCGCTACTATGCGTGAAAATCGGATTGATGTCAACGCCAAATATTCGTGTTGATCCCGTGTGTTATCGGCGCGGAGGCGGTAGAATCCGCCGATGGCCTTGGCTTAAGCAATTGAAAAGTCCGGAATAACGCGGGGTAGTGGGCGTCACATGAGCAAAAAACTGATCAAATCGACGGCGACGGTCAGCAGTATGACGCTGTTGTCGCGGGTGCTCGGTTTTGTGCGTGACATGGTGGTGGCGCGGATCTTCGGTGCCGGTGAGGCGACCGACGCCTTCTTTGTCGCCTTCAAGATCCCCAATTTCCTGCGCCGCCTGTTTGCCGAAGGGGCTTTTTCGCAGTCCTTTGTGCCGGTCTTCTCTGAATACAAGACCCAACGCGAGCATGACGAAGTCAAACGGTTGGCCGATGACGTTGCCGGTGTGTTTGGCCTGATCCTGTTCGTGATTACGCTGATTGGCGTGATTGCAGCGCCGGTGGTGATTGCGATCTTTGCCCCCGGCTTTCTCGACGAGCCGAACAAATACAATCTGGCCAGCGACATGCTGGTGCTGACCTTTCCCTATATCTTTTTTATCTCGCTGACGGCGTTCGCCGGCGGCATCCTCAATACCTACGGCCGTTTTGCCGTGCCGGCGTTTACGCCGGTGCTGTTGAATCTGGTGTTGATCAGTTGTGCCGTGTGGCTGGCGCCGCAAATGGATGAGCCGATCATGGCCCTGGCCTGGGGGGTGTTTATCGCTGGCGCGGCGCAGCTATTATTTCAGCTGCCGTTTCTGGCCAAGCTGAAACTACTGCCGCGGCCGCGCTTTAATCGCCAAAACGAGGGTGTGAAGCGCATCAATAAGCTGATGATCCCCGCCATCTTTGGTTCTTCGGTGGCGCAGATCAACCTGCTGCTCGACACGCTGATTGCATCTCTATTGATTACCGGCAGTGTCTCGTGGCTGTATTTTGCCGACCGGCTGGTCGAATTTCCGCTGGGGATTTTGGGTATTGCGCTGGCGACGGTGATCCTGCCGAGCCTGTCCAAACAACATGCGGCGGCCTCGGCCGAGCAATTCTCGCAGACCCTCGACTGGGCCCTGCGTTTGGTGGTGGTGGTGGGTACGCCGGCGATGGTTGGCCTGTTTGTGCTGGCCGGGCCGATGTTGGCGACACTGTTCCAGTATGGCGCCTTCGGTGCGCACGATGTACAGATGGCGGCGCAGGCACTGATGGCCTATTCATTCGGGCTGATGGGGTTCATCCTGGTCAAGGTGCTGGCGCCAGGGTATTTCGCACGACAGGACACCAAGACGCCGGTGAAGATCGGCATTATCGCGATGGTCGCCAACATGGTGATGAATATTATTTTCGTCTTCCCACTCGCCCACGCCGGTCTGGCGCTGGCGACCTCGCTGTCGGCCTTCCTGAATGCCTATCTGCTCTATCGCGGCCTGCGTCGGGATGGTGTCTACCACCCTGGCAGCGGTTGGCTGAAGCTGGGTCTGCAGGTATTGTTGGCGAATCTGGCGTTGGCGGCGGTGTTGTGGTGGGGCGCGGGCGACCTGAGTCAGTGGTTTGCCTGGGATGGCATGACACGGGCACTGCAGTTGTCGCTGTGGATTGTGGTCGGCGCCGTCGTCTACTTCGCGATGTTGCTGCTCTGTGGTGTGCGCCCCAAGGCGCTGCTCAAACAAAAAGCCGATGCTTGACCATGACAGCGGCGCGTGACCCTCTATATAATCGATCCCTTTGCGGTCAGTAAGATGAAGGTTATCCGGGGGCTACACAATCTATCTGCAGCGGCGGCTCATCTGCCGCGCGGCTGTGTGGCGACCATCGGCAACTTCGATGGCGTGCATCTCGGCCANNCCTGCCGACGGTGGTGATCACCTTTGAACCGCAGCCGCAGGAATTCTTCCAGCCGGACAGGGTGCCACCTCGGCTGACGCGCCTGCGCGAAAAGCTGGTGGCGCTGCGCCGCTATTCGGTGGATGTGGTGGTGTGTCTGCCGTTCAACGCAGCCTTGGCCTCGATGGCGGCCGATGTGTTTATCCAGCGGTTGTTGGTCGATGGGTTGGGTGTGCGCTATCTGGTGGTCGGCGATGACTTTCGTTTTGGTGCGGCGCGCAAGGGCGATTTTGCGATGCTGAAGGCGGCTGGGGCTGAGCACGGGTTTCAGGTTGTCAACATGCTGAGTTTTCAGGTCGATGGTCAGCGCGTCAGCAGCACGCTGATCCGTCAGGCCTTGCGCGAAGGCGATATACGCGGTGCGGAAAAATTGCTGGGGCGTGGTTATCGCATGAGTGGTTGTGTCTCGCGTGGTGATCAGCGCGGTCGCACGATAGGATTCCCGACGGCCAATATCCATCTGCATCGCCGCGCGACACCGGTGCAGGGCGTGTATGCGGTGGAGATGTACGGCATCGAGGGTGAACCGCTGCGCGGAGTGGCCAATGTCGGCACGCGGCCGACGGTCGATGGCAGTCGCACCCTGCTGGAGGTGCACCTGTTTGACTT
>DHYU01000010.1 GCA_002415485.1 Proteobacteria bacterium UBA5122
CATATCACCGATCACGCCGCCACCGAGGGCGATGAGCGTGACGTGACGGCTGAAGCGACCTTCCAGCAACGCACTGAAGATGGTGTTCAGCGTCTCCAGCGTTTTGTACTCCTCGCCATCGGGCAGGATCACCGTGCCGACCTTATAGTCCGCCAGTGCAGCCTTGACCTGCTCAAGATAGAGGGGCGCCACCGTTTCATTGCTGACGATGACTACCTCCTTGCCCTTGATGAACGGCGCGTAAAGCCCGGTCTGCGTCAAAAGCTGTTCGCCGATATAGATCGGGTAGCTGCGTTCGGCCAGCGCCACTTCGAGTGTCTTCATAATTTCGTTATTTCCTTCACGCTTGCCTCGGTCGGCAGGCTGATCTGTTTGCCGCGCTCGACGCGGCGAATCAATCCCACAAGATTACGCACAATGATACGCACACCGTCGCGGCTGGTGTCATACACGATGTCGGCCACATCACGATAGAGCGGATCACGCATTTCCAACAGCTCGACAATGCGCGCCATCGGGTCATCGGTTTGCAACAACGGCCGGTTCTTGTCCCGCGCCGTGCGCATGTACAAATAGTCCGCCGGCGCACAGAGATAGACGACGATCCCGCGCTGACTAAGGCAAGCCCGATTCTCCTCACGCAGAACCGCACCGCCGCCGGTGGCCACCACCATGTTGCGGCGGCGCGTAAGATCATCGATCACCGTCGATTCTCGCTGACGAAATCCGGCCTCGCCTTCGACATCAAAGATCAGCGGAATCGTCGCCCCGGTNNTTTTCCCAGCCCCCATCGGGCCGACCAAAAACACGCTGACCGCTTTTGTACCGCCTCTCGCCATCACCCGCCTGCTTGCCAATCGTCTAAAACCGCCAAATTTACCAAAAAACTGAGGCTCACGGCCAATAAACGCAAAAGGCCCCGCATTTGCGGGGCCTTGCTGGGTTGAGCCTGGAAACGGTTAATCGATGTTCGCGCCGTCCTTGATGATCTTGGGTGTCACAAAGATCAACAGCTCTTCCTTGGTATCGTCACGCGCCGAGGTCCGGAAAAACGCACCAACTATTGGTAAATCACCGAAGAAAGGTACTTTCTGCACACTTTCATTCTTGGTCTGCTCGTAAACACCACCCAGGACAATCGTCTCACCATTTTCAACCAAAACCTCAGTCTTGATCTCACGGGTATTGATGCTCGGCACCCCAAAGTAGATATCACCAACACTGTCTTTATTGACCGACAATTCCATCATGACTCGATCATCCGGCGTAATCCGCGGCGTAACATCCAGCTTCAGTACCGCCTGTTTAAAACTAACAGCGGTCGCACCAGAAGAAGCAGCCTCTTGATACGCGATTTCCACACCCTGCTCGACAAATGCTGACTTACCGTCGGTAGTAATGACACGAGGCGTAGATACCACCTCACCCTTGCCTTCGGCCTGCATCGCGGACAATTCCAGATCCAACAACACACCCAAGGGCAATTTAGCCAGAGATAGACCAAACGACCCTGCGCTCGCTGATGGCAAATCCACATTCAATGCCCGAGGCAGATTACCTGACAGAGCAGCTGCCTGGGATGCAAAGGCATTACCGGAATAGGCCCCACGATCGCCATCAGAACCGGGCGTGACGCGATTGATGCCAAACCGAGCCCCCAAGTCACGGCCAAAGCTGTTATTGGCGATGACGATACGCGATTCAATCAATACCTGACGGATCGGCACGTCCAGCTTGGCCAGCATCTTCCGAATATCTGCCAGCTTATCCGAAGTATCCTGCACCAACAGCGTATTGGTACGAGCGTCAATCGAGACCTTGCCACGCTCCGACATCAGGCTTGAGCCTTCACTCTTCAACAGCGCCGCAATATCACTCGCCTCAGCGTAATTGACCTGAATATAGTCCGAGAACAGAGGCTCCAATTGCTCCATTTGGCGCTGAGCGGCCAACTCGTCTTTTTCACGCGCGGTAATCTCACCACTGGGCGCGATATACATCACATTACCCATCTGACGCATCGCCAGACCGCGCGTCTTGAGGATGATGTCCAACGCCTGATCCCAAGGTACATTTTGCAGGCGCAGTGTTACGGAACCACCAACCGTATCACTGGTAACTAGGTTCATGCCGGTGAAGTCTGCAATCAACTGCAATACGGCACGGACCTCAATATTCTGGAAATTGAGCGACAAGCGCTCGCCACTAAACGCGCGTTCATCACCCAAACGAGCCAACTCTTCCTTGTTGAGCTCTACCTTTTTCTTCACTTCAACCGTCAGCATTTTTTCGGATTGATAGACCAGGTGCTCATAATCACCCCTGGCGGTAATCACCATGCGCACGCTACCACCCTGACGGAAGGTATCGATTGTGCTTACAGGCGTTGCAAAATCAACAACATCCAGGCGCTGTTCAAGCTCTGGAGGCAGATTGGCATCGGCAAAATCCACTGCCACCTTGCCCCCCTGCTCACGCACATTGACGTTGATCGCTGGATCACTCAACGTGACATGAATACGCCCTTCGCCGTTTTCACCACGACGAAAATCAACCTTCTCGATCGCATGTGCCGCAGACACATCCCGTGTGCTAAACACGGTTGGGGCCTTATCGATCGGCGCACTTGGGGCAACATCCGCTGCCTCTCGCGCACCCAAAATCACATATACCTGATTCCCCTCAAGACGGGTCTCATATGGCACCATTTGGACCAAGTTCACCACTACTCGTGTACGCCCCTTCGCCTCAACAGCAGTGACACTCCGCGCAACCCCCACACCTAACTGAGTGGTTCTTTGCGGCAGTTCGCTACGGGTATCTGCAAAGTCCAGCGCGATTCTGGCCGGGGTATCGATCGTAAAACTCAACGGTTCTGGCGCCGGCTGGGCCATGGAAAAGCGAATCTGCACCCGGCTCCCCGGCAAGCTAGATACATCCACCGCAGTCAAGGCATTTGTCGTTACCGCAGTTTCCGCAAACACAATATGCGGCGCCATTAGCAAGACAACCAGGCACGCATACATCCACCGAACAAACGGTACTCGTGATATCCCTTTCCGACTCATCGGGCTCATTTCTCCTATACTCAATTCTGCTTGCGTCATTGCCGCCCCCTTCGCCGAATCTATTTTTTATCCTGCTCAACCAGCGCTATCGAAGTCGGCCGGTACTGCCAACCACCGAGACCATCCGCCACAATTTCCATAATCTCAATCTTGTCACCGAGGACGTCTACCACTTTGCCATGGTTTTGCCCGAGATAATTGCCTGGCTGTATCCTCGACACCAGACCATCGGGCGAACTCACCAGCGCCACAACCACGCTCTCGCGGGTCAAAGTCCCAACCATCCGCAAGGTATCCAGCGGGAAAGATTCCAAGGATTCGCGGCGACGCTCCAGGTCAGGGCGCAAACCATCTTTTTCTTGCTGCATCGACTGCTCGGCCTGAATGCGCGCTATTTTATCCATCCAGCTTGTAAATGGATGATCCAGATCGGCCGCAGAATACACAAAACCTTCAGCTGGCCTAAACTCTGGCAAGGGCGGAATCGGGGGTGCCTTTTGCGCCTTAATCTCATCCACCTGAGCACGCAAGTCATCCATGCTGCTACCTGTACAACCCACAAGAGCCAATGCAATCACCATAATGGATATCGAAGCTTTAGACCTGGATAACGGCATCATTATTTCTTCTCCAGGTAACGATAAGTTTTGGCAACTGCACTGACAGACAAACGCTCGCCACTTCCAGTCATCGAGATATCATGCAGAGTTACAATGCGCGACAGCTCAGCAACATCGCTGGCAAACTGCGCGAATTGATGGTAATTGCCAGAAACACTGATATTAATAGGCAACTCGGCGTAGAACTCAGCAGGACGCTCTGCGCCAGGCTTGAATGTATTAAACTCCAGACCATTGGCCAAGCCAGCCTGGGAGACATCCACCAACAACTCAGCCACCTCGGTCTCACTGGGCAATTGGCGCAACATCGCACCGAAAGACTGCTCCATTTCCACCATTTGCGCTCGATATGCCTCCAGGTTGGCGGCCTTACGCTGCTTGGTCTCAAACGTAGCAAGCAGCTCCTTTTCTTTCTCTCTGGAGGCCTCTAGCTCTTCAATCTGCTGCTGGATCACAAACCAATACCCGGCGCCGGACACCGCTATGCACAACACCAGCACTGCCACCACTTTGACGGCAATTGGCCACGCACCAACATCATTGAAATCGAGATTGGAGAACTGGGAAAAGTCTATATTTAACTTGCTGGCCATTTATTTCCCTCCCTTGCCCTTACTCGCTGGGAAGGCTTGTGTGACAGTCAAGGAAAAACTGCTACTCCGACCAGCGGACCCACCACCTACAGCCTGGATGACAGAGAGCTGCGGATCCACAAACCAACCAGACTCATCCAATGCCCGCATGAATGCCGAGACCCGCGCATTGGATTGCGCCATCCCCTTTATCGACAGGCCATTTCCTGTTTGTGACAATGAAGAGATGTACAAGCCGTCCGGCACCACCCGCACCAACTCATCCAGCATATGCACCAGATCCGCACGCCGTCCCTGCAGGTTTTGAATCACATTCATGCGCGCGAGCAACTGCTGCTTCTTTTTTTCAAGCTCGCGAATTTCCGCAATCTTTGTCTCGACCACCGCGATCTCGTCTTCAAGATATTTATTGCGAGAATCCTGATACTCAATCATGCCGCCAATATGCCAGTAGACATAAAAAACCAACGCGCCCGCCAATAACGCAGCACCCGCTGCCGTCGACCCAAACTGACGAATACGTTCCTTGCGTAATGTGTCACGCCAGGGTAATAGATTAATTCGGGTAGCCATTAGTCAAACCTCCGTAGAGCCAGACCACTGGCAATCATCAAAGCAGGTGCGTCAATCCCCAATTGTTGTGGTTTGATCTTCGACGACAAGGACATATTGGCAAACGGATTGGCCACTACGGTAGTCACCCCCAACTTATCCTCGATCAGCTCGTCAATACCGGGAATTGCGGCACACCCCCCTGCCAGAACAACCTGATCGATACTATTGTATTGACTGGATGAGAAGAAGAACTGCAGCGAACGACTCACCTGTTGCGCCATTGCGTCTTTAAAAGGCTGTAAGACTTCTGGGACATAGTTATCTGGCAGACCGCCTTGCTTTTTCGCCAGACCAGCCTCTTCATAAGACAAGCCATAGCGACGCTGAACTTCCTCAGTCAGCTGCTTGCCTCCAAACACCTGCTCTCGCGTATATATGATATTGAAATTATGGATTACATTGAGCGTGGTCATTGTCGCACCAACATCGACGATAGCGACTGTCAACCCTTCCCCCCCGTCAGGCAGCTGAGGAGCCAGCAATGAAAAAGCCCCCTCCATGGCATAGGCCTCAATGTCGACCACCTTGGCACTTAAGCCACCCAATTCAATGGCCTCGACTCGTGCATCAATATTCTCACTGCGTGATGCTGCCAACAACACATCCACTGTATCAGCAGAGCCCTCTGTCGGGCCGATCACCTGAAAATCGATATTGACCTCATCCAAGGGGAAGGGGATGTATTGATCCGCCTCCAGATCGATCCGCCCTGCCATATCCTCATCCTTGAGGTCGGCCGGCATCTGAATGACCTTGGTAATCACTGCGGAGCCCGCTACGGCGACTGCGGCGTGCTTGGTGCGAGTGCCCGCCCGTTTGACGGCGCGGTTGATCGCGGCCCCGACAGCCTCAATATCTGCAATATTTTTCTCAACCACGGCATGTGGCGGCAAAGGCACCACAGCATAGCTTTCGACTTTGTAACGACTGCCAGACTGGCTCAGTTCCAACAGCTTTACTGCTGTGGCACTGATGTCCAGTCCAATCAAGGAAGGTGCTGTGCGTCTAAAAAGTTCCAAAGATGCGATCCCTCTAGTAACAATATCCGTGTCTCAAGCGCATACGTGGTTATCGGGCATTTAATACCAGACTTTATATTTATTCAATCTTCCTAATGATTCATAATGTAATTTGCTGAGACGACCGAAGGAACATATCGGTCCCTCAAGGCCCCAACCTTAGTTCATCAGTTACCGGACCCAGCGACCGAGCGCCCATCACCACCATGAAATTTGCCAAAAAACTACTCCGCCTCACCCTGATCGGCGGCCTTGCCATGTTTATCCTAGGCTGCCTCACGGTAGGAGGCTTATATCTCTATCTCGCACCCTCATTGCCCTCGGTCGCAGTACTACGCGACGTCCGCTTCCAGGTCCCCCTTCAGGTCTACACTTTGGATCAGCAACTCATCGCCGAATATGGGACTCACAAACGCGAGCCCTTAACCTACGACCAGATTCCGACATCCCTGGTCCACGCGATATTGGCGATAGAAGATGAAAACTTCTTCAATCACGTCGGCATCGACCCCAAGGGCGTCTTACGCGCCGCCGCCAATGCCATCTCCACAGGCCAAATGAGCCAAGGTGCCAGCACCATCACCATGCAACTGGCGAGGAACGTCTTCTTAAGCCCCGAACGAAAAATGCTTCGAAAGATTAAAGAGGCATTTCTGGCAATCAAGATAGAATTAGAACTGGAAAAGGAAGAAATTCTCGAGCTCTATTTCAATATTATCTTCCTCGGCAACCGCGCCTACGGCTTCGGCAGCGCCGCCCAGGTTTATTATGGAAAACCACTCGACGAACTCAATATTGCCCAACTGGCAATGCTGGCTGGCCTGCCTAAGGCACCATCAGCCAATAATCCGATCGCCAACCCTGATCGCGCCCTGGTACGCCGCAACTATATACTGCAACGCATGGCCGAGCTGAACTATATCAGCGCCGCCGACCGGGACTGGGCCCAAAAACAACCCATCACAGCCAAAGTTCACAGTGCCGCCATCGACCTGGAAGCCCCATTCGTCGGCGAAATGGTGCGCCAACACATGGTCGCCCAGTACGGCGAAGAAGCCTATAACACCGGCTTCAAGGTCTATGTCACCATCAACCCCGACATGCAAATGGCCGCACAGCGCGCCCTGCGCCACGGCATCGATGATTACGAGCGCCGTCACGGCTACACAGGCCCCGTCGACCGCATCGCCATGTCCGCCGATACCACCACCGAAAGCCTGCTCACCAAACTCAAGCCACTGCCGACTGTTGGTGAGCTGTTGCCCGCCGTCGTTCTCAAGACAGCGGAACAAACCGCCACCGTGCTCGGCCAAAACGGCCACCAATACCGTATCGATTGGGATGGCATGTCCTGGGCAGCACGTCGGCAGACCAACAACCGCAAAGGCCCTGCCCCGGAGACCGCCGCCAACATCTTCAAGCTAGGTGACATAATCCATATCCTCCCCAACACCGAAGCCCCAGGCACCGCCACGCTGGCGCAGATTCCACAGGTCAGCGGTGCTATCGTCGCCATGCAGCCCCGCGACGGCGCACTACTGGCCCTGGCCGGTGGTTACGATTTCTTCCACAGCAAGTTCAACCGCGCGACTCAAGCCAAGCGCCAGGCCGGCTCCAGCTTCAAACCCTTCACCTACTCCGCCGCCCTTGAACACGGCTTTACCACGGCCAGCATCATCAACGACGCCCCCGTCGTCTTTGACGACCCCAGCCTTGAGTCCTCGTGGCGCCCTGAAAATTACAGCGGCCAATTCTACGGCCCCACCCGCCTGCGACTTGCACTCACTCAATCCCGCAACCTGGTATCGATCCGCCTGCTGCAAAGCATCGGCATCCGCACCACTATCGACTACCTGGAAAACTTTGGCTTCGACAGCAGCCAGCTGCCACGAGACCTCTCTCTATCACTCGGCAGTGCCAGCCTAACACCATGGGAAAACGCCAGCGCCTATACAGTATTCGCCAACGGCGGCTTTAAGGTAGAGCCCTATTTCATTCAACGTATCGAGGACATCCGCGGTAACGTGCTGTTTGAAGCCGACCCTCTGATTGCCTGCACCGAGTGCGAACAGACCCAGGACGCGCCACCTGTCATTGAGACACCCATCGCAGACAACTGCCAGCACCTGGACGCAACACAAACATTCGCCACGACGATCAGCGATTGCCTCGAACCATCAACCGAAGCACAACCACGTCTGGCACCTCGCGCCATCCCGGCACAGAACGCCTACCTGATCACATCCATGCTGCGCGATGTAATCACCGATGGCACCGGTCGTCGCGCACTCAGCCTGGGACGCAATGATCTGGCCGGCAAGACAGGCACCACCAACGATCAACGTGACGCCTGGTTTGCCGGTTACAACAGCAACATCGTCGCCATCAGCTGGGCCGGCTTTGATGACTCCAGCCCGCTCGGCGACCAAGAAACCGGCTCCCGCGCCGCACTGCCGATGTGGGTGGAATTCATGGAAACCGCCCTTGCGGGCACCGAAGAAACCTCACTAACCCAACCACCCGGACTCGTCACCGTGCGCATTGATCCCGACAGTGGCTTACTCGCCGGCGCAGACCAGCGCAACGCCATCTTTGAGACCTTCCGCGCCGAACATGCGCCAACACGACGCGCTACTGACGTCGACGACTCTATATCGTCAGGTAACAACAACACGAAAACCGAGCAAGACGATACACCTCAACTGCTGTTTTAAGCTTAATGTCATGAAAGAAAAACACATCAGCCCCAAGGACCAACGCATGCGCCAACAACTAGCGCAGGAAGCGGCACGCATCATCGCCGAAGAGGGTGTGCAGGATTTTTATATCGCCAAACAAAAAGCGGCAGAACGACTGCACGCACCACACACTCACAACCTGCCGCGCAACGACGAAATCAAATGGGCACTCGACCAGTATCAACGCCTGTTCAAGAGCGACTCACAGCCAGATCATTTGCAGCGACTACGCCAGGGCAGCATCGACGCGATGCAATTTTTAAAACACTTTGAACCACGCCTGGTCGGCCCGGTACTCGACGGCAGTGCCAATGAATTCTCCGACATCAACCTGCACCTGTTCGCCGACACCCCGGAAGAATTGTCGCTGTTCCTGATGGAACACCACATCCCGTTCGAACTGAAACAAAAACGCATGAACATGGCCGATGGTAAACAGATCGAACAACCCGTCTATGAAGTCGTACTGGAAGATATATTAATCGAACTGACACTCTTCGATCGTCACGGCCTACGCCAGGCGCCAGTCAGCCAGATCACGGGCAAACCAATGCAGCGCGCCTCGCTGCACACACTTGAAGAGCTGATGACAAAACGGGCCTGAGCGGCCCGTTATTGTTTGAGGATGTTAACGCCGATCCACCTGCACATAATCACGCTTCGCCGCCCCATCATAGAGCTGACGTGGCCGCGCAATTCGCTGATTGGGATCACCAATCATCTCCATCCATTGCGCCACCCAGCCGACAGTACGCGCAATCGAGAACATCACGGTAAACATATTGGTCGGGATCCCCAGCACCTTATAGATAATGCCTGAGTAGAAATCCACGTTCGGATAGAGCTTGCGCTCCTTGAAGTAATCATCGTTCAGCGCCACCTCTTCCAGTTTCAGCGCCAGCTCAAACAATGGATCATCCTGCTTGCCGAGCTTGGTCAGCACCTCGTGACACATCTTGCGGATCAAAGTCGCCCGCGGATCAAAATTACGATAGATGCGATGACCAAAACCCATCAAACGGAACGGATCGTTTTTATCCTTCGCCTTTTCGATGTACTTCGGAATATTGTCGACACTGCCAATCTCATCAAGCATATGCAGTACCGCCTCGTTGGCACCGCCGTGCGCAGGCCCCCACAGGGCTGCAATACCAGAGGCCACACAGGCAAACGGATTGGCCGCCGAACTACCGGCCAGGCGAATCGTCGACGTACTGGCGTTTTGCTCATGATCGGCATGCAGGATAAAGATCAAATCCAACGCGCGCTCCGCCACCGGATCAACCACGTATTCTTCGCACGGCACCGAAAACATCATGTTCAACAGATTGCCGCAATAACTCAGGTTGTTGCGCGGATAGACGAACGGCTCACCAATCGAGTGTTTGTAACAGGCCGCGGCGATGGTCGGCATCTTGGCGATCAGGCGATGCGCCGCAATCTCGCGGTGCTGCGGGTTACGGATATCCAAGGCATCGTGATAGAAGGCCGACAGGGAGCCGACCACACCCACCATGATCGCCATCGGGTGCGCGTCGTGATTAAAGCCGTTATAGAAGTTCTTCAGCGTCTCGTTGATCATGGTGTGGCGCGTGATATTGCGCGTAAAACCCACCAACTCTTCCTGCTTGGGCAACTCACCGTACAGCAGCAGATGCGCCACCTCTAAAAACGAACTCTTTTCTGCCAACTGTTCGATCGGATAACCACGGTATTGCAAGACCCCCTGCTGGCCATCGATATAGGTGATGGAGCTATGGCAACTGGCCGTGGATTGAAAGCCTGGGTCATAGGTCACATAACCAAGCTCACTGTAAAAACGGGAGATATCAACCGCCGCCGGCCCTTGTGTGCCGTGATAAATCGGAAGCTCAACTGTTTTACCCGTGACGTTGTCTGTAATCGTGACCGTATCTTTCGCCATGCTTTTTTCCTTATGCTGTCATCCTGCAGTCAGTAGCGCGGCGCGGCGCCGCAATACCAAGGACTGTATCTTACTCAAAAATCAACGCGCTGGATAATGAGCCGGATAGGGCTCGCGTGCCATACCGGTATCTACTGCCGCCTTGGCCACCGCTGGCGGCAACCAATCAATCAGGCGCGGGTCCATCGGTTTCGGCAGAATATAATCCGGCCCAAAGCTCAGCTGCTCCAAGCCATAGGCCTTGGCCACCGCCACCGGCACCGGCTCACGCGCCAAGGCACACAAGGCATGCACTGCCGCCATCTGCATCTCAGTATTGATGCCGCGCGCATGCACATCCAACGCACCGCGGAAGATGAATGGAAAACCCAGCACATTATTGACCTGATTCGGGTAATCGCTGCGGCCAGTCGCCATCAACAGATCATCACGAACCTCGGCCGCCACCTCAGGGCGGATCTCTGGATCGGGATTGGACAGCGCAAACACCACTGGCTTGGCTGCCATCGTCGCCAACATCTCTGGCGTCAGGATGTCGGGACCAGACACCCCAATGAACACATCCGAACCGACCACCGCATCGGCCAGCGTGCGCCGCTCAGTCTCAACCGCAAACTGTTGTTTGTATTTGTTCAGATCAGTACGGCCGCCATGCACCACCCCCTGACGATCGACCAACACGATGTTCTGCGCCCCCAAGGCGCGCAGCAGCTTCATCGATGCAATCCCGGCCGCGCCCGCACCAACACAGACGATCCGCGCATCTGACAGTGTCTTACCCTGGATCTCCAAGGCATTGAGCAGGCCGGCGGCGACGATAATCGCCGTCCCGTGCTGGTCATCATGAAAGACGGGGATATTCAGCCGCTCGATCAGCGCCTCTTCGATCTCAAAACAATGAGGCGCCGCGATATCTTCGAGATTGATCCCACCGAAGGTCGGCGCGATACGGGCGACGGTATCGATAAAGGCCTGCGGCGACTCGGCATCCACCTCGATATCAAAGACATCGATATCGGCAAAGCGCTTGAACAACACACCCTTGCCCTCCATCACCGGCTTGCCAGCCAGGGCACCGACATTGCCCAGCCCCAACACCGCCGTGCCATCGGTGATCACCGCCACCAGATTGCCTTTGGCTGTATAGCGGTAGGCATTACGATGATTCTCGGCAATTGCCCGCACCGGCTCGGCCACCCCCGGCGAATAGGCCAGCGACAGGTCACGCTGGTTCTCACACGGTTTGGTAATCTGTGTCGCCAGCTTCCCTGGCTTCGGCTCCGCATGATACTGCAGGGCCTGTTGTTTAAAATCGCTCGTCATCTCTACCCTCACGCCAAGACACGTCGCCTAAGTCACGCATTCTAAGTATAGCCTCCCGACCTCGCGCCGGTGACATTGCCCCAAACAAAAAAGGCGCTCTGAAAAGAGCGCCTTTTTTCACAGGCCTACAACCTGCAACAATCACTTACTTCTTCAAACCGTACTTCTGACGGAATTTATCAACACGACCTGCAGTGTCGACAATCTTCTGCTTGCCAGTGAAGAAAGGGTGGCAGCTTGAGCAAACATCCAAGCTCAGCTGATCCTTGCCCAGTGTAGAGCGGGTGGTGAAGGTGTTACCGCAGCTGCAGGTAACTTCAACTTCCGCGTAGGATGGATGGATATCGGCTTTCATTATTGACCAAACCTCTAATGCTCGAATTCACCACTCCGTCAGAGTGGACCCTGAAAATAGCCGCGCATAATACCGAAAATCCCCGCATATCACAAGGCCCGCCCCGACAAATAAAGCATTCAAGACTTCCCCCGGATAGCCGCTGACTGGTAAAGTCGTTCGCTATGGACTTAAATCACTGAATAACAAAACAATTAAAGAGGATAGAGGGAACCATGAAAGATCGCCGCCACCTGCCGTCATTCAAATACGATTACCTGGGCCTCGACGCCGACGCCCTCAAGCACTCCCTCGCCAACCGCCTCGAATATTCTGCTGGCAAGGACCTCTACACAGCCACCCCGCGTGACTGGTTTCACGTCGCCGCCTGGACCGCCCGCGACCGGCTGATCGAGCGCTGGATGGAGACCATGCGCACTTATTACCGGGAAGACGTCAAACGCGTCTACTACCTGTCGCTGGAATTCATGATCGGCCGCACCCTGACCAACAGCGCCCTCAGCCTTGGCATCTGCGACGAATTCGGCGAGGCCCTCAAAGCGATCGGCGTCGACCTCGAACAGATCCGCGAAATGGAAAACGACGCAGCCCTCGGCAATGGTGGCCTTGGCCGACTCGCCGCCTGTTTTCTCGACTCGATGGCCAGCCTCGGCCTGCCCGGCTATGGCTACGGCATTCGTTACGAATACGGCATGTTTACCCAGGGCATCGAAAAAGGCCAACAGGTTGAACACCCGGACAACTGGCTGCGTTACGGCAACCCATGGGAGTTCCCCCGCGCTGAGGTACTCTATCCGGTCAAATTCAACGGCCGCGTCATCTCCCATCCCGACGACGACGGCGAAACCCGCAGCCACTGGGTCGATACAGACGAAGTCATGGCCATGGCCTATGACACACCAATCCCTGGCCATCACAACAACACCGTCAACAACATGCGGCTGTGGTCTGCCAAATCATCGCGCGACTTTGATCTCGGCTACTTCAACGAAGGTAACTACATCAAGGCCGTCGCCGACAAGAACGATTCGGAAAACCTGTCCAAGGTACTCTACCCCGACGACACCACAAAAATGGGCCGCGAACTGCGCCTCAAACAACAATATTTTTTCGTCAGTGCCTCGTTGCAAGACATCATCTATCGTTATCTCAAACACCACGACACCTTCGATGCACTGCCAGACAAGGTCGCCATTCAGCTCAACGACACCCACCCGGTGCTCGCCATCCCCGAGTTGATGCGCCTGTTGATGGACATGCACCACTTACCACGGCAAAAGGCCTGGGACATCACCCGCCGCACCTTTGCCTACACCAATCACACACTGATGTCCGAGGCCCTGGAAACCTGGCCCGTCTCGATGCTGGAACGCTTGCTGCCACGCCACATGCAGATCATCTACGACATCAACCACCACTTCCTCAATGAAGTGATGCACCGCTTCCCCGGTGACTGCGACCTGCTGCGACGCATGTCACTGATCAGCGAAGATGGCGACCGCCGCGTGCGCATGGCCCACCTCGCCATCGTCGGCAGCCACAAGGTCAACGGCGTCGCTGCGCTGCACACCGAACTGATGCGCCAATCGATCTTTGCCGACTTTGATCGTTTTTATCCCGGCAAGATCAACAACAAGACCAACGGCATCACCCCACGCCGCTGGCTCAGACAAGCCAACCCGGAACTGGCAACCCTGATCAATCAACACGTCAAAGGCAATTGGCTCATCAACCTCGATCTACTCAAAGACCTGGCCCCACTCAGCGAAAATGCCAAGTTTCGCCAACAGTTCCACCAGGTCAAACAGACCAAAAAACAACAACTGGCTGCATATATCAAAAAGACGCAAGGCATCGACATCAACACAAATTCGCTATTCGACATTCACGTCAAACGCATACACGAATACAAACGCCAACTGCTAAACCTGCTGCATGTCATCACGCTCTACAATCGCATTCGCAACAATCCCCTGCTCGATGTCACACCACGCACCGTAATCTTTGCCGGCAAGGCCGCACCCGGCTATTACATGGCCAAGCTGATCATCCGGCTGATCAACGATGTCGCCGACATCATCAACCATGATCCAGCGGTCAACGAAAAGTTGAAGGTCATATTCATTCCCAACTACAACGTCTCACTGGCCGAACTCATCATCCCCGCATGTGACATCTCGGAACAAATATCAACGGCAGGCACCGAGGCCTCCGGCACCGGCAATATGAAATTCGCACTCAATGGCGCATTAACCATCGGCACACTCGATGGCGCCAACATCGAAATCATGGAAGAGGTCGGCGAAGAGAACATCTTCATCTTCGGTCACACCGCCAATGAAGTCAGCCAACTCAAACGGAATGGATACAATCCATGGCACTACTACGACAACAACAGTGAATTGAGACAGGTCCTGGACATGATCCGTGACGGCTACTTCTCACCGATGGATCACAAACGCTACCAACCGATCCTCGACACCCTCACCTACCATGGCGACCATTACTTATTGCTGGCCGACTATCAGTCCTACATCGACTGCCAACAACGTGTCAGCGAGCTCTATTTAAACCAGGATGAATGGACCAAAAAGGCCGTGCTCAACACCGCACGTATGGGCAAATTCTCCAGCGACCGCACCATTCGGGAGTATGCAGAAGAGATATGGGGCATTGCGCCCTGCGAGATCACACTAAACAAACAATAACTAATGCGACTGCAAATAGAGATACACCCACCCCACATGCCCAAGCAACATTGCCGTAGTCAGCGCCTTCCAGAACAACACTGGATTGCGCTCGACCAGCGGCTGAAAGTCATCACTCAATAATGTTTTATTGGGCATCTTAATGTCGTGCACGAATTCAGATAACAGACCATAACGCCTTTGTGAATTAATGCGACAAGCCTTCTCCAGCGCAGCATCCATCCAATCAGGCACAGTCGGATTAATCTCTCGCGCCGGCTGATAACGCACACGATTCAAACTACGCTGTGACAAAGGCCCACCATAAGGCAGCTTCCCTGTCAGCATTTGATAGGCCAGCACACCGATCGAATAGATATCCGAACGATTGCTTGCCGCCTCGCCGGTAAAGTATTCCGGCGCGGAGAAATCGAGCGTACCTAATAACTTGCCACGCTCGATAGGCGCTGCGATCTCTTGAATACCTGCAATCCGCGTTGAGCCGAAGTCAATGATCTTCACGCCACCGTCCTTGGTGATCATGATGTTTTCCGGCTTCAGATCCTGATGCAGCATCTCCAAGCGATGAAAGGCGCGCACACCGGCGCAGACCTGTTCAATAATCGAACGCACCTCATCCAGCGTCGGCCGCGGATGATCATTCATCCATTGACGCAGATTCTTGCCATCCACGTACTCGGTCACGTAATACAAAAAACGTCGAGGGCGTGTCGGCTTGATCACCTGCAATACATGATTATTGCTGATCCGCCGTCCGGCCCATTCTTCATGCAAAAAGCCGTCGATGTATTCTGCGTCGTCCTCAAAATTGACCGATGGTGTCTTTAAACAATAGTGCTGACCACTATCCTCATCCACCACCAGATAGACCTGCGAACGGTTGCTGGCATGCAACTCGCGGATGACTCGACAGCCCTCCAGCACCATGCCACTCTCCAGCGCTGGCGGAAACGGCAGCTCAGCCAGCCCCTGATAAAACTCTTCCTGATCCGGCAATGGCAATTGCACGACATCCGCCACCTGACAGGTCACATTATCCTGACTTCCATTTTTTAATGCCCGCGTTACCAACTCACGCGCCGCGCGCTCTGGATGTTCACGCAACGACAATACAATCTCTTTGATCTCTTTTTGACTGAGATAATCGTGCACTCCATCTGTCGTTAATAAAAACAGATCACCCTCTTCCAGGGCCTCGCTGCGATAATCGATCTCCACATGCAGATCCGCCCCCATCGCACGGCTCAAAAATGCCTGTTCGGCACTGCCCCATGATTGGTGATCACGTGTCAGCTGTTCGAGATCACCATTGCGCAAACGATAGATGCGACTATCACCGACATGAAACAGATGCACCGTCATCGACTTGAAGACCAGCACGCTGAATGTCGTCAGCATGCCCTGCCCCGATGACAAGCCTTGCCCCTGGCCGTACAACCAACGATTCAACGCACCCAGCACCTTGCGCCCCGAGGTCTTCACCGTCCATGAATCCGCCGTGCTGTAATAATCGCTGACAAAACCGCTGACGCAGGCCTCCGCCGCCTGCCGTCCTTTTGCAGCACTGCTCACGCCATCGGCAATCGCCACCACTGCGCCTTTGTTGGTCAGTTGTGCCCCATCAGGCACCCGACTGGCGCACGCATCTTCGTTGTCAGGCTTTTGGCCTTTTTCGCTGTATTGACCAATATTGATTTGCAGCTGGCTCATCACGATCTCTCAAATTAAAAAGGCGCGAGTGGTAAACACCCGCGCCATATCGCATCGCAGATACGATATCTACTTCACATCAATCATCTGCACCGTACCATCCGGCAAGGTCTCGACCATCTGCCCTTTGGGCTCGTCCAACACAAACAACACCAGGAAGAACGTAATGCTCGACAGGATACCAATCACCAGGAAGAACATATCGTAATCCACCAGTGAGTTCACCGTGAGGAATGTCACCGCACCCACGTTACCAAAGGCACCGGCCATACCGGCGATCTGGCCGGTCATACGACGCTGCACCAGCGGCACCATCGCAAATACCGCACCCGAACCGGCCTTGGAAAAGATTCCGGCGAAGATCGTAATCCCGACCACCAGCCATACTGGCCATGCGTGTTCCACCATGCCCAGAATCAAATAACTGAGACTGATGCCGGCAAACACTATGATCAGTGTTTTTTTACGGCCGATGATATCGCTGACCCAACCACCGGCTGGGCGCGCAACCAGATTCACGAACGGATAGATACCGGCCAACAAGGCCGCCGTCACCTTTGGGATATCAAACCAGGTCACATAAAACATCGCCAGCATCGACACCACGGCCAGCTCGGTACCAAACGTCACGAAATACGCCCAATTCAACACCGCCACTTGTTTGAATTTATAGCGATGCATTTCAGGCACCGGCTGAGTCAACACATGTTTATTGACCTGCCAGATCTTCCACACCTTCACCAGATAGATCACCGTCAACGCGACATAGATCAGATTAGACGTGGCTTGATCCAGCATACCCATCTCGGCCGGAGACAATTTCCAGGTCAACAAGGCCAAGGCCAGGAACAATGGAATATTCATCAGGATATAGAGCACCAGATCACCCTTGCTGGTGACCTCCATCGCGCCCATCTTCTTCGATTTAAAGTAGGTCGATCCCTTCGGCGTATCACTGACGATAAAGAAATACAAAACGCCATAGGCGATGGTCGCCAATGCAGCAACGGTCAACGCCCAGCGCCAGCCTTCACCGCCATCACTCATCGCTGCAGCAATAAACGGCAGCGTCATCGCCGCACCGGCAGAACCGAAGTTACCCCAGCCGCCGTAGATGCCTTGAGCCAAACCGGTTTGTTTTGCCGGGAACCACTCGGTGATCATGCGGATACCGACTACAAAACCCGCACCAATGAAACCACAGAGAAAACGCATCAGCGCCAACTCTTCATAACTATCCGCCCAGGCGAAGGCGATGCTGATCAAACCACCCAACACCATGATCGCGGTATACATAATGCGAGGACCGAAACGATCGACCAACATGCCGACAACCACACGCGCCGGAATGGTCAGCGCCACGTTCAGAATCAACAACACCTTGGCCTGTTGATCCGTCAGCTGCAGCGCTTCTTTGATAAAGGGCATCATCGGCCCCAGACCCAGCCACACGACAAAGGTCATAAAGAATGCGAACCAGGTGTAGTGCAAGATGCGTATATTTTCTTGCCCCAACTTAAAAAGATTCAGCTTGCTCTCGCCCATTTTTGGTTACTCCAGATGCACCAATAAAAGATACGCATGCCTGAGCAAGGGGCATGCCAACATAAAATTCTTTTTTTGAACATGGAGTTAACTAAAAATGAACCAAAACCATGCACCGCACGGGCGCACATTTGGTGCACACTTCTTAAGCAATCAACCAAACAAGTGCACCCCATGGATCTCACCCCCGTTATCGGCAATCGGTAATACACAAGCACGATCAACCATCCGCAATGAAATCAGCACCTGTCGCAGTTTTCCGCTGACAGCAAAAACATTTCCTTTTTCACATCATTAGCCGAGTGTTTTTGTCAATTATTGTCACACCCCCTTTGCGGCCTACACCCCCGGGCCGAAAACCTTTGGTCTCACCTCCATATCCACCCCCACACCCAGGAGGTCGCATGTACGGCATCGTCAACAAGGCAATCGAAGAGCTGGTCCGCACCAATCACGGCGACGAGACCTGGAAGAAAATAGCGCACGCGGCCGAGCTGCAGGCCCCGGTCTTCATCAGCAACGAAGGTTATCCGGACGAGGTGACATATCGCCTGGTCGACGCTGCCTCCAAGGTACTGGGACTGCCGCCGGACCAGGTACTCGCCGCCTTTGGTGAATGGTGGGTACTCAAGACCGGTCAGCAGGAATACGGCCCCTACATGAAGGCCGCTGGGCGCACCCTGCCCGAATTTCTCGACAACCTGCCGCGTTTTCATGATCGCGTCATCATGTTCCTGCCCGACCTGCAGCCACCCAGCTTTTCCACCCGTGATGCCGGCCCCAATCGCATCACCCTGATCTATGAATCGCCGCGCCAGGGGCTGGCCCCCATGGTGATGGGCATGCTGCAGGCGCTGGGCAAGATGTTCAATACCGCCGTCACCATCACCCACACCGTGCAGAGGGATCGGCAGCACGACCACGACGAATTCCTGATTGAGTGGAGCGCCACGGCATGAGCCAACCCACAGAGGGGATCAGTCTCAGTCACGAGCAGTTCGAAGCCCTCTTCCCCTTTCACCTGATCTTCGCCCCTGACTTCGCCCTGATCAGCATGGGGCGCTCCATGCATCACCTCATCGGCGACGTGGCAACAGGCAGTGACATCCGCCCACTCTTCACCGTCATCAAACCCGAGCACATCCATCACTATCAGGATCTGATCGACAAGAGTCGTCACCTCTTCATCATCCGCATCAACGCCTGTGGCACCCTGTTGCGCGGCGAGATGCTGCATCTGGAAAATCCTGAACGCATCGCCTTCCTCGGCTCGCCCTGGATGACCAGTGCCGACGATCTCACCCGGCTCGACCTCACCGTCAACGACTTTGCCGTGCACGACCCTATCGTCGACATGCTGCAACTTCTGCAGCACACCCGTGCCTCCCTGAATGACAGCAAGAAACTCTCGCAACAACTCACCGAACAACAACGCGAGCTGCGCAAGCTGGCCCTGATCGCCTCGCGTACAGACAACGCCGTCATCCTCACCGACGCCCAGCGTCGCATCGTCTGGGTCAACGACGGTTTTACCCGTCTCACCGGTTACCCACCGGAAGAGGTCATGGGCCAAGTGCCAGGCAACCTGTTGCAAGGCGAACATACCTCCCCCGCCACCATCGCCATGATCCGCGAACGACTAACGAGCGGCAAAGGCTTCAGCGCCGAACTGCTCAACTATCACAAAAACGGCAGCCCCTACTGGGTGGCCATCGAGGTGCAACCCATCACCGACGGCCAGGGCAACATCACCAACTTCATGTCCATCGAAACCGACATCACCCAGCGCAAACAGGCCGAACAGGAACTGGCCAAGGCCAGGGATCAGGCCGAGGCAGCCAACCGTGCCAAGAGCGAATTTCTCGCCATGATGAGCCATGAAATCCGCACACCGCTCAACGGAGTCATCGGTTTTGCCAAACTGCTGCAACAGACACGCCTGACCAAAAAGCAACGCGACTTCATCCAGACCATCAACATCAGCGCCGAAACCCTGCTCGCACTGATCAACGACATCCTCGACCTCTCCAAGATCGAGTCAGGCCGCATGGAACTGGAGAATGTACCGTTGGACCTCAATCACAGCCTCACCACCGCCCTGCGCCTGGTGGCAGGCACAGCAGCGGAAAAAGGCATCGCACTCCACTGCCAGCTCGACGAAAATCTGCCTCGCTGGATCATCGGCGACCCGGTGCGCCTGCACCAGGTCCTGCTCAACCTGCTCAGCAATGCAGTCAAATTCACCGAGCGCGGCGAAGTGGAACTGCGCGCCGAACGCTGGCACGACATGCTACGCATCACCGTGCGCGACACCGGCATCGGCATCGATCATCGCACCCAGGAAACACTCTTCTGCGCCTTCACCCAGGCCGACGCCAGCACCAGCCGGCGCTATGGCGGCACGGGGCTGGGGCTCACCATCAGCGCCCGCCTCGTCAAATTGATGCGAGGCACCTTGCGGCTCGACAGCGAACCGGGGCAAGGCTCGCTGTTTGAAGCCCGACTGCCACTCATAGAGGCCGAACCAGCCCCACTCAATACCGTCACCACCCAGACACCTCACCGCCCACTCGCCTCGCTGCGCATCCTGCTGGCGGAAGACCACGCCATCAACCGCCAGCTGGCCCTGCTACTGCTGGACAGCCTCGGCTGTCAGGCCGACGCCGTGGACAACGGCCACGCCGCCATCACGGCCTGCCAAAAACAACACTACGACATCATCCTGATGGACCTGCAAATGCCAGAGATGGATGGGCTGGAGGCCACCCGCGCCATCCGCGCACTCGAAGCATTGCAGCCCAACAGCAAACGCAGCCGCATCATCGCCGTCACCGCCAACGCCATGACCGATGAGCGGCAACGCTGCCTCACCGCTGGCATGGACGGATTCGTCACCAAACCCATTCGCCTCGACCACCTGCAACAGGCGATACAAGGGAACAGCCCTACGCCCCCGCCGAACAACGCCATCGATGATCTGCACAACACCGAACAGGCCTTGCGCCAACTGGCCCACGATATCGGCAGCGATGCCATCCTGCCGCTCTTCACCCGCTTCGTGAACGAAACCCCGCACGACATCGACAAAATGTCCACGGCGCTGACACAACAAAATGCCCGAGAAGGTGAGCGCCTGGCCCATGCGCTCAAAGGCGCCGCCGCCGGTTTCAGGCTGCTGCAACTGCAGCGCCAGGCCAAACACGTCGAATCGTTATTCAAAAAACAACAGTGGCCACAACTCCAACAAACACTGGGTGACATCAGCGAAAACTTTGCCAACCACCGCCCGCTCTGGCAATCACTGGCCGAAAAACTGACCCAGGAGTACACCCCCTCACACAGGCAGGAAAAGTCATGAACGCACAACAGATCCTGGTCGTCGAAGACGACATCTACTTCGCCACCATCATCAGCAAATACCTGGAAAAACAGGGTTACGCCGTCCATCACGAGAGCGACGGCGATAACGCCGCCCGACGCATCATCGATGAACAACCGGATGCCGTCATCCTCGACGGTATCCTGCCGGGCAAGGATGGTTTTGAGATCTGCCGTAGCGTACGCCCCGCATACGACGGCCCCATCCTCATGCTCACCAGTCGCGATGAAAACTACGACCAGATCCTCGGCCTGGAACTGGGCGCCGACGACTATCTCATCAAACCCGTCGAACCCCGCGTCGTCGTCGCCCACCTCAAGGCCCATCTGCGCCGCAACACCGCTCCTGCACAGCTACATCAAGACACCGGCCAATGCCGCTATGGCGGCTTTCATATCAACCACCACACCCGTCGCGTGACCTTAAACAACCATGAGGTCGAACTCACCGATGCCGAGTTTGACCTGCTATGGCTGCTGGCCAGCCACGCCGGCACCGTACTCTCGCGCGACGCCATCTTCGAACAACAGCGCGGCATCGACTACAACGGCACCGACCGTTCGATCGACATGCGCATCTCACGCCTGCGCACCAAACTCGACGACGACGGCAAACACCCGCGTCGTATCAAGAGTGTGCGCGGCAAGGGATATCTCTTCACCGTCGACGCCTGGTAACGCCGACCGTTACACAGCGTGACAGAGGCGCACATCTTCAACGACGGTGATTCCAACCCCCCGGACCTAAGCTAAGGGCGTGGTCAGAAGAAATTCCCGATCACAGGCACCAAAAAAAACACGGTGTGCAATTTAACCCCAACATCGCTTAACCCGGAGGACATCACTATGAACACACCACGCAAAATCCTAGCCACCATGATCGCCATCGCCTTCATGAATGTCGCCATGGCCGCTGACAACGCAGACGTCAAAGTCAAAGCATCGGTGCTCAACAACTGCAAGATCAACTCCACCAACGACATCAACTTCGGTGCCCTTGATCCTGCCGTCGCCAGCGACAACACCGCCAGCAGCAGCGTGATCTTCACCTGCACCAAGAATGTCGATTACGTGCTCAACGCCGACAACGGCAGTCACTTCGACAACGCCAGCGGCAAACGCCGCATGAAAGGCGCCGACAGCAACTACCTGCCCTACTCATTGGCACAGTCTTCATTCACTGGCCAAGGCATGGGCTTCACCAACCCCATCACCGTCGCACTCTCCGCCAGCGTTCAAGGCAGCGACTACCGTGACCTACCCGCAGACAACTATCTCGACACACTGCATCTGACGATCACACCGTGATCCCCGTAAGTCAGGGGACTTACCGGGGAGAGGGCAACCTCTCCCCGGTTTTTGCTGCCAGCCACAGGAGGACTCACGCATGACCTGCACATGCACACACCACAGATTCATGACCATCACCCTGATTGCACTGACACTGCTGATCAGCGGCCGGGCACAGGCCGGCAACTTTTCCGTGTCACCCCTGGACGTACAGTTTTCCGAGCAACAACGCTCCACCGTACTGACCGTTACCAATGACGACGACAAACCACTCACCCTGCGTGTGCGCGCCATGCGCTGGACCCAGGACGCACAGGGCAACGACAGTTACGAACCTTCACAGGAGCTGGTCTTCTTCCCGCGCCGTCTTGATCTGCAAGCAGGCGACAAACGCATCATCCGTGTCGGCACCAATGGCACCGGCAATGATGAAAACGCCTACCGCCTATTCATCGACGAGGTGCCCCAGGTACAGGCCGAAGGCGGTCAGTCACGGCTGGCGGTACTGGTAAGCTTTGGCATCCCGGTGTTTGTCACACCGGCCCAGGCCGAGGCGGCGCTGGCGGTTCAGTCTGCCTCGCTGGCGGAAGACGGCCAGCTGTTATTGCAGGTACACAACGAAGGCGCCAGCCGTGTACGCATCTCCCGCCTGATGGATGACAAGGGCGAGCTGCTCAGCGAATCACTCGCCAGCCGTTATGTCTTTCCGGGGATTCGCAAGGAGTACCGCATCGCGTTGCAACAACCGGTGTGCGGCAATGAGGTCGCCACGCTGAAACTGGAGACCGATCGCGGCACCACCGACGTCACCATTCGCCCCACACACGGATGCTGATATGGGGCGATGGACAGCGGCGGCCATGATCGTGTCGCTGTGGCTGTTATCCCTGGCCGGCAATGCGGCCGGGGATAACACTGCCCCCCTCGCCGACTACGACCAGGTGATTCTCGACGTGCAACTCAATCTGCTCAAACAAGGCACCGTCTTCTGCCTGCTATCGCCGGACGGCAGCGATGTCTGGGTGCGCGAAGATGAATTCCAGTCTCTCGGCCTCAATCTGCCGACACCTCAGCGCCAAACACACGAAGGCATCGACTATCTGCGCCTGCACACACAACCCGGCCTGCGCAGTGAGCTGGACCTGATCACCCTGACACTGGTGCTGGAGGCGGACCCGGAACTGCTGGGCAAACAGATCATCTCGCTGCAACACAACGAACACCTCGACAGCGATTACCAGCAGACGCTGCACGGCTACCTCAACTATTCACTGGGGCTGGGCAGCATGAAGAGTGGCAATACCTCACGCAACGCCGCGCTGCAATTCAATCTCGCCCAACACGGCTGGTTGTTGCGCAGTCATCACATCCTCAACAGCGACGATACCGGCAGTGAACGCCTGCGTCTGGAGACCTCACTGTCACGTGACCTGGAGCAACACATGGCCCGCCTAAGCCTGGGGGATGTCACCGCGCAGTCTGGCCTGTTCGGTCAATCACGCCCGCTGGCGGGGCTCAGCCTGAGCCGCAACTACCGCATCAATCCCGCGCTCAACACCGCACCGGGGCTCGCCTTCTATGGCGCAGCACACACCCGCGCCACCGCCGAGGTCTATGTCGATGGCGCCAAGCTGCACAGCGTCGAGCTACAACCTGGTCTCTACGAACTCAACGATCTGTATTATTTTGCCGGGCTGCGCAATGTGGAGCTGGTGATTCGTGACGCCTACGGCGAACAACAGTCGCTGCCGCTCAACCACTATTTTTCCAGCAGCAACCTGCGCGCCGGGCTGAGCGACTTCAATTACGCACTGGGCGCACCCCGCCGCAGTCTGTCGCTGGGCGGTGGTTATGACGGCTGGATGGTGAGCGGCCAACACCGTTACGGCATCACAGATGAACTCACCACGGGCCTGCGCGGTGAGGCCCTGGAGGATTACCACTCCTACGGCGCCACCACGACGCTGACGCTCGGCCAACGCGGCGTACTCGACGGAGCGCTCAGTCACAGCGACAACCAACGTCACAGACTCAGCGGCAATGCATTCAATCTGGGCTACAGCTTTTCCCGCCACACGCTGGCCTACTCCGCCAACTATCTGCAGCGCAGCACTGGTTTTGGCGTACTCCCCGAAACGACCGACCTCAGCCAACTCCCTCAACAACTGCACAGCCAGCTCAGCGGCTCCATCGGCAGATCACTGGGACGCGGACAAAACATCTCGTTCAATCTCGCCGCCGGCCGTCGTCAGGACGGCGTCCACACCGCACTACAGTCTGTGCGTTACAGCTGGCAGATCGACAAGGGCCTCAATCTCACCACAGCCCTGAGTCACCAGACCGATGGTGACGGCAGCGCCTACAGCGGCTGGCTTGGCCTCTCGTGGAATCTCGACCGTCAGCAGACCATCACCACGCAGATCGAACGCGATCGCAAAGGCGAAGTCACCGAATCGGCCCGCTATAGTCACGCAGTGCCGATGAACAGCGGCCTGGGCGGCGCTACAGGCATCAGCCGCAATACACAGTCACAAACCCTGGAAACAAACGCACAGTACAATACCCACCACGCGGCCTACACGTTCAACGGTCATTATCAGCAGAACGATACCAGCGACAGCAACTGGGCCAGCGAGGCACGCATGACAGGCGCCGTGGCATGGATGGATCACAGCCTGTTCGCCAGCCGCAGCATCACCGGCAGCTTCGGCGTGGTGAGCATCGACGGCCTGCCGGATGTCCGCGTCTATCAAAACAACCAATACGTTGGCAGCACCAATCACGCAGGCAAGCTGTTATTGCCCAACCTCATGGCCTACGGCCACAACCAGATCCGCGTCGACGACCGCGACATCCCCTTCGACCGCAGCCTAAACCAGGTCAACCGCGACGCCATCCCGCGCGCCGATATGGGTCTGCTCATCCCCTTCAGCGCCAAACCGCTACGCGCCGTCGGCGGTGAACTGCACGACAGCAACGACACCCCCATCCGCTCAGTGGCGCTGCGACTATATAACCCAGCATTCACGCTGGAGAGCTTCACCGGGCCCGATGGTGATTTCTATTTTGAAAACCTGGACAGCGGCCACTACCAACTTGAAACGCTCGGCACAACCACGCCCTGTAGCGCCGCACTGGAGCTTAAGGACGACCAGCCGCCCTTCACCGACCTGGGCACTCTGAACTGCCGGGAGCACACCGATGCGCCGTAATGTATTCCGCATCTTCCTGCTGAGCATGCTGATCGGCTGCAGCAACGTGCAGGCCCATTGCAGCATCAGCGTGCAGGACATGCTCTTCGGCAGCTACGACGTCCTCAACCCCGAGCCCACCCGCTCCACCGCCGCCATCAACCTCACCTGCAAGGCCCCGATCCTGGTCACCATCAACATTGGCCCCAGTCTCACCAGCGGCGCCATCGATCAGCGGGCCATGCGCCACATCAACCGCAACGAGACCCTCGCCTACAACCTGTTTCGCGACACAGCCATGACCCAGATCTGGGGTAATGAAAGCCAGGGCGGCAACAACAATGTGCGCATCGACAGGCAAATGACGTTATGGATTCACGGCCTGCTGTATCCACAACAGGATGTCTGGGTGGGCGACTACAGCGACAGCGTCACCGTCACGGTATTGCCATGAACAACGGCCTTTACACGCTGTTACACAAGCACCTACATCTCACGACAGGCCGCCCATCTGCCACGCCTACACTAATAACAGGCAAACCCAGACACGATAAACGCATGAATAGACCGCTGCACCTCACCCGCCTCTTCTCGCTGCTACTCAGCACCACCCTGCTGTGGCCGGTGCCCGGCGATACCGGCGAGAGCGTAGAGATGCGCGTGACTGCCAGCGTCATCAGCAACTGCAAGATCCAAAGCGTCAGCGACATCAGCTTCGGCCAGCTGGACCCAGGCCAGGCGGTCAACCTACAGGCCAGCGGCGTGGTGGCACTCTCCTGCACACGTGGTGTCGATTTCGCACTCAGCGCCGATCACGGCCAGCACAGCGATGCCAATGGCTCGCGGCGCATGAAGTCCAGCGCCAACGAATATCTGCCCTACACGCTCAACAGCGACTACCATGCCGGGGTCGGCCAAGGGTTTTCCCGACCGATCAACGTCAGCTTCACCGCCCAGATCAACGGCAACGACTATCGCGACATCGCCGCCGACAATTACAGCGATGTCATCCGCATCAACCTGGAACCCTAACACCTGTTAACAGGTCGCCATGCACCATAAACATGCATTCGCCTGTTTTTTCGCCCAAAGATAAACCATTATGGCGCACGATTTATGAGCAACCCAACCGCAATGCCCGCCGCAAAGCTCGTTAAGCGACTGTTTTACATAGAAGATCCCCCTCCTTCAGCGATGACTCGACCGTCCCCCTGAAAATGGCACGCTGCTTGCTAAAACAAGGAAAGTTAAAAAAACCTGCTGTGGAGCAAGACAAGCATGAAACAAAAACTGGTTTTGGTTGGGAATGGCATGGCCGGGGTTCGCACCCTCGAAGAGCTGTTTAAGATCGCGCCCGACAAATACGATGTCACCGTCTTTGGCGCCGAACCTCACTGCAATTACAACCGCATCATGTTGTCACCTGTATTGGCCGGCGAGAAGACCATCGACGACATCATTCTTAATAGTCAGCAGTGGTACGACGAACACAACATCACGCTGCACGTCGGCAAGAAGATCGTGCACATCGATCGCAAGGCGCAGAAGGTCATCGCCGACGATGGCACCGAGGCCAAGTACGATCGCCTGTTGCTGGCCACCGGCTCCAATCCGTTCATCCTGCCGATCCCGGGCAATGATAAAGAGGGTGTGATCGGTTTCCGCGACATCAAAGACGTCGACACCATGCTCGACTGCGCCAAGAAATACAAAAAGGCGGCGGTCATTGGTGGTGGCCTGTTGGGCCTTGAGGCGGCGAATGGTTTGGTGCTGAACGGCATGGATGTCACCGTCATCCATCTCGGCAGCACACTGATGGAAATGCAGATGGATGGCATCTCCGGTGCAATGCTCAAGTCATCGCTCGAAGAGCGTGGCCTCAAATTCCGCATGACCTCGGTGACCACCGACATCCTCGGCGATGAGCGCGTCACTGGCCTGAAATTTGCCGATGGTGGCGAGTTGGAGGCCGACCTGGTGGTCATGGCCGCCGGCATCCGCCCCAATATCGAACTGGCAAAGAAGGCTGGCATTCATTGCGAACGCGGCATCGTCGTCAACGACACCATGCAGACCTTCGATCCAAAAATCTATTCTGTCGGCGAGTGCGTGCAACACCGCGGTCAAACCTATGGCCTCGTGGCGCCACTGTTTGAACAGGCCAAGGTCTGCGCCAACCATCTCGCCGGTTACGGCATCGGCATGTACCAGGGTTCGGTCACGTCGACCAAACTCAAGGTCACCGGCATCGATCTGTTCTCTGCCGGCAACTTCAATGGTGACGACACCACCGAAGATGTGGTGATGAAAGATGCCGCCCGCGGCGTCTACAAAAAAGTTGTACTGCGCGACAACAAGATCGTCGGCGCGGTGATGTACGGCGATACCGTCGATGGCGCGTGGTACTTCCAAATGCTGCGCGACGAGACCGATGTCTCGGATTTTCGCCAACACCTGATGTTTGGCCAGGCCCACCTGGGTGACTCAGGTCATGGCGGCGCCAATGCAGCCTCTGCGCTGCCCGACAACGCCGAGATCTGCGGTTGTAACGGCGTCTGCAAAAAGACCATCGTCGACACCATCGTCTCACAAGGCCTGTTCACGCTCGATGAAGTGAAGGCCCACACCAAGGCCGCTGCCTCGTGTGGTTCGTGTACCGGCCTGGTCGAACAGATCCTCGCCTCCACCGTCGGCGACTATTCAGATACACCGAAGAAAAAGGCGATGTGTGGTTGTACCGACCATACGCACGATGAAGTGCGTGCCGCCATTCGTGACAACAAACTGACCTCCATCCCGCAGGCGATGTCGTTCCTGGATTGGCGAACCAAAGATGGCTGCGCCAGCTGTCGCCCCGCGTTGAACTACTACATCATCTCGGCCTGGCCGAAGGAGTCGCAGGATGATCCGCAATCGCGCTTCATCAACGAACGCGCGCACGCCAATATCCAAAAAGACGGCACCTACTCGGTCATTCCTCGCATGTGGGGCGGTCTCACCACGCCCGATGAACTGCGTGCGATCGCCAACGTGGCCGACAAGTTCAAGATCCCCACGGTAAAAGTCACGGGCGGTCAACGTATCGACCTGCTCGGCGTGAAGAAAGAAGACCTGCCACTGGTCTGGGCTGATCTGAATGCCGCGGGCATGGTCTCGGGCCACGGCTACGGCAAGTCATTGCGTACCGTTAAAACCTGTGTCGGTTCTGAGTGGTGTCGCTTTGGTACACAGGATTCAACCGGTCTCGGCGTCAAGATCGAAAAGATGACCTGGGGTTCATGGACACCACACAAATACAAGATCGCCGTCTCCGGTTGCCCACGTAACTGCGCCGAAGCGACAATCAAAGACTTTGGTGTGGTCTGTGTCGACTCAGGTTACGAACTGCACGTCGGCGGCAACGGTGGTATCCACGTCAAGGCGACAGAGCTGCTGTGCCGCGTGACCACCGAAGAAGAAGTGCTCGAATACTGCGGCGCCTTCATGCAGGTCTATCGTGAAGAGGCGCATTACCTGGAGCGCACCGCACCATGGATTGAGCGCGTAGGTTTGAGTTATGCCAAACAACGCGTCGTTGAAGATGAAAAAGGCCGTAAAGAACTGTATGCCCGCTTCCTGGAGTCGCAAGAGGTCTACCAAGTCGACCCTTGGGCCGACGCCGTCGCCAAAGACGAGGTGCGCGAGCATTACATCCCTATCAAGAAACTGGCCAACGCCTAAGCGGCGCCTAAACAGCAGTAGAGGTCATCATGAGTAACTGGATTGAAATCGGTAAAGTAGAAGAGATACCAAAACAAGGCGCACGCGTGGTCGAAACCGCCAAGGGCGACATCGGCATCTTCCGCACGTTGGACGACGAAGTCTTCGCGCTGCGCGATCGCTGCCCGCATAAAAACGGGCCGTTATCGCAAGGCATCGTGCATGGTCGCCGCGTCACCTGCCCACTGCACAATTGGAAAATTGAACTGGAGAGCGGTGAGGCCGTCGCGCCCGATAAAGGCTGCGCCGCAAGCTATCCGGTAAAGGTTGAAAACGGCGTGGTGTATTTGTCGCTGTAATCCAGACACGAGTAACGGCATGACCCAGACTGTTGAAACCACCTGTCCTTATTGCGGCGTCGGCTGCGGCGTACTCGCCACCGTCGATGCCGACATCAATGCCGGTGGCAAGGTCAGCATCAGCGGCAATCCACAACATCCCGCCAATCTCGGCCGCCTCTGCTCCAAGGGCTCGGCGCTGGGCGAGACCGTCGATCTCGACGGCCGCCTGTTGCACCCGGAGATCCACGGTGAACGCGCATCATGGGATGAGGCACTGGATCATGTCGCCCACGGTTTCAAACAGGTCATCGAACAACACGGCCCCGATGCGGTGGCGTTTTATGTCTCCGGCCAATTGCTGACCGAAGACTATTACGTCGCCAACAAGCTGATCAAAGGCTACATCGGCACCGCCAACATCGATACCAATTCACGGCTGTGCATGTCCTCGTCCGTGGTCGGCCATAAACGCGCCTTTGGCGCCGACACCGTGCCCTGCAGTTATGAAGACCTGGAACGCGCCAAACTCATCGTGCTCGTCGGCTCCAACACCGCCTGGTGTCATCCGGTGCTGTATCAACGCATCGTGCAGGCCAAGAAAGACAACCCCGATCTGCTGATCGCCGTGATCGATCCGCGCCAAACCGCGACCTGCGATCTGGCCGATATACACCTGCCGATCCGCTCTGGCAGCGATGCCACGCTGTTCAACGGCCTGCTGGCCTATCTGGCGCACGATGGCGAGATCAACCAGGCCTATGTCGCGCAATACGTCGAGGGCTTTGAACAGGCGCTGAGCGCGGCGCAAGACAGCAGCGGCGATCTGGACGATGTCGCCCTGCGGTGTGGCATCGAGCTCGACACGCTGAAAAACTTTTATCGCCTGTTTGCGCGCACCGAACGTGTGATCACCGTCTATTCGCAGGGCATCAACCAATCCAGCTCCGGCTCGGACAAGGTCAACGCGATCATCAACTGCCACCTCGCCACCGGCCGCATCGGCCGCCCCGGCATGGGGCCGTTCTCGTTTACCGGTCAACCTAATGCGATGGGCGGCCGCGAAGTCGGTGGCCTGGCCAACATGCTGGCCGCGCACATGGACATCGAAAACGCAGACCATCGCCAACTGGTGCAGACCTTTTGGGACTCACCGACGCTGGCCGACAAACCCGGTCGCAAGGCCGTCGATATGTTCAACGCGATTGCCGACGGCAAGATCAAGGCGCTGTGGGTGATGGCGACCAACCCCGTCGTCAGTATGCCCGATGCCGATGCGATCAAGGCCGCACTCAAACAATGCGAGCTGGTCGTCGTCTCCGATTGCATACGCAATACCGATACCGCACAACTGGCGCATGTAAAACTGCCGGCCACCGGCTGGGCAGAGAAAGACGGCACCGTCACCAACAGCGAACGCCGCATCTCACGTCAGCGCGCCTTTCTGCCCGCCGCCGGTGAGGCCAAAGGCGACTGGTGGATCATCTGTCAGGTCGCCAAACGCATGGGCTACAACGGCTTTGACTATCAACATCCGTTTGAGATATTCAACGAACACGCCGCACTGTCCGCCTACGAAAACGAGGGCCAACGCGACTTCAACATCGGTGCGCTGGGCAAGCGTGATCTCGCCAGCTACAACGCCCTGCAACCGATCCAGTGGCCGGTGACGCCCGAACGTCCCAACGGCAGCGCTCGCATGTTCAGCGATGGCCGTTATTTCACGCCCAGCCAAAAGGCGCGCATGCTGGCGATCACGCCGCGCACGCCGGTCAATGCACCGAACAATGATTTTCCATTGATTCTCAACAGCGGCCGCATCCGCGATCAATGGCATACCATGACCCGCACCGGCAAGGCGGCGAGACTGAGCGAACACTCACCCGAGCCCTATATCGCGATCCACCCGGAAGACGCCGCACGCTTTCGCATCCGCGAAGATCAGCTCGTCAGCGTCTTCAGCCGCTGGGGCGAGATGATCGGCCGCGCCCGTTTTGATCAGGGCCTGCGTCGTGGTGATGTGTTTGCCCCCATGCACTGGAACGAACAATTCGCCAGCTGCGGCCGCGTCGGCGCCGTCGTCAATCCCGAGACCGACCCCTACTCCGGCCAGCCCGAACTCAAACACACGCCCGTGCGCATCGCCCCGTTCGACAGCGCCTGGCATGGCTTCATCCTGTCGCGGCGCAAGCTGCACCTGCACGGCATTCGTTATTGGGCGCGCGCCACCGGCAACGGTTTTTATCGTTATGAACTGGCAGGCGACCAAAAGGAAAACGACCTGCCGGCCTGGGTGCGCAGTTATCTGTGTTCGTCCGACAACGATGTGAAATGGGTGGAGCTGCTGGACAAGGGCGCACACACCTATCGTGGCGTGCGCATGACCGGCGCCCGACTCGAGAGCTGCATCTTCATCGCCCCCGACCACGCGCTGCCACCGCGCAACTGGCTGGCCTCGCTGTTTGAAAAAGAGGCACTCACTCAGGACGAAAAACGTGCACTGCTCACCGGCAAACCGCCTGCGGGCGAGATCGACACCGGCCGCATCGTCTGCGCCTGTTTTAATGTCGGCGAGAACACCATCCTGGATGCCATCGACAAACATGGCCTGAAGACCGCCGACGAGATCGGCAAGTGTTTAAACGCCGGCACTAACTGCGGTTCGTGCGTGCCTGAGTTAAAGGCACTGCTTCAGCGTTAAGCGTTTATAATCCACAGCTCTTGTTATCCAACCCTTAAAGAGCAGTGATATGAGCATCAACATCGGCGATAGCGCCAGCCTGAAAAAAGCCTTCAGCAGCGATGAGGTAGCGGCCTTCGCCGACCTGTCGACAGACCACAACCCAATCCATCTGGATGAAGCGGCCGCGCAACAATCAGTCTTTGGTCAACGCGTAGTCCACGGCGCCCTCAGCGCCAGCCTGTTCTCCAGCCTGCTGGGCACGCAACTGCCTGGTCCTGGCAGCATCTATCTCGGCCAAACCCTGAGCTTTAAGCGACCTGTTTATATCGATGAGGAAGTAACTGCGGTGGTAGAAGTCATTGCACTGGATGCACGCAAACCCATCGCCACGCTGCGCACCCAGCTGTTCAAGGCCGATGGCAAACTCGCGATCGACGGCGAGGCCAGCGTGCGCCTGCCGGGCTAGAGTCTCCTCACCCTAAACCCTACGCATCACAGCAGGCGCCACTGGCAGCATCTGCGGCGCGGAAGGTGATGATGTGATCGCTGGCGAGGCGGATGCCGATCGGCTCGCCGATGGCGTGGTTGTGATGGCTCGGCACCAAGGACAACATCTCTGCACCGCTCGGCAGTTGCAGCGTGTAGAGGATCTGCGCGCCACGGAAGGCCTTCTCGCGCACGATGGCCTTGAGCGGGCTTTCGTCGTCGTGAATGATGTCATCCGGTCGCAGCAGGACATCGACCGCGCAGCCACATGCACACGGCGCATCAAACTCACCTTCAATGACGCCGATCTCGATCTCGACGCGTTGATCATCGAGCACGGTGCCCGGCAAAAACACACCTTCGCCGATAAAGTCGGCGACAAAACGATTGGCCGGTAGATGGTAGAGGTTATAGGCCTTATCCCACTGCTGGATGCGGCCCTCGTTCATCACACCGATCACATCGGCGATCATGAAGGCCTCATCCTGATCGTGCGTGACCAGGATCGCGGTTGCACCTTCGTGCTTCAAGATATCGCGCACATCGCCGCACAAGCGTTCACGCAGCGCGACATCGAGATTCGAAAACGGCTCGTCCATCAACAACAACTTCGGCCGTGGCGCCAAGGCGCGCGCCAGCGCGATGCGCTGCTGCTGACCACCGGACAACTCATGCGGATAGAGTTTGGCGTAGTCGCTCAGGCCAACCAGTTCCAACATCTCGGCGACGCGACGCGCGTTGTCGGCGCGGCTGCCGGTCAAACCAAAACCGACGTTCTGCGCGGCGTTCAGATGCGGGAACAGCGCGTAGTCCTGAAACACCATGCCGATGCGGCGTTGTTCGGCGGCGACGTGCAACCCAGGCTTGGCGACGCTGCGACCATCGAGCACGATCTCACCCGCCTGCACCTGCTCAAAACCGGCGATGCAGCGCAGGGCCGTGGTCTTGCCGCAACCGGAGGGCCCCAACAAACAGCCAATACTGCCGCGCGGCAGACTGAGGCTCATCTCTTTGACGACCACGGTGTTGCCGTAGCGCTGTGAGATGCCCTTGAGCTCCAACATGTAATCAACGTTCTGCATGACGATTCATCAAAATAATAGGGATCAATCCGGCGATCACGATCGCCACCGCGGGCAGCGCGGCGCGCTCCCACTCACCTTCCGAGGTCATCTCAAACACACGCACGGCCAGCGTGTCCCAGCCAAACGGCCGCGTCATCAAGGTGATCGGCATCTCCTTCATCACATCGACAAACACCAGCGTCATCGCGGTAAACAGGCCTCCACGCAGGATCGGCAGATGCACGCGCCGCAGCAATTGCACGCCGTTCACACCGAGGCTGCGCGCCGATTCATCCACCGAACGGGTAATGCGTTGCAGATTGCCATCGACCGGACTAAAGCCGACGGCCATGAAGCGCACGCACAGCGCGATCAACATCGTCACCATCGTGCCCTGCAGGATCATGCCACCATCATAACCAAAGATCGTCAGCCCATCGCGCAGGCGCGCATCCAGCCAGACGATCGGGATAAAGGCACCGACCGCCAACACTGGCCCCGGCAGGGCGTAGCCCAGTGTCGCGACACGCACCATGATGCGGGTCGACACATCCGAATGATAACGATTGGCCACCGCCAGGATCACCGCAGCTGCGGCCACCAGCACCGCCCCCAGCGCGGCCAGGGTCAGCGAGTGGGTCAGAAACTCGAAGTAACGTGCATCAAAATCATCGGCCCACACCTCGCTGGCCCAGATCAACAGTTGCACCAGCGGGATTACAAAGCCCAGCAGCAACACCAATCCGGCAAAGCCGGTCGCGGCCCATGCCTTGCCACCACGCAATTTAATGCGCTCCTGTTCGCCGGAGGTCTTGCCGACCACCGTGTAACGCATGCGCGCCCGCGCCTGCTGCTCCAGCACGACGATGATGAAGACGAAGATGATCAGGATCGATGCCAGCTGCGAGGCCGCCGGCAATGAAAACATCGCGAACCAGGCCTTGTAGATGCCGGTGGTGAAGGTGTCGTAGTTGAACACCGCCACGGTGCCGAAGTCAGCGAGCGTCTCCATGATCACCAGCATCACACCACCGACGATCCACGGCCGCGCCATCGGCAAGGCAACCTTAAAAAAACCGGCGCGCGGTGAATAACCCAGCGACTGCGCCGCCTCCAGTGCACGTTTGCCCTGGGTGGCAAAGGCATTGCGCGAAATCAAATACACGTAGGGATAAAAGGCCAGCACCATGACCAATGTCACGCCACCGAACGAACGTACCTCCGGCGGTCGCCAATCGAAACCGCTGGCGCGCATCCAGCTTTGCAAAGGCCCGGTAAAATCAAACAGACCGACGATGACAAAGGCCGTCACATAGGCCGGCACCGCCAGCGGCAACATCAAGGCCCAGGAAAAAATCTTGCGTCCCGGAAATTCGCAGACCGCAGTCAGCCAGGCCAGCGACACACCCAGGACCAAGGTGCCAATCGCCGTCGCCAACACTAACCAAAAGGTGTTGCTCAGCAGTTCCAGCAACAGATGTTCGCTCAGGTGCTCCCACACTTCGGGCGCAGGCGAAAACATCGACCACAGGATCACCAGCACTGGCATCAACACCGCCAGTGAGATCATCGCCGCCGCCAAGCGCCAACCGTTGCTCAATACACCCTGCAGGGCCCGAGTTATCAAACGACTACCTCTACATCCATCTTTGCCACAAACACCAAAACCAGAAACGCAAAAACAGCTTGCCCCATCGATAGGGGCAAACTGTCGAGATTAACGGGGGCCGATTTTACACCGTTTGCCCCCGCCACATAGGCTTGACGACTATTTATATCCAGCGCGATCCATCAGCTTGACGGCCTCGACCTGCAACTCACCGGCCCTGACGACATTGATCTGGTTTTGCTTGAAGGTACCCCACGAGGCAACCAGTTCAGAGGGTTTGATATTGGCATTGGCCGGATACTCGTGATTGCTATCAGAGAACAGGTTTTGCGCCTTGTCAGATGACAACCACTCGATCAGCTTCTGCGCACCGGCCTTGTTGCCCGCATGCTTGACCACTCCAGCACCCGAGATATTGACGTGCACACCAGTGCCTTCCTGGTTTGGCCAGAACAGCTTCAGCGAGATATCTGGGTTAGCAGCGACCAGGCGACCATAATAATAGGTATTACCGATACCCAGCGCGCACTGGCCTGCCGCCACCGCCTCCATCATCTTGGTATCACTGGAGAAGGGTTCGGTCGCCTGGTTCGCCACCCAGCCCTTCACAATCTCTTCGGTCTTGGCGGCACCGTGTTCTTCGATCATCATCGCCACCAACGACTGGTTGTAGACCTTCTTCGAGGTACGCAGACAGAGTTTGCCCTTCCACTTCGGATCTGCCAGATCCTCATAGGTAGACATCTCGCTCGCCTTCACCATTGTCGGGTTGTAGGCAATGGTGCGTGCGCGCACAGACAACCCAAACCATTGATTGCCAGGATCGCGTAAATAGGCTGGGATATTTTGCTCTAACACCTTGGACGGCGTTGCCGCCAACAGGCCTTCATTGCCCGCCTGCCACAGATTACCTGCGTCCACAGTCAGAAACACATCGGCAGGCGTATTGGCGCCTTCGGCCTTCAGGCGTTGCATCAACGGACCTTCCTTGTCCGTCACGAACTTGATCTCAATACCTGTCTCCTTGGTGTAGGCATCAAACATCGGCTTGATCAATTGCTCATTACGCGCCGAATACACCACCACCTCATCCGCTGCCCAAGCCATCGCCGGAGCAACCGCACCCGCCATCAATGCCGCCAGCGCCAACACACCTTTCTTTACCAACATCATCAAACTCCTCTTAAGCGGCATCAAAGCCGTATCATTGCCAAAAAGTTGATTAATGATAATCATTCTCATTACCAATCGCAAGAGGAAGGATGGATTTTTTTCAATCGCATGAAACACAGGCCTCAAGTCAGGCCCTGACCCACCGATCACTAGTAAGCCCACAAAAACAATAACGGTTTATTTGTCCTTCGCGGCAAAGGAAACGTGCCATGTCGACACCAATCAAGATCATTGTCTTTGCCGATAACGCACAAGCGAAAACCATCGCCGATGCCGTAGGCCGTGCCGGCTTTTCCGTTAAAGGCAAGGCCTGCAACAACCTGGAAAAGCTTCAGCCATTACTGAACGAACAGGTCTGGGACACTGTGTTTGCCAGCCATACTTTGCCCGGCGGGATCGATTTGCAAACCCTCTGCCACACCGTCAATCATAAAGGACTGCGGACCCCCATCATCGTCATTGCCCCTCAGGCTGGCGACCGCGAACGCATCGACGCCCTTAGTGCCGGCGCCCAGGATGCTGTCAGCAGCGATCAACACGAACTATTGGGATTGATTATCCGCCGCGAAATGACCGACACCATCAACAGCGACCTCACACCCGCCACAACCGATACCACCATCGTTGACCCGGAAACACTCTCTGCAGAAGAACAACAATGGTTCGATCGCATTCGTCAGGCCCTGGATCAAAATCGCTTTGTTACCGTATTCCAGCCCATCGTCAATCTCAACGCCGAACCTAGCCCCAACTATGAGTTATTGATGCGCATGCTCGATGCGGACAACAAAGAGATTGCCCCCGGCATCTTTCTAAGCTCGGCAGAAAAAGCGGGGCTGACTCGCGACATCGATCGCTGGGTGATCGGCCAGGCTATCCATAAGCTAGAACACTCAACGGATCCTCGGACACGTTTTTTCGTCAAACTCTCGAGTCACAGCGTGCGAGATACCAGTCTCACGGCCTGGATCGGCCAACAACTTCACCAACATGCGATCGCAACCGATCGCCTGGTATTTGAAATCACTGAAGCAGATGCACTGGCACACGAACAGAACAGTCGCCAATTAATCTCGGGGCTCAAAAAGATGAACTGCTTGGTCGCCCTTGATCACGTTGGACTTGCCGGGAATACAGAGGAGTTTTGGCTATCGCTCGACCCAAATTACATCAAGCTGGCAGGCCAATTAATCAAGGGCATCAGCGAAAACAAACAGGACAAAAATACACTGACCCGCATCACTGGCTACGCCAAGAGTCGCAAGATCATTACGATCGCCCAGTTCGTGCAGGATGCAGCCAGCCTTGCACTGTTATGGCAATTGGGGATTAATTACATTCAGGGGTATTACTTGCAGAAACCAGATGCAAAAATGAACTACGATTTTGAGCCTGAAGACGAAGATCAACGTGCATTTTGAAAAATCACAACCGACTATTGATAATCCCCAGCAGACGTTTAACCTCGCCAATCACAATAGACAAACCAACATAGGCCTCATTCCTGATTGGATGTTCTACTTGCAACTGAACAACCTGATCCGTCAGCTCCAACAATGCAAGCGCATTCGCCATAATATCAGCCTGCTCTGAATCAGGAGTAGTGGCATTAAAACCAGAGGAAAGACGCTGCTCAGCAACAGAGTATTTCGTTTGCCCATGACCAGCAGCCACCTCTTGGTAGAGTTTATCCATAAGCTCAGCAACCCTGCTACCTGCGCTATTTGTATCATTCATAATTCCAGCCTCCCTGCCAGCATGTGTCAACATCAACACACACATTTATAATTACATGAGGGATAATAGCTTGCAACAATAGTTTCACGACAACCTAGAGAACCATCATCTCCATTCGTCATTCAAATCAAGTACGCTCTTCATAATTACCAATTAAATAACAAATACCAAAAGCGCTCGCGATACGATTCATCACATTCATCGATACACTATCTCCATCACGAAAACGTGCCAAATAGGTACGACTAATGCCTGTGTACGCCGACAATTTATTAATGGAGTTCAAATCATCATCACGCCCGTGAATATTCATTAACTCCATTCGCAAGCGCTCTTCCAATGCCTCAATCCCAATCACATCGTAAATAGGTACTGACTCAAACACCTTCACCGCCAAATCAAAAAAGCGGTTAAGCTGATCTGTCGTCGGAGACTGCCGCCGTCCCTCGCGATATGAATATTTCACAGCCAACACTCTCAACTGCCTATACAAAGCATCGACATCCTCGAGTTCCAACACGGCTCTCGTCATGTGCTTCCTCCAACATCTGCGGCACAGGCCTACAGTCCATATCCAGTTTTAACAGGGGAAGCATATAGCGGAAACAGGCAGACTACAGCTCACCTAACAGTCTGTTTAAATCTGCGCCAAAATCAGGCAAGCTTGGGGAGCCGCGCCTTGTGCACGGCGAAAAATTGAGACAGGGTTAATTGGCCAATTGAGGCAGATCACCCCGACTGCCAACTGCATACTCCATGAATAAACGCTTTAACGGCAACACCTGATTGGTCGCCTTGAGTCCTGCATTGCGCACAGCAATCACTGGCGCCTGTGTGGCGCCAAACAAACGTTTAAAACCATCCATCGACAGCATCATCGTCAGATTCTGGCCCTTGCGCCAACGTTCGTATTTACGCAGTGTGTGCATCGCCCCCAGATCGCGCTCGGCCGCATGGGCTGCCAACACAGTCTCGGCCAAGGCCGCCGCATCCAGCACGCCTAGATTGACACCCTGCCCGGCCAGCGGATGGATCGCATGCGCCGCATCGCCGATCAAGGCCAGACGCGGTTTCACATAGTCCAACGTGTGTTGCAGCCGCAGCGGAAACTTGCCGCGTTCCAGCACTTCCAGCACGGCGCCCAGTTTGTAGTCAAACGCCTGCGCCAGACGCGCCGCAAACCCGGCCTCATCCAGCGCCAGCAATTCAACCGCCTGCTCGGGCGAGGTCGACCAAACGATACAGCTGTAGTTATCGTGCATCGGTAAAAAGGCCAGTGGGCCATGTTCGAGAAAGCGCTGCCAACAGGTGGCCTGATGAGACCGCTCGGTGCGGACGATCGCCATCACCGCATGCTGATCATAGCCCCAGCCCTTGGTCTGGATACCGGCCCGCTCGCGAACCGCCGAACGGGCGCCATCGGCACCGACCATCAAGCGCGTGCGCAACACCCGCCCATCGTCCAGCGACACACTGAGACACTGCTGTGATTCCTGCCACTGCTGCCAGCGCGCCGGACACAACAGATCGACATTCGGCAGCTGTTGCGCCTGGCGCCACAATGCCGCCTGAATCACACGATTTTCGATGATGTAACCGAGCGACGGATTGCCGATGTCCGCACCGTCGAAATGGATCTCGCCACTGCCGGCCGCATCCCAGACATGCATCTGCGAATACGACGTCACACCCTCAGCCAGCATCGCCGGCCAGGCACCGATCTGTTCAAACACCTTGCGTGAGGCATGGGTGATTGCCGACACACGCAGCCCGATACTGCCTTCTGCCCAGTCCAGTTCAGGCTGATTGGCCTCCAACACCGCGATGCGCAATCCCGGCGCACGGGCCAGGGCACAGGCCAAGGTCAGGCCAACCATGCCGCCGCCGACAATCGTCACATCGTAGTCTGTTATCTGCTGCTCGCTCATCCCCTATCCCTTCACATTATCACGCGGCCTGCATCGGCCTGGACAAACCACTGATCGCAAACACCGCCGCCAACAGCGCCCCACTGATCACCGCCCCTTGGATGATGAAGGCCACGCCGGTCAACGCCGCCACCGCCAACACCTGTTGTTTACCGAGCGCCAGTTTACGCGCTGCGATAAAGGCCAGCGGCAGCATCGCCGCAAAAAATACGCCGTTGCGCAGCAGGATCTCAGTCAGCTCTGTCTCGATCGTCTCTTTGGCATTGAGCTGACGAAACAAGGCCTCCAAACGCTGCTGGTCATTCGCCGTCACATGGGGTTTAGCCTGCAGCTCGATATAAAGTTGTTCGTAATCGGCACGGATCGATGCCGTCGAGGGTTCGCGCAGCGGCGTCGTCAGCCAGGCAACGACAAAGACCAACAGCGCGATCAGAATGACTTTTGTGTTTTGGCTCAAGATGCCACCATTCCCATATGTGCAACACATGGGAATGGTAGCATGTGACACGACTACGCGTGGATCACGCCTTCATGGGCAGCGTGCAGCAGGTGTTCCTTCACATGACGCACGCACAGCACCGACAAAAAGGTGCTGATCCTTGCCTGCTGGGCGATCTTCCGCAACTCAGCGTCATACAGCGCGCGTACTTCTTGTTCTTCCACATGGTACTGATTGGCGATGGATTGAACCTCGCTGTCGTGCAGCTGGGCTTCCTTGGCATGAAGGGTCGTTTGGTGTCTCATGATCGGCTCCTGAGTAACTGACTCATCGTATCCAACGCGCAACTTGTTCAATCCCATGCGCGTCTCCAGGCGGCTCTCCAGCCCCCACCTGGCATAACCCAAGCTCACCAGGCGTTTTGACTATACGCCCCCGACACGAACATTTTTATGACAGTTTTGTGAATTATGTCCGGGCCCTGAACTCGGTCTTTTAAACGAAATCAGTAACGCCCAGACTGTAACGCCTGCCCCATCGCCAACCGTGGCAGACGCCCGGCCAGGCCCATGGTTTGGCGGGTCAACGCCCGCTTTAACGGCGGCACGACATCCAGCGCAAACAGGCCCAGGTTACGCGCCAGCGCCACCGGCGGCAGCGGATTGGCGAACAGCCGCGCCAGTGTGTCGGTAAAGCCTATCACCCGTTTGTGATCCCATTGACGCCACTCGGCATAACGCTGCAACACCGGATCACTGCCGATATCGGCGCCGCTCTCCAGCGCCTCGCAGATCACCTGCGCCAGCGCCGCCACATCCCGAATACCGAGGTTATACCCCTGTCCGGCGATCGGGTGCAGGGTGTGGGCCGCGTTGCCGATCAAGGCCAGACGCGGTCGCACATGCTCCTTGGCGCGCACCAGCACCAGCGGATAGGCGTTGCGTTTGCCGGCCTTGGTGATCCGCCCCAAGCGGTATCCAAATCGATTTTGGAGTTCACTTAAAAATTCTTCGTCACTCAAATTCAGGACCCGATCCTGATCTTCGCTGCGCACGGTCCACACCAGGCTGCAGCGATGCGCATCCTCGCAGCCCGGCGGCGAGTTCGGCAGCAGGGCCACCGGCCCGCTATCGGTGAAACGCTCATAGGCCGTGCCCTGATGCGGGCGCTCGGTCGAGACATTGGCGATCACCGCGCTCTGGCCGTAGTCCCACTGGCGGGTGGCGATCTCCATCAGCCGCCGCACGCCGGAGTTGCCGCCGTCGGCCGCCACCACCAGCCGCGCGGTCAGCGTCTGTTCGCTGCCATCGCGCACCAGTGTCAGCGTCGCGCCGTCATTTGAGGTGGCAATCCCGACCACCTCGGCCGGGCAGATCAATTCGATGTTGTCGCAGGCCGCCATCGCCTCGGCCACCGCCGTGCCCATGCTGCGGTTCTCGACCACGTAACCGAGCGCGGCCACACCCTCGTCTTCGCTGCGGATGCGGGTCGCGCCAAAGTGACCACGATCGGAGACATGGATATTGCGGATCGGCGATACGCTGTCGGCCAGCGCCGGCCAGAGGCCCATCGCCGCCAGGATCTGTTGCGAACCATAGGCCAGCGCAATCGCGCGGTCGTCATAACTGGGCTGACTGGCGGAGCGGAACGGCACCGCCTCGATCACGCCGATGCGCAGCGGCAGGGGCGACAAGGCCACCGCCATGCCACCACCGACCATACCGCCGCCGACGATCAATACATCGTAATCACACGCCGCCATCATTCGCTCCTTAGGCCGCCTTGCGCCGCCGCTTGGGCTGGACACCCGCCATCAGCGCCTCGATCTCGGCCACGCCCTTCGGCACACCCGAGGTCAGCACCTCGTGACCGCTGCGGGTGACGTGCACGTCATCCTCGATGCGAATCCCGATGCCCCACCATTTTTTGTCCACCCCTTTGCTACCGGGGGCGATGTACAGGCCCGGCTCGACCGTCAGCACCATGCCCGGCTCGAGCAGGCGCCACTCGCCGTCCAGCTTGTAGTCGCCGACATCATGCACATCCATGCCCAACCAATGGCCGGTGCGGTGCATGTAAAAACGACGATAGGCCTCTTCCTTGATCAACTTGCCGGGCGTGCCCTTGAGGATGCCGAGTTTGATCAGCCCCTTGGTCAGCACCTTCACCGCCGCCTCGTGCGGATGATTCCAGTGGTTGCCCGGCTGCACCGCGGCGATCGCCGCCTCCTGCGCCGCCAGCACCACCTCGTACAAGGCCTTTTGCGCCGGACTGAAGCGGCCATTGATCGGGAAGGTGCGCGTGATATCGGCGGCATAACCGTCGTATTCGGCGCCGGCATCGATCAACAGCAGGTCACCGTCGTTCAGTTCCATGTCGTTATCGATGTAGTGCAGGATGCAGCCATTCTCACCGCCACCGACGATCGATGGATAGGCGGCATGACGGCAGCCGTTGTTCATAAAGTGGTGCACGATCTCGGCCTCGATCTGATACTCCATCAAGCCCGGTTTGCACAGCTGCATCGCACGACTATGGGCCTCGGCCGAGACCTTGGCCGCCTTCTTCATCGCCTGGATCTCGGCCGCACTCTTGATCAGCCGCATCTCGTGCAGGAAATGATCGAGCGAAATAAATTCACCCGGCGCATGCACGCCGGAGCGCGCCTTGCTGCGTACACTCTTGAGCCACGAGATCATGCGCTGATCCAGGTCGTGGTGGGTGCCCATCGAATAGAACACGCGTTCTTTGTTCTCCATCAGGCCGGGCAGGATGTCATCGATATCGGCGATCGGAAAGGCATCGTCGGCGCCGAAACGCTCCACCGCGCCCTCCAGGCCCGCACGGCGGCCGTGCCAGGTCTCCATCTCAGGGTCGCGCTCGCGGCAGAACAACACGTACTCGCCCTGTTTGCGGCCGGGGATCAACACCGCAATCGCCTCCGGCTCGGGAAAGCCGGTCAGATAGGTGAAGTCACTGTCGGGACGATACACATGCTCCACATCGCGATTGCGTGTCTGCTGCGGTGCAGCGGGCACGATGGCGATGCTGTCCGCCCCCATGTGTTGCAACAAACGCTGACGCCGTTTTACGAACTCCTGCGACTTCATGCCAACACACCCTCCTAGTGCAATGTCTTCTCATGGCCGGCTTCGGCCCCAGCCAAGGTCATCATCTCATCACGCAGCATCAACACACCCATGCGCACGTACTCCACCACGTCGACCAGGGCTGATTCATTGTCCTCACCCTCGTCCTCATCGTCGGCCAGGCGGCAGATCTCGATCAGATCGCGGCAGAACTCCTGCACCGGCTCCGAGAAACCACCAAACTCCTTGATACCACCCAGACTCAAACCGTAAAGATAACCTTCACACCAGTCGGCAATCGCGCGCACGCGTTCGGCCATCGCCGAGCCATCGTCCGGCAACAGCGGTTCAAAGCCCAGTTCCGGGTCGGCCAACTGCTGCTCGCTATATTTAAACAAGGCCACCAGCGCCGCACGATCCGCCACCGGCAACTCGCCACGCGAGGCCTGATCATCCGCCCCGACCAACGCGCCCGACCACACCTGCCGCGCCCACTCTTCCGCCGTCAGCCCCGGATGACAGCTAAGCAGCGCACACAAGATGCCATGGCACTCCGCCGCCCCCAAATCACCACTCACATCCAGCACGGCCGTAATCTCATCGAATGCCGGCGCCTGATTTTGTCCGATCGTTGTCACCTTAGATAAACCTCGCTTTGCAATGCGCCTTATGTTATCACTGCGCCGCCGTCCCTGGCGAAACAGAAACACGACGGCCGTTGACCCCGCCCGTGCGGCCCACTATATTTGACGCCTATGAGCCAAGACCCCAGCCAAATCAATTACGAACACGAACTGAAGATCCTCGAGCATCAACTCGATCAGTTGGTGGCATTGTGCAAACAACTGAAACAGGAAAACCAGAGTCTGCGTGATCAGCAGATGGGCCTGATGTCGGAACGCGCCATGCTAATGAAGAAAAACGAAATCGCACGCAGCCGCGTTGAGGCCATGATCATGCGCCTCAAGTCGATGGAACACGATTATGAGCAGCAGTAAAGAAGCCACGCCGGTCACACTGACCATCCTCGGCAAAGAGTTGCGCGTCGCCTGTCCGCCGGAAGAGCGTGACAGCCTGATGCGCAGCGCCGCCTATCTCGACGAGAAGATGCGTGAGATCCGCGCCCGCGGCCGCACCGTCGGCCACGACAACATCGCCGTCATGGCCGCGCTCAACATCGCCCACGAGATGTTGCAAAGCAAGACCAGCGTCGACCGCAACGACAAGGCCATCAGCACCCGCATCAAGAGCATCCAGAACAAGATCGAGGCCGCACTGAGCGACGCGCGTCAGATCGAAATCTAAGCGCCACCTGACCTGGCCTTCAACGCAAAAAGCCGCTGCCGAATCTCTCCGGCAGCGGCTTTTTTATGCACCGACTTACTTCAGTTTGATATGCAGCTGCTCGGCCACCAGCGTGTTGGTCGCATCGTTATAACGCCCCTTCGCCATGACCTTGCTGACCTTATTCGCCGCCGTCAGCTCACGCGTCAGCGCGGCAACAAAGGCATCGAAACTGCGATAGACACGCGTCCCCTGCCCCCGCTTCTGCAAGGCATACAAACCGCTGCCATTGCTCGGGGCGGCAATGGTCGGTGTCTGCGCCGTGGTCAGCTTGACCACATAGTCATGACGCCGCACCTGGGCACGATCGACCCCACTCAGATCAAACACCAGCTGACTGGTTTCGATCTGGGTAATCACACCGCTTTCCGCCGGCCGCCATTTCAACACCAGCTGCGCATCGACCTGGCTCAGATCGATCACCTTCGTCGCATCAAAATCCGCCGGCGCTGAACCAAACGGGGCCACAAAACCTCGCACCCGCAACGGATTTCCAACGTTCATGCCACTCAACGACAGACCAGTGGCATCGACCTGGTACAGGTTTGGGTCGGCATCGTTCACGCTAATGCTGCCCGTACCAGAGAAGTCATAATCGGCCACCGGGCGCCCACTGAGCGATGACAGATCCAGCGTCACCTCAGCAGAATTCAGACTGACCGCGGTGCCCGCTGCGCCACTCAACAACAGGCGAATCCGTTCCGGCGCCATCGTCATATTACTGGCCAGATCACCCAATAATTCGACACGTTGCCCCACTGAAATATCAACCAGGCTCACGTTCGCGTCGGAATCCTGTTTGCTGTATTGCGTATCGCCATCGGGCGTGACGGTCACGGTTTGGTTCAGGCGCATATCACCCTCATCCAGCCACAACACCCGTGCCTTCACCGTCAACGAGGTCGCATTGCGCGCGGTAACCACACCGATCACACCATCGGTATCACCACCCAGCACACTACGACCGGCGCGAACATCTGTAGCCACAAAGGCACGGCCAGCACCATCCACATCCTTCAGGCGCCCCTTTACCAGCAGCCATGTATTTTGGTCTCGGGCTGCCAGCGCCGTCAGGCCCGCCGCACCACTGTATTCAGTGCCATTGATGTCGTAATCGGTATCACCATTCACATAGACGTCAACCTGGCCAAACCGGCTCTGCCGCACATGTCCGGGGCGCAGGTTCATCGCAATCACCCCTTTGTCGGTGTCGACCGACTGCAACAGACCACGCAGGCGCGTCTCTTTGTCGACCTTCATATCCACATCGGCCACCAGCACCGGCTCGACCGTCACTGTCGGGGGTGTGGTCGCCATATCCACGCTGTTGCCGGTTTCCAGATCAAAGTCCAGGGTCAGGAATTTGGAGACCCCAGGGGCCACCACCAACGGGTGATCGCCGTCAAAACTGACACGCAAGGTGATCGACTCCAACGCGTCGCCATCTGCATCGACTACCTTGGCGGCCACCGCCGCACCTGAGGACTCCACCAGCACCTGCGCATTGCTGTAGTCAAAACGAATCTCTGCGCCCACATAGCGCCCATGCGGTATTGTCGCCACCGCCAGCAACTCGGTCAGGTCGACATACTGGGAAAAATCGATACGCATGCCCTCGGTCATCGTCTCCACGATACGACCGTCCTGATGCTCCAGGCGCAGCGAGGTCACATCGACCACATAACCAAGAAAATCGCCATCGGCATCGGTCAGCCCGATCACGACCTCACCATTTTGAGTATCTTCGACATTGCCGCCAGAACCACCGCCACCGCAACCGGCCGTCAAGGCCGCTGCCGCAAACACCGAGGCTGCCATCCAATATCTCAACTGCTGATACATCTTCATTTACCTACTCCTGGGGCAAGCAAACGCCCCTCAACTAGACTTGCCGCAGACAACGGCACATGCATTTATTCTCCACTGCCCAGAATGACGCCAACCTGAACACTCAACCGAAAAGCATGCGACTATTTTACATCCAGTCAGCCCCCCTGGCAGCGGCAATCACGATTTACCGGCCACCGGCGTTTTCGGCTAGAATAGGAGGCAGGCATCCTCTGCTGTGTTCGCGTAAGGCCGAGAAACCCTTGAGCCTTAATCAATACCCCTGGGGACGGGGCTGTTCGCGTGGTGTGCATGTCCGCTCGACGGAAAGCCTAAAACGCGGCGCGTGTTCCCACTTGAACCTATGGTTCAAGGTCCGAGGCCAGAACGACGCAAGTGGAGGATGTCTTTATATTTATCTCACAGCGAAAGCGACGCCCATGTCCCATACCCAACAACAGCGCGCCGAGATTCGCAAACAGATGCGCCGCCAGCGTCGCGCCCTCGACGGCCGCGAACTGAGCCAACGCTCACTGGCCATCGCAGATCAACTGCAACGCAGCCGCCTGTTCCACAATGCCCAGCGCATCGCCGGATTTATCGCCAGCGACGGAGAACCCAGCCTCGAGCCGCTGATGCAGCAGGCCTGGCAACTCGGCAAGACCTGGCACCTGCCCATCATCGGCATGCCGAACATCAATCGTCTGTGGTTTGCCCCCTATGCCGACGGCGACGCACTGGTCGCCAATCGTTACGGCATCCCAGAACCCGCCGTGCACCTGTGCCACACACCCAAACCGCTGGCGCTGGATCTGATCCTGATGCCACTGGTCGCCTTTGATGCGCAGGGCAACCGCCTAGGCATGGGCAAGGGCTACTACGATCGCACGCTGAGCTTCCTGCACCGCCGTCGCCACTGGTGCAAACCAAGACTGATCGGCATCGCCCACGACTTTCAGCGCGTCGGCGCACTGCCGTTTCAGGCCTGGGATGTGCCACTGGACGCCATCGTCACCGAGGCGGGCGTCTATCCGGTGCGGACTCGGGTATGATGGCGCCTCGCCGAATCGCACAAGCTAAAGGACGTTAAAATGAATTACTGGCTGATGAAATCGGAACCGGATGTCTTCGGTATCGATGATCTGAAAAAGATGCCCAAACAAACGGAACACTGGGATGGCGTGCGCAATTATCAGGCGCGCAACATGATGCGCGACGGCATGAAGAAAGGGGATCATGTCTTCTTCTACCACTCCAACTGCAAGGTGCCCGGCATCGTCGGCATCATGGAGGTCGTCAAGGAAGGCTACCCGGACTTCACCGCCCACAATCCAGAGTCCAAGTACTACGACCCCAAAAGCACTGATGACAATCCACGCTGGTTCATGGTCGACATCAAATACACGCGCCATTTGAAACGCACCATCAGCCTCGACGAACTGAAAGTCCAACCCGGCCTCGAAGACATGGCCGTGGTACGCAAGGGCAACCGGTTATCGATCAACCCCGTTACCGCCGAGCAGTGGCAGATCATTTTGGGCATGGAATAAAAAAAGCCGACAAATGTCGGCCTTTTAACGTTGCAAAACAACAACCCGTTATTGCAATGAGTTCTTCAACTCACCCGCGGCCTCACTCGCCTTTTGTGCAGCCTGAGCGGCCTCCAGCTTGGCGCTCTCGATTTCCTGTCCAACCTCTGCCATATCCTGCTTTAGTTGATCCACTTCTTGCTTGGCCTGCGCTTGAACTTCTTGCAGCTCAGTCTTGGTTGCTTCGAGATCGGCCTTGGCCTTCTCTGCATCTGCACTGATCTCGTCAGTTTGTTCCTTGATGTCAGCACGCACTTCGCCGACTTGTTCTTTTACATCTGCTGCCGCTTCTTTCAACTTGTCAAAGAAGGCAGTGGCCTGCATCGGCATTGCCATACCTGCAGCCAATACCAGCGATGCAAAAATCACATTGTTACGCTTATCCATTGTATGGTGTCCTCTCTGTGTGTACGTTCGAGTGTGATTGAATCCCCCTCACCCACCCTCCAAGACTTTGGGGAATTGAGCCGGATCATACCGACTAATGACCACATTAGGAATCTGAGAATTAACCGTCGCTTAACAGCGATTTTGCGAAAACGCAGCAAAAACCCAACATCCTCAAGGCATTAACTCAAAAACAATCGATAGGCCGGATTATCGGTTTCTTCACGGTAGGTGTAATTCAGCTCATCGAGAAAGCCGCGGAAGGTCTTACGCTCGGCCGGTGGGATCTGAATCCCGACCAGTACCCGACCATAGGCCGCGCCATGATTCCGGTAGTGAAACAGGCTGATATTCCAGCGCTGACCCAGTTTGGTCAGAAACTCCAGCAGCGCACCGGGGCGCTCGGGAAACTCGAACCGATACAGCACCTCGTTATCCACCCCCGCGCCATGACCACCGACCATGTGGCGGATATGCAGCTTGGCCATCTCGTTGTCGCTCATGTCGAGTACCGGATAACCGCGGTCTGACAGGCGCTGAATCAGATCATCCTTGCCATCATCACTACCGGTCAGCTGGATGCCGACAAACACCTGCGCATCCTTGTCATCGGCATACCGATAATTGAACTCGGTGATGCCGCGGCGGCCGAGCGTATTGCAGAAATTCCGGAAACTGCCGGGGCGCTCGGGGATCGTCACCGCCAGCACCGCCTCGTTGCGCTCACCCAACTCTGCGCGTTCCGAGACATGGCGCAGCCGGTCGAAATTCATATTGGCGCCGCTGTCGATCGCGACCATGGTCTGGGCAGTGATCTGCTCGCGCGCGCAGTATTTTTTGATCCCGGCCACGGCCAGTGCACCGGCCGGCTCGGCGATGGAACGGGTGTCATCGAAGATATCCTTGATCGCGGCGCAGATCTCATCGGTGCTGACCAGGATCACCTCATCGACACACTCACGCGCGATGCGAAACGGCTCCTTGCCCGCCTGACGCACCGCCACGCCATCGGCAAAGATACCGACCTGATCCAGACGCACGCGGCGTTGTTTGTTCAGCGCCGCGTGCATGCAGGCGGCATCCTCCGGCTCGACGCCGATGATCTTGATCTCGGGCGACAGGGCCTTGATGAAGGCCGCAACGCCGGCGATCAAACCACCACCGCCGACCGGCACAAACACCGCGTGCAGCGGCCCGGTGTGCTGACGCAGGATCTCCAGCGCCACCGTGCCCTGGCCGGCAATCACATCCGGGTCATCGTAGGGATGGACGAAGGTCAGGCCGTCTTTTTCCGCCAGTTTGGTCGCGTGCTCATAGGCCTCGTCATAGGCATCACCATGCAATACCACCTTGGCGCCAAAGTTGCGCACCGCGGCGACCTTGATCATCGGCGTGGTCTTCGGCATCACGATGACGGCACGAATGCCCATCTTCTGCGCCGCCAGCGCCACGCCCTGGGCATGGTTGCCGGCCGAGGCGGCGATCACCCCGCAGGCCTTGGCCTCATCCGACAGATGAAACATCTTGTTGTAGGCGCCGCGCAGTTTGAAGGAAAACACCGGCTGCAGATCCTCGCGTTTGAGCAGGATCTCGTTGTTCAGACGTGCCGAGAGGCGTGACATCCGGTCGAGCGGCGTTTCTATCGCCACATCGTAAACACGGGCTTTTAGGACTTTTTCGATATATTTCGTAGGCATCGCGCTAAATTAGCAGTTTCTATATCAACTGCATAGCAGTCACGCGGGCCGATTGCGCGCATTCCGCGCCAACGGTGACTTGCCGCAGATGAATCGGTATCATGGGCCCGTTTTATCCTAAATATTCACGAAATAAGATGTGAGGTAAGGCATGGCCTTAACACAAGACGAAATGAAAAAGCAGGTCGCAGAAGCGGCCCTGGAATACGTAGAAGCCGGCATGGTCGTCGGCATCGGCACGGGCTCGACCGCCAACCACTTCATCGACGGCCTGGCCAAGATGAAGGGCAAGATCGACGCCACCGTTGCCTCTTCCGAAGCCAGCGCCCAGCGTCTGCGCGGCCACGGCATCGAGGTCATCGACCTGAACTCTGCCGGCAACATCCCGCTGTACGTCGATGGCGCCGACGAATCGAACAAGTACCTGCACCTGATCAAGGGTGGTGGTGGTGCGCTGACGCGCGAGAAGATCGTCGCCGCAGCGGCCGAAAAATTCATCTGCATCGCCGATGAAAGCAAACTGGTCGACGTACTGGGCGCCTTCCCGCTACCTGTAGAAGTCATCCCCATGGCCCGTAGCTACGTGGCCCGTCAGCTGGTCAAGCTCGGCGGCGAGCCGGTCTACCGCGATGGTTTTGTCACCGACAACGGCAACATCATCCTCGACGTGCACAACCTGCAGATCATGAATCCGGTTGAACTGGAAGCGACGCTGAATGGCATCGTCGGTGTCGTCACCAACGGCCTGTTCGCCCAGCGCCCAGCCGATGTGCTGCTGCTCGGCACGCAAAACGGTGTCCGCAAGATCACCTAAGCGTGTATCCACCACGCGGGCGGGAACGCTCCCGCCCCGCCGTGGTCGATGATCACATGCAAAAGATCCTCATCACCCTCGGACTCGTCTTATTCGCCATCGGCCTGCTCTGGCCGTGGATACAAAAACTCGGCCTCGGCCGCCTGCCCGGTGACATCGCCGTCGAACGCGAAGGCTTCAACTTCTATTTTCCACTGACTACATCGATCCTGGTCAGCATCGTGCTCAGCCTGTTGTTCTGGTTCTTCATGCGCAAATAAGCGTGACTTTGTCACTGACGCCTGTCGGCGTTTTTGACTAGAGTAAGGACGTTCTTTCAGCCGAGGAGAGTCATCATGCAACACCGCACCATTCTGAGCCTGGCCAGCGCCATGCTGCTCAGCAGTAGTTTTGTTCACGCAGAAGAGATCGATCGCTCACAACAGGCCGCCGACGTCAGCAGCCAGTTCATGCAAACCCTGGGCAAGACCATGAAGTCCACGCTCAAGGCCGAAGGCCCGGTCGCGGCGATCCAGGTCTGTAGCGAGGCTGCGCCGAAGATCGCCGGTGATCTATCACGCCAACACGGTTGGCAGGTGAGCCGCGTCAGCACCCGTGTGCGCAACCCGATGCTCGGCACAGCGGATCAATGGCAACAGCAGATCCTCGCCGACTTTGAGCGCCGCCTGAGCAACGGCGAGGCCGCCGAGTCATTGCGCCACAGCGAGATTGTGAGCGAACCGAGCGGCCGCTACTTCCGTTATATGCAGGCCATCACCGTCGGCCAGGCCTGCCTGACCTGCCACGGCAGCGCGGAAAACATCCCTGCACCAGTGAAAACCATCTTGAGCGAACACTATCCGCATGACCAGGCCGTCGGTTATCAAGAGGGTGATCTGCGCGGCGCCGTCAGCATCAAATATCCGATCAGCGAATAAAAATAAACAAACCTCCACAGCCCCGCAGCCGCGGGGCTACATCCTCGCTCACAGTTGTTACAATATCGCGGCGCAACGTTCGGCATTTGCTGCCGATATGTTCCTTAAGGATGACAATACCAGAGCCGCATGACGCACACCGCCCCACCTTCACTCGCCGCATTGCTGCACCAGCACGGCTTTACGCCTGACCCGGCCCAGCAAGTCGCACTGGCTGCACTGCAGTCTCTCAGCAACAGATTCGACGCACCGCGCCCCAGCCCCGGCCTGTTCGACAAACTGCTCAAACGCAAACCGGAACCGATCAAGGGGCTATACATCTGGGGCGGCGTCGGCCGTGGCAAGACCCATCTGATGGACCTGTTTTTCAATCATGTGGCGTTTAGCCAAAAACAACGGCTGCACTTTCACCGCTTTATGCAGAGTGTGCACCAGGCCTTACAAAAACTCCCTAAAAGCCCGGACCCGCTGCGCATCGTGGCCAAGGATCTGGCGCAGAACATACAACTGCTGTGTCTGGATGAATTTCACGTCAATGATATTGGCGACGCGATGTTGCTCGGCCGTCTGTTGGACGCAATGTTTGAGAACGGCATCACCCTCGTCACCACGTCCAACATCCGCATCGACGACCTGTACAAAAACGGCCTGCAGCGTGAACGCTTTTTACCGGCGATCGAACTACTGCACAGCTACACCGATGAATTGCACCTCGACGGTGGCACCGACTACCGCACACAACTGCTGGAACAGGCCGGCAGCTATCACGTACACGCGCGCGGCGACGGCCACACTCACCTGCAGACACAGTTTGCACAGCTCGCACCCGAGGCACGCACCTCGCACACACTGACCTTGCATAACCGCGAGATTCAGACCATTGCCGAGGGCGAGGATGTGATCTGGTTTGATTTTCATGCCATCTGCGATACGCCACGTTCGGCGGCAGATTATCTGGAGATTGCACGGCTCTATCACACCGTGCTGATCAGTGACGTGCCGTTGCTAACCGAGGCCCGCGACAGCGCCGCACAACGCTTTATCCATTTGATCGACGCGCTCTACGATCACAGCGTTAAAATCCTCATCACCGCCGAGGCCAAGGCCACCGAACTCTACCGTGGCCAACGTCATCAATTCGCCTTTGATCGCACCATTAGTCGATTACAGGAAATGGCCAGCCACGAATACCTGGCGCGGCCACACCGCGCCTAGGCACATAAAGATACGCTAGCCGTTCTGCAGTTCTTCCAGTTGTTCCCAGCGTGCATAGGCCTCGGTCAACTCCGCCTCGACGGCATCCACCTCTGCCTGTAGTTTGCTGACCTGATCACCGGCCTGCTGATACACAGCGGGATCGGCCATCTGCTGCTGCAGTTCGGCCACCTTGTTTTCCAGCTCTTCGATCTTCGCAGGCAGCGCATCCAACTCACGCTGATCCTTGTAGCTGAGTTTCTTTGCGGGCTTGGGTTTGTCCGCAACAGGTGCCGCCGCCTTTTTCTCGGTCACCGGCGCTGATTTGGCCGGTGTGCGCGTCTCGCGCTGGCGCTGACTGTCGTCGTAACCACCGACGTATTCATTCACCACACCATCACCTTCAAACACTATGCTGTGCGTGACCACATTATTCACAAAGGCGCGGTCATGGCTGACCACCAGCACAGTACCGGCGTAATCGAGCAGCAACTCTTCGAGCAGCTCCAGCGTTTCAACATCAAGGTCATTGGTCGGCTCGTCGAGCACCAGGACATTGGATGGCCGCGCAAACAGCTTGGCCAACAACAGACGATTGCGTTCACCACCCGAGAGCGCGCTGACCGGCTGACGCACGCGGTCCGGCGCAAACAAAAAGTCCTGCAGGTAACTCATCACGTGGCGCGCCTGGCCATTGATGAAGACATTGTCGCTGCCGTCGCCGACGTTATCGAATACCGTCTTGTTGTCATCAAGAATCGCGCGATGCTGATCGAAGTAGGCGACTTCTAATTTAGTGCCCAACTTGACCGTGCCCTGCTGTGGTTCGAGCTGGCCTAGCAGGATACGCAACAACGTCGTCTTACCGGCACCGTTCGGGCCGAGCACACCAATCTTGTCACCGCGCATGATCGTCGTCGAAAAATCGCGCACGATCGGCTTGTCGCCAAAGTTGTGGGTAATGCCTTCGACTTCAGCCACCATCTTGCCCGAGCGTTCACTGCCTTGCAGCTGCATGCGCGCCTTGCCCTGTTGCACACGGCGTTGTTTGAATTCCTCGCGCATCGCCTTCAAGGCTCGCACACGGCCTTCATTACGGGTGCGCCGCGCCTTGATGCCCTGGCGGATCCATGCCTCTTCCTGCGCCAGTTTTTTATCGAACAGCGCGTTCTCTTTGGCCTCGGCATCGAGCAGCGCCTGTTTGCGTTCAAGATAAGTTTGATAGTTGCCGGGCCAGCTCGTCAGGCGACCTCGGTCCAGCTCGATGATGCGTGTCGCCAGCTTCTGCAACAGCATCCGGTCATGCGTGATAAACAAAATCGTCTGCGGAAAATCGAGCAGGAACTGCTCCAGCCATTCGATGGCCTCGACATCCAGATGGTTGGTCGGCTCGTCGAGCAACAACACATCCGGCTCGGTAACCAAGGCCTGCGCCAACAACACGCGGCGCTTCAACCCCCCGGAGAGCTGGCTGAACTCGGCATCGGCGGGCAGGGCCAGCTTCGACACCACCGTCTCGACCTTCTGCTCCAGGCTCCAACCGTCCTTCGCCTCCAGCGCCTGTTGCGCACGCGACAGCTCGGCCATCGCTGCATCGCTGTAATCGGTCATCAACCGCGCACTGGCCTGGTGATAACGGCTGAGCAATTGCCCCAGTTCACCCAGGCCCGACGCAATCACGTCAAACACCGAACCCGAGGTATCGTGCGGCACCTCTTGTTTGAGGCGCGAGATCTTCAGGCCCTGGCGCGTGACAAACTCACCGTCATCGGCGCTGATATCGCCGCTGAGCAGCTTCATCAGCGTCGATTTACCCGCCCCATTGCGCCCGACCAGACACAGGCGCTCGCCGGCGTCGATCTGCAGATCGATATGATCCAACAACGGCGGACCGCCGTAACTGACGAGAATATTGCGCAGGGTAACGAGGGACATAATGGCTCCTGGCCAGAGAGACAACAAAGGGCGCGCTATGGTACTGCGTTCCCCTGTTGCGTACCAGTGAGGTTAGCCGTTGAGATACTGCTCGATGTTTTCGACAAACACCCGCACCTGCTCACGAACCTGACGATAGGCCTCGTCGGCCGCCTCAGGCGTGGTCGCAGCCGCCGCGAGTTTGCCCGGCGCCGGGATATCGATCTTGATGATCGGGCATGGCGCGCTGAATACCGGGCAGGCATCGCCGCACAGGGTGAAGATGTAGTCCGGCCGGATCGTCAACTCATCCAGGTGTTTGGAGGTCTGCTGACTGATATCGACACCGGCCTCGGCCATCAACGCCACGGCCTTCGGATTGACGCCGTGTGGTTCAAAGCCTGCCGAAAAGATGTTGTAACAATCTGCAAGCAAGGCCCGCCCCCAGCCCTCGGCCAGCTGACTGCGAAACGAGTTGCCATTGCAGACAAAAACAAGATTGAGCCTAGTCACGGTTCACGCCCCCTTGGCGGCGCTGCGGACACCGGCCCAGAACACCGCCAGCTGCTGGGTATAGGCATTGCCGATCGCACTCACCTTGCCCTGACGCATGATCAGCGGCAGGCCGTAGAAGATCGACGCCAACCCGACCATCACCGTCGGCATGTGGGCATTGCTCGGCAACTCACCGCCGCGCATCGCCTGCTCCAGCGCCGGCCACCAGGCCTTGTCGACACCACCGACCGCCAGCTCTTCGATACCGGCAAACTCCGGGAAGGCGATCATGCGCTCGGCCAGGGTCAGCTCCACCGGCTGCGGCTTTTCACGCAACAGGGCCTGACGGGCGATGATCTCGCTCATCACGCCGGTGCGCGCCTGAAAGCTGCTGGCCATGAACTCAAACGACACGCCAACAGCCGCCAAACCCTGCTTGCCCGAGTTCTGGCAACGCCAGGTCAGCTCCAGCATCCACAGCTGGGTGTAATAATCGAGCAGATCGACCTTGCGCGGAAAGTAGTTGAAAAAGGTCGCCTCGGAGATCTCACAGGCATCACACAGATCACGCACCACGATTTCATCCAGCGTCGACATCTGCAGCCGCTCGACCAGCACACGCGCCAGCTTCAAACGGGTACGGGCAAACTTTCTTTCTCGCAGACCAGGTTTTTTCGCCATTTCAAGGGCCTCGGTTATTTTTAATGCTGACTATAAAATTTTAGGGCCGCACAAAAGTACATAATTGGCCCGATCTAATCAAGCACCCCGTCGTCGCGCGCCTGAACGCCCAGGTTCAGACTTCCTCGCCACACGACGATAGCCTATGAGTACGGCCGCATGCATGCACAAAGCCGCCACGCCCAATCACATGGATGAAACGATATGCGCGCCATCGAACAAACCCTGGCCGAACAGATGCAAATCAGCGAGCGCGAGGTTGAGCAACGCAAGCATCTGCTCAACTTCACCGAGGCTGACGCGCTCCTGCTCGCCCGCCATAAAAACTTTATCGCCAGCCACATCGAACAGGTCGTCGACGACTTCTACTCTGCCCAGGTCAAGATCCCCGAAATAGCGCTCCTGATCGGCGATGCCGAAACCCTGCGCCTGCTGCGCAACGCCATGCGGCGCTATATCCTCGAGCTGTTTGATGGCCATTACGATGGTGACTACGTCAACCGCCGCCTGCGCATCGGCAAGGTCCACAAACGGATCGGGGTGGCGCCAAAACTTTATATCTCGGCCATCTGGCTGCTACAGCAGACCCTCAATCAAACCATCGCGACCCATATCCATGCCGCTGGCGACCAGGACTGTGCCAACCAATTACAATCGGCACTCAACAAACTGATGACCCTCGACACTGGCTTTGTCTTCGACACCTACATCGCCAGCCTCGTCTCGGAGGTCGACGCCGCCAAACAGGAGATGGCCAACTACGCCTCCAGCCTGGAGGAGGTCGTCGCCCAGCGCACGCGAGAACTACAAGAACTCTCCCGCCGCGACAATCTCACCCAACTCTATAACCAACGCGCGTTTTATGAAATTTTCCGCCTCGAACTGGCCTCGGCGGCCCGTTACCGCGATGCCATGAGCCTGGTCTATCTCGACCTCAATCATTTCAAACAACTGAACGACCAGCAGGGCCACCTGACCGGAGACGAATTGCTGACCAGAGTGGGGCATGTATTGTTGGAACACGTGCGCGAGACCGACTTTGCCTGCCGTTACGGCGGCGACGAATTCACGATCATCATGCCACGCACCAATGCCGCCAGCGCCGAACAGGTCTGCCGTCGCCTGGCGCAGGCGCCACTGAACTTCGACAGTGGTGATATCCCGATCTCATTGAGCATCGGCTACGTCACCACCGGCCCTGATGAATTTGACGACATCGACACCCTCATCAAAAAGGCCGACCAGGCGATGTATGTCGCCAAAGAGGCCGCCCACCAACACGGCGGCAGCCACATCGCACAACACGGCAACACCGCGTTTCAAGCCTGATCACATAATCTGCTAAAATGCTGCCCTTTGACTCTTTAAGATGGATGGCGGCAGCACAATGGCTTCACTGGCAGAACTGATTCAACAACGCATTCTCGTCCTCGACGGCGCGATGGGCACGATGATCCAGCGCTACAAACTGACAGAAGAGGACTATCGCGGTGAACGTTTTGCGGACTTCCCATCGGAGCTGAAGGGCAATAATGACCTGCTCGTCATCACCAAACCCGAGATCATCAAGGCGATCCACACCGAATACCTTGAGGCCGGTGCCGACATCATCGAGACCAACA
>DHYU01000029.1 GCA_002415485.1 Proteobacteria bacterium UBA5122
CATCGCCACCAACATGGCCGGTCGTGGTACCGACATCATGCTGGGCGGCGCGAAGGCAGAGGATGCTGATGAGATTGCGCAGCAGGCTTGGCAGAAACGTCACGATGAGATCCTAGCGGCCGGTGGTTTGCATGTCATTGGTACCGAGCGTCATGAATCCCGTCGTATCGATAATCAGCTGCGCGGTCGTTCTGGCCGTCAGGGGGATCCGGGTTCAACCCGCTTCTACCTGTCGCTGGAAGATAATCTGATGCGCATCTTTGCCTCCGATCGCGTTACCATGCTGATGCAAAAGCTGGGCATGCAGGAAGGTGAGGCGATCGAGCATCCGTGGGTCAGCAAGGCAATCGAGAATGCGCAGCGTAAGGTGGAAGGTCACAACTTCGATATACGTAAGCAGTTGCTCGAATACGATGATGTCGCCAACGATCAGCGTAAAGTGATTTATGAGCAGCGCAATGAGTTGATGGAGGTCGATGATATCTCCGATTCGATCAATACCATCCGTGCCGATGTCGTCAATGCAATGATCGATGGTTATATCCCGCCGCAAAGTCTTGAAGAGCAGTGGGATGTGCATGGGCTGGAAGAGGCACTGGAGCATGAGTTCCTGCTCAAGCTGGAGATCCGCCAGTGGCTGGATGCGGACGATGATTTGCACGAAGAGCCGCTGCGCAAGCGCATCCTCGATGAGGTTGTTGCTTCCTACCAGGCCAAAGAACAACAGGCCGGCGCCGAGGTCATGCGTCACTTCGAGAAGGCGGTGATGCTGCAGGTGCTCGACAGTCAGTGGAAGGATCATCTGGCAGCGATGGATCATCTGCGTCAGGGTATCCACCTGCGCGGTTATGCGCAAAAGAATCCGAAGCAGGAATACAAGCGTGAGTCGTTTGAGATGTTTGGCCAGTTGCTGGATAGGATCAAGCATGAAGTGATCGGCATTTTGTCCAAGGTTCAGGTGCGAGCGCAGGAAGATGTGGATGCGATCGATGCCCAGCGCAGCGATCAATCTCACATGCAGATGCAGCACGCGGCGGCACCTTCTATGACGGCGGGTGCGCCTATGGGTGAGCCCGATGATTCGCCGACGCCGGATCAGCCGTTCACGCGTGATGGGCGCAAGGTTGGTCGTAATGAGCCGTGTCCTTGTGGTTCAGGCAAGAAATTTAAACAGTGTCATGGGAAGCTCGATTAATGGCCGTAGGTTTGTCTGCAGAGTTGCCGCCGCTGCTGGCGGTAAACGGGGTCCGCTGGGGCGTCGCTGAGGCAGCCATCAAGCGCCCTGGGCGCAAAGATGTGGCGCTGATGGAGATCTGTGAAGGCGCGACCACGGCGGCGGTCTACACCCGCAACGCCTTTTGTGCCGCGCCGGTGCATATCGCCCGTCGTCACGGCGCGGCGAGTGCGCCGCGTTATCTGTTGATCAATAGTGGTAATGCCAATGCCGGTACCGGTGAGCCCGGCATGCTGGCGGCAGAACAGAGTTGCCGCGCGGTGGCGGCGGTGACCGGTTGTGATGCCGGGGCGGTGTTGCCGTTCTCAACCGGTGTGATCGGTGTCGTGCTGCCGGTGGCCAAGATCGAGGCGGCGTTGCCGCAGGCCGTGGCGGCGCTGGATGTTGAGGGTTGGCATGCCGCCGCCCACGCGATCATGACCACCGATACCGTGCCCAAGGGCATTTCGCGCCAGGTGATGGTCGCGGGGCGTGCGGTGACGATCACTGGCATCGCCAAGGGCTCGGGCATGATTCGGCCGGACATGGCGACGATGCTGGCGTATGTGGCCACGGACGCGGCGGTGCCGCGTGATCTGTTGCAAGGCTTGCTCAGCGCCAGCGCAGACCGCTCGTTTAATGCGGTGACGGTGGATGGTGATACCTCGACCAATGATGCGTGTGTGCTGGTGGCGACCGGCAAGTCCGGCGTGCGTTTCGATAGCGTCGATGCTGAAGGTTATGCCGGGTTCGCGCAGGCGGTGCTGGAGGTGTGTCAGTATCTGGCCCAGGCAATGATCCGTGACGGCGAGGGTGCGACCAAGTTCATCACGATCGATGTCCGCGGAGGTGTCTCTGAGGACGAGTGTCGGCAGGTGGCCTACACCGTGGCGCATTCACCCTTGGTGAAGACGGCGCTGTTTGCATCGGACCCCAATTGGGGGCGCATCCTGGCGGCGGTTGGCCGTGCGGGTGTGGTGTCGATGGATGTGTCGAAGATCGATATCTATCTTGGTGACGTGCAGATTGTGCATGCTGGTGGCTGCGACAGCGCTTACACCGAGGCCGCCGGCCAGGCGGTGATGAATCAGGCAGAGATCACGATTCGCATCGAGCTGGGGCGTGGTGACGCGGTTGCTCAGGTCTGGACCTGTGACTTTTCCTATGACTACGTCAAGATCAATGCCGAATATCGCACCTGATTCGGCCTTGATCTAACAATGGTTTGCAGTCATAAAAAAACCCGCGTGAGCGGGTTTTTTTGTGTCAGGGCGCTACAAGTAAAGGCTTACTTGATCTTGGCTTCCTTATACATCACATGCTGACGCACGACGGGATCAAACTTTTTGATCTCCATCTTTTCAGGCATGTTGCGCTTGTTTTTGTCAGTGGTGTAGAAGTGACCGGTACCGGCGCTGGATACCAGACGAATCTTTTCGCGTGCACTCTTAGCCATGGTCGGTCTCCTTAAACGTTCTCACCGCGGGCGCGGATGTCAGACAAAACGGCAGTGATGCCTTTTTTGTCGATGATGCGCATACCGTTGCTGGAAACACGCAGGCGTACGAAACGCTTCTCTTCTTCAACCCAAAAGCGATGGGTGTGCAGGTTAGGCAGAAAGCGGCGCTTGGTTTTGTTGTTGGCGTGAGAAACGTTGTTCCCAACCAGAGGGCGCTTGCCCGTTACTTGACATACTCGTGACATGGATCTTTCTCCGAATTCCTTGATTCTGCGCCCTGATCAATAGCCTCTGCGCAGTAGAGCGCGACTTTATACCAGAAGCAGGGTGTGCGTTTCAAGTTTTTCTGCCATTTTTGAGCGCGAGCTCACATATGTCCTTGTTCCGCCAGCGAGGTCAATTCGCCGTCGCCGACGATAATGTGGTCCAGCAGGCGCACGTCGATCAGCGACAGGCTGTTGCGCAGTCGCTGGGTCAGGCGCAGGTCGGCCTGACTGGGTTCGGCCACGCCCGACGGGTGATTGTGGGCGATGATCAGCGCCGCCGCGTTGTGGTGCAGGGCCCGTTTGACCACCTCGCGCGGATAGACGCTGGCGCCGTCGATGGTGCCGAAGAATAACTCTTCCCACTGGATGATGCGATTGCGGGTGTCGAGAAAGAGGCAGGCGAAGACCTCGTGATGGTAGTCGCGCAGACGGGCGTGGATGAACTGTTTGCTGTCGTGCGGGTTGCCCAGTGTCTCGCCGCGACGCATGCGCTCCCCCAGCTGGCGCCGCGCCATTTCGACGGTGGCCTGCAGTTGTACATATTTGGCGGTGCCGAGGCCGGGGCTGCGGCAGAATTCCTTGTGACTGGCGCCGAGCAGGGCGCGCAGGCTGCCGTGTTGGTCGAGCAGCTCCCGCGCCAGATCAACCGCGGTCTTGCCGGGAATGCCGGTGCGTAAAAAAATCGCCAGCAGCTCGGCATCGGACAGGGCCTGCGGCCCCTGTTGCAACAAACGCTCACGCGGCCGCTCGTCGGCCGGCCAATCGGTAATCGCCATCGACACCTCCCTGTGTCTAGGAATAAGTGCGATCTACACTTTAGTATGGGTCCCGATTTATAGCAGGAAGTGGTATCGTAGCGCGCCTAACCGAATGGCTGGGCGAGACGCCCGTGTTGGAACAGAATGTGAACGACAACTCTTCAACAATCGCCCTCGCTGGCCGCCGCGTGATCGTCGGCATCAGTGGTGGCATCGCTGCCTATAAGAGTGCCGAGCTGGTGCGCGCCCTGCGCAAGGCTGGGGCCGAGGTGCGGGTGGTGATGACCGCAGGCGCCCAGGAATTCATCACGCCACTGACCTTGCAGGCGCTGTCGGGTCAGCCGGTGGCGACGGATCTGCTCGACCCGGCCGCTGAGGCGGCGATGGGCCACATCGAGCTGGCGCGTTGGGCCGAGCTGGTGCTCGTCGCTCCCGCCAGTGCCAACTTTCTCGCCCGCCTGGCGCAAGGCCGCGCCGATGACCTGCTAACCACGCTGTGCCTCGCCACCCGTGCGCCACTGATGCTGGCCCCTGCCATGAACAACGTGATGTGGCAGGCGCTAGCGACCCAAACCAATATCGACACCCTGCGCCAACGCGGCATTGCTCTGCTCGGCCCGGCGGCGGGCGAACAGGCTTGCGGCGAGACCGGCCTTGGGCGGATGCTCGAACCGTTTGAGCTGGCCGCGGCGGTGGCGCGTCATTTTCATCAAGGCCCGCTGGCGGGCGTGCGTCTGCTGCTGACGGCAGGGCCGACGCGCGAGGCAATCGATCCGGTGCGCTTCATCAGTAACCGTAGCTCCGGCAAGATGGGTTATGCCGTCGCCGCCGAGGCGGCCAAGGCCGGGGCACAGGTGGTGCTGGTGTCGGGGCCGGTGTGTCTGGAGTGCCCGCCGGGGGTGCAGCGGGTGATGGTGGAATCGGCCGCCGAGATGTACGCGGCGGTGATGGCCGAGGCCTGTGATCTGTTCGTTGCCACGGCGGCGGTGGCCGATTACCGCCCGGCGCAGACGCAGTCGAGCAAGATCAAAAAGGACCAGGCGGCGCTGAGCATCGCCCTTGAACGCACGGACGACATCCTCGCCGCCGTGGCGGCGCGTGGGGTGTTTAGCGTCGGCTTTGCCGCCGAGACCGACCAGCTGGCCGCCTATGCCCGTGACAAGCTGCAGCGCAAGGGCTTGGCGATGATCGCCGCCAATTGGGTCGGCGACGGCCGCGCCTTTGATCAGGCGCAAAACGCGCTGGAGGTTTTTTGGGGTGATGATGGCCACCACTCGATCGAGTTGGCGGACAAGGCCGTCGTCGCCCATCAACTGATTCAATTAATCGCAGAGAGATATCATGCACAACATCCAAGTAAAGATTCTTGATCGCCGCATCGGCAACGAATTTCCACTGCCTGAATATGCCACCCCCGGCGCGGCCGGGATGGACCTGCGCGCCTGCGTCGACGGGCCGTTGCAGATCGCTCCCGGCGAGACGCATTTGATCCCGGCCGGCATCGCCATCCACATCGCCGATCCATCGCTGGCGGCGATGCTGCTGCCGCGCTCCGGTCTCGGCCACAAACACGGCATCGTGCTCGGCAATCTCGTCGGCCTGATCGACTCGGACTATCAGGGGCAGTTGTTTGTCTCGTGCTGGAACCGCGGCCACGATGCGTTCACCGTCAATCCCGGAGAGCGCATTGCGCAGATGATCATCGTGCCGGTGGTGCAGGCGCAGTTTGAGGTGGTGGACGAGTTCGATGCCAGCGATCGCGCCGAGGGCGGGTTTGGGCATACCGGGCGCCATTAATCGCAGGCGGAGCCAACGGAAGACGTTGTCATGAATACGCCATTATCGCAGGCAGTCTCGAGTCTAACGCTGGGGCGTTGGTTGCTGCGCGCCTATCTGTGGGCCTTGTTGTTGGTGTTGGCGGTCGCTGCCGCCGGGTATGGGGTGTTGGCGACCTGGCAACAGACGCAGCATCAGCATGCGGCGCGGCAGCAGGCCGAGGCGTTGGCGGCGCGCTTGCAGGCGCAAGTGGGGCAATATCTACAGGCGGTGGAGGCGGTCAGTCGCGATCCGCAGCTGGCGAGTGTGTTTCAACAGAATGATGACGCAGCCCTGAAGCAGCGGCAGCAGGCCCTGGTGCAGGTGTTGGCGGCGGCGCGGGTGGTGTTGATCGATGCCGGCAGTGAGACCCGCTGGCAGGGGCCGTATCCGCGACTGAGTTTTGCCGAGCAGGATATGTTGTTGGCCGCGCGCAATGGTGAGCAGCCGCGCCTAGAATATCACGCGTTGCCTGATCAACCCGCGCAGCTGGCGGTGTTGCGTGCGGTGTTGGTCGGTGAGCAGATTGTCGGTTATGTGTTGGCCAGTTTTGACGCCGAGCCCTTGCGTGCGGCTGTCAGCGCTTGGCAGCGTGGCGGCGCCCGTTTTGAGGTCTTGCAGCGGGTGGGCGAAGAGAGCGTCGCCATTGTCGCCTGGGGCGATGCGGCGCTGGCACGTGGTATCGCCCAGGACGGGGAACGGATCGGCGAACAGGCGGGCACGGTGGCGGCGACGCGCGTGCAGTGGCGTTATTGGCAGGCGGCCGCGCCGTGGCAGATGTTCGGGCTCGACTGGCGTGTGTGGTATGGGCTGGCGGTGTTGTTGATTTTGGGCCTGTTGGCGTTGATGCTGCTGGCCTTGCGTCGGGTCTTGCAGCAGCGGCTGGTGCAGGACGGTGATGTCGTGTATCAGTTCGTGAAAGACCGCATGTACCAGCGCTGGTTGGGCAAAGAATACGCGGCGGGTCTGTTGCCCTTGCAGCAGGCATTACAAGATATTAAAAATCTGCCGTGGGGCGAACACATTGGACGTGGCGCCCGCGATGAAGATGACGAAGAGGATACGCGTGTGTTGCGCGACCTCTTTGATGCCGATACCGAGCAAAGGGATGTGAGGAAGACCGGTTTGGAAGAGTTGATGACGGTGACGACCACTGAACGCCATGCGGCGAACCCGAATATTGCACGTGAGATCTTCCGCGCCTACGACATCCGCGGCATCGTCGGGCGGACGTTGACGTCGGAGGTGGCCTATGACATCGGTCGTGCCTTCGGCAGTGAGGCCCATGCCCACGGCGAGCAGAACATCATCGTCGGCCGTGATGGCCGATGTTCCAGCATTGAGCTGGCGCAGTCCTTGATCCAGGGGATTCGCGACAGCGGCCGCAATGTGATTGATGTCGGTGAGGTGCCGACGCCGATGGTCTATTTCGCGACCAACTACCTGAGTGCGCGCACGGCGGTGATGGTGACCGGCAGCCACAATCCGCCGGACTACAACGGGTTTAAGCTGGTGCTCAGGGGCGAGGCGATGGCCGAGGCGGCAATCGCGCTGCTCTATCAGCGCATCGTCAATGGCGATTATCTATGTGGCGATGGCAGTCTCAGCAGTCAGGATCTGCAGGCCGACTATGTGGCGCGCATCTGTTCCGATGTGCAGATTGGACGCGAGCTGAAGGTGGTCATCGACTGCGGTAATGGTGTGGCCGGCAAGGTGGCGCCAGTGTTGTTGCAGGTACTGGGCTGCGAGGTGGTTGAGCTCAACTGCGAGGTCGATGGCACCTTCCCCAATCATCACCCCGATCCCAGTCAGCCGGAGAATCTGCGGCAGTTGATCGCGGCGGTACGTGAGCATCGCGCCGATGTCGGTCTGGCCTTTGATGGTGATGGTGACCGCATTGGTGTGATCGATGCCCGCGGCAATGTGATCTGGCCCGACCGTTTGTTGATGCTGTTTGCCCGTCATGTGCTGCGGCAGCAGCCAGGGGGCGAGATCATCTACGATGTGAAGTCGAGCCGGCATTTGCGACGAGTGATCCAGGAGGCCGATGGTCTGCCCTTGATGTGGAAGACGGGCCACTCCCTGCTCAAGGCCAAGCTGCGCATCAGTGGTGCGTTGCTGGCCGGTGAATTGAGCGGGCATATCTTCTTTAATGATCGCTGGTATGGCTTCGATGATGCGCTGTATGCGTCGGCGCGCCTGCTCGAGATCTTGTCGAATGATACGCGCAGCAGCCACAAGGTGTTTGCGGACTTTCCCGATGCGATCAGCACGCCCGAGCTTCAATTGAAGATGAAGGAGGGCGAGAGTTTCCGCTTCATCGAACGTTTGCACGAAGAGGCGCGTTTCTCCAATGCCGAACTGATTACGATCGACGGCATCCGTGCTGAATTTAAAGATGGCTGGGGGCTGGTGCGGGCCTCCAATACCACGCCGAGCCTGGTCTTCCGTTTTGAGGCGGATTCCGAGGCGGCGCTACGTCGCATCATGGATGAGTTTCGTCAGGTGCTGTTATCATTGCAGCCCGATTTACAACTGCCGTTTTAGTCGTTACAGGAAGGATATATGGCCCTAGATCATGCCGCCGCCAAAAATGTCGCCCACGTTTTAACCGAGGCGCTGCCGTACATTCGCCGCTTTGCCGGCAAGACCATCGTCATTAAATACGGCGGCAACGCCATGGTCGACGACAAGCTGAAAGAGAGCTTTGCCCGCGACATCGTGCTGATGAAACTGGTCGGTATCAATCCGGTGGTGGTGCATGGCGGTGGGCCGCAGATCGGCAAGTTGCTGGAGAAGATCGGCAAGCAGAGCGAGTTCATCAACGGCATGCGCGTGACCGATAGCGAGACGATGGACGTGGTCGAGATGGTGCTCGGTGGTCTGGTCAACAAAGAAATCGTCAACATGATCAACCGCCAGGGCGGCTCGGCCGTGGGCCTGACCGGCAAGGACGGTGATCTGATCCGTGCGCGCAAGCTGACCTTCAAGCGCAACGAGCCCGGCATGGATGCGCCGGAGATCATCGATATCGGCCATGTCGGTGAAGTGGCGTCGATCGATTGCAGTGTGGTCAACATGCTGGTGCAGGGCGATTTCATCCCGGTGATTGCGCCGGTGGGTGTGGGTGAGGACGGTCAGTCCTACAATATCAATGCCGACCTGGTGGCGGGCAAGATTGCCGAGGTGCTGCAGGCGGAGAAGTTGATGCTGTTGACCAATATCCCTGGCATCCTCGATAAACAGGATAACGTGCTGACGGGTTTAACACCGAAGCAGGTGGATGAGCTGATTGCCGATGGCACGATTTATGGTGGCATGCTGCCCAAGATCCGTTGTGCGCTCGAGGCTGCGCAAGGTGGCGTGAAGGCGGTGCACATTATCGATGGTCGCCTGGAACACTCCGTGTTGCTGGAGTTGTTCACCGACCAGGGTATCGGTACGCTGATTACGGCCTGATCGTGAGTGGCTGTGGCAGTGCTGCCGTGATTTCACGGTAGCGCTGCAGGTCGGCGTCAAATTGCTGCTGAATGCTGAGCCGGTTGTCTTGTTGTTCGGCCAGGGTTTGTTGATAGTGCTCCAGCTTGTCCTGGGTCTGAGCAAGTTCCTGACGCAGGCCCTCTGGTGCACGTTTGCCGGTGCGTTCGTAATCGCCAGCCTTGCGGCTGAGTTCGTGCAGTCGCTCCTCCAGTCTGCGCATGGCATGCTCTGTTGCCCCCAGTAGTGATTCCAGATGGCTTAATTTACGTGCGCGGGCATCATTGATCTCCGCCTCATTGGCGTAGGTGCGCAGCAGTGCTCGATCGCGTGAGAGCTGGGCCTGGCGCTGTTTGGCCTCGGCCTGTTGTTCAGGTGCCTTGGAGGATTCGGCCATTTGTTCGGTGACCGATTCGATGGTGTAGAGCGTGGTGCCCTGGCGGCTGATCACGCGATAGCCTTGCTCCAGATGGGCGGGGTCGAGTCGGTCTGAATAGTGCACATTGCCGTCAGCATCGCTCCAGCGATAGAGCTGGTCGCCATGTGCGGCGAGCGGCAGCAGGCTGGTGGCCAGTGTGCTGCATAACAGTAGACGTGTGAGGTGTTGAGCGGTGTGCATGTGGCTATTCTAGCCGAGTCGCTGCCAACTAAAAACCAAGAAGGATAATGTGGCTTGGCCTGGACTGAGCAGCTGTTGTTGTTTGTCGTGTCGCTGGTGGCGAATGCGTTTTCGGCGCTGGCGGGTGGCGGTGCCGGGCTGATTCAATTGCCGGCGCTGCTGTTTCTTGGCTTGCCGTTCTCGGTGGCGCTGGCGACGCACAAGATCGCCAGTGTGGCGCTCGGGATCGGCGCGACGGTGCGACACTGGCGGGAGAGCAGTCTTGAACGCGGTTTTGCGCTGTTCATCCTGGCCTGTGGTCTGCCGGGGGTGGTGGCGGGCGCCAGTCTGGTGTTGTTTGTGCCGGACCGGGTGGCCGAAATCGCGCTCGGTGTGCTGACGGCAGGGCTGGGGATCTATTCCTATTTCAAACCTGAGTTGGGCCAGCAGTTCGAGGCCAAACATCGTACTCCGATGGGGTTTGCGCTCGGCGGTGCAATGTTGTTGTTCATCGGTGTGCTCAACGGTTCGCTGACCTCGGGCACGGGGTTGTTCGTGACCTTGTGGCTGGTGCGCTGGTTCGGGCTCGATTACAAGCGGGCCGTGGCCTATACGCTGATCCTGGTCGGCCTGTTTTGGAACGGTACCGGCGCGCTGACGCTGGGGCTGCTGGGGGATGTGCAGTGGGACTGGCTGCCCGCCTTGCTGCTCGGTTCGTTGCTTGGTGGTTATCTCGGCGCCCATTACGCGATCGTAAAGGGCAACCGAGTGATCAAGCGCGCGTTTGAGGTGGTGACGCTGGTGATCGGGATCGCGCTGATTATTGGTTAGCGCTTAGCTGACGCCGTAGCGTTCGCGATAGGCGCGGACGGCGGCGAGGGTGTCGGCGCGGTTGCCTTGTTCGGCCAGATAGTCGATCAGGCTGCTGAGCTGGGCGATGCTGGCGACCGGAAAGCCGTGTTGTTCTTCCACTTCCTGGATCGCTGATTTTTCGCCCTGGCCCTTTTCCTGACGATCCAGTGCGATGACGACACCGGCCGTAGTCGCGCCCGCGGCATTGATGATGTCGATCGATTCGCGTACCGAGGTGCCCGCAGAGATCACGTCATCGATGATCAAGACCTTGCCTTGCAGCGGTGCGCCGACGATGGTGCCGCCTTCGCCGTGGTCCTTGGCCTCTTTGCGGTTGAAGGCGTAGGGGATGTCCTTGCCGTGGTGGTCGGCCAGCGCGACGACGGTGGCGGTAGCCAGCGGGATGCCCTTGTAGGCGGGGCCGAACAGCATGTCGTATTCGATGCCGGAGGCCTCAATCGCGGCGGCGTAATAACGACCCAGCTTGGCGATGGAGCTGCCGCTGTTGAACAGGCCGCTGTTGAAGAAATAGGGGCTGATGCGGCCCGATTTGAGCGTAAATTCGCCAAAACGCAATACATCGGTGGCGATGACGAAGTCGAGGAATTCTTTTTGATAGGCGTGCATACTCAGGTTCCGCTGCTGTTCGGGAAAAGCTGGTATTGTACGCCTTCCCGCCGGCGCGGGGCAAAATCCAGTGGTGATGGTTAGGAAGATGATGAGAGTTATTTCAGCAAATTTGAACGGCATACGTTCGGCGCAGCGCAAAGGTTTTTTTGAGTGGATGCTGGCGCAGAACGCGGATGTGATCTGTATTCAGGAGACCAAGGCGCAGCGCGATCAGTTGGATGATCCTGTGTTTCACCCTGCCGGGTATTTCTGCTATTTCTTTGATGCCGAGAAAAAGGGCTATAGCGGTGTCGCCATTTATTCGCGTGTCGAGCCCAAGGCAGTACACACCGGTCTGGGCTGGGATCATGTGGATACCGAGGGGCGCTGGATCGAGGCCGAGTTTGATGGTTTGAGTGTTGCTTCTTTGTATCTGCCATCGGGTTCGGCCAGTGAAGAGCGCCATGAAAACAAATTGCGCTTCATGGATAAATTTCTGCAGGACATGCAGCGTATGCGCAGTCAGAAGCGCGAATTTATTATTTGCGGTGATTGGAACACGGTGCACAAAGAGATCGACATCAAGAACTTCAAGAGCAACCAGAAGACCTCAGGTTGTACGCCGGTGGAGCGTGAGTGGATGGATCGTGTGTTTGGCGAGCACGGCTGGGTGGATGCCTTTCGCGTCGTGAATCAACAGGCGGATGAATACACCTGGTGGTCGAATCGCGGTCAGGCCTGGGTCAAGAACGTGGGCTGGCGCATCGATTATCAAATCATCACGCCCGGTTTGGCTGATAAGGTATTGGGTGAATCGATCTATCGTGCGGAGCGTTTTTCAGATCATGCGCCGTTGACGATCGATTACGACTGGGCGTTGTAGAAAAATGCCTGCCGGCCCCTGCCTTAGGCAGAGGCGGCAGCGGGTGGTTTGGTTTGATCTTGGCCTGATTTGGGAGTTTGTAGTTGGCGATACATCTTTTGTAGTGCCTCGACCTGGACACGTAAATCCTTGCAGGTCGCTTCCAGTTCTTGTTTTCTGGATGCCAGATTTTCTTTTGATTCGTTGACCTTGTACAAGGTTTCCATGTGTTGCTCGAGCACTTGTTTGTGTTCGGTCACATGTTTGGCCAGCGGTACCATCACGTCTTTAAACCAGGTTTCCGCTTCTTGGTTGGCCTGGAAAAAGATGTCACGTGCGTGGCTGACCAGGGTGATGAAGAATTTCTTGATGACGAAGCTTTGTTCGGTCATCGTGGTGATGGTGCTGGTGCGATAATCCTCGGCCTGCGCGTATATCTTCTCCATCTCGGCCAGATATTTGTCTGTGGAAAAGATCTTTGGCGTTTGGGCGGGCAGATCGTTTTCTTCCTGGAAGCGATCATAGATCTTGATGATCTGATCGCGGGTGTCCGAGGCGTGGCGGGTCGCGATTTGCAGCGTTTCGCTAATGGCATCAAATATGCTCTTCATGCCGGTTTTTAATCCGCCAGTGGTCCAGCTGCCGGCCATTCGATCGCGTGCGTCATTCACCAATTTGTCGAATTTTTTCAGGCTCAGTTCGTTTAAGAGCAGTTGGGCCTGTTGATTCAAGGTGCGACGACTGGACTGGAAATATTCCATGTTCTTGTTGTAAGACTCCTGTTTTTCGCGAGCCTTACGCATCATGTGTTGAATCAGAGTGGTGTTCTTGCCGCTCATGGCATTGAGTTCTGCCAGATGCTCTGCATGTTGCTTGAACTGGCTGCTCATGTGCTCGAAATCACTACGAATCAGGCTGCCGACTTCATTGGCCACGGTGCTGCGAATGATGCCTTGTTTGGCAGGAATGATTTCGCTAGCAAGGTAATGCTCGAGTGCAGGCAGACGGCTGGCTGCGAGCAAGGTTGCATCGTCCTTGGTTTTGGCCAGCAGTGCCTTTTGCGCAGAGACTGGAAAGACTGCTTCAACCGGGATGCCCAGGGCATTGGCGGCTTCTTTTTGTTGGGTGGAGATGGAGGCTTGGACGGCCTTGTCATCCTTCATCTCATCCCACAGTGTATCGATCTTGTTCAGTGCAGCGACCAGGCCCTTGCCGACATCGCCACGGAATTCTTTGATGTGGTGTTCCCACATCTCCAGATCGCTGCGGGTAACGCCGGTGTCGGCGGCCAATACGAACAACACCGCATGCGCGTTCGGCAGCATGTTGAGCGTCAGTTCGGGTTCGGTGCCGAGGGCGTTCAATCCGGGGGTGTCGAGGATTGCCAAGCCTTGTTGCAGCAAGGGGTGCGGAAAGCTGATAACCGCATGGCGCCATTGAGGGACTTCGATAGTCTCTGGTGCGGGCGCATCTGTTTTGCGACGACGAGGTATATCGTCAAACAATCCCAGGTTGACTGCATCGGCTGTGGGGATCATCTTGGTTTTAACAACCTCTTTCAATGCCTCGACCATTTGGTCGGGCGAGTTGATGTCGAGGCTGATGGTCTTCCAGCGGTCCTTGCTCTTTTTCAGTTCAGAGATGCTGGCTTCTTCGAGTCGGGTTTCGATCGGCAGCAGGCGGATATAGGCCTGCTCTTCTTCCTGATCGTAAAACAATTCGGTTGGACACATGGTGGTGCGGCCTGCCTCGGATGGCAGCAGGCGGCGTTTGTAATCCGAAAAGAAAATCGAGTTGATCAGTTCGGTCTTGCCGCGCGAAAACTCGGCGACAAAGGCAATGGTCAAATGGTCGGTTTTGAGCGACTCAATGACATCGAACAGACGTATGTCCAGCTCGGGGCTGCTTTGTCCACGCGAGTTGAGCCAGTGATGATAATCCTGGATGACCTGGATTAATTCGGCTTTCCAATGATCGAAAGCCCGCATCTGTTGTTTGAAGAGATTTTCCTGCATAACCCCTGCCGGTATCCTTGTGTCCTAACTTTTTGATAATTCCCTATTCTTTTCGGGAGCGGCTGAACGAACGTCAAGCTTGTTATCGGTCACCATCATGGGTGGCTTTAGCCTTAATGAGCTTGGTTGTTTTTCGAATATCCCTGCTCAGGCCAAGCTGCGCCCCATGACGAGCAACGGCTCAACCAGCAAAATCTTGAGCAAACCGATGGCCAGAAATACAACGATGGGTGAGAGGTCGATGCCGCCCATCGCAGGCAAAATGCGGCGTGCGGGGCGCATTACTGGTTCATTGAGGGCGTAGAGAATACCAGTCAGCGGTGATGGTGTGCCTGGTCCTACCCAGCTGAGGATGACCTGGACGATGATGGTGACCATATACAGGTTGAGTACCATGCCGATCAGTTCGCCCAATGACATCAATGCCAGGCCTGGGACGGCGAAGGCGACACCGCCGACCAGACCGAGCAGTGCCAGCTTGGTCACCTGCAGCACAAACAGCAGCACGATCGATGCGATATCGATGCCGCCAACGCCAGGGATGATGCGGCGCAGCGGTTTGAGTGGCGGATTGGTGACCTTGACCAGGAATTGTGAGATCGGATTGTAAAAGTCGGCGCGGGCCAGTTGCAGCATGAAGCGCAGCAGCACCGCCATCATGTATAGGCTAAACAGCGATTCGATCAAAAAACCGGCGGCGTTACCCATGTAGTCATTCATTTAGGCGTCTCCTGCTTGGCCAAGCTGGTCGGCCAGTTCCCGTGAGCGTTCACAAGCGGCGTTCAGGGCGCGTTGAACGCTGGCACGCAAATCATCGTGTTCAAAACTGTTCAAGGCGCGTTCGGTGGTGCCGCCGGGTGAGGTTACCCGCTGTCGCAGCACGGCGCAGTCCTCTTCGCTTTCGAGGGCCATCTTGCTGGCGCCGAGGGCGGTTTGCAGCGTCAGCAATTTTGCTTGATCGGCACTGAGGCCCAGCGCTTGAGCCGCGTTTTGCATGGCCTCCATGAACAAAAAGAAATAGGCGGGGCCGCTGCCGGAGAGTGCGGTGACGGCATCCATCTGTGCCTCGTGCTCCAGCCACAGGGCGATGCCGACGGCGCGCAGGATCGATTCCGCCTGATCGCGTTGTGATGCGGAGACCTGGGCGTTGGCGTAGAGGCCGCTGGCGCCGGTTTGGATCAGCGCCGGTGTGTTGGGCATGCAGCGGACGATGGCGACGTTGCCGCCGAGCCAGCGGTTCAGGTCCTGCTCGCGGATGCCGGCGGCGACCGAAATCACCAGCGGTTGGCGTTGTTGCACCAGTGCTTGCAGCTCGCTGGCGACGCTGTGCAAGACCTGAGGTTTGACGGCAAGCACAAGGACGTCGGCCTCGGCGGCGGCCGTCAGGTTGTCGCTGCTGGTGTGGATGCCGAAGCGTTGTTGCAAGGCTTGCAGTTGTTCTGCGTTGCGGTCACTGACCCAAATCTGCTCGGGTGCAGTGCCGTCCTGAATCAGGCCGCCGATCAGGCTGCGGGCCATATTGCCGCCGCCGATGAAGGCTATCGTGTTGGAGTTGGTCATGGCAGGAGATATTGTCTTCATTCACACAGGTGGCGAGAGTTTACTGTAATCGACGCGCAAACGGTTAATGCGCTGGGTACTGGCGTTGACCGAAGATGGCGCTGCCGATGCGGACGATCGTCGCGCCGGCGGCGATGGCCGCCTCCAGATCATCCGACATGCCCATCGACAAGGTATCGAGCGCCAAGCCGCTGGCCTGGATCTGTTGATACAGCGCGTGCAGTTGCTCGAACACGGCGCGCTGTTGGTCAAAGCCATCCGCGGGGGCGGGGATGGCCATCAGTCCACGTAGCCGAATATTGTCGAGCGCGGCGATCTCATGTGCCAGGGCGATGGCCTCCTGCGGCAGACAGCCGGATTTGCTGGCCTCCGCGCTGATATTGACCTGCAGGCAGAGGTTGAGAGGTGGCAGTGACGGCGGTCGTTGTTCGCTCAGGCGGCGTGCGATCTTAAGGCGGTCGACACTGTGCACCCAGTCAAAGTGTTCGGCGATCTCGGCGGTTTTATTGGACTGAATGGCGCCGATGTAATGCCACTCCAGCGCGTCGAGCGCGGCGGTCTGTTTGGCCTGCGTGATCTTGCCGATGGACTCTTGCAGATAGTTTTCGCCAAAGGCGTGCTGGCCACAGGCGGCGGCGCTGGCGATGTCGGACAGCGGCCAGGTCTTGCTGACGGCGAGCAGCGTGACGCTGCCCGGTGGGCGGCCGTAGCTGATCTCGGCCTGTCGAATGCGATCCAGCAGTTGCTGCAAACGTGTGGCGATGGTGTCCACGACTGACTCCCTGATTGAATGGCGCCTTATTTTAGCAGTCTCCCCGGGCCGTTTGAGTGGCTGAATTAAGAACTGACGGCGCTGGCCGTTAAACAGCTTGGAATAAATTCTGCGTTAGCAACGAGGAAGGGAGTGATATGGATATAGCCGAACTGCTCGCGTTCAGCGTAAAAAATGCCGCGTCGGATATGCATTTGTCGGCGGGCCTGCCACCGATGATCCGCGTCGATGGTGATATTCGCCGCATCAATGTGCCGCCGATGGACAACAAGGCCGTGCACAACATGATGTACGACATCATGAACGATAAGCAGCGCAAGGACTTTGAGGAATTCCTCGAGACCGACTTTTCGTTCGAGATCCCGGGGCTGGCGCGTTTTCGTGTCAACGTCTTCAACCACAATCGTGGCGTGGGCGGTGTATTCCGGACCATCCCGTCGAATATCCTGAGCCTGGAAGATCTGAAGGCGCCGGAGGTGTTCAAGAAGATTGCCGACAACCCGCGGGGGTTGGTGCTCGTCACCGGGCCGACCGGTTCCGGTAAGTCAACCACGCTGGCGGCGATGATGGATTACAAGAACAATACCGAGTTCGGCCATATCCTGACCATCGAAGACCCGATCGAGTTTGTGCATCAGAGTAAAAAGTGTCTGGTCAATCAGCGTGAGGTCCATCGCGATACGCTGGGGTTTAACGAATCATTGCGTTCGGCACTGCGGGAAGACCCGGACATCATCCTCGTCGGNNGACGTGATCCTCGTCGGCGAAATGCGTGATCTCGAAACCATCCGTTTGGCGCTGACGGCCGCCGAAACCGGGCACTTGGTGTTCGGCACGCTGCATACGTCCTCGGCCGCCAAGACCATCGACCGCATCGTCGACGTGTTTCCGGCCGCGGAGAAAGACATGGTGCGCACGATGTTGTCGGAGTCGCTGCGGGCAGTGATTTCGCAGACTCTGCTCAAGAAACTCGGCGGCGGCCGTGTGGCCGCGCACGAGATCATGATCGGTACGCCCGCGATCCGTAACCTGATCCGGGAGGCCAAGGTGCCGCAGATGTATTCGGCGATCCAGACCGGGCAGTCGATCGGAATGCAGACACTCGATCAGAATCTGGTACACCTGGTGAAACAGGGGCTGGTATCGAAACAGGATGCGCGGATGAAGGCCGTCAACAAAGAACAGTTCAGTTAAGCGGCTCTAGGCGGGCAGTACGGCCCGCCCCCACGGCGCCTCGACCTGCAGCAGTGGTTGCAGGAAGAGGCGCTCCAAATTCTCCAGTGTCATCACGTCCGCCTGCGGCCCGGCCAGGGTCGTCCCCTCCTCAAACATCAAGATTGCATGGTCGCAAAAGCGTAGCGCCAGGTTGATGTCGTGCAGCGTCATCAGCAGCGCGCGTTGCGATTGTCGGCGCCATTGATCGAGAAAGTCGAGGCAGCTGATCTGTTGATGGATGTCGAGGTGATTGGTCGGCTCGTCCATCAACAGCACCGATGCGTCCTGCGTCAGCAGCGTGGCGAGGGCCAGGCGTTGGCGTTCGCCGCCGGAGAGTGAACCTACCTGGCGTTGTTCCAGGGCGGCCAGTCCAAAACGGGCCAGTGCGGCGCGGGCAGCGCTGAAGTCATCGGCCCCCTCCCATTGCCAGGCGTGGAGATGGGGGTGGCGGCCGATGAGGGCGGTCTCGAGCACGGTGCCGGGGAAGGCGTCTTCCTGATGTTGGAACAACATCGCCATCTGTCGCGCCCGCTGCTGCGGTGTGAGTGTAGCCAGCGCCTGGTCGCCGAGATGGATCTCGCCCGCAGCAGCGGGCGTGAGGCCGGCGAGTGTGGTCAGCAGACTGGTCTTGCCGATGCCGTTGCGGCCGAGGATCGCCCAGCTTTGACCGGCCTCGATGCGGATATCGAGCCCGCGGCAGAGGGTGCGATCACCACGGGCTATCTGCAATTGTTGGCAGCTGAGCAGGCTCATGAGCTGCTGCTCCGGCGCAGCAGGTACAGAAACAGCGGTACACCGATGACGGCTGTGATCACGCCGACCGGCAGTTGCTGCGGCGCGAGGGCGGTGCGGGCGACGGTGTCGGCCAGTAACAGCAGGCTGCCGCCGAGCAGGACCGAGCATGGCAACAGCAGGCGCAGGTCATTGCCGATGGCGAGGCGGACCAGGTGTGGCACGACCAGGCCGACGAAGCCGATGCTGCCGGCCTCGGTCACGGCGACGGCGGTCAGGATCGAGGTCAGGAAATAGGTGGCCCAGCGTAGGCGCGGTACGGCCACGCCCAGGGCCTGCGCCTGCATCTCACCGTGGCTGAGGATGGTCAGGCTGCGCGCCAGTGGCAGGCATAACAACAGCCCGGCGATGAGGGTGGCGAGGGTGAGCCAGGGGTGGCTGGCCTGGCTCAGGTCCCCCATCAGCCAAAAGACGATGCTGCGCATCTCGTTGTTGTCGCTGATGGCGAGCATGATCTTGATGATCGCGCCCCAGCCGGCGGCGATGATGACGCCGGTCAGCAGCAGGCGGGTGGTGGTCCAGCTGCCGCGGCCGTGGGCGAGGGCGAACAGCATCATCATCGACAACATGGCGCCGGCAAAACTGCTGCCACTGCTCCAGGCAGTGCCGAGGCCGAGCAGCAGGGCGCCGAGGGCACCGACGGCGGCACCGCCGGAGATGCCGAGTACATATGGGTCGGCCAGTGGATTGCGCAGCAGGGTCTGCAACAGGGTGCCGGCCAGGGCCAGCAGGCCGCCGACGGCAAAGGCGCTGACCGCGCGCGGCAGGCGCAGTTGATAAAGCAGGGTCTGTTCGGTGCTGGCAGGGCCGATGAGGGCGGCCAGGAGTTGGCTGGGGCCAAGGTGGATGCCGCCGACACTGAGCGCCAGCCAGAAGCTGAGGCCCGTGATGAGGGCCAGGCAGCACAGGCTGAGCAGCAGCAGGCGGCGTTTGGGCACGGTCTTAGGCGACGGTGGAGGACGTTAAACGTTGGAGATCGATGTCGGCCGCGCCGTGGCGCAGGCTGATGCTGGGCCAGCCCTTGTAGTCGGCGTGTTGCAGCAGGGTGTCGTCGCCGTTGACGACCACCGGGTGGTTGACCTCCTCCAGCAGCGGCAGGTCGTTGTGCGAGTCGGAGTAGAACCAGCTGGAGGCGAGGTTGTAGCCGTTTTGTTTGAGCCACTGGTGCAGGCGTTCGATCTTGCCCTCACGGAATGAGGGGGTGCCGGCGACGCGGCCGGTGTAGCGGCCATCGATCATCTCCGGTTCGGTAGCGATCAGATTGTCGATGCCGAGACGGGCGGCGATCGGTTCGGTGACGAAACGATTGGTGGCGGTGATGATCAGCAGCGTGTGGCCGAGGCTGCGGTGGTGTTCCACCAGCTTGACGGCGGCCGGGGTGATCATGGGCGCGGCGACGGTCTCCAGATAACGCTGGCGCAGGCTCAGCAGCAGGCCCTGGTCGTTGTCGGCCAGTGGTTTCAGCGCAAAACTGAGGAATTCCTCGATGTTGAGGGTGCCGGCCTTGTATTCGTCGTAAAAGCGCATGTTTTCGCGCGCGTAATAGTCGCGGTCGACGACATTTTCCTGCACCAGAAACTGGCCCCAGGCGTTGTCGCTGTCGCCGTCGAGTAGGGTGTTGTCGAGGTCGAATATGGCCAAATCCACCGTTGCCGCTCCTAAGGTTTGAGTCGTCAAATTTCAAAGCCGGCTAGCTTAAGCGCTGGCGGGCGACAGGTAAATGGCGAACCTGCCGAAATATATAGAGTCCAATTGATTAAATGTCTGCTTTTGTGGACAATGGCGGCTATATGACAATTTTCTTCTGGTGGGATAAGTGATTGATTCCGATGGATATCGGCCGAACGTAGGCATCGTTCTGGTCAATGACGCGGCCAAGGTGTTTTGGGCACGGCGCATTGGTCAGGAGGCCTGGCAGTTTCCGCAGGGCGGGATTCGCACTGACGAAACGCCGATTCAGGCCATGTATCGTGAATTGATGGAAGAGGTCGGCCTTGAAGAACACCATGTCGAAGTATTGGGCGCGACCCGTGGCTGGTTGCGTTATCGCCTGCCCAAGCGTTTGATTCGTCGCAACAGCAAGCCCTTGTGCATCGGCCAGAAACAGGTGTGGTTTTTGTTGCGCCTGATCACGGACGAGAGCGATGTCGATTTTAGCCGCACCGACCAACCCGAGTTTGATCATTGGCGCTGGGTCGATTATTGGCATCCGGTGCGCGAGGTGGTGCACTTCAAACGCGATGTCTATAACCGTGCCCTTCAGGAGTTGAGACCGCTGCTGGGTATCGAGCAGCCCTCCGCATCATCACGCGCATCTGCCCATCATCGATAAAGGAACCGCCCCATGCTGACGGTGTTGCGCAAGATCATCCAGGAAGTGAATCTAGCCCACGATCTTGAGCAGGCGCTGGCGATCATCGTCACCCGCGTCAAGGATGCGATGGGGGTCGATGTCTGTTCGGCCTATCTGGCCAATGACACTCAACAGGCCTATGTGTTGATGGCGACCGATGGTTTGAATCCGTCGGCGGTCGGCAAGGTCAGCCTCAAATTTGGCCAGGGCCTGGTCAGTCTGGTTGCCGAGCGTGCCGAGGCGGTCAACCTGGACAACGCGCTGGTCCATCCACGTTTCCATTTCATCGCCGAGACCGGCGAGCAGGAATTCCATTCGTTTCTGGGGGTGCCGATCATCCATCACCGCAAGGTGCTGGGGGTGTTGGTCGTGCAGCATATCGAGGTCCGCCGTTTTGAGGAGGACGAGACTGCCTTCCTGATGACGATGGGCTCGCAGCTGGCGGGGGCGATCGCGCATGCCGAGGTTAGCGGCGGCATCGTTGGTCTCAATCGCGGCACGGGCCAGGGGGTGATCCTGGATGGTCTGCCTGGTTCGCCGGGGGCGGCGCTGGGCACCGCGCTGGTGGTCTACCCGCAGGCGGATCTGGATGCCGTGCCCGAGCGGACGGTGACCGATGTCGAGGAGGAGGTGCAGGTCTTCCTCGATGCGGTATCGCTGGCGCGCAGTGACATCCGTGCCTTGCAGGAGCGCCTGACAAGCCTGAGCGAAGAGAACCGGGCGCTGTTTGATGCCTACCTGCAACTGCTCAGCAGCGCCAGTATTGTCGATCAGGTCGTGACGCGGATTCGCGGCGGCAGCTGGGCCTCCGGCGCCTTGCGTGACACCATCAATGAACACATCAAGGTGTTCGAATCGATGGATGACCCTTACCTGGCGGCGCGTGCCGAGGACGTGCGTGACCTGGGCCGCAGGATCCTGATGTGCCTGCAGAAGACCCGCGTCGCGCCGTTGCCCTATCCGGACAAGACCATCCTCGTCGGCGAGGAGATCACCGCCTCGATGCTGGCCGAAGTGCCGCCCGAGAAGTTGGTTGGCGTGATCTCGGCCCGTGGTACCACCTCGTCGCACGTGGCGATCCTGGCGCGGGCGATGGCGATCCCCGGCGTGGTCGGGGTCAAGGACCTGCCGGTCACCCGCCTCGACGGCCGCGAGGTGATCGTCGACGGCTACAGCGGTCGGATCTATGTCTCGCCCAGCGAGAATGTCCGCAACGAATACAAACGCCTGGTGCGCGAGGAGCAGACCCTCAGTGCCGACCTCGCAGAGTTGCGCGACCTGCCGGCCGAGACGCCGGATGGTTGGCGCATCCCGCTCTACGTCAATACCGGCCTGGTGTCGGATCTCACGCCATCGCAGCAGTCGGGGGCCGAGGGCATCGGCCTCTACCGCACCGAATTCCCGTTCATGCTGCGCGATCGTTTTCCCAGCGAAGATGAACAATGTCGCGTCTACCGTCAGGTGATGCAGGCCTTCGCCCCGCGGCCGGTGGTGTTGCGCACGCTCGATATCGGTGGCGACAAGAGCCTGCCCTATTTTCCGATCCAGGAAGAAAACCCCTTCCTCGGCTGGCGCGGCATCCGTGTCACGCTCGATCACCCCGAGATCTTCATGGTGCAGTTGCGGGCCATGCTGCGTGCCAGCAGTGGTCAGAACAATCTGCGCCTGCTGTTGCCGATGATATCCAGCATCGGTGAACTGGATGCCGCGCTGGCCCTGGTCGAGCGCGCCTATTCCGAACTCTTGGAAGAGGGCGTGGCGCTGACGCGACCGCAGATCGGCAGCATGATCGAGGTGCCGTCGCTGATCTATCAGATCGACTCCGTCGCCAAGCGGGTGGACTTTGTCTCGGTCGGCACCAACGACCTGACGCAATACCTGCTGGCGGTCGACCGCAACAACAGCAATGTGGCGTCACTCTACGACAGCCTCAGCCCGGCGGTGATCCGGGCCTTGCAGCTGATCGTCGATGGCGCCCATCGGCATGGTCGGCCGGTCAGCGTCTGCGGCGAGATGGCCGGTAGCCCGGTCGCGGCCGTGGTGCTACTGGCGCTCGGGGTGGATAGCCTCAGCATGAGTGTCTCCAGTCTGCCGCGTGTCAAATGGGTGTTGCGCAATATCTCGCGTCAAAAGGCGATCGCCTTGTTGGAAGAGGTGATGAAGATGGAAGATGCTGTGCAAATCCGTGAATATCTGCGCGACGTGCTGGTCACCGCCGGCCTTGGCAGCCTGGTGCGCGCCGGGTCCAAATAATCCCGTCGGCGCCGTTCGCGGCGCCCTATCCTGCTCGTCCGCTGTTGTTACGCGGGCCTATCGTTTTTGTAACCAATAAAAGCCAAACGGCGGCACGACGACGGTGTTGTCAAACCGATCCGGCGCCGAGCCGGTGTAGAGGTCAAACAGGCTGTCCTGTTCGATCAGCGGCCGCGTGTCGGTTTCGTTCAGATCGAGGCGCTGCGGTTTGCCGCTGAAGTTGGCGACGACCAGCACGTTGTTGCGTTCGTTGGTCATGCTGTAGCGGCGAAATGCGAACAGGTGCGGGTTGCTGGTGTCGAGCAGCTCGCGGTTGTTGTAGTCGGCAAAGGCATCGATCTCCTTGCGGATCGCGATCATCTTTTTCAGTGCGCTGAAGATCCTGTATTCGACGCTGCCGGGCTGGCTGCGCAGGGCGGCACGCTGCCAGTCGAGTGTCGGGCGGTGTACCCAGCGGCTGTCGCCGGCCTTGTGGTGGTCGTCGAGGTAGGAGCAGTCGTTGAGTGTGCCCAGCTCGTCACCGTAGTAGAGCAGCGGGATGCCGCCAAACGCGAGGATCAGGCTGTGCAGCAGCAGGATGGTCTTGATCGCGTCGTCGATCGCCTGTTCGTCGTTGGCCTCCAGCGCGTATTGCAGCCCGGCCAGCGAGGCCAGTGAACCGGATATGCGCGCGTCGCCGGTCTTGTCGTTGCGGCCAAACGGCAGGCCGCGGGCGTGGGAGTCATCGAAGGCGCCGGTGTAATAGTCGATCAGGAACTGGCGGTGTTTGGCCGGTTGGTAACCGACCTGGAAGATGTCGCGGTCGTCGAAGCCAAGGCCGATGTCGTCGTGGCAGCGTATGTAATTGAGCCAGGTGGCGCGTTCGAGCTTGACCGGCAGGCTCTTGATCCCTTGGCTCAGCAGCTTGGCGTTCTTGGTGGCGACGGCATCCCACAGCAGGGCCATGAAGGTGGCGTTGTAGGCGATCTCGCACTCCTTGGCGATGACCGCGTCCTCACCGAAGTATTTGATCACTTCGACCGGGGCGACGATGGCCTCGGCAATGAACAGCACGCCGGGGGCGGTGACCTGGCAGCAGTCCTTCATCAATTGCAGGATCAGGTGC
>DHYU01000067.1:0-231 GCA_002415485.1 Proteobacteria bacterium UBA5122
TCGATCGGGCCGATGTAGTTGAAACCCAGTTCTTCAAACAGCGTGCCGGGCACGACCATGCCCTTGACGTGTTCCTCGGCGCGGCGCGCCAGCTCCCACACCGATGGCATCTTGCCCAGGACCTTTTTGCTGCCCTCGCGCACGCCCGAATAGAGCTTGCCCGACAGGATGCGCGCCAGGTGTTTCGACATGCCGCCGACATTGGGTGAGATCGACATCTCGTTGTCGTTG